>JBBASQ010000016.1:0-31288 GCA_040399185.1 Prochlorococcaceae cyanobacterium
CTGGCCTGGGCTATGGCCCGGTGATAGTTAGCCAGCTGGAGCGGCAACACCCGCTGCGGCTCAAGGAGTTCAAGAATGCGCGCCCGGCCGGCCGCTGCAAGCGGGCGAATCGGTGCAGAATCATGAATCAGCCGCTCAAGAAGGCGCCGAATCAGCCGTGGTGATCGCGGCGGCACGAGATAGCCGTTCACACCATCCTGAATCATTTCAGCCATCCCGCCAGCCGAAGAACCGATCACCAACCGGCCAGCCGCCATGCTCTCCGCGCACACCAAACCAAACGACTCCCAGCGACTGGGCAGCACAACAACGCTGCAGGCGGCGAGTTCCTCGCCGATGCCCTCGGCCGGGATGGCACCGCGGAAACTCACCTGCGCGAGCACCGAGTGGAAACAGTCGCGCAACCAGGTGAAGGAATCACCGCGCTCAGTGGGCCAGGACGGACCGATGAGCCGAAGATGCAGCCAGGGATAGCGAGTAAGCAGGGGTAAGACAGCGCGGGCAAGATCGAAAATGCCCTTGCGCGTTTCCAGCCGCCCCAGGAAACCGATGGTGTCAAGGCGATCCGGGAGCGGCAAGGCCAGCAACGCTGGGTTGGGGCGAAAAGGCAGGGGGAACACATCAGTGCGCTGAGGATCAAGCGCCCAATCCCGCTGCACAACAGACGCAATGGCGGCACTTGGTGCTGCCACGGCATCGGCGTGGGTGGTGAACACGCGCTCCAAGCGATGCTCAGGGCTGGATTCAGCCCGTGGCAGCCAGACCAGCCGCCCACGGCGCAATCCACCTAGAAAGACGCGCAGGCGCTGGGTCCAGAACGCCTGATCAGAACCAAGCCGCTGCAACAGATGGCTCGAGGTATGGAGCTTCACCACCAGCGGAAGCTCAGGGAACTGACAACACACAGCCTCAGCCTCGGCACCCACTTCTGGACTTTCCACCACATCAAAGGGGCAGCACTGATGCTCTTTGGCAAACACTGCTGGCAACAAATGGCGAAACTGCTGCCGATCACATGCAGCAATGCGGTGTACGACAACGCCGAAGTGCTGGGCCGGCTCCTGCCCGAGGGTGCGCGAATCTCCAGCGGCAAACACAGCCACCTGATGTCCGCCTGCGGCCAACATGCGAGCGGCTTCCCAGGCATAGGTGCCGATCCCCCCGATAGCCACGGCAGGGGGGAATTCGTAGCTCACCAGCGCAATGCGCAACGCGGGGGCACTCGTCATCACACCGCCCTCGCTGGCCAAAGCATCTGCAGCCAGTCAGCCAGGTGTTCACGGAGGCGGAGAGGGTCTCGATCCACGGCCATGGCCTGCCGGTAAGCCATGGCACGCTCGCGCCATTCCGCTACGGGAGTGTGAACGATGCGCCGAAGCGACTGGCCCATGGCAGAGGCATCAAAGGGAAGAATGCAGGCCGCAGCGGCCGCCGGCAGACCCTCAGGAGCCGCACCAACAGGGGCACAGCCTGCATAGGCACATTCGCCATATTTGAAGAACTCCAGCGATGCCCTTGATGGGCAAAGGAACATCGCCTCAAAGGAAGCCAAATGCTGCAGATAGGCCGATCCCAGCAGTGCCTTGCGAGGCTGGAGACCTGGGAGGTAGCCCGGATGGGCCAGATCTTCACTGAAGCGACGCCAGGCGAGGGATCGACGACGCTTATGGCGCGCCAGGGCTCTGAGGGGATACACCGAAGGGGTGGCATTGCCACTGATGATCACGCGACGCTTGCGCCGCCGATCCATGGAACATTCCTTGGAACGTAGATAGGGATAGGGCGAGACCATGACACGCTGGGGCCCATAGGCCATCAGCAACAGCCTGGTTACTTCCACCGGCTGGTAAGCCAGGAGTACGGCCGTATTGGCACGCCCCACCAATCGGAAAGCGAGATCGCGCAGAGGGTTTTGATCCTCCGGAGGCCAGTACGGATCGACAACCCTGAGCACCAGGCGCTGCTCCGGGCATCGATGGGCAAAGGCCTCGATCTCGTCTACATCCTCAGCAACGACCCGTTGATCAATGATCAACACCTCGTCAGACAGCGAGGCGTTGGCAGCATTCCAACAACGGGTTTGCAGGCCAAGGGCCTGGCCATAGCGGGGACCGTGCAGAACAGGCCAGCGGTCGTAGTCGAAGCGCGCAGAGGAGAGATACACCGCAGGCCTCAGCAACAAGGCCGTGCAATCCCTGATCGCGGCAAAGGTAAGCGTCATCGCTGCCACGCCCACCCGGGGATGGAGCTGCTCTGCCACCACGCCATCAGCTGCTGACAGCGCTGGCGCCAGCGCAACCGTCGGCGCCAGCGCTGGAGCAAGCGCGGGCGCTCCAGGAGCGGGCTGCGCCGCCAGGGCGTACGGGCCGCAAGATCGCGGTAAGCCTGGCGATGGGGATGCAAGCACAGGAAATTCCAGGGCTTGTACCAGCCGCCGCCGGTGAAGTGAATCAATGCCGGGGCGAACGGCAAGTGGTGGTCTGGAGCCGCAGGATTGACATCGGCGCGCAGCCGATCACCAGCTTCGAGCCACCATGGGGTCGTGGCATTCCAGCAATCACCAAGCGGCAGCCACTGATGGCGGAGAAGATGATTGAGAACATCCTGATCATGCCAACGAAGGCGCTCCGGATAGGCACGCACAAATTGTTCAGCCTTCTCACGGATGGAGAAAGCACGAAAACGGTCCATGTCGATCAACAAGACACCGGAATTGAAGTAGCCCAGCTCTGGATCGAGTTGAAGACGGATGCAGTTATCCGGGTGATTGGGAGCCGCGACTGCAGCGAGAACACGCCCCTGAAGATCGGTCGTCCACAGGGCATCCAATGACTTGCGCACAAGGATGTCGCAATCGAGATACAACACCCGCTTGAGATCAACGGGTAGCACCTCACCAAGCACCAAGCGGAGATAGGCCGCTGCTGTGATGTGCCCATCGACAGGAAATGGCCTGAGCAGGTCTGGACTGACCTGCACCAAAGACAGCGCATCCAGCAATGGAGCCGCATCACCATAGAGCTTGAGGGCCTCTTCTGGATCAATGCCGGCATGCAGAAGAGTGACGTGCAGGCAATAGCCAGGATGCTGTTCACGGAGTGAGCGCAGCATCACTGCACAATGCCGCGCATAACCTGAATCAACGGCACACACGATATGCATAGCGTTCATCAAATCGCTCACCCCTCACTCCCACCGCGCGCCAGCTGGCGATCCCCAGAAGGCGCTCCAGCACCCTCACCAGACTGGGCGCACCAGAGATCGCGGTAGCGACCACGACTCATCGCCATCAACTGGTCGTGGCTTCCCTGCTCCACAATCCGGCCCCTGCTCATCACGGCAATGTGATCGGCATGGCGCACGGTGCCAAGCCGATGGGCAATCACGAGTCGTGTGATGCCCTGATCCAGCTCAGCAATGGCCTGCTGCACCAACTGTTCATTTTCAGAGTCCAGGGCACTGGTGGCCTCATCCAAGATCAACAGATCAGGCCGCCGAAGGATGGCGCGAGCCAAAGCAATACGCTGCCGCTGGCCACCACTGAGCCGGAAGCCACGCTCACCCACGATGGTGTCGTAACCCTGCGGCAGTTGATCGATGAACTCGGCAGCATGGGCCAATCGCGCAGCCTCCTCAATCTCCCCACGACTGGCGCCAGGGGCACCAAAGGCGATGTTGTCAGCGAGGGAGAGATTGAACAGGCTCGTGTCCTGACTCACCACGCCAATGCGCTGCTGCCAGGTGAGGAGATCGATCGTGGCCAGATCAATCCCATCCACAAGAATCTGCCCCTCAGTGGGTTCATAGAGCCCAACCAACAAATCGGCAATGGTGCTTTTGCCAGCACCACTGGTCCCAACCAGGGCCACGGTGCTACCCCGTGGAATCGCCAATGACACATCAGCGATCGCCAGGGGCTCATTCGGCGCGTAGCGAAGGCCCACACCTTCAAGCTGAATCGCCTGGCGCAAGCCCGCGAAAGGAATGCCACCGTCGCGAGCGAAGGATTTGTTCTCGGTGGAGAGGATAGCGTTCAGACGCTGAATACGACCGGAGTTATCGGCGAGTTGATTTACCAACCCGGCAAGGGTGGAGAAACGCACATTCAGCCGTTGGAGGGCCAGTACAAAAGTGACCAAACTCGGCAACACCCCAGATGTACGAGAGCCAAACACCAACAGGCTCAGCGCTCCCATCACCGCAATCGCTGCCACCGGCAGAAACGCGCCAAAGGGGCTGATCACATGCATCAACCGCGAGCGGCGCCGCAGGCTGCGCTCCAGATCGCCCATTCGGCCTCGTAATTGTCGATGGGCTTCATGGCGTTGGCCGGTGCTGTGAAGCAAGCGCAGGTTCTGGATGTCTTCAGTGACCCGCACCGCGATGGCCGCCTGAATCCCGGAGAGTTCCTCCGCTCCTGCCCGCAATTTCGGCAGCAGGCGCTTCTGCACCACGGCCATGAGGCCGCCTAGCCCCAGGGCCGCCAGCAGCAACCAGGGCGAAAGGGTAAGCAGAACGGCGACATACACCACACACAGCAGAACGTTGACCACGATCTGGCTGGCGGTTTCCAGCTCCTGGCGAATGGCTTCCGGTCCCTGGAAGGCGTAGTCAGTGAGGTCGCCAACCCGATAGCCACCAGCACAGGGAAAACTGAGGCTGAGCAGTTGGCCGTGAATCCGTGAGGTGATCAGGGCCCGGCAGCGGGCTGCGAAATAACCCACGCTCACCAAACCCACATAACGGGTCACGCTCTGCAGGGCCTGGAGCAGAACTGCCAGGGCCAGCAGCCCCAGGAAAAGGGGAGTGGTGGGCAGCGATGCAAGCAGCTGGGCAAACCCGGGGAGTGCTCCCACCAGTGGTTTGCTGGCCCAGGTCACGGCGCTCGGGCTGCGTGGACCGGAGAGCAGCTCCACCGCCAGAAAGATCACCCCGAAGGTGGCCCCTTCCGTGGCCGCTTCCAGCAGGCTGCTGAACAAACCCAGCGTCAGCAACTTCCACTGTTGGCGAGCTGTGGTGCGGATCAGCCGGGCCGCTGGCTGATCACCCATGAAGGGTTCCAGAAGAGGTCCCACCCGATGGGGGCTGGGCATGCGGGGCGGACGGACCAACTCGTTGGACCCACTGTGTCGACAGCGCCGCAGCAGAACCGAAAGACAAATGGAAGATCCTTTCGCTGGCCTGCGCCGGCGTGATCAGGGTATGGGCCTCACTCCTTGACAGACCGTGCCGGAACAACGTTCACGCCGCTGGCTGCTGCAGCTTGGGTTGATCGTGGCGCTGGCAGGAACACTGCTGGTGGGAACCCCGGGATGGGGATCCGCGGCAGCTTCGGGCTGGGTGGAGCTCGATGGACAAAAAGTGCTTGAACTGCACTCCGCCGCTGGAGCCCAAAGCCCCCAGGGATTGGCCCGTCATCTCTCCACAGAACTCTCAACCCTGGCCAGGGATTACAGCGTCAATCCCGACCAACTGGTCACCGAGGAGGAACCGCCCTACGTGATGGTGGGCGTGCGCCAAAGCGATGGGCGAATTCAACCATTGCTGGCTGTTGATGAACGGGCGGCACGATTGGCCAAGGTGAGCCAGCAGGCCCTGGCCGATCGCTATCGGGATCAGCTGAGCGCAGGCATCAGACGCTTTCGTCTGCAGCATTCCCCTGGGGCGTGGCTGAAGGGTACGGCGACGGCCCTGTTGGTCTTGCTCGGCTATGTGCTGCTGCTGCGCTGGGCTTACCGGCTGAACAAACGGGTCAGACATTGGTTGCGCCATCGCAGCCTGGCCCGCTTACCGGAACTGCAGATCGGTGGCACTGCGCTTGTGCCCCGTGAATCGCTGCACCGGTCACTGCATCGGGCACTGCAACTGCTGAGGGTGGGCCTGTATTGGGGACTGCTGATGCTGTTGAGCTACCTGCTCATTCCCCTGCTGCTGAGCTTCTTCCCGCCCACGATGGCCTTAGCAGCGGGTTTGCGCAGCCAGATTCTGGGGGTGGTGCGCACCTTGGGCAGTGGAATCGTGGCCGGAATCCCCAATCTGCTGGCGCTGGTGATGATCGGCGTGTTCACCGTTGTGGCCTTCCGACTGAACAGCCGGATTTTCAACGCCCTGGAACAGGAGAAGATTCGCTTCAGTTGGTTCTATCCCGAATGGGGAAAACCCACCAGCCGCATCGTGGCCATTCTGATCGCAGTAGCCGCGGTGGCCATGGCCCTCCCCTACATCCCGGGCTCCACCAACAAAGCCTTCCAGGGAGCAGGCGTCTTCCTAGGAATCCTGGCAGCGCTGGGCTCCAGTGCCATTGCCACCAATGTGCTCAGCGGACTGATGCTGATCTACACCCGTGGCTTCCGCGAAGGCGACCGGGTGAATATCAACGGCGTGGTGGGAACGGTGCAGGAGCGGGCCCTGCTGGTAACGCGGATTCTCACCCCACTCAATGAACTGGTGAGTATTCCCAATGCCACGGTGATTGCCTCCCCCGTGCTGAACTACAACCTGTCCACCCGCGACCTGGGCTCACCCGTTGCCCTGGGCGTCACCGTGACCATCGGCTACGACGTGCCATGGCGCCAGGTGCATGCGCTGCTGATCGCCGCAGCCCTGAGCGTTGACGAAGTCAGTACCGAACCACAGCCCGTGGTGGTTCAAACGAGTTTGAACGATTTTCACGTGAGCTATGAGCTCAACGCTGCGATCCAGGATGTAGGGAGCTACCGCATGGCCTATTCCAAACTTTTGGCGGCCATTCAGGATGAATTCGCCAAAGCCAAGGTTGAAATCCTGTCACCGGCCTACGAGGCCCAGCGCGATGGCAACCCCAGCACCATCCCATCGCTATAACGTCTGAACTATTTTCGCATCACTCAACCCAGAAGCTGATCAATGCTTCGGGCCAGCTGCACATCCAGGTCGGTGAGCCCACCCGCATCGTGGGTAGTCAGATCGATCGTCACCCTGTTCCACACGTTGCTCCACTCCGGGTGGTGCCCCATGGTTTCGGCCACCAGGGCCACGCGGGTCATAAAGCCAAAGGCAGCGTTGAAGTCGGCAAAGCGACAGTCGCGATGGAGCTTGCCGTTCTCCACCCGCCAGCCCGGCAGCTCCGCCGGCAGCTTGGCGATCTGATCGAGGCTCAGTGGTACGGCAGCCATAGGCAACGTTGAACGCGATCAGCGGCCATTGTCGAGGGCCAGGTCGTGCAACCGATCGATCAGCAGGTCGAGATCTGTGTCGGGCTCTCCATCGTCGCCACCATCGGGCTGCAATGCCTGGCGGCGCTGCACTTCCGCAGCAAGCCGCTCCGCGTTCGGTCGCTGGAGCCAGGTGGCGGCAGGGGATGGAGGCGGTAGCCGCGAGGACTGCAACTCCACCCGCAGGGCAGCCACCTCAGCCCGCAGGCCGCGAATCTCAGCGAGCAATTGGTCGAGCCCACTGGAGCCACCGATGGCGTCCAGTGCGGTGTCATCGCTGAGGGCCATCCAACTCACTCCCCAATCAGGTGCAGGCTCAACGCGCGGCGATGGCCGCGGGCCCGGTGCTCCCACAAGTACACCGCCTGCCATGTGCCCAGAAGCAGCCGGCCGCGATCAAACGAGAGGCTCAAGGTGGTGGCCGTGAGGGCCGTGCGGATGTGGGCCGGCATGTCGTCGGGCCCTTCGTCGTGGTGCAGGTAAGGGCGCACGCTGCCCTGGCCAATCAGGGATCGGACCCCTTCCCGCGGCACCAGGGCTTGCAAATAGGCGGCCAGGTCGGCAAGAACGCGGGGATCAGCGTTTTCGTTAATGGTGAGCGAGCAGGAGGTGTGTTTTGCAACCACATGACAGACGCCGGTGCCCATGCCGCTGCTAGCGATTGCGGCCTGGATCAGCGCCGTGATGTCGGTGAAGCCTTCCCCATCGGTCTGAACCCCCAGCTCAGTCAGGGCCTGACGCAGCACAGATCACTCCTCCCCAATCGACAACCGCCCGAAGACCAGTCTTTGCCTGGCACCTGGCGTGGTTCTTCATAACCCCAATACGGCAAAAGCTGATGTGCCCCGCTGGTATTGAATTCTTTGGTCCCGGCAACCCCGGCAGGCAGCTTGCGCTGAGCGCACGGCGATGGTCGTCCCTACGCTGGGCATCGCCGCGAACCATCCATGGCCTGCTGCCGCCATCCCCGCGCCATTGCCGGGGCCCTGAGTGGTATCGCCGTGATGGTGTTGGGAGTGATCGCGCTGAATCCAGCGCCGGCCCGGGCCCAGCGCGTGGTGCCGAAAATCGGCACCATCTGCCCTCTGGGCTATGTGGACACGCTCAACGGCAAGTGCAGCACCCTGGGCCTGGCGAGCTACGCCGTGCAACCCACCAACGGCAAGGCCTGTCCTGCGGGCTGGATGAATGTGGGCGGCGGGTATTGCCGCAAGAAGTGACCACCCAACTCACCCTGTTGTTCGACGGCGGCTGCCCGCTCTGCGTGCGTGAAGTGCGCTTTCTTGAGCAGCGCGATCTCGAGCGCAACGCCCCCGATCCGTGCATCGCCTTCGTTGATATCAACGCTGACGACTACAACCCCGTTGCCCACGCCGGCATCAGCTACCGCGACGCCATGGGGCGGATCCATGCCATCGCCGCCGATGGCACCGTGCTGCGCGATGTGGCGGTGTTCCGCCGGGCCTACGAGCTGATCGGGCTGGGCTGGCTCTACGCCCCCACCGGTTGGCCAGTGGTCGGCCCCCTGGCGGACTGGGCCTACGGGATCTGGGCCCGCTGGCGCCTGGTGCTCACCCGCCGGCCGTCACTGGACCAGCTCTGCGATGCCCGCAGCGGCCGCTGCCGGCTTTGAACAGCGCCTCCACGCCGGATCTGGTGGTGATCGGCAGCGGCCTTGGGGGCCTCTGCGCCGGAGCCCTGGCTGCCCGCCACGGCCTGGAGGTGGTGGTGCTCGAGGCCCATGGGGCGGCAGGAGGCGCTGCCCATGGCTTCTCGCGGCGGCTTCAGCCAGGCAACTTTCACTTTGAGTCTGGGCCATCGCTGTGGGCGGGCCTGGGCAGTTGGCCCAGCACCAACCCCCTGGCCCAGGTGCTGCGGGCCATCGGCGAATCGGTGCCGGTGGCCCAGTACAGCGACTGGGGGCTGCTGCTGCCGGAGGGCCAGCTCACCGTGGGCGTGGGGCTGGATCCGTTTCTGGGAGTAGTGCGGGAGCTGCGCGGTGGCGCAGCGGTGGAGGAGTGGCAGCGGTTCATGGCCTGGCTGGAACCCAGCTGCCGGGCCGCCCGGGCCCTGCCCCTGCTCAGCCTGCGCGGCGATGCCGGCCTGGCGGCCGCCCTGGGGGGCCAGGCCCTGCAGCTGCTGGCCCAGGCCCCGGCCCTGGCCAAGTTGGGGGGAGCCTTTGGGCCCATCGCCAGGCGCCACCTGCGGGATCCGTTCCTGCTCCACTGGGTGGACCTGCTCTGCTTCCTGATCTCGGGCCTGCCGATGGATCAGACCAGCAGCGCCGCCATGGCGACGTTGTTCGGCGAATGGTTCGAGCCCGATGCCCGGCTGGACTACCCGGTGGGCGGCAGCCCGGCCGTGGTGGAAGCCCTGGTACGGGGCCTGCAAAAGCACGGCGGCCAGCTGCGGCTGGGCGCCCCGGTGGAGCGGATCCTGGTGGATGGCAACCGGGCCGTCGGCGTCCAGCTCCACAACGGCGACACCCTGCACTGCCGCCGCGGCGTGATCAGCAACGCCAGCCCGTGGAACACCCTGAACTTGCTGCCGGAGAACGGCACCCCGCGGCGCTGGCGGGAGAAACAGGCCAGCACTCCGGCCTGCCGCAGCTTTCTCCACTGGCACCTGGCCCTGGAGAGCAGCCCAGCCATCGAAGCCTTGCCGATCCATCACGTGTGGGTGGGCGACTGGCAGCGCGGCATCGACGCCGAGCGCAACATGGCGGTGCTGTCGATGCCATCGCTGCTGGATCCCGCCCTGGCGCCGGCGGGTCATCAGGTGCTGCATGGCTACACCCCGGCCAACGAGCCCTGGGAGCTCTGGCGGGATCTGGAGCGCGGCACCCCCGCCTACGAGGCGCTCAAGGCCGAGCGCTGCAGCCTGTTCCACCGGGTGATCGAACCCCTGATCCCCGATTGGCGCGAGCGGCTGGTGCTCGAACTGCAGGGCACCCCGCTCACCCACCGCCACTACCTGCGGATGCACCAGGGGAGCTACGGCCCCGCCTGGCCCGCCGACAAGGGGCCTTTCCCCGGTGGCCGCACGCCGATCGAAGGGCTAGTGCTCTGCGGCGCCGGGGTGTTCCCGGGCATCGGTGTGCCGCCGGTGGCCGTGAGCGGGGCGATGGCAGCCCACAGCTTCGTGCCAGCCAAGCAGCAGCGCCAACTGCTGGAGGAGCTGGGGCTGCGGAACTGAAACGCAATCAGAGCGCAATCAGCAGCAGCACGATCAGAAGCGGCGCCGGAGCTGCTCTGCCGCCAGCTGCATTTCCATCAGAAACAGGATCACCGCCGCCATCAAGAACACCATGGCGGCCACGAACAGCGGCACCACCATCAGGGCCAGATCGAGCCGAGCCACGGCGCTCACGAACACCACCGCCACCACCAGGGCAATCAGCAGCACGGTGATCGTGCAGCACTGAATCGCCCGCATCACCAGGGCCATGCGCTGCTTCTGCACCTGCAGCTCCTTGCGCACCTGGCGGCTGGTGGCGATGGCGGCGTCGCGGGCCTGGTCCTGCAGCACGCGAGCCCGCTCGATGATCCGCGCCAGGCGGTTGGTGAACACCCCCAGCAGGCCGCTCACCCCCGCCAGCAGAAACACCGGCGCCACCGAGAGCTGAATGGCCTTGGCCAACCCCTCCACCGGAGCCAGATAGGCGAGGGGCAGCGGCGCAGCGGCAAGCATGCAGCAGCCAGAGTGGCGAAATCACGCTAGGTCGACCGGCAGTCCCGATCCATGACCACCATCTCCTGCCGCTACGACGGCGGCCTGCGCTGCAGCGCTGCCCACGGTCCATCAGGCTCCCTGCTCGACACCGACGCCCCGCTCGACAACCAGGGCAAGGGGGAGCGCTTCTCCCCCACCGACCTGCTGGCCACCTCCCTGGCCACCTGCATCCTCACGATCATGGGAATCGTGGCGGAGCGGCACGGTTGGCCCCTGGAGGGAGCCTCAGCCCGGGTGGAGAAAACGATGGCCACCAGCGGGCCGCGCCGGGTGGAACAACTGGAGGTGTGGGTGGCCCTGCCCGCCGCCCTCACGGATGAGCAGCGCCAGCAGCTGCAACGGGCGGCAGAAGCCTGCCCGGTGAAGCGCACCCTCGATGGGGCGGTGGCCATGGTGATGCACTGGGAGGTGGCCTGAGATGACCCCCGCCTTCGAGCGTCTGCGGGCGCACCTCCACACCACCCAGCTGCTGGGCAGCATCCACAGCGCCCTCTATTACGACCAGAACACCGCCATGCCGAGCGGCGGGGCCCCGTGGCGGGGCGAACAGCTCGCCCTGCTGGCTGGGCAGCTACATGAGCGCCAGAGCAGCGCGGAGTACGCGGCGCTGGTGGAGGAAGCGGCCCAGGAACTGGGGCCCGATGCAGCCCCGGAAGCACGACGCAACCTGCAGCTGCTGCGCCAGGAGCTGCAGCGCCAGCAATGCCTCGACCCCGCCCTGGTGAGCGCACTGGCCCAGGCCCAGGCCCAGGGCTACGCCCTCTGGCAGGAGGCCCGGAGCAAAGCGGATTTCAACCTGTTCGCGCCGGCACTGGAAACGCTGATCGGGCTGCGGCGCCGCCAGGCCGAGCAACTGGCTCCGGTGGAGCGTGACGCCTCGGGCCAGGCCCGCAGCCCCTGGGAAATCCTCGCCCAGCCCTTCGAGCCCGACATCTCCAAGCAACGGCTTAACGCCCTGTTTGCGCCGTTGCGCGAACGCCTACCCCAGTTGCTGGAGCGGGCCCAGTCGATTCCAGCGGGCAGCAGCCACGGCTGGGATCTCCCGGAGACGGCCCAGGAGCAACTCAGCGAAACGCTGCTGAAGGAGTGGGGCTACGACCCAGGCCGTTGCGCCCGCAGCCGCTCGCCCCATCCCTTCTCCTGCACGGTGGGGCCGAGCGACTTCCGCATCACCACGCGGGTGGTGGCCGGCCAGCCCTTCTCGGCATTTCTGGCCACGGCCCATGAATGGGGCCACAGCGCCTACGAGCAGGGGCTGCCGCGCACGGGCGATCACTGGTTCCCCTGGCCCCTGGGGGAAGCCACCTCGATGGGGGTGCATGAAAGCCAGAGCCTGTTCCACGAAAACCGCATGGGCCGCAGCGCCGCCTTCGCCGCGCGCTGGTATCCACGCTTCCGAGGTGCCTTAGGGAGCGATCCCTGGAGCAACGCCGACGCCTTCTGGCGCGATCTCAATCCGGTGCGGCCGGGCCTGACCCGGGTGGAGGCTGATGAGGTGAGCTACGGGCTCCATGTGCTCCTGCGCTACGAGCTGGAGCTGGCCCTGCTGGAGGGCCACCTGCCGGTGGCCGAGCTGCCCGGCGAGTGGAACCGGCTGATGGGCGAACTGCTGGGGGTGGAGCCAGCCAACGACGCCGAGGGATGCCTCCAGGATGTGCACTGGAGCGAGGGACTGTTCGGCTACTTCCCCTCCTATGCCCTGGGGCACCTGATCAGCGCCCAGCTCAGCGAAGCCATGGAGCTGGAAGTGGGGCCGATTGAGCAACACCTGGCCGATGGCAACGACAGCGCCCTGGCCAGCTGGCTGCAGCAGCGGGTGTACCCGCTGGGCCGCAGCGTGAACGCCGAGGAACTGGTGCAGCAGGTGTGCGGCCATGGGCTCAGCGCCGCCCCGTTCCTCGCCTACCTGGAACAGAAACTCGATCGCCTGGCCGCCACCGCATGACCACCACCCCCGTTCTCAACGACAACGAGCGGCGCAAACTCGATGAAAGCGACGACGCGCTCTTCTACGCCGAACCCCGCTTTGTGCAGCACCTCGACGGGGGCTTTCGGGCGCGGCTCACCGAGCTCTACCGCGAACGCATCCCGCCCTGCGCCGTGGTGCTCGATCTGATGAGCAGCTGGGTGAGCCACCTCCCCGAGGACATCACCTACGAGGAAGTGATCGGCCACGGCCTCAACGAAGCCGAACTGCAGGCCAACCCACGGCTGGATCGCCACTGGCTACAGAACCTCAACACCGATCAGCGGCTGCCCCTACCCGACGCCTCGGTGGATGCCACCTTGATCGTGGCGGGCTGGCAATACCTGCAGCAGCCGGAGGCGATCGCAGCTGAACTGCTCCGGATCACGCGCCCTGCAGGGCAGGTGATCGTGAGCTTCAGCAACCGCATGTTCTTTTCAAAGGCGCCGATGGTGTGGACCGACGGCTCCGACCGGGATCACCTCCGCTATGTGGCCGAGGTGCTCACGGCCCAGGGCTGGGCGATCGATCGCTTGATCGCCGAGGACACCCGCGCCGAAGGGCCCCTCGGCTGGCTGGGGGGCAAGGGGGATCCGTTCTTCTCGGTGATCGGCACGAAGCAACCGGCCTGAGAGGCACTCCGTAGGATGCCGCGGCCCTGAACCCAGCCGCTGCATGGCGAACATCGACCACGCCCCGAGCCGCACGATGCTCAACCTGCTGCACGTGCTGCCGGCCTTCGCCGATGAAGCCGAGCTGCGCCTGAACGCAATCGTGGAGCTCAACAGCAACACGATCAACAAGTACGAGCTGATCACCGAAACCGGCCAGCTCAAGCTCGACCGCGTGGGCTACTCCTCCCTGGCCTACCCCTTCGCCTACGGCTGCATCCCCCGCACCTGGGACGAAGACGGTGATCCGCTGGACATCGAGATCGTGGGCGTTACCGAGCCCCTGATCCCTGGCTCCCTGGTGGAAGCCCGCATCATCGGCATCATGAAGTTCGACGATGGCGGTGAAGTGGATGACAAGGTGATTGCCGTACTGGCTGATGACAAGCGCATGGATCACATCACCAGCTACACCCAACTGGGCGATCACTGGCTGAAGGAAACCCAGTACTACTGGGAGCACTACAAGGATCTCAAGAAGCCCGGCACCTGCCGCGTGAATGGCTTCTTCGATGCAGCAGAAGCTGTAAAGATCGTTAAGGAGTGTGAGCAGCGCTACCTTGAAACCATCGAGTCGAAGCTGGTGAATTGATTCACTTCTCCCGCTCCGGATCCTTGATCCGCTTCAGCCCGAGGACCACCGCCCTGGTCCTCGGGCTTTTCGTTGGCCTTGCCGCACCGGCGACCGCCAGCGGCACCCGCGAGATCGTGCTCAACCTCAGCAGCCGCACGATCAGCCTGCGGGACAACGGCGCCGTGCTGGGGCGATGGCCGGTGGCCATCGGCGATCCAGCCAGTCCCACACCAATGGGCCGTTACACGGTGCTGAACAAGGTGGTGAATCCCCAGTACCAGAGCACCAAAAGCGGCCGGATCAATCCCCGCACCGGGCCCAACACACCCCTGGGGGATCGCTGGATGGGCTTCCTGGACAGCGGCAAGAACCAGTTCGGCATCCATGGCACGCCCGCCGCCTGGTCGTGGACGGTGACCTCACGGGCCGCCGTGACCAACGGCTGCGTGCGGATGCTGCGGGCCCACGTGCACCAACTGTTCGATCAGGTGGATGTGGGCACGCCGGTGATCGTGACGCGCTGATCGGCAAGGGCCAGCCGCCGGGCCAGGGCCCGGGCCATGCCGTCGCGGCTCGCCACCCCGCGCAGCCGATCCAGGGCCAGTCCGGCGTTGGGGAGCCCATGGGGCAGGGCCCCCACCTGGAGGGCGGGCACATCGAACACCGGCACCTGGCGCAGGCCGTTGGGGGTGAGCTGGTCTTCCAGCTGCGCCAGCTGGGCCTGGGCGGGGAGCCACACCAATTCCCCGCGGCGGCACTCGCCCAAGGGGGTATCGGCACCGTCGGGCCCGGCGATCGCCCGCTGCAGGTCGAGCAGGGTGACCAGGCCGATCGCCCACGGACCATCCGCCACCATCAGGCAATGGCCGTGAACGGCCACCAGCCGGGCCAGGGCCTCGCGCGCCGAGACATCACAAGACAGCACCAGGGGCGCCTCCGGCTCAAAGGCCTCGGCCACGGGCACCGCCGCCAGCTGGCGGCGGCGCTCCTCCTCGGCCAGGTCGGGCCCCAGCAGGCCTGGATCGGCGAGGCCCTGCCAGCGCTCCACCAGGGCCGCACTGAGGCCAGCGGCGGCCATCAGCGGCAACACGATGCGGATGTCGTGGGTGAGCTCAAAGAGCAGCAGCAGGGCGGTGAGCGGCGCCCGGGCGCTACCGGCCAGCACGGCCGCCATCCCCACCATGGCGTAGGCGGGTGGTTCGGCCACGGGCAGATGCAGGCCGCTCTCACCGAGCAGCTGGCCGTAGCTGCTGCCCAGCACGGCCCCCAGAAACAGCGACGGCGCAAAACCACCGCCCACAAAGCCGGTGGCATTGCTCACGCCGGTGGCCAACAACTTCACCCCGAGCAGCACCAGCAGGGTGATCAGGGGAATTCCGCCGTCGCGGCCCAGCAGGGCCTCAATCGTGTCGTAGCCCACCCCCAGCACCTGGGGAAACCCCAGGGCCATCAAGCCCACCGCGGCTCCACCGACCGCCGTCGGCAGGCCTGGCGGCAGGCGACGCAGGAGGGTTTGGAGGCGCTCACTGCGGCCGAGCGAGAGCAGGCTGATCAGGGCCCAGCTCATCAGGGAGGCCAGCAACCCCAGGCCCAGATACAGCGGCAGCTCCAGGGGGGAGCGCACCTCGTAGGCCGGCAGCCGCAGGATCGGCTCATCCCCCAGCAGCAGCTGGGTCACCAGCGAGGAGGCCACCGCCGCCACCAGCACCGCCCGCAGGCTGGGCCGGCCCTGGATCGCGCTGAAACTGCCCTCAAAGGCAAAGAACACGCCGGCGATCGGGGCCTTGAAACCGGCCGCCAGACCCGCCGCCGCTCCGGCCGCCACCAGGGCCTTCTGGCTCTGGGGCGTGAGGCTGCCGCGCAAGGCCACCCACAGGCCGATGTTGCCGCCGCTCTCCACGCTCGGCCCCTCAGGACCCAGCGAAGCGCCACTGCCCAGGCTGAGGGACGCGCCCAGCAGGCGCAGGAACGGCAGCTTGGGTTCGGCCGACTTGGAGCCATCGGCCATGGCCATCAGGCTGGGCAGGCCCGGGCCGATGTCGCCGCCGTAGCGCCGCAACAGGCCCATGGCCAACCCGCCCACGGTGGGCACCACCACCACGGGCCACAGGGCAAGCCAACCGGGCAGCGACGCCGGCAGGGGGGATGGGGGCAGCGGGGGCGGCTCTAGAACCTCCGCCGGTGGAGGCAGAAACCCAAGGCCCCCGAGGCCGATCTGGAGCAGCGACTTCAGCGGTGTGCTGGCTTCGGGAGGAGCCGGCGGCAGCGGCAACGGCTCGGGGATCGGGGGAGCGCCCGCGCGGCCCACCTGGAGGAGCCCCTCAATGAAGGGGCCGTACAGGCCGTTGTTGATGAAGCCCAGCAGATAGTGGAAGCCCACCACGGCCAAGCCAGTGAGGGCTCCCACCAGGGCAGCCCAGGCCAGCAGGCTCCACTGGAACGGAAGAGCCCGCGGGTCGGCCTCAGGCTTCGGGGCGGACCGTGGCAAAGATCTCCTCCAGGATCTCGCCGGCCCCCTGCTCGCGCAGGGTGTGGGCCAGGGCGATGCCGATGGCTTCCGGATCCTCCTGGGAACCGCGGGCTTCATCACGGATCAGCCGCAGCCCATCCAGGCTGGCCACCATCCCAGTGAGCACGAGCTCGTCGCCTTCGAAGCGGGTGTTGACGCCGATCGGCACCTGGCAACCGCCCTCGAGTTCCCGCAGGAAGGCCCGTTCCGCCAGACAGCGGCGGGCGGTGGGGAGGTGCTCCAGCACCTTGATCTGCTCAAGCACGGCGGTGTCGCCGTCGCGGCATTCGATGCCCAGGGCTCCCTGGCCCACGGCGTGCAGGGAGATAGAGGGATCGATCAGCTCATGGATGCGATCGCCGAGGCCCAGGCGGCCCAGGCCGGCGGCGGCCAGGATCAGGCAGTCGAACTCGCCCGCGTCGAGTTTCTCCAGGCGGGTGATCACATTGCCGCGCACGTCCTTGAAGGTGAGGTGCGGGAAGTGATGGCGCAGCTGGGCCAGGCGGCGCAGGGAGCTGGTGCCCACCACCGAGCCCTCGGGCAGGGTGGCGAGGGTTTTGTCCTTGTGCTTCTCGTGCACCACCAGGGCGTCGGCCGGATCCTCCCGCTCGGTGATGCAGCCCAGCATCAGTCCTTCGGGGAGGTTGGTGGGCAGGTCCTTGAGGCTGTGGACGGCGATGTCCGCCCGGTCCACCAGCATCTGGGCCTCCAGTTCCTTGGTGAACAGGCCCTTGTCGCCGATCTTGGCCAGGGCCACATCCAGGATCTTGTCGCCCTGGGTGGCCATCGCCTCGATGGTGATCTCCAGGCCGTCATGGGCCTTGGCCAGCTCATCGCGCACCCAGTGGGTCTGCACCATGGCCAGCTGACTGCGGCGGGAGGCGATGCGCAGGGGGTTGGCCATCAACGGCGAAGGGGCGGGCACAGCGGCCCAGACTACGGGCCGAACACATCCAGGGGCAGCGGGCCCCAGGTGTCCTCAACATCTGGATCGGCCGGGCTGTGGCCGGTGATCAGCAGCCCTTCGCCCAGTCCGGTTTCCGGGCGCACCTGGAAGCGGCCGGTGTTCTGGTTGCCCTTGAGAAAGGCCGGGCCGCTGATGTCCTCCGGTCGAGCACTGGCGGGGTCGAGGGCCAGGGACTGCCAGCCCAGGCAGGCCTCGGCGCGGCGCAGGGCCTCGAGCGCCGCGGGTCCGCTGGGGGCCATCACACCGATGGTGAACCAGTCGCAACGCTCCAGGGCGGTGCGCAACTCCCCCACCAGGGCAGTGCCCTGCTCGGGAGTGAGGGCCGGGGCGCTGCGCAGTCCACGCAGGTCGGAGAGGGCAGCAACCATCAGCGGCGCAGGGGCCAGGGAATCGTGCGCCACCCTGCCAGGCAGAGGCTCAGCCAGGCCAGCCCCACGGCCCCACCGGCGATCAGATCGGAGGGCCAATGGGCCCGCACCACCAGGGTGCTCACCCAGATCAAGGCCACCCAGACAGCGGCAAGCAGGGCCAGGGGCCAGCGGCGGCGCGGGTGATCCATCGACAGGATCACCACCATCACGCCATAAAAAGCAATGGCTCCGGCGGCATGGCCGCTGGGGAAGCTCCGCCCATCCAGGGGAATCAGGCCATCGGGCGGGCGGGCGCGATCAAACAGGGGCTTCAGCACCAGATCCACCAGCAGCAGGATCCCTCCGGTGCACGCGCACAGCAGCACCAAATCTCGCCACCGGCGCCGCAGCACCAGAAACACAATCGAGGCCAGCACCAGCACGGGCGTGAAGGCCTTGCCGGTGAGGCGATACACGAGCACCAGGGCATCCTGGAGCCCACCGGCGATGTGGCCCGCAACCCACTGGAGCACCTGCTGGTCGAGGACCGGCGGATGGCCCTCGGCCACCGCTTCCCCCAACCCGAAGGCGAGGGCCAGGGCCGCCAAGGGCACCAGCCAGTCCCGGGGGCGGATCCCGGCCAGGCCGAGAGGCACCCTGCGCTGGGAAGACCCAGGCACCGTCATCGCTCCACCGCCCGCAGTTGCACCCGCCACAGCAACTGTTCCCCGCGGCGGCCGAGCTGCTGGATGGCAGTACCAGGCAATCCAAAGGCCTCAAGGTGCTCCCGGTCGCCGATCAGCAGCACCGACGTGGTGGCCGGCACCACCCCGAGGGCACGGGGCTCGCGCCGCAGCCGCTCCCGGGCTTCACCGGCGTCGCCGATGAACACCGCCGTGCGGTTGGCATAGAACACCGTGCTGTAGCGCTTGTAGCCCATCACCCAAAGCGGCTCATCGGGCCGCTCCTCGGCCCCGGCGCGAACCTGCAGCTGGCGCAGGGGCTCCTGCCGCTCCCGATCCAGCAGGGGCGCCAACGGCGCCACCACCAGGGTGAGCAGGGCCAGGAAACCGGCCAAGTTGGGCACCCACACCTGGGCACTGCGGCCGCGGGCCAGCAGCCACCAGCAGGCCAGGGCGGAAACCGCCAGGACAACCGCAAGGGTGAGGGGCAGCCCGGAGCTGCGCAGGGCGGCCGCGAAGGTGGGGTAGGCCGGATCGGTGGCCACCCAGCCCGGGGCTAGGGCGGCAGCGACGGCCGCCAGGGAGAGCACCAGGCCGTTCGCCGCGGCCGACAGGCGCAGGGGCCAGCCGGGGCGGGCCAGGCCTCCGGGGCCGAACAGCTGGGCCACCAGCAGGGCTGCTGCCGGCATGGCCGGGAGCACGTAGCCCGGCAGCTTGGTGGCAGCAGCCGAGAAGAAGGCCACGATCACCACCAGCCAGAGCAGCAGGAACTGGGGCAGGGCCTCCGCCGGGGGTGTCTGCCGCCAGGTCGTCCAGCGCCAGAAGCGGGTGCGGGCGATCGCCAGCGGCAGCAGCAGCGACCACGGCAGCACCAGGATCAGCACCCAGGGCAGATAGAACCAGGGCGGGCCCGGGTGGGCGTAGAGCACCGAGGTGAAGCGCTGCAGGTTGCTGAACCCGAGAAAACCCCCGATGAAGGCCATGCCATTGGCCTGGGCCGCCGCGGCGTACCAGGGGACCGTGACCCCGAAGAACAGCAGGGCCATCGCGAGCAGGGGCCCGGGCCGCAACCAGCGGCTCCAGCCCCCCCGCAATCCGAGAAAGACCAGGATCACCAGGCCCGGCAACAGCACCCCCACCGGTCCCTTGGCGAGCACGGCGATACCGGCGAACAACGCCATGGCGATTCGGCCCAGGGGGGCTTCCCAGGGCCGCGCCCCCGCCCCCCGCGGTGCCAGCTCCACCAGGGCGAAGCCATACAGCGCCAGGGTGATAGCGCTGGAGAGAAACATGTCGGTGGTGGAGCTGCGCGCCCAGCCGATCCAGGCCGGAGTGGTGGCCAGCACCGAAGCCCCGAGCAGTCCTCGCCCCAGCCGTTGGTGCTCCGCCAGCCCCTGGGGGGCCAGGCGCCAGAGCAGCGCGAAGGTGGCCACCACCACGGCGCTGGCGGCGAGAGCCACCGGCAGGCGGGCGGCGAAGGCCGTCACCCCCAACCACTTGAAGCTCAGGGCCACCATCCAGTAGCCCCAAACGGGGTAGTCAAAAAAGGTGGTGCCGTTCCAATAGGGGGTCACCCAGTCGCCGGTCTCCAGCATCTGGTGACCCACTTCCACGAACAGCGCCTCGGTCTTGTCCATCAGGCCGAGGTCGCCCAGGCCGTTGAAGAAGGCCACCCAGCAGAGGCCCACGAGAGCAGCCCCCACGGCGAGGGACTTCAGGAACGGCGGCAGCGAAGCGAATGGATCGGGGGAGGTGCTGGGGTTCACGCCCTGCAGGTGCCCTGGATGACAGCCAAGACCCTACGGGGTGTTCCAGACGAATCTGGAGGAGGCGGCGTAGTTCCAGACGAACACCACCAGGATCCCGGCCAGCTGCGCCCAGACCGCATCGGGCGTGACGAAGTCGTAGAAGGCGGAGGCCAGGCCCACGTTGGCCAGCACCGGCAGCGACGACACCAACAGGAATTTGAGCAGTCCCCGCAGCAGCGCGAACCCCCGCAGGCGCTGGAAGCGGAAGGTGAGGGCGTTGTTGATCAGGTAGTTGGAGCTGGCGGCCACCACCACGGCCACGGGCAGGGCCCGCTCAAACGCAAGGCCGGCCGTGCTCATCAGCAGCTGACAAGCCAGGAGTTGCACCAGCACTCCGCTCAGACCCACCAGACCGAAGCTGATCGCCCGGCGCGGCAGCAACCGAAAGCTGAGGCTGTGGAGAATCGAGATCAGGAAGTCCCAGAAGATCGCCAGATCGAGCTTTGAGCTGCCGTAGGTGCGCGGCTGGAAGGTGAGCGGCACATCGGTGGCCCGCAGGCTGCCGCGACTGACCGCCAGCAGCTCATAGAGGAACTTGAACCCGTTCACATCCACCCCCCGCAGCAGGGGCAGGGTGCGATCGAGGCGCAGGGCAAAGAAACCGCTCATCGGGTCGCTGAGGGCCCCGTACGAGCGCGACAGGCTGAACAGCGCCGCCGCGTTGGCCCAGGTGGAGCCCCGCTCCCGCCGGCCGCTGAGGCCGCGGATCGCAGCCTCACTGTGGAAGCGACTGCCCACCACCAGATCCCAGTCCCCGCTGAGCAGGGTGTCGAGGGCCCGCTCAACCGCCGCCGGCTCGTGCTGGCCGTCGCTGTCCATCACCAGCGCCACATCGCTGGTGGCATCCAGCAATCCCTCCTTGATCGCACTGGCCAAACCCGCCCGCCCCACCCGGCGCACCAGGCGCACGCAGGGATCGCGGCGGCCGATCTCCCGCACCAACTCGGCGGTGCCGTCGGGGGAGTCGTCGTCCACCACCAGCAGCTCGAGGGAGAAGCGGCCCCGCAGGGTAAGCAGCTGCTCGATCAGGCCAGCAATCGTGCCGCGCTCATTGAACGTGGGCAGCACAATTGAAACCCGCACCGGAGATCCGGCACGGGTTTCCGAGGGCCTCTCGGAGGCCTGGGCAGCAGGGGTGGAGGCCAAGAAACGCCGCGGCCTACTTGATGTACTCCTTCAGCACACCATTGCGGTTGGGGTGGCGCAACTTGCGCAGGGCCTTGGCCTCGATCTGGCGGATGCGCTCGCGGGTGACATCGAAGATCTGACCGATTTCCTCCAGGGTCTTCATGCGGCCATCATCCAGGCCGTAACGCAGGCGCAGCACATCGCGCTCCCGGGGGCTGAGGGTGGCCAGCACGCCTTCGAGGTCTTCGCGCAGCAGGTTCTTGGCCACATCCTGCTCGGGGTTCTCGATATCGGCTTCGATGAAGTCGCCGAGGCGGGAATCCTCTTCCTTACCGATCGGAGTTTCCAGGGAGATCGGCAGCTGGGCGCTCTTGGCAATGAAGCGCAGCTTCTCGATGGTCATCTCCATCGATTCGGCAATCTCCTCTTCCGTGGGCTTGCGGCCGAACTCCTGGGAGAGGGTCTTGGTGGTTTTCTTGATCCGCGAGATGGTCTCGTAGAGGTGCACCGGCAGGCGGATGGTGCGGCTCTGGTCGGCGATGGCGCGGGTGATCGCCTGGCGGATCCACCAGGTGGCGTAGGTGGAGAACTTGTAACCCTTCTCGTGGTCGAACTTCTCAGCGGCGCGGATCAGGCCGAGCGAGCCCTCCTGAATCAGGTCCTGGAAGGACAGGCCCCGGTTCATGTACTTCTTGGCGATCGACACCACCAGGCGCAGGTTCGACTGCACCATCTTTTCCTTGGCCCGCCGGCCGAGCATCAAGCGGCGGCGGAACTTGATCAGCGGCATCTCCACCAGCGCCGCCCACTCCTTGGTGTCGGGGTAGTGGCCGTGGTCGCTCTCGAACTGGGCGGCCAGTTCTTCGAGCTGGAGCAGATCGGCGATCTTGCGGGCCAGCTCGATCTCCTCATCGGGCCGCAGCAGACGGATACGGCCGATCTCCTGCAGGTACACCCGAATGGAGTCTTCGGTGTACACGCCCTTGGGGCCCACCTTGATGCTGGCCAGGGCCTTCTTGTCGTCCTTCTCCTTGGCGGAGGACTCCTCACCATCGGCGGCCGGCGCGGCAGCTGCAGCGGCCAGCAGCTGGTCGGCGGCGGCATCCAGATCCACCGGAGCAGCCGCCGATTCAGCCTTGGCGGACTTGGCCTTGGCCGTGCTCTTGGCCTTGGTTCCCGTGGCCTTGGCCGCAGCTTTGGTGCCCGTGGCCTTGGCAGCGGCCTTGGTGCCGGTGCTCTTGGTGGTCTTGGCCTTGGCCGCAGCCTTGGGCTTGGCCTCACCCTCAGCGGCAGCGGCAGGCTTGCGGCTGGTTTTCTTCACCACCACTTCCTCGCCGGCAGCGGTGGCCACCATCAGGATCTCGGGGGCAACCTTGGGCTTGGGTGTCGCGGCGGCGGGACTCATGGAACGCGGTAAGAACGAAGGACGGAACGGACAACCCCAAAGCGCACACCACACAGTGATGGCCAATCCGCCTTGGACCGGCGCGCCTGGGCATCAGGCCTGAACAACAGGGGGGCTAGGGAGACAGCGACGCGAAGCCGCAGAGAGGGAATAACGGACGGTCACGGACCGGCACGCAGAACAAAGGTCTGCAGCCGAATGGCAGCAGCGGTTACGGGCGGAACCGAGTGGACGAGGGCCAGGAGGTGAGACGCGCGGAACCGATGGCCGAAGCCGGTGCAGCGTTGTCAGGGGTGGTCGCAGACCGGGAGGCCGTTTTGGATTCAGGGCGCGAGGCTCGAATCGTGGGCGCTCTCTTCGGGTCTTCCCGCTGGTGCGGAACTGTGCAGGTTCCGACGGCAGTCCATCGACTGCCCAACCGTCTCATCTTATGTATGGCTGGAGACCTGTGCAAGGTTGGCCGCCCCCTGGCTTGAAATCTGGCTGGAGGCCGGTCGGGAAGGCCGGGTGTTCACCTACGCCAACCCCGCTGCCCACGATCCCGACGCCGAGGCCATTGGGATTGGCGATCTGGTGGCCGTGCGGCTGCAGGGCCGCCGCCACACCGGCCTGGTGGTGGGGCTTCCTCCCAGCCCGCCGGAGGGGCTGGACCCCACCAGGTTGCTGCCGATCGACAGGGTGGTGCAGCGGGCCGCGGTGGACCCCCAGTGGCGGGCCCTGATCGAGGCGGTGGCTGCGCAATGCCACACCAGCGCCTTCAAAACCCTGCGCAGCGCCCTGCCGCCGGGGTGGCTGGGGGGAGGGGGAGCGGGACGGAAAGGGGAGGAGAAGCCCCGCTGGCAGGTGGTGCGGATCGAGGGAGGCGAGGCGGGCCCGCGGCTCGGGGAGCGGCAGCGGGCCCTGTTGGAACTCCTCAGCGCCCGGGGCGGAAGCATCCCCCAGGACGAGCTGGCCGGCCTGGGATTTGCGGCTGCGGTGGTGCGGGGGCTGGAGCGACGCGGCCTGGTGGAGCGCCGGCCGCTCGAGGCCGCAGCGGTGCCCGGGCCAACGCCGGGGCCGAACGGCAACGGCCGCACGCCCACCCCGGCCCAGGCCGAGGCCGTGGCGTCCATCGCCGCCGCGGCCCCTGGATCCAGCCTGCTGCTCTGGGGTGTGACCGGTGCGGGCAAGACCGAGGTGTACCTCCAAGCCGCGGCCCACGCCCTCGGCCGGGGCCAGAGCGTGCTGCTGCTCACGCCCGAGATCGGGCTGGTGCCCCAGCTCCTCGACCGCTGCCGCGAGCGCTTCGGTGCGGCGGTGCTCGAGTGGCACAGCGGTGTGGGCGAGGCCGAGCGGATCCGCTGCTGGCGACGCTGCCTGGCAAGCGGATCCAGTGGCATTCCCCAACTGGTGGTGGGCACCCGCTCAGCGGTGTTCCTCCCCCTGGCCCCCCTGGGCCTGATCGTGCTGGATGAAGAGCACGACGACTCGTACAAGCAGGACAGCCCCATGCCCTGTTACCACGCCCGCGACGTGGCGCGGTTGCGGGCCGAACTCAGCGGCGCCCGCGTGCTGCTGGGCAGTGCCACCCCGTCGCTGGAAACCTGGCTGGCCTGCAAGGAGCGGCGGATCCAGCTGCTGCGCCTGCCGGAGCGGATCGCCCAGCGTCCGTTGCCGGCGGTGCGGGTGGTGGACATGCGCCACGAACTGGCCGAGGGCCACCGGCGCCTGCTGAGCCGGGCCCTGATGGGGCGACTGGAAACCCTCCAGGAGCGGGGCGAACAGGCCGTGGTGCTCGTGCCTCGGCGGGGCTACCGGGCGTTTCTGAGCTGCCGCAGCTGCGGCCAGGTGGTGCACTGCCCCCACTGCGACGTGGCCCTCACCGTGCACCGCCACGCCAGCGGGGAGGAGTGGCTGCGCTGCCATTGGTGCGACCACCGCGCGCCGGTGACCAAGCGCTGCGGGCAGTGCGGCTCCACCGCGTTCAAGCCCTTCGGCGCCGGCACCCAGCGGGTGATCGAACAGCTGGCCGAAGAACTGGAGGGGCTGCGGCTGCTGCGCTTCGACCGCGACACCACCCGCGGCCGCGATGGCCACCGGCGCCTGCTGGAGCGCTTCGCCGCCGGAGAAGCTGACGTGCTGGTGGGCACCCAGATGCTGGCCAAGGGGATGGATCTGCCCCGCGTCACCCTGGCGGCCGTGCTGGCGGCCGATGGGCTGCTGCACCGGCCCGATCTGCGCTCGGGGGAGCAGTGCCTGCAGCTGCTGCTGCAACTGGCCGGGCGGGCCGGCCGGGGGGAGCGCCCCGGGGAAGTGCTCGTGCAGACCTACAGCCCCGACCATCCCGTGATCCGCCATCTGGTGGACGGCCGCTACGAGCGCTTTCTGGAGGAGGAACTGGCCTTGCGGCGCCAGGGGGGACTGGTGCCGTTCAGCCGGGCCTGCCTGCTGCGCTTCAGCGGGCCATCCGCCAGCGGCACCGCCACGGCGGCCACCACCGTGGCCGAACGGATCCGGCCCGCCCTGGAGGCGGCCGGTTGGCTGCTGATCGGGCCGGCGCCCGCCCCCGTGAGCCGGGTGGCGGGACGCAGCCGCTGGCAACTGCTGCTGCACGGCGCCGCGGACACCCCCCTGCCCCTGCCGGCGGAGGCCCAGTTGCGGGAGGCCCTGCCGGCGGGGGTGGGGCTGGCGATCGACCCCGACCCGCTCGAGCTCTAGGCCGGCAGCTCGGGCAGGGGCGGAGCGATGGCGCGGCGCAGGGTCTGCAGCGCAAGGGCCAGGCCAAGCACCAGCGCCACCGCCACCGCCCCGAGCCCCAGGGGACTCCAACGCCAGCAGCGCAGTTTGAGCTGGTTCGGCACCCCAGGCTCCAGGGGCCAGCGCAGGGTGTGACGACCGGTGTGACGACCATCGCCGCTGGGCTCGGCGGCCAGGGGGGACGCGAGCTGCACCGCTCGCAGCGACACCGGGTCGAGGTCGAGGGCCAGGTTCACCCCGCCCACGCCAGCCAGGCCGGTGAGGTCGAGCTCCATCACCAGGGACTGGCGCACCCCCACCAGAAAATTGCGCTCCTGGAAGCGCAGCTGGGGGGGCGGCAGGGCCAGGCCCCCCAGACGGGCCGCCTGCTGCAGATCAGCGCCCAGGTGCGCCAGGGCCGCATCGGCCGGCAACACCGTGGAGCGCCAGTACTGCTGGGGGGCGTCCTGCTGGGCCGAGCTCCGGCCCCCCAGCCGGTGGAACCCCTGGGAGGCCAGGTAGTCGCCGAACTGCTGCTGCCAAGGGGTGGGGCGGGCCGTGTCGGCGGCCAGGGCATAGCCCAGCTGCAGGCGACCAGGACCGGCGAAATGGAGCTCCCCGCGCACCTGCACGCACCCGCCCAGCAACACCGCCACGAGCATCAGGGCTGCCACCACCAGGGCAAAGCCGAGGTTGGCCCGGGTAGGGCCCACCGGCGGCGGGGGCGGCGGTGGGGGTTTGCTGGAGCGGCGCCGGCTCACCATCTGGCGCATGCGGCCCTCCACCACCTCCGCATCGGTGAGTTCCGGCAGGGTGATCGACCACTCGCGCGGCCGCTCCAGGGCCGGGGCTTCCAGCACCGCCAGGAGTTCGCGGGCCTGGGTCCGCAGCTGGGCATTGCTGGAGCGCTTGAGCTGGTGGCAGCAGGCGATGGCCCGGGCCGTGTTGCCCTGGCCCATCCAGGCCGTCACCATCAGCATCTGGATCTCGGCCCCAAGGGCCGTGGCCGGCGGGTGGGCGGCCACCAGGGGCTCCAGGGTGCGCAGCACCTGGCCGTAATCGCCCCGCTCGAGGCCACGGCGGCACTCCTCAAGCAGGGGCTCCAGCGCGGGCTGGCCCCCCTCATCAGGGCAGGGATCGGGAGCGAGGGCCATTACCGCAGGCTGCGGTCGCTCCCCACCACCATGGTGCCGATGCCTGCGTCGGTGAAGACCTCCAGCAGCAGGGCATGGGGGGTGCGGCCATCGATGATGTGGGCGGCTGCCACCCCCTGGGCCAGGGCGCGGATGCAGCACTCGGTCTTGGGGGTCATGCCGCCGGCCACCACCCCGGAGGCAATCAGCTCCCGGGCACCGGAGAGGGTCACCTGACGGATGAGCGACGCCGGATCTTCCCGGTCGCGCAGGATGCCGGGGGTATCGGTGAGCAGGATCAGCTTCTCGGCCTGCAGGGCGGCCGCCAGTTCACCGGCCACCGTGTCGGCGTTGATGTTGTGGGCCTGGCCCGCACCATCGGCGGCCACGCTGGAGATCACCGGCACATAGCCGGCATCGAGCAGGGGCTGGAGCACCGAGGGATCCACGGCGGCCACATCGCCCACCAGTCCGTGCTCACCGGCCCCGTAGGTGCGGGCCTGCACGAGGGCCCCGTCGCTGCCGCACAGACCCACGGCGCGGACACCCACCCGGTTGAGGCCGTTCACGATCTGCTTGTTGACCCGGCCCACCAGCACCATCTCCACCACGTCCATGGTGTCGGGGCAGGTGACCCGCAGCCCATCTTTGAACTGGGGTTCGATCGCGAGGCGGTTCAGCCACTGGTTGATCTCCGGCCCGCCGCCATGCACCACCACCGGCTGCACCCCCACGGAGGTGAGCAGGGCCAGGTCGCGGTACACGGCGTCGCGCAGGTCTTCGCGCACCATGGCGGCCCCGCCGTACTTCACCACCACGCGCCGGCCGGCAAAGCGCTGGATGTAGGGCAGGGCCTCGCTGAGGACCGACACCCGCAGGGTGTCGTCTTGGCTGATCAAGGGGTCGCTGATCACGGGCTGGTTGCTCAAGGGGCGGCCAGGGGGAAGAAATCAGGCGGCCAGCTCGGCCGTCACAGCCGGCAGCAGGCGCAGGTCGAGCTTGGCGCTGCCGATGGGCTCGATCTCGGCCCGCAGGTTCGGACCGAAGAAGCGGCCGAGCCGCTCCTGCTGGGCCCGCCAGCGATCCAGAGGAACGGCCCCGAGGCTGATCCGCAACCGCAGCCCATAGCCCCCATCGCAGCTCAGCTCCTCAATGGCCGTGATCTGGGGAGGGGTGTCTTCATCCCAGAGCTTGAGCACTTCGAGGGAACTCTCCAGATGGGCCTTCTGGCCGTAGCGCCAGCGGGTCACATCGGCCAGCAGCTTGCGCAGCGGCTCACTGGCGGGTTGCTCCCGCAGCGCCTTGAACTGGGCGGCCGGCACGATGCGCTGGGCCGGCGGCAGCTCCGACGACTTCAACGCCAGACCCCCCAGCAGGATCGGAATGCCATAGAAGATCGTGGGCAGGCTGAGGTTGGGGTTGCCGGTGGCGTACCCCACCCAACCGATCACCGAGAGCGCTGCCCCGGCGACGGTCACCAGACTCCCCGGGGAAAAGAGTGCTTGCATGGAGCCATCTTCCTTCATGTGATGGTCGAGCCGAGGATCGAGGAGCCGAGCGGAGATCAACGGGCCGACCAGCCAACCGAGCAATCCATCGAGCAACTAATCGGGGCCCTCCAGGCCGACCGCCTGTGGCTGCTGCGCCAGATCGATTCAGGACGCTGGAGTGAATGGCGGCTGGATCTGGCGGCGCTGGAGCGGGAACTCGGCCAGCTGCTCGATCAAGTGGAGCAGCAGCGCCAGCCGTCCTGATCCCGCCGCCGCCGGGCCATCAGAACGGAATCTCGTCGTCGCCCTCGGGCAGATCGGGCACGAGGGGCGACGCATTCCAGGCCGGTTCGGCCGCCGCAGCCGCAACAGCAGGGGTGGGCGCTGGAGCGGCCGCTGGGCGCGGTGCTGCCGGCAGGGGGGCCGATCCGCCTGCCGCGGCACCCAGCGGGTGCAGGCGCGACAGGGTGAACTCGGCGCGCTTTTCCTTCACGCCGTCCTGGCGCGTGACGGTGTTCATGCGGAGGCGGCCTTCGATCATCAGCCGCTGGCCCACCTGCACCCTGTTCTGCAGGTCTTGGGCCAGATTGCCCCAACCCACCACCTTCAGTTGACCCGGCGGATCATCGGGGCGCAGCCCGTCCAGCCGCACCGTCATCTCCGCCACCGGGGTCTGGTTGTCCTGGGTGTAGCGGACCTGCGGGGCCTCCAGCACATCCACTTCCAGCAGACAGTGATTCACGCCCCGGGGCTCCCATTGCGGCGCCCATCCTGATGCACGAACGTGCCAACCACCAGAGTCCGCGGTTGTGGCTGATCGCCGGCACCGGCGATGGACTGGCCCTGGCCCTGGCCATGCAGCGCCGTGGCTGGCGGCTGCTGGTGAGCGTGGTGAGCCAGGAGGCGGCCCGGGCCTACCCGCCCCTACCGGGGCTGGAGCTGCGGGTGGGCCCGGTGGGTGGCGCCAGTGGCATCCACGGGCTGCTGCTGGAGGCCAGCCAGCAGAACGATCCATTCGCAGCGGTGGTGGATGCCAGCCATCCCTTTGCCCGTCAGATCACCGCCGCCCTCGCCCAGGTGTGGCAAGCCGGTGCAGAGGGCAACGACCCGGCAACCCAGCCAGCACAGCTGCCACCACTGCTGCGGCTGCGCCGGCCCCACCCGAGCTCGCTGGCGGTGAGCCGGCTGCGGCTGCTGCCCGATCTGGCCGCGCTAGGCGCCATGCCGCTACACGGGCGCCGGGTGCTGCTGGCGATCGGAGCCCGCCAGCTCGGCGAGGCGGTGCGCCACAGTCCCGGTGCTGTGCACCACGCCCGGCTGCTGCCCAGCGCCGCGGCGCTGCAACAGGGGCGGGCGGCGGGGATTGCCGCCGAGCGGCTGGCCTGTCTGCGGCCGGGGGATCCCCAGGAGCCGCCGGTGTTGCGGGCCCTGCTGCGCCGCTGGCAGATCGACACCATCCTCTGCCGCCAATCGGGGGGCATCACCGAAACGCTGTGGCGCCAGCTGGCGGCAGAACGGGATCTGGAGTTGGTGCTGCTGCGCCGCCCCGCCGAACCGGAGGGCCTCCGCCACCTGGAGCTGGACCGCCTGGTTCGGGAGCTAGAAGCGCTGCACCGTGCCGCCCCAACACCATCCAGCGATGTCCAAGCCTGACGCCACCCTGGTGCTGGCCCTCACCACCGAAGCCAGCGACACCCAAGCCGAAAGCCTGGCCCAGGCATTGCTGGAGAGGCGGCTGGTGGCCTGCGTGAGCCTGCGGCCGGTGCGCTCGCTGTACAGCTGGCAGGGACGCCTCGAGCAGAGCGCCGAGGTGGAACTGCTGATGAAAACGACGCCGGGGAAACTGGCAGAGCTGGAAGCCGCCGTGCGGGAGCTGCACAGCTACGACACCCCGGAGTGGTTGAGCTGGAACGCCTGCGCCAGTGGCGCCTACGCCGCCTGGGCCTGGGACGCCACCAGCTCCTTAAGCGAGCCCTGAGGACGGGGGCCCAGTTGGGTCACCACCGCACCGGCACAGAGCGAGCCCAACCGGCCGCAGGCCTCCAGGGACTGGCCCTGGGTGTAGCCGTGCAGGAAGCCGGCCGCATAGAGATCGCCGGCGCCGGTGGTGTCCACCAGCGGCCCGAGCTTGAACGGCTCCACCGTGATCGTGTCGGTGCCGCTCAGGATCACCGAGCCCTGCTCACTGCGGGTGAGGGCGGCGATGCGGCAGCAGCCGCGCACGGCGTGAGCTGCCTCTTCAAAACTGTTGGCTTTGTAGAGGGCAGTGATCTCCATCTCGTTGGCGAACAGGATGTCGACGTGACCGTTAACCAGCTCCAGGAAGCTGTCGCGGTGGCGCTCCACGCAGAAGGCATCCGAGAGGCTCAGGGCCACCTCGCCGCCATGGGCGCGGGCCACCTCGGCCGCAGCAATAAAGGCCTGCTTGGCCTCGTCGCTGTCCCAGAGGTAACCCTCCAGGTAGAGCACCTTGGCCTCGGCCACCATCCCCAGATCCAGATCACCGGGGTGCAGGCCCACCGAGGCCCCCAGGTAGGTGCACATGGTGCGCTGCGCATCCGGGGTCACCAGGATCAGGCAGCGGGCGGTGCTCGGACCGCTGGTGGCCGCAGGGGTGTCGAAGCGGGCACCCACCGAGCGGATGTCGTGGGCAAAGATCCCGCCGAGCTGGTCATCGCGCACGCGGCCGATGAAGCCGGCACGGCCACCGAGCTGGGCGATGCCCGCCAGGGTGTTGGCCGCTGATCCACCGGAGGTTTCCAAGCCTGGCCCCACCGAGCCATAGAGCCGCTCAGCCTGCTGCGCGTCCACCAGGGCCATGGTGCCCTTGGTGAGCCCGTGGTCATCGAGGAAGCGATCGTCGGCCTGCACGAGCACGTCAACGATGGCGTTGCCGATGCCGACAACATCCAGGCTCTTGGCGGTCATAGGGAGATAGGAAAAGGGTGAACCGGCAGCTGCGGC
>JBBASQ010000016.1:31388-47325 GCA_040399185.1 Prochlorococcaceae cyanobacterium
GCTCAGACACTGAGCAGGGCGCGCTTCGGACCGTGAATCGGGTCTTCCACCACGATGGTCTGGTCGCGGTCGGCTCCGAGCGACACGATGGCGATCGGCACTTCCATCAGCTCGGCCAGGAAGCGGAGGTAGCTCATGGCCGTGGCCGGCAGATCCTCGAGGGTGCGGCAGTCGGCCGTGGAGGTCTGCCAGCCGGGGAGGGTTTCAAAGATCGGCTTGCAGCGGGCGAAGTCTTCGGCGCAGCTGGGGAAGTGCTCGATGCGCTCGCCATCGAGCTCATAGGCCACACACACCTGAATTTCATCGAGCTCGTCGAGCACGTCGAGCTTGGTGATCGCCAGGCAGTCGAGACCATTCACCTCCACGGCGTAGCGGCCGATCACGCCATCGAACCAGCCGCAGCGGCGACGGCGGCCGGTGGTGGTGCCGAACTCCCCGCCCCGGTCGCAGAGGTGGTCGTTGAGGCTGCCTTCCAGCTCGGTGGGGAACGGCCCCTCTCCCACCCGGGTGGTGTAGGCCTTAGCCACGCCAATCACCCGGTCGATCAGGGTGGGGCCCACGCCAGCCCCGATGCAGGCACCGCCACTCACCGGGTTGGAGGAGGTGACGTAGGGGTAGGTGCCGTGGTCGAGGTCGAGCAGGGTGCCCTGGGCGCCTTCGAACAGGATGTTCTTGCGGGCCCGGGCGGCCTGGTGGATGGTCCGGGTGCAATCCACCACGTGGGGGGCGAGCCGCTGGCCGTAGGCCACGTAGTCGGCCACCACCGTCTCGAAATCGAGGGGCTCGAGGCCGTACACCTTCTGCAAGATGTCGTTCTTCTCGGCCAGGGGGCCGGCGAGGCGATCGCGCAGCCGGGCCTCATCGAGGATGTCGATGATCCGGATGCCGTTGCGCTCCGACTTATCGGCGTAGGTGGGGCCGATGCCGCGGCCGGTGGTGCCGATGCGGCGGTCACCACGGCGCTGCTCCATCGCCTGATCCAGCAGGCGGTGGTAGGGCATCGTCACGTGGGCGGTGGAGGCCAGGCGCAGGCCCTCCACACCGATGCCATTGGCGGCGAGCATGTCGAGCTCGCCGATCATCACCTTGGGGTCGACGACCGTGCCGGCGCCGATCAGGCAGATGGTGTCGGGATAAAGGATGCCGGAGGGGATGAGGTGCAGCTTGAGCACCTTGTCGTCAACGACGATCGTGTGACCGGCGTTCACGCCCCCCTGATAACGCACCACCACATCGGCGGAGCGACTCAGCAGATCGGTGATCTTGCCCTTCCCCTCGTCGCCCCACTGTGCACCGATGACGACAACGTTGGCCAAGGACACAGCGGCCCGCAGCCGCTTCTGAGCACAATCAGAGAGCCTCTCAGATGGGGTGTCCGTTCGTCAAAAAAGCCGGGCCCAGGCCCGGCTTGTGGATGGATCAGGCGCCACGGGTGGCGGCGTTTTCAGCCTTCTTGAGCTCCTTGGACACCCGGTCCTTGAGGGCATCGGGCACCGGGCGGTTGGGGTAGTTCGTGTAGTGACCGGCGATGGAGTTGAGCGCGGTCTGCATGGTGGTGAACGAGCTGAGGCCGTTCACGGCGCTCTGGGGCCGGTAGCGGGCCATGTAGTCGTTGATCAGGCCCCGGGCATAGGTTTCGGCCTCACCGCGGCCCGGATCGTCGGGGCTGATCGCCACCGTGGTGATCAGGGCATCGGCCACGGCCACCGTGTCGTCCACGTAGTTGCCCGTCAGGCCGTAGGTGTCGGTGCCGCAGGCGGTGAGCAGCAACGTCGCGCACAGGCACAGGGCCATGGCCACCCGGGCGAGCCCCCGCTGGAACGACGAGAACAGGGCGGCCATGGCGGGGAGGCGAAGTGGCCGAATCCTAGGGAGAGCCCTTGGGGCCCCTAGAGCAGGCCCTGGCGGGCCGCCTCCACCGTGGGCACCAGGGTGGCGAGCAGTTCGCTGGCCGCCACATCGCGTTTGGCCCCACCGGCCCGCTCCACCAGTTCCACCTGGCCCTCGGCGGCGCCGCGGCCCACCACCACCCGCCAGGGAATGCCCAGCAGATCGGCGTCCTTGAACTTCACCCCGGCCCGCTCGCCCCGGTCATCGAGCACCACGTCGATCCCGGCGGCCTGCAGCTCGGCGTAGAGCTGTTCGGCGAGCTGGGCCTGCTGGGCATCGGCCCCGTTGGCCGGCACCACGATCACCTCATAGGGCGCAATCGCCACGGGCCAGCAGATGCCGTTGGCGTCGTGGTGCTGCTCCACCGCCGCCTGGGCCAGGCGCGACACGCCAATGCCGTAGCAGCCCATCCACAGGGGCTCATCCACCCCGGACTCGTTGGTGAAGGTGGCCTCCAGGGCCGCGGAGTATTTGCGGCCCAGCTGGAAGATGTGGCCCACCTCGATGCCGCGGGCGGCCTCCAGGGTCTGGCTGGGGTCGTGCTGGCAGCGATCGCCGGGCTGGGCGGCGCGCAGATCCAAGGGTTCCGGGCAGGGGCAGAGGGCCTCGCCCCAGGCGGCCCCCACCAGGTGGGTGCCTGCGCTGTTGGCACCGCACACAAAGGCCGGCAACTCGGCGGCGGTGGCATCGGCCAGCCGCAGGAAGCGGGTGTGCCAGTGGCGAGCACCGGCGAGCACGCCATCGGCCAGATGGGGCCCCATGAAGCCGAAGGGGATCGGCCCGAGCCCCTCCTTCGCCGCGGCCTCAGCCGTGAGCGGGGCGATATCCAGCAGCGTGCCGTGCTCCGCGGAGCAGCGGGCCGTCACGGCATTGGCCAGCTTCACGTCGTTGAGCTGCTGGTCGCCGCGCAGGGCGATCAGCAGGGGCTGCTGGGCGCCGTCCTCGAAGCGGGCCAGCAGCAGCAGCACCTTCACCGTTTGGGTGGGGTCGAAGCCGTGAGCCTTGGACAACTCCTCGATCGAGGTCTGGCCCGGGGTGGCCAGGGCCTCACCGGCCCCGCCAGCCTTCACGCCACCGGGCAGGGCCACCGCCTCGGGCGCCAGCGACACGGCCCGCTCCTGGTTGGCGGCGTAGCTGCCATCGGCACTGGTGAGGATCAGGTCTTCACCGGCCTCGGCCGTCACCATGAATTCCTGGCTGGCGGAGCCGCCGATGGCGCCACTGTCGGCCTCCACCGCCACCGCGCGCAGGCCACAGCGGGCGAAGATCCGCCGGTAGGCCTGATCCATCGCCGCATAGGTGTGCTTCAGGCACGCCTCATCGGCATGGAAGGAATAGGCGTCTTTCATGATGAATTCTCGCCCGCGCATCAGGCCGAAGCGGGGGCGAATCTCATCGCGGAATTTGGTCTGGATCTGATAGAGGTTCACCGGCAGCTGCCGGTAACTGCGCAGCAGATCCCCCGCCAGCGCCGTGATCACCTCCTCATGGGTGGGGCCCAGGCCCAGCTCGCGGCCCTGGCGATCCTCCAGGTGGAACATGATTCCCTCACCCGCGGTGTAGCCGGCCCAGCGCCCACTGCGCTGCCAGAGCTCGGCCGGCTGGAGCTGGGGCAGGAGGGTTTCGAGGGCCCCGGTGGCGTTGAGCTCCTCACGCACCACCGCTGACACCTTCTGCAGCACCCGCCACAGCAGGGGCAGGTAGGCGTAGATGCCACTGCTGACGCGACGGATGTAGCCAGCCCGCAGCAGCAGCTTGTGGGAGGGAATCTCGGCCTCGGCCGGATCGTCGCGCAGCGTCACCAGCATCAGGCGGGACACGCGCATGGCCGAGGGATTCGAAGGAGCGCGGAAGCTATCACCGCCACTCCGCACCTCTGAAAACCTCTGCTAAGGTCCGACCGCTCCCAACTGTCCAAGCGGCGTCTCATGCTTCCCCATCCCGTACTCGATCGTTCGACGGGAGCAGGGGCACTGGGCCAGGGCGCCGATGCCCTCTTGACCGCCGATCCTTCCGGCGGCGGCGATGCGGCCAGCGATGCCCTGATCGGCATCGACGATGTGCAGAAGGCGTTGAACCGCTCGCGGGCTTCGGTGTATCGCTACACCAACACCGATCCGCGCAACCTCAACCCCCCGTTCAACCCGCGCAAGCTCAACCCCGAATACCGCAGCGACCAGAAGGATGCGCTGCTGTTCCACCCCAATGAGGTGGCCCGCTTCGCCCGCGACGTGCTGCGGATCAAGGAGGTCACGGTGGAGGTGCTGAATTCACCCTCCACCGCCACCCAGCAGCTGCTCACCGCGATCCTGGAAGAGCTGCGCACGATCCGCCTGCGGCTCGATGGTCTTGAGGGACGGCCAACCGACCTGGTGGCCCGGCGCGAGCAACTGGATCAGTCCCGGCCGGCAGCCTGAGGGCAGCCGCCCGAGCCCCGTGGACCTCCGCACCCTGCCGGCCTGCCCTGCCCCCGGGCTGGTGAACCTGTTGGTGGAGATTCCGGCGGGCAGTCGCAACAAGTACGAGTACAACCCGGAAGCGGGCCTGATGATGCTTGATCGGGTGCTGCACTCCTCCGTGCGCTACCCGTTCGATTACGGCTTCGTACCCAACACCCTGGCCGAAGACGGGGCCCCGCTCGACGCCATGGTGATCATGGAGGAGCCCACGTTCGCTGGATGCCTGATCCGGGCCCGGCCGATCGGCATCCTCGACATGATGGACAGCGGTGCCCACGACGGCAAATTGCTGTGCGTGCCGGAGGCAGGACTGCACCAGAAGGCGATCAGCTCCATCCGGCAGATCGCCCCCAACCAGCTGGAGGAGGTGGCGGAGTTCTTCCGCACCTACAAAAACATTGAGGGAAGGCCCACCCGGATCCTGGGCTGGCTCGACGTGGACGCCGTTCCCGAACTGGTGGAGCGCTGTATCAGGTGCGCCGCTGCAGCAGGAAACCCTCGTAGCCCAGAGCCTGGAACACCCGGGCCGGATCGCTGAAGCCAGCGGCCTCCACCAGGGCCGCCAGGCGCGCCTCGCCGATCGGATGGAGCCCCTGGCTCAGGGGCACCACGGCTTCAGCGCTGGCCCCCAGGCCACTGGCCCGCTGGAAACCGAGCAGGGCCGCCTCCACCTGGGCCTGCAGCGGGGAGCGTTCCGGAGCCATGCGATCCACCAGCACCAACTGCCCCCCCGGCTGCAGGCTGCGGGCCAGGGCGGTGAGGAAGGCGAGCTTGCTGCCGTCATCGGGCAGCGACTGGAGCACGAGCACGGAGAGGGCCCCGGCGTAGCGGCCCTCCTCACCGAGCTCCTCCACGGTGGTCTGGCGCCACTGGATCCCGGTGGCGCCGAGGCGGGCCTGGGCGGCCTGGAGCATCTCGGCGGAGGGGTCGATCGCCGTGAGCTGCCAGTCGGGTCGCTGGGCGCGGGCCTCCACCAGCTCGGCACCGGTGCCGCAGCCGGCCACCAGCACCGGCGCCCCATCGGCCGAAGCCAGGGGTGAGGCGGCCAGCAGCGCCACCGCCAGACGGGCCAGGCTCGCGTAGCCCGGGATGAGCTGCTGAACGATCAGGTCGTAGCCCTGGGGTGCCGCCACGGCGGGGATGCAGCTGGCGCCAGCGTAGGCAGGGCGGGCCTGGGAGCAGCCTTGCCAACACTCCATTGCAGGGGAGGGCAAAGCCACCGGAGACGCTCCGGGGTGACTTAAGTTGGCCCCGCTTGTTCACCCCCTGGTTAGACCGTGCCCACCATCCGTTTCGAACAGGAAGGACAGCAGGTCGGCTGCATTGAGGGCGCCAATCTCCGCAAGGCTGCTCTCGATGCCGGCGTGAACCCCTACAAGGGGCTGAACAACGTGAACAACTGCGGTGGCCTGGGCCAGTGCGGCACCTGCGTGGTGGAAGTGGTGGAAGGCATGCAGAACCTCTCCCCCCGCTCCGACGTGGAAGAGGTGTATCTGGCCGATCGCCCGGCCAACTACCGCCTCAGCTGCCGCACCAGCGTGAACGGTGATGTGACCATCCGCACCCGCCCGGCCGACGCCGTGGGCAAGGGCAGCAACAGCCTGGTGGGTGCCCTGAAGGCCCTGGTGGGCCGCAAGTGATCTGAGCGCTACCTCGTTCAAGGATCCAGGCCCCACGCGGGGCCTTTTTTTCTGCCATGAAGCTCTACAGCTACGCCAAGTGCAGCACCTGCCGCAAAGCCATCGCCTGGCTGCGCGAGCGTGGCATCCGCGTCGATCCCATCGACATCACCCTGCAGCCGCCGTCGGTTGAGGAACTGGAGGCCGGATTGGCCCAGCTGGGCCGCAAGCGCCTGTTCAACACCAGCGGCCAGAGCTACCGGGCCCTGGGGGCGGCAGCCGTCCAGGCGATGGACGACGGCGAGGCCATCGCGGCACTCGCCGCCGACGGCAAGCTGGTGAAGCGCCCGTTCGTGATCGCCGCCAGCGGCCAGATGGCAACGGGCTTCAAGCCGGAGGAATGGGAGGCGCTGCTGGGCTGACACCGGCCTGGGTGGTGAGCTGATCGAGCTCCTGGATCAGGGCCTCGATGCCGGAGCGGCTGATCTGGCTGATGTAGGTGGTTTTGAGTTGCTCCAGCAGGGCGCACAGCAGCTCCTGGGAGCGCTGCAGGGCCGGACCACTCTCCAGGGCTGCCGCCAGTTCCTCCCAGAAGCGGTCGATGCAGCGCTGCAGCAGCTCCAGCTGCACGTCATCGCGGCGGGCCAGCCGCTCCCCGGTGGTGCGGGAGAGCTCCAGCAGACTCTCCACCATGCCACTGGCCAGCTGGCGACTCACCCCGCTCTCCACCTGCAGCAACGGCTGGAGCTGGCGCAGCGGCGGGGGCACCATGGTGCGATCGAGGCTCTGGCGCAGGGCATAGCCCAGCAGGTTCTGGAGATCCGGGGCCAGCCGCGGCGCCACCTGGGCCAGCAACAGCGGCGCCCAGATCCGCACCAGCTCCGCCAGCTCTCGCTCGTCGTCGTTGGCGGCCACGCTCTGGTGGCTGCGCAGACCCCGCAGTTGCTGGGGCCAGCGCGATGAGCGAACCAGCGACTGCCCCCCATCCAGCAGCTGCAGGGCCAGCACCTCGAACAGCTCCAGGGCCAGCAGGGCCACCACGGCGCGGCTCACCACGGCCCGCAGGGGCTCGATGTTCACCAGCCGGGCCTCCTGCAGACGCTCCAGCACCGGCAGGATCCGCAGCAAGCGCCAGAAGGGCAGCAGCAGGGGCAGATCGATCCAGCGGCGCAGCAGGGCATCGCGCCAGCGCAACCCGGGCAGGCGGCGCTTCAGGCGGATCACCCGCAGCAGGATGTCGAGGGCGAAGACGCTCTGGAACAGCAGCAGATCCAGGCGCCAGAAGTGGTCGGTGGGGCGGCCGTTCTCGTCGATCGAGCGCCAGTAGTTGGTGGCCACCAGCGGCAGCACCTGCTGCTGCCAGAAGCGGCGCTCCGGGGCCCAGCCCCTGGCTGCCATGGCCGCAGGTGAGAGGAGCGCCGCGGCTGCCTGCCGGGCGGAGTCGTTGTCGGCGCGCTGGCGCAGCCGGTTTTTGATCTTCTCGAGGGTGCCGGTGCCGCCGGAGGCCAGGAACGGGTTGGAGTCGATCAGGGCCTGGGTGAGCTCGGCCTGGCGCTGGAGCAAGCGCTGCTGGTTTGGCGTGAGGCTGGCGCCAGGCGTGGAGGAGGCCATGGCCCGATCGAGCTGGGCAAAGGCGTCGAGGTAGGCCTGGGTTTCCCGGTGGGGCTCGATCCCCTTGATCGGATCCACCCAGGGGGTGATGTCCGGCAGGGCCGTGAGCGGCACCGCCAAGGGCACCGAGGGGAATGGGTAGAGGTTGCGCTGCAGCCAGAAGGTGCGCAGCGGCACGTAGGTGATGTCAAAGGCCACCACCACCAGGTTCAACCCCGCCCACAGCGCCACGAAGAGATCCCAGCGGCGCTGCCAGGGCCCGCTCGCCGGGGCGACCTGGCGGATCCAGCGGGGACGGGCCATCAGGCGCAGGGACACAGGGCTGCGGTGCCTAATCTGCCGGGCGAGGCGCGGATTGACCGTTGGGGGCCGAATCGGGGCAGGACACAGACCAGGAGGGCGGCCAGCCCCACCAGAAACCCGGTAGGCCGGAGACGGCGGAAAGCCCCTGGGCCTTCTGGCGCAGCGTGGTGATCACCCTGGCGGTGGCCCTGGGCATCCGTCAGTACCTGGTGGAAGCGCGCTACATCCCCTCCGGCTCGATGCTGCCCGGCCTGCAGATCCAGGACCGGCTGCTGGTGGAGAAGCTCAGCTACCGCAACCGTTCGCCCAAGCGCGGCGAGATCGTGGTGTTCCACGCCCCCCAGCACTTCGACCCCGTGCTCAATGGCGGCCGCACGGTGAGCCCGCTCCAGTGCCTGGTGGTGAACCTGCCGCTGATCAGCAGCCTGCCCGGGGTGTCGAACCCCGCCTGTGATGCCTACATCAAGCGGGTGGTGGCGCTGCCCGGTGAGCGGGTGATGGTGAATCCCCGCGGGGAGGTGTTCATCGACGGCACCAAGCTCCCCGAGCCCTATGTGAGCAACACCTGCCCGGTGGACGCCCAGGGCATGGGCCCCTGCCGCCCCCTCAATGCCGTGGTGCCCGCAGGGCACGTGCTGGTGCTGGGCGACAACCGCGCCAACAGCTGGGACGGGCGGTTCTGGCCCGGGGGGCCGTTTCTGCCGGAGAAGGAAATCATCGGCCGGGCCTTCTGGCGCTTCTTCCCCTTCAACACCGCCGGCAAGCTCTGATCAGGCGCCGCTGGAGCCGGGGGCCTACAGGCTCCACTGGGCCGTTGGCGTGAGACCACTGGCCCGGATCGCACCACACCGCTGGCGTGCCGGAAGCCAGCCATCCACGGCCGGCCGGTTAGCCGCCAGGGCACTGCCGGTGGGGCACCAGGGCGCCTGGGGATCAAACAGGAGCCAGCGGCGGCTACCGGGCTGGAGCACTGGGACGGCCTGGGCCAGGAAGCGGGCCGGCCCCCAGCAGAGGGCCTGCCAGAGCTGCTGCACGCTCCAGCCGTGCTGCCCCACCAGCTCCTGCCACAGCAATGGCAGCACCGGGCCATGGCCAGCCAGGCCGCCGCGGCGCTGGTCCAGCGGCAGCAGGCGCTCCTCGGCATCGAGGGCCAGATGGTGCACCGCCACGGCCCCGATCACGCCGGAGGCGAGTGCGGCCACCAGGGCCTGGCGATCGGCCGGGGTGCCGAGGGACGGCACCACCCGCCAGCCCTCGGCCGTGGGATCGAGCCGCGCCGCATCGGCCAGCAGATGCCACCAGCTCACGCTCGCCATCGGCCGCTGGGGGGCCGGGCACTGGGCCAGCAGGGCCGCGCCCTCTGCGGTGGAGAGGTTCATCAACCGCAGGGCCGGGGGATGGTGGGCGGCCGCCAAGGCCAGCAGGCTCTGCAGCGGCAGGGTTTCACTCAGGCAGGGATCGGGGGGCCAGCCGGCCCGCAGGGCATCGGCCCCCTCCCGCACAAAGCCAGCGCCCGCGATAGCCGGATCCCGCGGCGCCAGCAGCAGGGGGGCGTCGCCCTGTTCAGCCAGACGCAGGCCCCGCTCCAGTAGCGCCACCGGGGGGCAGTGGTCACCGCCGGCCAGGCCCACCGCCCCCGCCTCGAGTTGATCGCCATGGGGGGCCAGCTCGGTGTCGGCACCGCCACCACTGAAGCTGCCCCAGGGCAGCACCTCCACGGGCCCGGTGGGGGGCAACACAAGGCGCTCGGCGCTATCGCGCCAGGGATGGGCCCAGGGCAGCAGCGCCACCGTGCCGTATCCACCGGCGGCAGCGGCGGCGGTGAGGCTGCTGAGGGTTTCAGCCCGCCCGCTGCTGGGATCCTCCAGCACGCTGTGGGGATCCACCAGGGACGGGGCCAGCCAGCTGCCCGCGGCCGACCGGGGCTGGAGGCCGGCGGCCCGGGCCTGCTGAACTGCTGCATCGCCGAAGGCCAACAGCGTGCCATCGCTGCCGATGAGGGCATCGGCGCTGGCCGGAGCCTGATCGGGCCCCACCAGCAGCTGCAGATCCTGGAGCCAGATCAACGGCTCAGCCATGGCATGCCAGCCCTCAGAGGGCGCCGGCGGCGGTGCGATCCAGCACCCCGCCCAGGTGGGTGGTGAGGTTCATGGCCGACACCACCGGGCCGCCGGCAGCGCCCTGGGGGTAGTCGATCACGGTGACGCCGCCATTCCCCTGTTTGATCGCCCAGATGTCGGCGGCGGTGAGGCCAAGCAGGGCGCAGAGAATGGTCTTGTTCACGGCGTCGTGGGCCACCACCAGCGCCGTTTCATCGCTCCCGAGGCTGCGGGCGATGGTGTTCCAGGTGTCGAGGGAGCGGTTCCACACGTCGTGGATGGTTTCCCCCTCGGGCATCTGCACCGTTTCCGGCGCGCGCTTCCAGTCGGCCAGGAGCTGGGGCCAACCCTCCGAAATCTCACTCTCCAGCCGGCCTTCCCAGAGGCCATGGCCGATCTCCACCAGGCCGCGGGTGGTGGTGAGGGGCACCCCGGGATGGCTGGCCAGGATCGCCTCAGCCGTCTGGCGCGGCCGGGACATCGAACTGGAATAGGCCCGCTGGAAACTCACGGGCGCCAGGAAGCGGCCGGCCGCTTCCGCCTGGGCGCGGCCGTTGGCGTTGAGGGGAATATCGATCTGGCCCTGGAAGCGCCCCTGGCGATTCCAGTCGGTTTCGCCATGGCGCACCAGCACCAGGCGCGGACCCTGGCCGCGGGCCGGCAGCGGCTCACCCAGGTGGGCGGTGCCATTGAGCGACTCCACCTGCACGGCGATCCCGGCCTCCACGGCGGGGCTGAGGTTGAGCACCGACACCGAGCAGTTGTCGACCCGCAGGCGGCGGAAACCGCTGGCCGGCAGCTCCAGCAGGCTCAACAGCAGGCAACGCAGGATTGCGTTGTGGGCCACCACCAGCACGGTGCGCGACCCACCGCCGGCCACGGCCTCGCCATGCTCCGCCAGCAGCCGGGCCTTGAAGCGAGCAGCCTGCTCCATCAGCTCACCCAGCGGGCTGTAGCTGGTGCCGGCCCGCTCCAGGGTGAGGGTTTCCGGGGCTTCCCGCCAAAGGCGCTCCTGCTCCGGATGGCGGTCCTTGAGTTCCTGGCGCAGCAGGCCGCTCCAGGGGGCCAGGTCGATCTCCAGCAGATCGTCGCTGGCGGTGGCGGCGAGGCCCTGGCCCTGGGCTCTCAGCAGCCCGGCGGCCGTGGCGGCAGCACGCCGCAGGGGGGAGGTGTAGGCCGCGTCGAAGCGAAGATCGCGCAGGGCTTCTCCGGTGAGGCGAGCCTGCTGTTCCCCCTCCGCGGTGAGGGAGGAGAGGTCGTCGCGGCCCTGGATGCGGTGCTCAACGTTGAAGCTGCTAAGCCCGTGACGGACCAGCACAATCCGGAGGGTCACGGCACTGGCGCTGCTGGCCCGCATCGTATGGGAGGGGAGAATCACGCCCTGTGCGTGGCCGCGGAGGGCCAACCCGTGAGCGCCACTCCCACCGGACCCAGCGGCGGAGCGTTTGGCGGCTGGAAGGGGCTGCTGGCCCTGATCAGCCTCGGCCTCTGCGCCCTGCTCTGGATCACGGGGCTGCAGCAGAGCCTGGAGCGGCCGTCGGTGAACGATGCGCTCGGGCTCCGGCAGCTGGAGCTGGCGGTGCGGGCCGAGGCCCAGGTGCCGCCGGCCCTGGCCAGGAGTTTGGGGGCAGAGCAGGCGCGCGAGGCCCTGGCCAAGGAGCTGCGCAAGGGCGTGGAGGCGGAGGCGGGCCCGCCCCAACCCGACAGGATTCTCGAGCTGGCCCTGCTGGAGCAGGGCAGCGCGCGGCTGGAGCGGCTCCAGGCGCTGGCACCCCAGGTGCCGCCGGAGCAGCGGGCGCTGGTGGAGGCCCTGGCCCAATCCGGCCAGCCAGCCCTTGGCCCCCAGCAACAGGATCTGCTGCTGGCCCCCTGGAGCGCTTCCCCCCTCACCCGGGAGCTGGCCTGCCAGCAGCTGGCCAGCGATCCCTCCGGTTGTATCGATCCAGGGGCGGCCCGGTTGGCCTTGAGCCGCTGGCTGGCGGTGAGCGTGGGGCCAGTGCTGCTGCTGGTGGTGGGCACCGCGCTGCTGGTGCGGGAGCTGTGGCGGCGCTGGCGCCGCACCGCCCCTCCCCTACCGCCCCTGCAGGGCCCGCCGCTGGGGCTGGTGGACGTGACGCTCCTGATTGCGGGTGGCTTCGTGGTGCTCGGCGAACTGGTGGTGCCGCTCCTGCTGGTGCCGCTGGTGCAGGGACTGCTGGCCCCGCTGGCGGGCCGACCCGCCCTGGGCCAGGGCCTCCAGGTGCTGCTGCTCTATGGGGGCCTGATGGTGGCCCCGTTGCTGATCCTGCAGGGTTTCCTGCGGCCCCTGGGGCAAGCACCGGCCGGCGGCTGGCTGCAGTGGCGCTGGGCTCCCGTGGGTTCGGCCCTGGGACTGGCCCTGGGGCACGTGTTGATGGTGCTGCCGGCCGTGGCCCTCAGTGGGTGGCTGATCGATTGGCTGTGGAGCAGCTCCAGCGGCAGCAACCCCCTGCTGGAGCTGGTGCTCACCACCGGCGACCCATGGGCCCTGGCCGTCCTGGCCCTCACCGCCACGGTGCTGGCCCCACTGTTTGAGGAAACCCTGTTTCGCGGGGTGCTGCTGCCCGTGCTGGGCCAGCAGTGGGGACGGGGCTGGGGGGTGGTGGTGAGCGCCCTCACCTTCGGCCTGGCCCATCTGAGCCTGGGGGAACTCACGCCGCTCGTCGTGCTGGGGCTGGCCCTGGGCTGGCTGCGGCTGCGCAGTGGCCGGCTGGCCCCCTGCGTGCTGATGCACGGGCTGTGGAACGGCCTCACCTTTCTGAATCTGGTGCTGCTGGCCTGAGACGCACCGGACGCATGCGCGGTTGACCATTCGCCCTTGCTGGGAACAGGCGGGAATGGTTCAATCGCGCAGTCCCAGCTCCCGTTTTGGTCGCCTCCCCCTCTCCTCGGCAATTCGCCGGTGCGGCCGATCCCCTCACCCGGAGCGCCCGCACCGCCCGCCGCAACCGCCGGGCCGCCGCCGCTGGCCGCCAGTCGCTGGAACTCATCCAGGGCTCCCTCTCACCACGGCGCATCGAGCGCCAGGCCCCCTGGATGGCGGGCCTGCACCGCGCCGCCGACGGCACCCTCGCCGGGCTGGGCATCTGCATGCTCGCCCTGAGCGCCCTCACCCTGCACTGGCAGAACCAGTGGGGCACGAGTTATCAGAAGCTGGAAGATGCCCAGGTGCTGGGCCACCGCATGCAGGAATCAGCCGCAGTGCTGGAACAGCACCACCTGGGGGCCGTGCGCAAGCCAGGCTGGCTGGTGCCCACCAGCAGTGAGAAGCTGATCTATCTGCCGGGCCCGACGCCGGCCGACACCCCCAATCCCGTGGCCCTGATGGCGGGAGTGCAACTCCGCCAGATCCCCACCGGCTACTGATTCAGGAGCGCTGATGTCCCAGGCCGCCACCCCAGCCCGCTCCCCACGCGCCGGGCAACGGGTGGTGGCCATGCAGCCGGTACCGGCCAAGCGCCTGCTGGCGGTGTATCTGATCCTGGCCACCGGGCTGGTGGGTCTGGCGGGCCGACTGGCCTGGGTGCAGGTGGTGGATGGGCCCCGCCTGCAGTCGAAGGCCCGGGCGGTGCAGACCCACGCGATCACCCCGATCGGCAAGCGGCGCACGATCGTGGATCGCACCGGCCGGCTGGTGGCCCTCGATGAAGAGCGCTTCACCCTCTGGGCCCATCCCCGCTACTTCAACTTCCCCGGCGACGATCCCCAGAAACGCCGCACGCCAGCGGAAACCGCCGAGAAACTGGCGGCGGTGCTGGCCCAGCCCAAGGAGGTGCTGCTGGCCACGATCGGCAACCGCCGCAGCGGCGTGAAGCTGAAAACCGACCTCGACCCGGAAACGGCCGATCGGGTGCGCAACCTGGGCATCAGCGGCCTCGACCTGGAGGCCTACCCCCATCGCATCTATCCCCAGGGCAGCCTGTTCGCCAACGTGGTGGGCTTCCTCAACCTGGAGCGGGTGCCCCAGGCGGGGCTGGAGCAGAGCCGCGACAGCGACCTGAAGCGCCAGGAAACCACCCTGAAGATGCGCCGCGGCGCCGATGGCACCCCCCTGCCGGAGGGGCTCACCGCCGGATCGCTCTACGGCGACGACCTGCGGCTGCAACTCACCCTCGATGCCCGGCTGCAGCAGGTGGCCCAACAGGCCCTGGCCAAGCAGGTGAAGCAGTGGAAGGCCAAGCGCGGCGCGGCCCTGGTGATGGACGTGCGCAACGGCGAGATGCTCGCCCTGGCCTCCACACCCACCTACGACCCCAACCGGTTCTGGAAGTTCAAGCCGGGCCTGTTCCGCGAGTGGAGTGTGCAGGACCTCTACGAACCAGGCTCCACCTTCAAACCGATCAACCTGGCCGTCGCCCTGCAGGAAAAGGCGATCGATGCCGCCGGCAAGGTGAACGACAGCGGCAAGCTGATGATTGGCGGCTGGCCGATCTTCAACCACGACCGCAAGGGCAATGGGGTGATCGATTTCCCCACGGTGCTGCAGGTGTCCAGCAACGTGGCGATGGTGCAGGCGATGCACCGGGTGAAGCCCTCGCGCTTCTGGCACTGGCTCGATGCCATGGGCATCGGCTCGGCCCCCGACACCGATCTGCCCGGCGCGGTGGCCGGTGAACTCAAGCGCCGCACCGACTTCATCACCCAGCCGATCGAACCGGCCGTGGCGTCGTTCGGCCAGGGGTTCTCGCTCACCCCGCTCAAGCTGGTGCAGCTGCACGCCATGCTCGCCAACGGCGGCCGCATGGTGAGCCCCCACATCACCCGCGGCCTGCGCTCCGGTGAAGCCCTGGCCAGCTCCCCGCCGGGTGGCGGCCTCCAGCTGCTGGATCCCGGTGTCACCCAGACGGTGATGCGCTGGATGGAATCGGTGGTGGATCAGGGCAGCGGCAAGGGCGCCCGCATCCCCGGCTACCGCATCGGCGGCAAGACCGGCACCGCCCAGAAGGCCGAGCGCGGGGTGTACATCCCGGGGGCTCGGATCACCAGCTTCGTGGCCCACGTGCCCATCGACGATCCCCGCTACGTGGTGCTGGTGGTGGTGGATGAACCCCAGGGGGGCAATGCCTATGGCTCCACCGTGGCCGTACCGGTGGCCCGCCAGATCCTGGAGGCGCTGCTGGTGCTGGAGAAGATCCCCCCCACCGCCACTCCATCAGCAACCGGACACCAGCCAGCACGGGCCCAGACCGTCCGCCAGGGCTAGCTTGAGCCCATCGCAACCCCGCCCCGGCGCCGCCGGAGCAACCCGCCCGATGGCCAACCTGCTTGATCAACTCGCCGCCATGACGGTGGTGGTCGCCGACACCGGTGACATCGACGCCATCCGGCAGTTCACCCCCCGCGACGCCACCACCAACCCCTCGCTGATCCTGGCCGCGGCCCAGATCCCCACCTACCAGGAGCTGATCGACCGCTCGCTGCGCGAATCCCGCGAGGCCATCGGGGCCGGTGCCGGGGCCGATGCCGTGGTGAGCGAAGCGCTTGATGAGATTTGCGTGACCTTCGGCAAGGAGATCCTCAAGATCGTGCCGGGGCGCGTGTCCACGGAGGTGGATGCCCGGCTCAGCTACAACACCGAGGCCACGATCACCAAGGCCCGCAAGCTGATCGGCCTGTATGAGGCCGCCGGTGTGGGCCGCGAGCGGGTGCTGATCAAGATCGCCTCCACCTGGGAGGGCATCAAGGCCGCCGAGGTGCTGGAGAAGGAGGGCATCCACTGCAACCTCACCCTGCTGTTCGGCTTCGGACAGGCCGTGGCCGCCGCGGAAGCCGGCGTCACCCTGATCTCCCCCTTCGTGGGGCGCATCCTCGATTGGTACAAGAAGAGCACCGGCCGTGCGAGCTATCCCGGCCCTGAGGATCCCGGCGTGCTGTCGGTGACGGCGATCTTCGACTACTTCAAGACCTACGGCTACAAGACCGAGGTGATGGGGGCCAG
>JBBASQ010000017.1:0-45088 GCA_040399185.1 Prochlorococcaceae cyanobacterium
CAGCATGTGGAAGGGGTGCATCAGGATGTTGTGCTCAGCCTGGAACACCAGCATGAAGTTGAAGGTGCCGCTGATGCCGAGGGGCATGCCGTCGGAGAAGGAGCCCTGACCGAAGGGGTAGATCAGGAACACCGCGAAGGCGGCGGACAGCGGAGCGCTGTAGGCCACACAGATCCAGGGGCGCATGCCCAGGCGGTAGCTGAGCTCCCACTGGCGGCCCATGTAGGCCGAGATGCCGATCAGGAAGTGGAACACCACCAGCTGGTAGGGCCCGCCGTTGTACAGCCACTCATCGAGGCTGGCGGCGTCCCAGATGGGATAGAAGTGCAGGCCGATGGCATTGCTGGAGGGAACAACAGCACCCGAGATGATGTTGTTGCCGTAGATCAGAGAGCCAGCAACGGGCTCTCGGATGCCGTCGATATCGACGGGAGGAGCGGCGATGAACGCCACGATGAAGCAAATGGTGGCCGCCAGAAGGCAGGGAATCATCAGCACACCGAACCAACCCACATAAATGCGGTTGTCGGTGGAGGTGACCCACTGGCAGAAGTTCTGCCAGCTGCTGGCACGGCCGCCGCGCAGAGCAGTGGTCATGGATGCAGAAAAGAACGGGTGTTGGATCCCAATCAGGGATCAGATCGACGCTAGGGAGATGCCTGCGTCTCACCACAGGACGCAATCAAATGTTTGGGGGCGCAACGTGGCGTTACACGTCGCTTTACACGGCTGTTACTTCTTGCCCAGCTGTTACTTCAGCAACAGCGTGCCCTTGGTGGGAGCGATTAAGCCGCCTGCTCCCGCAGCCAGTGACGGCCCTGCTGGAGAAAGTGCTGCCAGTCGAGGCGCTCGGTCTCGGCAGCACGGGCCACGATCAAGGGCGCCTCACGCTTCAAGCGCTCCAGGTCGGGTTCACTCACCCCGGAAGAGAGGGCGAGCACATCGGCCATGGCCCGGCCCACCACCCGGGTGAGGTAAGCGGCGCTCAGGGCCTGCACGGCCCCACCCACCAACCAGGTGGCGCCATGCAGCTTGAGCAGTCCCGCCAGGCTCTGGCTGGACCACTCCACAACCCCCAGGGCCAGGGAGGCCCGGGCCAACTCGGCGGCCGCGGTGCGCAGCTGCTCAAGGGTCCAGGGGCACTGCCAGAGCTTCGCCATCTCCTGCAGCATCAGCCCGTTGGCCACTGCCAACACCAGCAGGTCGAGGCTGGGGAGCGGGGCAGCCACCACACCAGCGGCCACGGCCCACTGGGTGCGCTGCAGCAGGCCATCCAACCGCTGGCGGCGCAGCCGCTCCAGCTCGGCCTGCCACTCACGATGGAGCCCGCGGGCCAGGCGCAGCCGGGTGGCCTGGCGCAGGGCGCCGGGCGCCTGGATGAGCGCCTCCATCAGGGGTTGAAGGGCGGCCTCCAACCCTGCTGCGGTGCCGTCCCAGAGCATCAGACGGGGCCCACAGCCCGCGGGGAGCTGGGCGAGGAGTTCGCGCCGCAGGTCCTCCCGATCCGCCGCAGGGCCAGTGGCCACCAGCAGCCAGGCGGGCTGACCCTCCGGCATGGCTTCGATCCAGCGCAGGGGTGCCGCAGCCAGCGGCGCCTCCAGGTGGTGAAGCAGCAGATCGCACTGCTCAAACACCAAGGGCCAGCGCCAGCCCTCACTCCAGCGGGGCAGGGGCTCGGCCCAGTGCACGGTGATCCCCGCGGGGGAGTGGAGCAGGCCCGCCAGCTGCTGCCTGAGGACCGGATCCGCCGGCCCCATGCCCACCAGGGCCAACTGCGGCGCCTCGCCGCTGAGCTGCCCGCGCAGCAGGGCCAGCCGCCCAGGGCGTCCGTCGCCATCGGCCCCAAGCGCCTCGAACTGGGGCAACAGGGCTTCCAGCCGCCCCAGCCAGCCGGCCAGATCGGTGTCGGCCAGCCCCGGCCGGCGGCGCGGCCGCAACAGCCACAGCGCTCCGCCGGCGGCGGCGGCCAGGGTGAAGGAGGTGGTGCTGGAGAGCCAATGGGTGAGCTGCTGCAGCGACTCCACCGCCAGCACGCCCCCTCCGAGCACGGCGGCAGCGGGCCACCAACGGCGCAGCAACAACCCCGGCACTGCCGGTGGGTGCGCCGAGGTGGCCACGGGCGGGGCGCTCACCGGAATCGCAGGATCACCAGATGCGCGCATCTCTAGCGCAGCCTCCGGCCAGGGGCCGGCCAGCGGGATGGGGCCCATAGTGTTGAAGAGGTGTGAGGGTCCGGCTCGGACCGACAAGCGTTTGGTCTCCCGCTCCCCTCTGGGCCGAACCCGGCCATCAGCCACCGGCGGCCAGGCCAGCCTGGGCCAGCGGCTGACGCCCCGGCAACACCAGTTCCTGGGGGAATGGTTGGCCCAGCTGCAGGCAGCACCCGCATGGCACGGCGAGCTGCCGGTGGCCGTGCTGGAACCCTGCTGGCTGCGGCTGCGCCGGGTGGCCGTGGAGCGGCTGGCTGCGCTGCTGCCCCCGGATGGCAGTGAGGCCGCACCGGAACTGGTGCACTACCGCCAGCTCCGCGAGAGCGGTTTAGACGACTGGAGCGCCCAGCAACGGTGCTGGCAAGACTTTGGCTCCGACGCGTTCCAGCAGGCCCAGCGACGCTTCTGGCAGTGCCAGGAACAGGGCAACCACGGCTGGACCCTGAGCCGTTACCTCACCTTGATCAAGGACTACCGCAGCGGCCTCGAACCCGGTGGCGAGCGCCGCCTGCCGCTGCTTCTGCTGGCAAGCCCTGACACCAACGAGCACCACGCCCTGTTCTGGCTGCCCGCGGGCGGGCGCCGATAGGGCACACTTGCGCCTGATTCCAGGGGCTGCGGCGATGGCCGACGACACCACCACGTCTTCCTACGAAGGTCAGGGCCAGGGCGGCCGCAGCGGTGGCGGTCGCGGTGCGGGCAACCGCGAGCCCGGCGGCTTCCGCATCCGCCTCAGCGACAACGAGATGCGCGCCGCCCGCGCCATCCAGGAGGTGTTCCGCCTGCGCTCCACCGTCGCGGCGCTCGGCTTCTCGATCCGCACCGTGGCCCAGCTGCTGGAGGAGGGCAAGCTCGACGAGCTGGTGGCCCAGCAACAGGCCCAGGCCGGCAACCGCGGGGATGGTCCCCGGGGCGGCCGCCGCGGTGAAGGCCGGGGCGAGGGTCGTGGTGAGCGCCGCGAGGAGCGCGGTCCCCGCATTGATCCCTTCGCACGCCCGGCCAAGCCGGCACCGGCGGCCACCGAAGCCGCCCCCACTGAGGACGCTGCAGAGGAAGCTGCAGAGGCAGTGGAGCATGCCGCTCCTGATGCGGTGAGCGAGGCTCCTGCCGAGGACACCACCAGCACCGACGCCACCGAGGCCTGATCCGATGACGCGGCCGCGGGTGCTCTCGGGCGTCCAGCCCACCGGATCGCTGCATCTGGGCAACTGGCTCGGGGCCATCCGCAACTGGGTGGGTCTGCAGGACAGCCACGACACGTTCTTCTGCGTGGTGGACCTGCACGCCATCACCGTGCCCCATGACCCGGGCCGGCTGGCGGAGGACACCCTCACCACGGCCGCCCTCTACCTGGCCTGCGGCATCGATCCGGCCCGCTCCACGGTGTTCGTGCAGAGCCAGGTGAGTGCCCACAGCGAGCTGTGCTGGCTACTCAACTGCGTGACTCCGCTCAACTGGCTGGAGCGGATGATCCAGTTCAAGGAGAAGGCGATCAAGCAGGGCGACCAGGTGTCGGTGGGCCTGCTGGATTACCCGGTGCTGATGGCGGCCGACATCCTGCTCTATGACGCCGACCTGGTGCCGGTGGGTGAAGACCAGAAGCAGCATCTGGAACTCGCCCGCGACATTGCCCAGCAGCGCATCAACGCCCGCTTTGCCCCCCGCGACGGCGAGGGCGAGCCGATCCCGGTGCTGAAGGTGCCCGAGCCCCTGATCCTCAAGGAGGGGGCCCGGGTGATGAGCCTCACCGACGGCAGCAGCAAGATGAGCAAGAGCGATCCCAATGAGGGCTCGCGCATCAACCTGCTCGATCCGCCCGAGCTGATCACCAAGAAGATCAAGCGGGCCAAGACCGATCCCACGATGGGACTGGAGTTCGGCAACCCCGAGCGCCCCGAAGCCGACAACCTGCTCGGGCTCTACGCCATCCTCAGCGGCAAAGGCCGCGAAGCCGCCGCGGCTGAATGCCAAGCCATGGGCTGGGGCACCTTCAAGCCCCTGCTGGCCGAGGCAGCCGTGGAGGCGCTGCGGCCCGTGCAGGAGCGCTACACCGAGCTGCGCGCAGACCGGGGAACCCTGGAGGCCGTGCTGAAGCAGGGCCGGGAGCGGGCCGATGCGGTGGCCTCCGATTCGCTGGGGCGGGTGCGCAAGGCCCTGGGATTCCTGCCCGCCTGAGCGGCCACCCTCCTTAATCATTGCTTCAGGATTGATCACTGGAGCTGATCATTTCCGCAGCCGATTCAGCCCTCGACACAGGGGCGACGGCGCTGCATCGCATCAACATCAACACCGGCGCAAGCGAGTCGCTCCCACGTATCTCGCCTGAGACGCGACATCACAGCGTCAGGGACTGCACACTGAGACGCCTTTGTCCAGGGGTCGGATCGCCGACTGGTGCGGTGGCCCTCGGGCTGAGCAGGGTCAGACCCGTTGCCTTCAGCGCCTCTGACTTCGCTACGCCTCCCCCGCCAGCTCCTGGCCAGCCTTGCCCTGGTGCTGCCGGTGGGCCTGGTGCCCACGGCAGCCGGCAGTGCGGCCAACGGGCCGGTTCCCAGCCCCCACGCCACTGCCCCAGACCCCTACGCCCTCACCCCGCAGCGGCGCGCCCTGCTGGCCACGATCCGCTACGCCGAAGGCACCTGGACCGGTGGCAACAACGAGGGCTACCGCGTGCTCTACGGCGGGGGGCGGTTCCAGAGCCTGGCTCGCCATCCCGAGATCACGGTGCATCGCCGCTACAGCAGTGCCGCGGCGGGGGCCTACCAGTTTTTGCCGGCCACCTGGCGGGCGGCGGCCCGGAAGCTGGGCCTGCATAACTTCGGCCCCCGCAACCAGGACATGGCGGCCCTGTTCCTGGTGGAACAGCGGGGCGTGCTGGCCAAGCTCGATCGCCAGGGCCTGAGCGCCACGGTGCTGGACCGCCTGGCCCGCGAATGGGCCTCCCTGCCCACCCATGCCGGCCGGAGTTACTACGGCCAGCCGGTGAAGAACCGCCGCGACCTGCAGGCCTTCTACGCCCGACAGCTCAGCCTGGCGCTGCATCCGGCAGCAGAACGCCGCGACTCCAGCCCCATAGCCGGATGAGCCACACCACCGCCAGGGCCGCTGGGACCGCAAACGCCCAGGCCCCCAGGCGGCGGGGATAGGGCAGCCGGCCGCCCAACAGCGCCAGGGTGAGAACCGCCGCGCCCAGCAGCAAGGGAAGGCCCAGGGGATGCCAGCCCAGGGATCCGGTGAGATCACCCCGAAAGGCCGCCAGCAGCGAACGGGTGAGAAAGCAGGTGGGGCAAGGAACCCCGGACACCTGCCGCACCGGACAGCTCCACTGCAGCGGCAGCAGGTTCCAGCTGCGCAGGGCCAGCGCTGCGCCACCACCCAGAAGCCAGTACCCAGCGCGGCGCTGGGCCCGGACCGTCAGGGGCTGGCCGGCCACTCCCGCTCCGGCAAGGCCACCCCGGCCAGCCGCAGGGCGGCCGAGAGATTCCACACCTTGAGCACCAACTGGTGCCAGGGGGTGAGGGTTTCCATCTCGAGGGCCATGGGGGTGGGGGCGGCCTGGCGCAGGCTGCTGGCGGCCTGCAACGCCCGCTGCGCTTCCTCCAGTTCGGCCGCAAGGGCTGCCCGTTGATCGGGCTCCATCACCCGATCGGGGCAGAGCTCCAGCAGCACCAGCCCCCGGGCAAACCAGAAGCGGAAATCCCCCATCAACGAGCCCAGCAGCTGGTCGAGCAACTCACCGGCCGGAGCGGAGTCCGGGGAGGGGAAGGAGGGAGGACTGGCCATGGGTCGAGCCTAGGAACGCTGCGTAGGATCCGTTCTTCGCCCTTGCCCCAGCTGGGATCCGTGTCTGTGACCGCCGCCGCCCCGTCCCCATCGTCCGGTTCGGCGAGCAGCACCACCAGCGAGACCATGGCGATCGCTCTGCCCAAAACGAGCGAGAGCGAGCAGCTGCTGCGCATCCGCCATTCGATGAGCCATGTGATGGCCATGGCGGTGCAGAAGCTGTTCCCCAAGGCCCAGGTGACGATCGGCCCCTGGACCGAGAGCGGCTTCTACTACGACTTCGACAACCCCGATCCCTTCACCGAGGCCGATCTCAAGGCCATCAAGAAGGAGATGATCAAGATCATCAACAAGAAGCTCCCCCTTGAGCGCCTCGAGGTGAGCCGCGCCGAGGCAGAAAGCCGGATCCAGGCCCAGAACGAGCCTTACAAGCTGGAGATCCTGGCGGGGATCCAGGAGCCCATCACCCTGTACACCCTCGGTGAGGAGTGGTGGGACCTCTGCGCCGGCCCCCACGTGGCCAACACCGGTGAGCTCAATGCCAAGGCCTTTGAGCTCGAAAGCGTGGCCGGGGCTTACTGGCGCGGCGACGAGAACAACGCCCAGCTGCAGCGCATCTACGGCACCGCCTGGGAAACCCCCGAGCAACTGGCGGAATACAAGCGCCGCCAGGACGAGGCCAAGCGCCGGGACCACCGCCGCATCGGCACCGATCTAGATCTGTTCTCCATTGAAGATGAAGCCGGCGCCGGCCTGGTGTTCTGGCACCCCCGCGGTGCCCGCATGCGCCTGCTGATCGAAAACCTCTGGCGGGAGCTGCACTTCGGCGCCGGCTACGAGCTGCTCTACACACCCCACGTGGCCGACATCAGCCTCTGGAAGACCTCCGGGCACCTCGACTTCTATAGCGAGAGCATGTTCGGTCCGATGCAGGTGGACGAACGGGAATACCAGCTCAAGCCGATGAACTGCCCGTTCCACGTGCTCACCTACGCCAGCACCCTGCGCAGCTACCGGGAGCTGCCGATCCGCTGGGCCGAACTGGGCACCGTGTATCGCTACGAGCGTCCGGGCGTGATGCATGGCCTGATGCGGGTGCGCGGCTTCACCCAGGACGACGCCCACGTGTTCTGCCTGCCGGAGCAGATCAGTGATGAGATCCTGGCGATCCTCGATCTCACCGAGCAGATTCTCTCTGCCTTCGATTTCCGCAACTACGAGATCAACCTCTCCACCAGGCCGGAGAAGTCGATCGGGGAAGACGCTGTGTGGGAGCTGGCCACCCAGGGCCTGATCGAGGCCCTCAACCGCAAGGGCTGGGCCTACAAGATCGATGAGGGCGGCGGTGCCTTCTACGGCCCCAAGATCGACCTGAAGATCGAAGACGCCATCGGCCGGATGTGGCAGTGCTCCACGATCCAGCTCGATTTCAACCTGCCCGAGCGGTTTGATCTCGAGTACGTGGCCGCCGACGGCTCCCGTCAGCGCCCGATCATGATCCACAGGGCCATCTTCGGCTCGCTGGAGCGGTTCTTCGGGATCATGACCGAGAACTACGCCGGCGATTTCCCCTTCTGGCTGGCCCCCGAGCAGATTCGTTTGCTGCCGGTCACCGATGAGGTGCGCACCTACGCCGAGGATCTGCAGCAACAGCTCAAGGCCACCGGCATCCGGGCCACGGTTGACCATTCCGGCGATCGCCTCGGCAAGCTGATCCGCAATGGCGAGCAGATGAAGATCCCCGTGCTGGGGGTGATTGGTGCCAAGGAAGCGGAAACCGGCACGGTGAGCCTGCGCAGTCGCCGCGACGGCGATCTCGGCAGCGTGGCTGTCACCGATCTGCTGGCGGCGGCGGGCCGGGCCAATCAGGATCGGGCTGCCGGCCTGGGCCTCCCCAGCGCCGGCTGATCCCGCCAGATCCGCCATGACCACCCTGCTCGCCGGCGATATCGGCGGCACCAAAACGTTGCTGGCCCTCTACCGCCTGGAGGTCGGAGGTGCGCTGAGCCTGCTCTGCAGCCAGCGCTACCCCTCCAGCGACTGGGACGACCTGGCACCGATGGTGCAGGCGTTCCTCGCGGACCATCCCCAGGCCGGAGCCGGCGATGCCATCCCGGCGGCCGCCTGTTTTGCCGTGGCAGGCCCGGTGCAGGGGGGCCGGGCCCGGCTCACCAACCTGCCCTGGCGGCTCGAGGCCGCAGGCCTGGCCCAGGCCACCGGTATCCCCGCCGTGGAACTGGTGAATGATTTCGCCGTGCTGATCTACGGGCTGCCCCACCTGGCGGCCGACCAGCAAGCCCAGATCCGCGCCGGCCATCCCGATGGGGCCGAACCCCTGTTGGTGCTCGGTGCCGGCACCGGCCTGGGGGTGGCCTGGGGGGTGCCCACCCCATCCGGCCTCAAGGCGATGCCCAGCGAAGGGGCCCACGGGGAGTTTGCGCCGCGCAGCGAGCAGGAATGGGCGCTGAAGCAATGGCTGGCCAGCGATCTTGGGATCGGGCGGGTGTCGATCGAACGGGTGGTGAGCGGCACGGGCCTGGGCCATGTGGCCCGCTGGTTGCTGCACAGCCGCGATCCCGATGGCCAGCACCCTTTGGCCGCCGAGCGCCGGGCCTGGGAGCAGGGAGAGCCCGGCGCCGACCTGCCGGCGGCGGTGGCCAGGACGGCCGCGGAGGGAGAACCGCTGGCCCAGGAAGCCCTGGAGCTCTGGCTCGGGGCCTACGGCAGCGTCACCGGGGATCTGGCGCTGGCCGGCCTGAGCCGCGGCGGCATCTGGCTGGCCGGGGGCACCGCCGGCAAGTTGCTGAGCCATCTGCGCAGCCCAGTGTTCGTGGAGGCCTTCCTGGCCAAGGGCCGGCTGCGCCCCGCCCTGGAGGCCATGCCGATCACCGCCGTGATCGATCCGGCCATCGGGCAGTTCAGCGCAGCCTGCCGCGCCCGCATGCTGCTGGCGGCCTGAGACACTGGGCCCAGCAGAGAAGGCCCGATGGTGCGTCCCCGCGTCGGACAAGGGGTGGCGGTGCATGTGCCCGCCACCACCGCCAACCTGGGCCCGGGCTTTGACTGCCTTGGCGCCGCCCTGCAGCTCGACAACGTGTTTGAGCTGCGCTGCCTGGAGGGCGGCGGCGAGCGCTTCGAGCTGATCATTGAGGGCAGCGAGGGCGCCCACCTGCGCGGCGGGCCCGACAACCTGGTGTACCGCTCCGCCCAACGGGTGTGGAAGGAAGCGGGTGAGGAGCCGGTGGGCATCGAGGCCCGGGTGCGCCTGGCCGTGCCACCGGCCCGGGGTTTGGGCAGCAGTGCCACCGCCATCGTGGCCGGCCTAATCGGGGCCAATGCCCTGATGGGAGAGCCCCTCAGCAAGGAAAAACTGCTGGAACTGGCCATCGACATCGAGGGCCATCCCGACAACGTGGTGCCTTCCCTGGTGGGTGGCCTGTGCATGACCGCCAAGGCCGCCTCCCATCGCTGGCGGGTGGTGCGCTGCGAATGGTCGACCCAGGTGGTGGCCGTGGTGGCGATACCGGCGATCCGACTCACCACCAGCGAAGCGCGGCGGGCCATGCCCAAGGCCATTCCCATCAGCGATGCGGTGGTGAACCTGGGCTCGCTCACCCTGCTGCTGCAGGGCCTGCGTACCGGCAACGGCGATCTGATCACCGATGGGATGCACGACAAACTGCATGAGCCCTACCGCTGGGGTCTCATCGCCGGCGGCAAGCAGGTGCGCGAGGCCGCCATCGCCGCCGGGGCCTGGGGCTGCGTGATCAGCGGCGCAGGCCCAAGCCTGCTGGCGCTCTGCCCGCCGGCCGTCGCCGAGGAGGTGAGCAAGGTAATGGTGAGGGCCTGGCACAAGGCTGGGGTGGAATCCAGGGCCGAAGTGCTCGGGGTCCAACAGGAAGGCAGCCGCTGGGAATCCCTCCCCGACGCCTGATTCCGCTGATCCCACGGGCCTGGAGCGGCCCGACCCAAGTCTCCACCTGGGTAGTTATACCTAGGGGCGTCAGCACTCGCTGATAGATTCGATCGCACTGGGTCTCATCGTGATGGACGCCAACCTGCCCCTCTCGGCCGCGTCCTCCCCGTTTCCCTGGCTCAGTCTCATCACCCTGCTACCGGCCGCCTTCGCGCTGGTGATGCCCCTGCTGCCGGGCGACGGCAGCGATCCCAAACTGCCCCGCACCATCGCCCTGGGGGTGCTGCTGGCCGACCTGGTGCTGATGCTGGTGTGCTTCAGCCAGCACTTCGATGGCGGCCTCAGTGAACTCCAGTTGGTGGAACGGCTGCCCTGGCTGCCCGCCCTTGGCCTGGAGTGGTCGCTGGGCGCGGATGGCCTCTCCGCTCCCCTGGTGGTGCTCTCCGGCCTGGTCACCCTGCTGTCGGTGGCCGCCAGCTGGAACATCCAGAAGAAAACCCGCCTCTACTTCGCGCTCCTGCTGGTTCAGGCCTCGGCCCAGGCCCTGGTGTTCCTCTCCCAGGACTTCCTCCTCTTCTTCCTGGCCTGGGAACTTGAGCTGGTCCCCGTCTACCTGCTGATCGCCATCTGGGGCGGCCACCAACGCCAGTACGCCGCCACCAAGTTCATCCTTTACACGGCCACGGCCTCTCTGCTGATCCTGGTGAGCGGCCTGGCCCTGGCGCTCAACGGCCCCTTCACCCTCAACCTCACCGAGCTGGCTGCCCGCTCTCCCGGCGGCACCTTTGGCCTGCTCTGCTACCTCGGCTTCCTGGTGGGCTTCGGCGTGAAGCTGCCAATGTTCCCGCTGCACACCTGGCTGCCCGATGCCCACGGCGAGGCCAACGCCCCGGTGTCGATGCTGCTGGCCGGAGTGCTGCTGAAGATGGGCGGTTACGCCCTGCTGCGCTTCAACGTGCAGATGCTCCCCGAAGCCCACCTCACGATGGCCCCGGCGCTGATCGTGCTGGGCATCGTGAACATTGTGTACGGGGCCCTCAACGCCTTTGCCCAGGACAACGTGAAGCGCAGGATCGCCTGCAGCTCCGTGAGCCACATGGGCTTCGTGCTGGTGGGGATCGGCGCCATCGACGCCCTCGGCATCAGTGGCGCCATGCTCCAGATGATCAGCCACGGCCTGATCGCCGCCGCCATGTTCTTCGTGACGGGCGTGTTCTACGAGCGCACCAAGACCCTCTCGATTCCCAACATGGGCGGCCTGGCCAAGGCCCTGCCGATCACCTTCGCCTTCTTCGTAGCCAGTTCCCTGGCCTCCCTGGCCCTGCCCGGCATGAGCGGATTCGTGAGTGAGATCACGGTGTTCCTTGGCCTCACCGAAAGCGATCGCTTCACCCTCGGGTTCCGGGTTGTAGCGATCGTGCTCGCGGCCATCGGCCTGGTGCTCACCCCCATCTACCTGCTGAGCCTGTGCCGGCGCGTGTTCTTCGGGCCGCGCATCCCGGCCCTGGCGGTGGTGGGCGACATGAAGCCGCGCGAGCTGGTGATTGGTCTCACCCTGCTGGTGCCCACCTTGGTGATCGGCTTCTGGCCCCGGATCGCCATCGATTTCTACGAAGCCAGCACCGACGCCCTGGCTGGAGAACTGAGCCGCACCAGCCTGCTGGCCCTGGCGAAGCTCACGGCCCTCGGCTGAGCAGGCCATGGATCCATCCGCTCTCCAGCCGATGCTGCTGGCGGCGGATGATCCCCTCGCCATCGACCCGGGCTGGGCGCCCACCCATGCCCCAGGCCTGTCCCTCACGGCCTTTGAAACGGCCCTTGAAACCACACTGCTGCGCTCAGGTCTGAGCCGTGAGGAGTGGATCAAACGGCTCGCCGTAGCGGCCCAGAAGAGGGTCTTGTTGCCCCTGCTCTGGCTGCTGCCGCGGGGCTGGCGCCTGGCCCCAGCCCAGCTGCCGCCCCAGCTGCACACCCTCGCCGGAGTGCTGGAGCGCGGCTTGCTGAATCCGCTGCTGCTGGCGGCCCTCGCCGACGACCTTCCCCACCTGTTTCCCCCCGCGGCCCCAGGCACGCCATCGGCCCTGGAGCTCTGGGGCGCCAAGCCCGACTGCGCTTCGATCGCAGCACTGCTGCAGATCGATCCCACCGGCCAGGACAGCGGCGGCGGAGCCATCACGGGCCCACCACCATCCGATCTTGGGCGCGGCCTGGGCGGAGGGCTGGTGTGGGAGAACAGGGGCCTGAGCTTTGCCCAGACAGCTGCGGAACGGCTGCGCAACAGCCAGGCCGCCCAGCTGCTCAACCGCCTGGGCGCGAACCTGCACGGGCATGATCCCTGGCTCGCCGATGGCTGCACCAGGACAGCCAGCTGGGTGCAGGCCCTGGTGGGCCAGGGCTGGAGCGCCAGGGCCCGGCTGCGGTGCAGTGTGGCCAGCTTCGGGTTGGGGGCAGCGATGCCCACTGGCGCCGGCGGCTGGAGCCAGGTGCCGCTGGCCCTGCCCATCCGCACCGGGCTGCTGGCGGCCGACGGCACCGAATTGCAGGCCCTGCTGCCCCACAGTGCGCTGGAGCTGGAGCTGGGCCAGGGCCCCATCGAGCTGCGCCTGCAGTACTACCAGGGCACCGAAGGACTGTGCGGCTGGGCAGGCCTCAACGACCTGCATCGCCCCTGGCAGAACGACCGCAGCAACGGCACGGTGCGTTACCTCGGAGAGCCGATCGAAGGGGAGCGGCTGGTTGAGGCCCTGGATCTCTGCGATGTGATCGCCCTGGTGCACAACCTGGAAGCCAGTGACCGCCAGCTCCTGCGGGGTGGCTACGGCACCCTGGGGTTCTGCATCGACACGTCCGCCCTGATTCAGCAAGCCCTGGAGGGCCGCTGCCAGCTATTCCCGGTGCTGCTGGGCGGCCTCTGGAGAGCACGGCTCCACCGCCGCGCCGAACGGCTGGCGGTGGAGGGATCCCTCCCCGAGGCCCACCGCCTGGCCCTGGAGCGCTATCGCATCGCTTTGGCCGCCCTGCCGCTGGATCTCTCGATCACCGAAGCCGATGGCGAAGCCGCCCGGCAACGGCTGCGGGCCAGCCAGCCAGCCACCAGCCCGTTCCTGCTCGTGCAGCGACTGCAGCAGCAGCTTCAGGCTGGAGCCGTGGATTCAAGGTCCGCCACCACCTGAGCCACCACCGTTTCCCGGCCTCCGGGGGCGAAGGGGCCCCGCGCGCCGTTGTGGGTCATGCCCGGCACCACGCGCCGGCGCACCTGGCCGAGCCGCAGGGCCTGGTTCCAATTAGAGAGCACCAGCCAGGGCAGGCGCCCCGGATAGGCGATCCGGCCGAAGGCCGCCACGGGATCGGCGGTGCCCACCACGGTGGTGATCGACGGGACGGCCTCCAGCACCTGGTTGGCGCTGAACACACCGCACACGGTGATGATCCGAACCGGAGCCCGGCAGAGCCGCCGCAGGTAATCGGCCACACCCATCGCCATTTCCCCGCCGCCGCTGTAGCCCAGCAGCACCAGTTCAGAGCCCCGGCCGGGCCGGAAGCCGTCGTCCGCCAACCGCAGGGCAATCTTGAGGGCCAGCTCGTAGTTGAGGATCGGTCCATAGCGCCGATCCGACGAAATCCCCACCTTGATCACGTTGTTGGCCTGAACCAGCACCGAGCAGAGCACCCGCACCAGGGTGTTGGGGTGGTGTTCCTGCAGGGCGAACACCCGGCGCCAGAACCAGCTGCTGCCGGCGTCTTCCCGCAGGGCCACCGGCAGCACGGTGTACGTTTCCAGCCCCCGGATCAGGCGGGTGCCCGCCGGCAGCCGGCGCTCCAGCAATTCGAGAAAGGCCGACACCCGCGGCGGGTGCTCGCGTTCTGTCTGATGGATGCCATCGAGATACACGAGGTAGCGGCGCGGTGCCGGGTTGGCCGGATCCGCCGCGCTGGGTTGCGGATCTATCGAGGCCGGAAACAGCTCAGATGGCGAGGGCAGACCGTCAAGCCATCCCTCCCAGAAGGCGTATTGGGTAACCACCGAATAGATGCCCGCGATCGGGATCAGCAGCCCCATCACCACGGCCGTGAGCCGAAGCATCAGGGCCAGATCCGGTGGGGACAGCAACACCGCGAGATCGGGGAGGCGGTGGCCCAGAGCGAGCAGCACCACAGCCGTACCCCCGAGGAGCACCAGCACCAAGCCCCGGCCACTGAGCCGGAGGTTGCGTAGCTGCACCCGGGCGGCCGCCCGCAGCAAGGCCTCCCGCCGGGTCATGAGCCATCCTCCTCGCCCCTGTCCTGCAGCTGGGAAGCCAGGCGGAGGTAGCCGGCCCGCCAGCTCTGCCGGAATTGCAACCACACCAGCAGCATCGCCAGCCCGTATCCAGGGGTGAGCAGCAGCAAGGCCTCGCCGTAGGGGAGGGCAAAGCGCACGTGGGCCAGGGTGATCAGGTTGAGGTGGATCAGCACCCAGATCGTGAGGGCGATCAGGTCGCTGATGTAGGGAGCGGCCACCAGGGCATAGAACAAACCGGGCAGAAAGCACGCGGCAATGCCGTTGATGAAGACGCTGGGATGCACCGGCCGGCTTGCGAACGCGGACAGCAGCAGCATGTCGAGGGTGCAGCTCAGCAGAAACGCCAGGCAGAGCACCAGGGCATCCAGCACCAAGCGCACCAGGATCTGCCGGGTGCTGAGGCGGTTGGCCAGCAGGGCAAACACCTGGGATAACGCCATCGAAAGGGCCACCAGCACCAGCAGGCCCATGCCGATGTCGGCCTGGAGCAGCCAGTGGCCCAGCCGCTCCAGCCCCGATTCCACACCACCCATCCCAGCTCCACCCACCTCAACCGGCCGCCGATCGCTGCAGGCGAGGACGGTTCACGATCCAGAGGATGAAGATCGAGAGGATGGCGCAGTAGAAGCACCACACCGAGTTGAAGGTTTTGCTGTAGGTGAACCAGGTGAGAAAGATCGACACGAAGATCAGGATCCCGAACAGCCGCACCGCCTTGTCCTTCAAGGCCACCAGGGGGAGCACGATGAAGCCCCAGTACACCAGCTCACCCAGCGGCTCGGTATTCACGAAATTGTGAATGGCGCTGTGGAGGTTGGAGATGTCATACACGAGTCGTCCGGTGCTGTGCACAGCCGGCTGCAGGGCGGGAGGGTTCATCAACACGGGCAGATAGAAGCCGATACCCAGGATCGTGGAGACGATCGCCACCCATTGAAGTCGTCGCACCAACCCTGGGGATTCCGTGGAGCGCGCGATCGACCAGGCGCTCCAGGGGATCCAGATCATCCAGAAGCAATAGGCAAAGAACAGGAATCCCAGACCCCCGAGAGTGGTGAGGGGCTCGATTTTGCCGGCATCAATGGCCGTCCATTCCAGCCCCTCCACGAACTGTTGAACCCCAAAGAAGAAGGGGGTCATCGCTAACGGGATGTAGCCCTTCTGGCCTGTGGTGCGGGCGATATGGGTGGAGTAGAGCCCCAGGGGGATCAGCACCGCTGAGGCCGTGAAACTGGCGGACGCCGAAAAGCACATCGGAGGTCAGCAATCCCCATCAAAGTGCACGAAAGCCAAGGGTGCCGCAGCGGGCTGTCTCGTTTGGTGATACTGAACGCCAGCAAACCCGTCGCCGGCGAACCCATCGCCGGTTGCTCACACCCCCAGCCCATGACGTCCACCGGCACTTCCAGCCTGCCCCTGCTCAGCGGCGAGGGATTGCCTGCGTTCGAGGCCATCACGCCCGACCAGGTGCAGCAGGGGATCCCGCTGCTGCTGGCGGAGCTGAACGACGAGCTCACGGCGCTTGAGGCGCGGTTGGACCAGCGCCTGGGGGAACCGACACCCCTCGCCTGGGACGAGGTGATGGAGCCGCTGCATCGCCTCGGCGAACGGCTGCGCTGGAGCTGGGGCGTGGTGAGCCACCTCAACGGCGTATGCAACACCCCCGAACTGAGGGATGCCCACCAGAGCCAGCAGGCTGCGGTGGTGGCCTTTGGCAGCAGAGCTGGCCAGTCGCGGGTGCTCTACCGCACGCTGGAGGCCCTGCAGCAGCAGGCCAAGACCCTGGACCCCACCCAGTGCCGCATCCTCGAGGCTGAGCTGCGCGACATGCAACTGCGCGGAGTGGGCCTGGAGGGGGCAGAGCAGGAGGCCTTCAACGCCACCACCACCGAGCTGGCCAGGCTCGGCAGCGACTTCGGCAACCACGTGCTGGATGCCACCAACGGCTGGACCCTGAAACTCTCCGACCCCGCCGAGGTGGCGGGACTTCCGGACAGCCTCAAGGAGCTGCTGGCCCAGGCCGCCCGCCAGGCCGGCGATGAAGCCGCCACCGCCCAGAAGGGGCCCTGGCTGATGGGGCTCGACATGCCTCGGGTGATGCCGTTTCTCAAATACAGCCAGCGCCGCGATCTGCGGGAAACCGTTTACAGGGCCCAGGTGGCCCGCGCCTCCAGCGGTGAGCTCAACAACTGGCCCCTGATCGAGCGGATCCTCACCCTCAAGCACGAGCAGGCCCAGCGCCTGGGCTATCCCAACTGGGCCGCCGTGAGCCTGGCCAGCAAGATGGCCGGCTCGGTGGCTGAGGTGGAGCAGCTGCTGGAGGAGCTGCGGGCGGCGGCCCACCCGGCGGCCCAGCAGGAGCTGGAGGCGCTGCGGGCCTGCGCCGCCCGCCGCAGCGCCCCGGAATCAGCCGATCTCAAGCCCTGGGACGTGAGCTACTGGGCCGAGATCCTGCGCCAGGAGAGCTTTGAGCTCGATGCCGAGGCCCTGCGGCCCTGGTTCCCGCTGGAGCAGGTGCTGCAGGGGCTGTTTGGCCTCTGCCAGCGCCTGTTCGACATCCGCATCGTGAGCACCGATCCGGGCGAGGCCCCCACCTGGCATCCGGATGTGCGTTATTTCCGCGTGCTCGATGGGGCCAGCGGAGCCCCTCTGGCGGGCTTCTACCTCGATCCCTTCAGCCGGCCGGGCAGCAAGCGCGGCGGCGCCTGGATGGATGAGTGCCTGGGCCGCTCCCACAACCGCGCCGGTGAACCCGTGCTGCCGGTGGCCTACCTGATCTGCAACCAGAGCCCGCCGGTGGGCGACACCCCCAGCCTGATGACCTTCGACGAAGTGGAAACCCTGTTCCACGAGTTCGGCCACGGGCTCCAGCACATGCTCACCACCGTGGAGCGCCCCCAGGCCGCCGGCATCAACAACGTGGAATGGGACGCGGTGGAACTGCCGAGCCAGTTCATGGAGAACTGGTGCTACGAGCGGGCCACCCTGATGGGCATGGCCCGCCACTGGCAGAGCGGCGAACCGCTGCCGGAGGCCGAATATCAAAAGTTGCTGGCGGCCCGCACCTTCATGGGCGGCAGCGCCACCCTGCGCCAGGTGCACTTCGCCCTGACAGACCTCCGGCTCCACAGCCAGTGGACACCCGATGGCGGCCAGAGCCCGGAGCAGCTGCGCCGCGAGGTGGCCCGCACCACCACGGTGCTGGAGCCGATCCCGGAAGACGCCTTCCTCTGCTCCTTCAGCCACATTTTTGCCGGCGGCTATGCAGCGGGCTACTACTCCTACAAGTGGGCCGAGGTGCTCAGCGCCGACGCCTTCAGCGCCTTTGAAGAGGTGGGCCTCGACGTGGAAGACGAGGTGGTAGCCACGGGCCGCCGCTTCCGCGACACCGTGCTCAGCCTGGGCGGCAGCCGCTCGCCGGCCGAGGTGTTTGAAGCCTTCCGCGGCCGCCCCCCCAGCAGCGAGGCCCTGATCCGTCACTCGGGCCTTCAGGCCCGGTGATACGGGCCGCCCTGAAGGATCGACTGGGCCCGGTAGAGCTGCTCCAACAGCAGCAGCCGGGCCAGTTCGTGGGGGAAGGTCATCGCCGAGAGCGACAGACGCCAGGCCGCCCTGGCCTTCAGGGCCGGATCGATCCCGTCGGCGCCGCCAATCACCAGCGCCAGGCGCTCGGAGCCCAGCTCCCCCAGCCGTTGGGCGAACGCGACTGAATCGAGGTTCTTGCCTTCTTCCGTGAGCACCACCAGCTGCTCATCGGGCCGCAGGGCCGCCAGCACCGCCTCGGCCTCGCGGGCCATGCCGCCATCGCGCAGCTCCAGCACCTGCAGCCCCGGCAACCGCTTGAGGAACACCTCGATCCCCTCAGCGATCCAGCGCTTGCGCACCTTGCCCACCGCGATCACCCGGATGCGGGAGGGGTTGAGCACGGTGGCTGGGCAGCTGAGCCCAGTGTGACCGCCGCCCTTGCCGGGCCCGTCAGGATGGGCCGAGGGATCAGTGCTGATGGATCGCCAACGCCTCGCCAGCCACGCCAGCCGCTTCGCCATCGACGGGCCGGTGACGGCCGTTGAGCCCCTGGGCAGCGGCAACGTGAACGACACCTACCGGGTGGGCACCGCCAGCAGCGGCAGCTACGTGCTGCAGCGGATCAACACCCGGGTGTTTCGCCAACCGGAGCTGGTGATGGCCAACCTGGCCGCCCTGGCGGAGCACGTGGAGGAACGCCGCCAAACTGGCGCCTGGCCGGGTGAGGCCGCAGGGAGCCGGGCCTGGGATGTGCCCCGGGCCATCCCCTTGGCCGATGGCAGCAGCAATTGGCTCAGCACCGATGGCGAGGCGTGGCGGCTGCTGAGCTTCGTGGAGGCCGCCGAGAGCTTCGACACGGTGCAGGGCAGCGAGCACGCCCACCAGGTAGGCCGGGCCCTGGGCACCTTCCACCAGCTGATCCACGACCTGCCAGCCGAGCGTCTGGCAGACACGCTTGAGGGCTTCCACATCACCCCGGGCTACCTGGCCGACTACCACCAGGTGCGGGAGCAGAGCCAGGTGGAGCTGTGCTCCGACAGCCGCTGGTGCCAGGCATTTGTGGCCGAGCGCGAGGCGCTGGTGCCGGTGCTGGAGCAGGCCAAGGAGGCCGGGCGGCTGCAACTGCGGCCGATCCACGGCGACCCAAAGGTGAACAACGTGATGGTGTGCGCCAGCACCGGCCAGGCGGTGGCCCTGGTGGATCTCGACACCGTGAAACCGGGCCTGATCCACTACGACATCGGCGACTGCCTGCGCTCGGGCTGCAACCCCCTGGGCGAGGAAACCCTGGATCTGGATGCCGTGGCGTTCGATCTGGCGCTGTGCCGGTCCATGCTCGGCGGCTACCTCAGCCAGGGCCGCTTGTTCCTCACCGAGGGGGACATCGCGCACCTCTACGACGCGATCCGTTTGATCCCGTTTGAGCTGGGGCTGCGCTTCTTCAGCGACCACCTGGCCGGCAACGTGTATTTCAAGGCCCGCCACGGCCGCCACAACCTCGATCGGGCCCGGGTGCAGTTCCGGCTGGTGGAGAGCATCGAGGCCCAGGAAGGGGAGATCTGCGCCCTGATTGAGGAACTGTGCCGATGAGCGCGCAGGTTGCGATGGAGCCGGTGCCGTTTGAACTGCAGCCCTTTGGCGGAGAGGCCGAGCGCCGTGCCCAGGGCCTGGAGGGGGTGCGCCTGAGCGGGCAAGCCTCCCTGGAGCGCAGCGCGGATGGGGCGATCCTTCGCCTCGACTACCAGCTGGTCGCCGATCTGGGAGACAACCCAACCGCGCTGCTGGTTCCCCCAACAGCCCCGCAGCCCAAGCGCTGCGATGGGCTCTGGGAGCACACCTGCCTGGAAGCCTTTGTGGCCGCTGGCGATGGGGAGGCCTACTGGGAGCTCAACCTGGCCCCGAGTGGCGACTGGGCCGTCTACCGCTTCGATGGCTACCGCAGCGGCCAGCAATCACCGCCGCTGCAAAGGCCACCGTTTACGACGAGCACCAGGCCGGACGGCCTGGATCTCCAGCTGCGCTGGCCCATGCCGGCAGAACTTTCCGCCGCAGATGGCCTGTCGCTTGGCATCACGGCGGTGCTCGAGCAGCGCAACGGCGCCATCAGCTGCTGGGCCCTGCACCATCCCAGCCCCGAAGCCGACTTCCACCGGCGCGAAGGCTTCAGGTTGAAGCTCTGAGCTGGCGCCTCGACGAGGCGATCAAGCCTGGGGCCAATGGCGGCTGCGGCGCACCGCCACCACCCCCGTGAACCCGGGCACCGGCGCCGCGCACTTGCGCAGCTCCAGCCGCACCGGCACCCGCACGCCGTCACCAAGCTGCTCAGCAGCGCAACTGTCGATCAGATCCAGGATCCGATCGCTGTAGTGCTCAAGCGTGAGGCAGCGCAGCTCCCGGGCCTGGCGCTGCAGGGCGGCGATCAGGCGGCTGTAGTCGAGGGTGAGATCCAAGGCATCGCTGCGGCCCGCTTCCGCCAGATCCACGGCCAGCTCCAGATCCAGCTCGAACCACTGGCCCTCGGCCCGCTCGAACTGCAGCACCCCCACGTGGGCCCACAGCCGCAGACCCCGCACCCAGATCCGGTCGCCCGGCACGCCTTCAGGCATCAGAGCGGCAGGTTGCGATGGGTGAACTGGCGAATGCCGCTGGCGTAGTCGGCGGCGATGTGGCCATCGCCGCGCAGGCGGTAGCGGTAGGTCACCAACCCCTCCAGGCCCACGGGGCCGCGGGGCGGCAGGGTCTGGGTGCTGATGCCCACCTCCGCGCCGAAGCCGTAGCGGAAGCCATCGGCAAAGCGGGTGGAACAGTTCCAGTACACCCCCGCGCTGTCCACCGCCGCCAGGAAGCGATCGGCCACCGCCGGGTCCGTGGTGCAGACCGCATCGGTGTGGCGAGAGCCATAACGGCCAATGTGCTCGAGCGCCGCCTCCAGATCGCTCACCACCTTCACCGCCAGGATCAGGTCGGAGTACTCGGTGCTCCAGTCGTCGTCGCTGGCGGGATGGCCCACCCCGAGGGCCTGGGCCGCCGCATCGCCGCGCAACTCCACGCCCGCTGCAGCGAAGGCCTCGATCGCCCGGGGCAGGAACACCGGTGCGATGGCCTGGTGCACCAGCAGGGTTTCGATCGCATTGCAGGCCGCCGGGTACTGGGTTTTGGCGTCGATCGCCACCCGCAGCGCCTGCTCCGGATCGGCCGCCGCATCCACGTACAGATGGCAGATGCCATCGGCGTGGCCCAGCACCGGGATGCGGGTGTTGTCCTGGATGAATTGCACCAGGGCGTTGGAGCCCCGGGGAATGATCAGATCCACCAGGCCATCGAGCTTGAGCAGGGCCAGGCTCTCTTCGCGGCTGGTGAGCAGCTCCAGCGCTGCAGGCTCCACGGCACTCGCCGCTAGCCCGGCCCGCAGCGCTTCGAGGATGGCGGCGCAGCTGCGGTTGGCTTCGCGGCCGCCCTTGAGGATCGCGCCGTTGCCGGAGCGAATCGCCAGCGAGGCGATCTGCATCACCGCATCGGGCCGCGCCTCAAAGATCACCCCCACCACGCCCAGGGGCACGGTGACGCGCTCGAGCACCAGGCCCTGGTCGAGTTCGGTGTGGAGCTGGCGCCGGCCCAGGGGGTCGGCCAGGGCAGCCACCTGCCGCACGCCAGTGATGGCGCCGTCGAGCTTGGGGCCATCCAGCTTCAGCCGCGCCACCAGCGAAGAGGCCAGGCCATCGGCCGCAGCAGCAGCGAGATCCAGCCGGTTGGCCTCGAGGATCTGCCCGCGGTGGGCCTCCAGCGCATCGGCCATGGCCTGCAGCGCCGCCTGGCGCTCAGCATCGGAGAGCTGGGCCAGGGCCATGGCGCTGCGGCGCACGGCGGCGGCACGCTGCAGCAGCTCCGGGCTGGGATCGGGAACGGAGACGGCGGAAAAGGTCATGGCCTCCATCATCCCAACCGGTCCAGGGCGAGCTTGGCGGCCCCCAGCCGCCCGGCCCCGTTGCCCAGTTCACAGCGGCGAATCTCCAGATCCACCCGGCTCACCGCCAACACCCGCTGCTCCACCTCCGCCCACACCGACGGCAGGAAGTGGTGGCTGGCGCCGCTGAGGCCGCCGCCAATCAGCACCCGCTCGGGGGTGAACAGATAGAGCAGCGAACTCAGGCCGGTACCCAGCAACTGGCCGTAGCGCTGCCACACCGCCAGGGCCTCGCTGTCGCCGGCATCAGCCCGGCGGCAGAGCTCGGCCGGATCGACAGCGCTCAGCCGGGCCAGGCCGCGGATGCTGCAGTAACTCTCGAGCGAGCCCCGGTTGCCGCTGTTGCAGGGGGGGCCGTCGGGGTTGAGGCCGATCAGCCCCGGCTCTGCTGCTGCCCCATGGGCGCCAGTGAACAGGGACCCACCCAGCAGCACGGCACCACCCACGCCGGTGCCGAGGGTGAGCAGCAGCACATCCCTGGCGCCGCGGGCCGCGCCCTGCCAGGCCTCCCCGATGGCGGCGCAGTTGGCGTCGTTGGCGCAGGTCACCCGGCGGTCGATCAGGGGTTCGAGCCAGTCGGCCAGGGGCACATCGCTCCAGCCCGGCAGGTTGATCGCCAGCCGCGCTACCCGGCAGGCCCGGTCGGCGGGGCCGGGATGGCCAATGCCCACGAGCTCCGCCTCACGCTGCGGATCCAACGCGGCGATGGCCTCGGCGATGGCCGTGGTGACGGCCCCGGGCATGGCCGGCTGGGGGGTGGCCACCTCCAGCTCCGCCAGCAGGTCGCCCTCCCGGCTGAAGCGCCCGAGCTTGATGGCGGTGCCGCCCAGATCCACACCAATCAGCTGGCCTGCCATCTCAGAACCGGAAGAACAGCTGCAGCTGGCTTTGCCAGGCGCCCTGGGTGTCGAAACCAGCCTGCACGTTGAGGTTCTCGGAGGCCTTGTAGGAGAGGTTGAGCTGGGGCGGGATGTCGGAGCGGTTGGGGGCCGCCAGCACGGAGGCGTTGAAGCGCTCCGTCACATCCACGCCGATCTCGGTGCCCAGCACGAGCTGGGGCGGCACCTGACGGGAACGCAGATCGCCGCTGTCGGTGAGGGTGGGGTTCACATAGGTGGGGTACAGGGCGAAGCTGAGGCGCTGGCCGAAGGCCTCGCTCAGGCCCCCCAGCACGGGTGAGAGCAGCGACTGACCCAGCACCGTGGCCAGGGCCGTGCCCGCCCCGCCACCGGTAAGACCGGCCAGGGAATTGCCGCCGATCAGGGCGATCAGCCGCTCCTCGGGCAGGGGCGGCGAGCTGCGGAGGCGAAGGTTCTCCGCCAGGCGATCGGCGGGGCCACTCACGCTCACCGTGATGCGCACCAGGTTCAGCTGGTTGAGCGAACTGAACCCGCTCTGGGGTTCGCTGGACACGAGGGTCTGGGCGTTGGGGCTGCCGAGACCGCTGGTGCCGAGCGCCGGGCTGGAGAGGCTGTCGGACACCCGCGTACGCAGGGCGATGTCGAGGTAGGGCACCAGGCCCAGGGCGGGGGTGAACACCGCCACGTTCGGGGCATCGGGATCGAGGCTGAAGGTGGTGGTGAACAGGTTGAGCCGCCCCCCCAGCAGCCGCACCACGCCGGTGGCGCGCAGGGAGGGATCGAGCTGACCGCTCAGGCGCAGCAGGCCGCCGGTGGTGAAGTTGGCCACATTTGGCACACCCACCTTGAGGTTGGGCCCCAGCCGCAGGCGCAGGTCGTCGAAGGCCAGCGGCGAGAACCGCGGCACGTTCGCCCGGAGGCTTTCGCCGGTGTTTGTTTCCACCTCCGGGCCCAGCAGCAGCAGGGGCTTGCTGAAATCCCAGCGGGCCTCGGCCAGCTGGGGCACCGTGACCGGCCGCACCACCCCGCCCTGCTCGGTGGCCAGGCGACCGGGCTGCACGTTCACGCTGCCCTGGGCAATGCGCACATCGCCGCCCATCACCAGCTGGCGCAGGCTGCCGCCCACGCGCAGGTTGCCATCGGCCACAGCCTGCATCCGCGGCAGCTTGAACGGCACCTGCTGGAGCTCCACCGCCAGCCCCGCCGGCCGGCCCGCCGCCGGCCCGCTCCAGAGCGCCAGGCTGCCGCTGCCGCTCACCTTGCCCTTCTCCCCCACGGAGGCCGTGAGCTGCTGGAGGAAGAGCTGCTGGAAGTCGAAGAGCACCAGCGCCTCCACATCCCGCACCGACTGGCTGATGAAGCGCAGCTGGCCGTTACGCACCCGCACGAAGCCGTTGGCGATCGGCTGCTGGAGGCTGCCGCGCACCAGCAGCTGCAGGTCGGCGCTGCCCTCCTGCCAGAGCAGAGCCGGCTCGGCAAGCGCGGTGAGGAAGCGCACGCCATCGCCGCGGCTGGCCAGCCGCAGCTCCAGCTCCTGATCCGCGGGATCCAGGGGCACCACGCCCGCCAGATCCACACTGCTGGAGGCACCGGCGGCCTGGAGGGCCAGATCCAGGCGCAGGCGTCGACCTTCAAGCGCCACCAGGCCGCGCTCCAGGGTGAGGGCCGTGCCACCCAGGGCGGCATCCTCAAGGCCGAGATTGAGGGCGAGGGCCGGGGCCGCCGTGCCGCCCAAGCGGTAGCGGCCCGAGCCCGTGAGGCTGCCGCTAAGACCCGGGGGCACGCTGGTGAGCAGGGCCATCAGGCCCAGGGGCAACTGCTCGAAGCTGAAGCTGCCGGCCCCGACCCGCAGGGGCCCCTGCAGGCGGGCCACGAGGGGCCGCTGGGTGAGGGCGGTGTCGGCATCGCTGCCCGCCAGCCAGAGATGGCTGCGCAGCTCCAGATCCGCGTTGGCGCCGGCCAGGTTCGGACCGCGCAGATCGAGATTGAGATCCACCCGGGCCTGCAGCTTCTCGAGCCGCTCGGCCAGGTTGCCGCTGGGCTGGTCGCTGCGGAACACCGCCAGGCGCTCGCGGGCCGCATCCAGGGCGGCGAGTTGGTCCTGCAGGGTGCCGCCGAGGGTGTCAATGAACAGTCCGGCCAGATCCGCTGCCCTGCCTCCCCTGGCCGGGGGCCCATCGCGCCACTGGGGCCAGGCCTCGGCCAGCTGGCGGAACACATCAGCCCCCAGGCCCCTCCCCTCAAAGCGACTGCGGAAGGGGCCCTTCCAGGCGCCGCTCCAGCGCACGAGCAGCTCACCGGCCCCCTGGGGCGCGAAACGGCCGCTGGCGCTGTAGCGCCGATCGGCGTAGCTCCCCTGCAGCGCGAGGCTGCGGCCGCGCACCCCCAGGAACACAGGCCGATCGATCGCCACCCGTCCGGCAAAGCCCAGCGGCTGGAGGTTGAGGTCGCCGGAGCCACTGAGGCTGCCCTGCAGGGGCTGGAAGCGGGAGCGTGGTCCCACCTCCAGTACAAGGCCCTCCAGGGGCAAACGGCTGGCCTGCCAGCGGTAGGCCCGGGGCCGGCCCTGCAGGCTCAACTCCCCGCCATCGCGTTGGAGTAGCACCTGCACCGGCACCCAGCGGCGGTCGAGCCGGGCCGTGAGCAACCCCGGCAGGGCCGGAGCCAGGGGTGCCATACGCAGGGATCCGCCGCCCTCCGCCGCCCCCAGCCAGCGGCCCTGCCACTGCTCCTGCAGGCCCACCGGACCGGCCACCGGGCGCTCCAGGCCGAGGGCAAGGTCGGGCACCAGGGCCCGGAGCGGCCCCCGCACGGTGCCGCTGGCATCCAGCAGCCCATCCAGCCGGGCGCCGAGCACGGGATTCAGCCTTGCCAGGGGATAGCGGCGCAGATCCAGGGCCAGATCCAGCGATCCCGGGCGGAGCCCGCGGGCACCAGCCAGGGCCAGTGGCAGCACCCCGTTGGCCCTGAGGTGGGGGCTGGTGAAGCGCTCCAGCCGCAGGGTGCCGGCGCTCCACCCCCAGGCGGCACTCCACCCCCCGAGCAGCGGGTTGGCAGCCTGGCTGAGGGAGCCCGCAAGCCGGGGCTGGCGCCATGGACCCTGGATCCGGATCTCACCGGTGAGGGCATCGCGCAACAGCCAGGCCGGTGGGGCGGGGCGGAGGGCCAGATCGGCGGGCCGCAAGCTGAAGCGGCTGGTGAGGTTCCACTGGGGCCCCACGTCGCCGCGGAGGGTGAGCCGGGAACCGGCTCGACTGGCCTGGAGGGTCAGCCCCGTGAGCTGGCGGGAGCGCCAGAGGCCGCGTCCACTCAGCTGCAGGGGAAGGGTCCCCGGCTGGGGCGGCCTGGCCTGGAGCTGCACCTGCCAGCTGCCGCGGGCCAGGTTGAAGCCGAAGCGGCCGTCTCCCGACCATCCGGCCGCCCGCCAGCGGGGCAGGGAGAGCGCGAGGTTGGTGCCGTTGCAGCGCAGGCTGAGCTGCTCCACCAGGGCCGTGCGCTGCCGGCCCCCCTGCCAGCGCAACCGGGGCACCTGCCAGCTCCCCTGGCAACTTGGGCGAGTGCCATCCAGGCGCAGGCTGAGGTCGCCGCTGGCCGCGCCCCCCAGCTCGCCCGGTAAGGCCGCGATGCGCTGGAAGGGCGCCAGGGCCAGCTGGCGAGCCTGGAGCTTCACCTGCCAGCGGCTGGGGTTCCAACCGCCGCTGGCCCGCACCGCCAGGCTGCCGCCGGCCTGGGGCCTGAGCTGGGCCTGGAGCGTGAGGCGCCGCTCGGCCAATGGCAGCTCGAGGCGGCCCGTCAGGGTGGCCGCCACGCCCGCCGGCTCCACCCGCAGCCGGGCCGGGCCCACCAGGCGCAGCCGCAGATCGAGCCGCGGGGGCTGACCCACCGGTGGCCGGCCCCACACCCAGTACTGACCCCGGGCATTGCGACGCAGCGTGAGCCGGGCATCCCGGAGCCCGATCTGCAGCACGGGCTGGCGCCGCACCAGGCTGGCGAGCGGATCCAGGGCCACACTCACCCCGGCCACCTCCGCGGTGGAGGCATCGGCGGGGCCAGCCAGCAGGCGCGATGGCCCCAGCTCCAGGCCGCCCCAGCCGACGCCCCGGTAGGGCCCCAGCTGCAGGGGGTGACCGAGCTGGCGGCTGAGCTGCCGCTCCAGGCCGCTGCGGGCGCGGCCATAGGCCAGGCGCAGCTCCCGATCGCCCCACCAGATGCCGCCGGCGGCAGCGGCCAGCAGGCCCACACCAGCCAGGGAGGGAACCAGCAGGGCCCGGCGCCGCCTGGAGCCGCGTTCTGACTGTTGCCGTGGCCCAGGCCCGTTGCGTGGCGACAACGCCATTCGTGTGGGCTGCCACCAGCTGCGTGCGGCCGAATATAAGGGCGTTGCACCCTCGAACCCAGCCCGATGGCCCTGGCCGCCGATCCGATCCTGCTCGTGGCCGGCAAATGGCTGGGCATCGCCAGCGGCGTGCTGGCCGTGCTGATGGTGGTGGGCTTTCTGGCGCGCTGGGGAATCCGCTTCCGGCTGGTGGGAATCACCAGCTTCACCACGTTGCTGGCCATCTCCTGCGTGGCCTTCGCGATCAGCTACAGCCCCCGCCTCACAATCGAGGGCGCCGTGAGCGTGCCGGTGGTGTTCGACAACGGCGGTGATCTGGTGGTGGCAGCCGCACCGGCGGATCTGCCGCGCGAATCCTTCACGCCCACCGTGCAGCAGGTGGCCAGCAACCTGCGCGGCAGCGGCCGCAACACCCCCGATGGCCAGGTCACGGTGCGGCTGCGGCGGGTGGAGCCAGCCGGTGATGGGATGAGCCAGCCCGTGGTGCTCGCGGAAGCCCGGCGCGACCTCCTCACCGGCAACGTGACCCTGGGCGAGCAGGCCCCACCCACCCGCTGACCATGGCGCCAGGGCCGCCCACACCCCTCGGCGGCCTGCCGCCCCATTTCCGGCGGGAGCAGCTGCAGCTCACGGATGCCGGCGTGGCGAGCTGGGAGGCCCTGGCAGCCCTACCCGATGGCGAACTCCGTCGCCTGGGGCGCCGTGGCGGAGCCAGCGAAAGCCGCCTGATCAAGTTGCGGGGGCAGGCCCGACTGGTGGTGGAGGTGGGGCTCCAACCCGCCGAGGCCGCCCTGCTGCTCTACGCCGGGATCGCCGATCGCACCGGGTTGGCCCAGGCCGATCCCCATCAGCTGCATCGGGCCATGGGCCGGCTGCAGCGCAGCCTCACGGGCATGGCCGCACCGCTGCTCGATCTGGCCACCCTCCACCGCTGGATTCAGCAGGCCCGCCGCAGCTCCGGTCGCTCCGCGAACTGACCCTCGCCCCCCCACGCCTGGCCGGCCATCTCCCTGAAATGAAGAAACTTCCCGGTACCGCCGCCATGGCGTCCGCCTTACGCCCCTGGCTGGGCCCACCGCTGCGCCGGTTGGCCCTGGCCGCCGCCGCCCTGCTGCTGGCAGGAGCCCCGGCCATGGCCCAGTCAGCCCTGCTCGACTCCGTCAAGAACAACCCCGCCAAGGCCAAGGCCCTCTGCGCCAAGCTCAAGGCACTGAACGCCCAGGGCCTCTCATCCACCTCGCCCCAGGCCGTGGCTGCCGTGGCCAAGGAGCAGAACCTCAGCCCGATGGACGCCGAGGTGCTCAACACCTACGTGGTGGGCCTGTACTGCCCAGACGTGCGCTGAAGCCCCTTGGCGGTTGCCAGCCACTGCGATGCCTGGATGGACTGCCGCGATGGCACCCGGCTGATCGCACGGATCTGGCGACCCGAGGGCGAGGGGCCATGGCCGGTGCTCTTGATGCGCCAGCCCTACGGACGGGCCATCGCCTCCACCGTTACCTATGCCCATCCGAGCTGGTATGCCCGCCGCGGCTTCCTGGTGGTGGTGCAGGACGTGCGTGGGCAGGGTGATTCGGAGGGTCGGTTTGGGGGCTTCACCCAGGAGGCGGCCGATGGGGCCGATGCGGTGCTTTGGGCCCGGCATCTGCCCGGAAGCAATGGCCGGGTGGGCACCTACGGGTTCTCGTACCAGGGCCTGAGCCAGCTGCTCAACGATGGGCATGGCGGCGATCCCCAGGCCTGGCCGGACTGCATGGCACCGGCCATGGCGGGGCCGGACGAGCGCCACCACTGGGCCTGCGAAGGCGGTGCCCACTGGTGGGGACTCGGACTGGGCTGGGGCCTGCAGCTGGCGGCACTGCAGTGCAGGCGCCGCGGCGATGGCGAGGGCTGGCAGCGGTTGCGCGCCAGCCTCGAGGGCGGCCGTTTCCTGCAGGAGGGGGAGGCGCTGCTGCGGGAGCTGGATCCGGAGGGGATGGCCGCCGCTTGGCTGTCCCAGGATCCCGAGGATGCCGGCTGCTGGCGAACCCACCCTCTGGATCCGGGCCTGCTGCAGCGGCCGATGCTGCTGATCGGCGGTTGGTACGACCCACACCTGCGCGGGGTGCTGGAGCTGTGGCGGCTGAGCCGGGAGGCGGGGGGCGAGCCTCGGTTGCACATCGGCGCCTGGACCCACCTCAGCTGGCAGGGGGGGGTGGACCAGGTCCAACTGGCCTTTTTTCAGCGGCACCTGCAGGGCTCAGCGGCCGACACCGCGCCCGCCAGCCCCCCCGGATCGGCTCCTGAGGCTGCGGTGCGGCTCCAGGGCCAGACCTCCCTGCAATGGCACGTCCTGAGCCCTGAGGCCCTGCAGCAGGGGGGAGGGAGCTGGGGACTGGCGAGCAGCGGCCTGGCGGCGGTGGATACCGGAGAGGGGCAGCTCAGGCCAGACAGCCCCGGCAGCGGCTCAGTGGTGTTGGTGCACGACCCCTGGCGACCGGTGCCCGGTCGGGGCGGACACCTGGGGCTGGATGCGGGTCCCTGTCAACGGGGCGACCTCGACAGCCGCTGCGATGTGGCCTGCTTCACCAGCCTGCCCCTGGAGCAGCCGCTGGAACTGCTGGGCATCCCGGAGCTCACGCTGACGGTATACGCCGACCAGCCGGGCTTCGATCTCAGTGGCGCCCTCTCCAGGGTGTGCCCAGACGGCAGCGTGCACCAGCTGAGCACGGGGGTGCGGCGCCAGCGCGGAGCCACCTGCCTGCACCCCGGCGAGCTGCGCCTCACCCTGCAACCCATGCTGGCAACACTGGCGGCCGGGGATCGCCTGCGGCTCTCCCTGGCCGGGGCCGCCTGGCCCCAGGTGGCCGTGAATCCGGGTGATGGATCCATGGGGGGAGCTCCAGGCCCTGGGCACCGGGTGATCACACTCACCTTGGAACTGGGAGACGCCCAACTCAGGCTGCTGCCACTGATGGTCAGCACTCCAGCCCAACTCGGGCAAACTGGGCCGACCTGACCGTTCCGCCCCGATGCTGCGCGCTGCCTCCCTTGGCATCAAACCGGCCACCGGCCTGGCCACCGCCGTGGCCTCGGCCCTGGTGATGGCGGCAACCCTCATCCCCGCGGGCCTGGCCCCGGCAGCCCGAGCCCAGACCTCCGCCGCCGCGCCCACCACCAGCGAGCCGGCGCTCACGGTGGAGCAGGCGCGCGCAGCCGTCAACGCGATCCTCCAGGCCGAGCAGCGTCGCGACGCCCAGGCCCGCTTCAAGCAGTTCTCGCCGGAGATGCAGCAGGTCACCAGCCCGGCGATGATCGCCGAGACGATGGCCAAGCGGCCCGCGATCCGGGGCTGGAAGCTGCTGAGCGTGCAGAGCGGCCTGCGCAGCACCACCGTGGAAGCCTCGGTGGATTCCGCCGCCGGCAAGCAGGAGCTGTTCGTCGTCCTGAACGAAAAGGGGCAGCTCACCGGCTACTACGTCGACCGCACCGATGCCGACCCCGCCAAGGTGGCTGGCCAGTTCGTGCGGGCCCTGAGCGCCGGCCATTACATCTCAGCCCGGAGCTTCCTGAGCCCCCAGCTGCAACGGGAGATCAGCGCGGCCCAGCTCCAGGCCCGCTGGCAGGAGCTGCAGCGCGAAACCGGCAGTTTCGTGAAGGTGAACCGGGTGATCGAGGCCGCCAGCAACCCGGAGCAACACCTGGTGCTGGTGAACACCACCTTCAACAGGCTCACCGACAACCTCTTCGTGTTGCTCGACGCCAACAATCTGATCTTCAACGTGGACTTCCCCAACGAAGTGGAAAAGCTGCGCGGCTCCAAGTGATCACAGGCCCGGTGATCGCTGGAAAACCGGCCTAAGCTCGCGCCACGCCGACGCTCTGCCATGGCCCCGATCAGCCTCGACTGGATGGTGGAGGACGGTCAGCGACTGGCGGAGTGCCGGCACGATCACCCCTTCTCGGTGCTCGGCCCCCAACCCCTCGGCAACGGCCACTGGGCCGTGCGGGTGTGGATGCCGGAGGCCGAACGGGTGGAACTGCTCCAGCCCGGCCAGGCGCCGCTGCTGCTGACCAACCCGCACCACCCCTGGATCTTCGAAACCGAGATCGCCTCCAATCCCGGCAGTGGCTACCGGGTGCGGGTGCTGCGCGGCGGCATTGAGCACGAGGCCCACGACCCCTGGGCCTTCCGCGAGGACTGGATGGGCGAGATGGATCGCCACCTCTTCGCCGAGGGCAACCACCACCACATCTGGCAACGGATGGGCGCGCACCTGGTGCGCCGCGACGGGGTGGATGGCGTGATGTTCTGCCTGTGGGCCCCCAATGCCCGCAGCGTGTCATTGCTCGGCAACTTCAACGGCTGGGACGGCCGTCACCACCCCATGCAAAGCCGTGTGGGGGGGTGCTGGGAGCTGTTCATCCCCGGCCTGGGGGCCGGCGAGATCTACAAATACGAGATCCGCACCCAGGAGGGGCACTGCTACCAGAAGGCCGATCCCTACGGCTTCCGCCACGAAGTGCGGCCGGCCAACGGTTCGGTGGTGGAGCCCCTGGGCCAATACCAGTGGACCGATGGGGCCTGGATGCAGGAGCGCGACTCCCGCAATCCGCTGGACCAACCGATCGCGGTGTACGAGATGCACCTGGGCAGCTGGATGCATGCCAGTGCCGACCAGCCCTACATCGAGCCCGATGGCACGGCGCGCCCACCGGTGCCGGCCGCCGATCTCAAGCCGGGAGCCCGCCTGCTCACCTACGCCGAGCTGGCCGACCGGGTCATCCCCTACGTGAAGCAGCGGGGCTTCACCCACATCGAGCTGATGCCCATCTCCGAGCATCCCTTCGATGGCTCCTGGGGCTACCAGGTAACGGGCTGGTACGCCCCCACCAGCCGCTTCGGCAAACCGGATGAATTCCGGGCCTTCGTGGATCGCTGCCACGCCGAGGGCATCGGCGTGATCCTCGACTGGGTGCCGGGCCACTTCCCCAAGGATGCCCATGGCCTGGCCTTCTTCGACGGCCAGCACCTCTATGAGCACGCCGATCCCCGCATCGGCGAGCACAAGGAATGGGGCACGCTGATCTTCAACTACAGCCGCAACGAGGTTCGGAACTTCTTAGTGGCGAACCTGGTGTATTGGTTCGAACAGTTCCACATCGACGGCATCCGTGTGGACGCGGTGGCCTCAATGCTCTACCGCGATTACCTGCGGCCCGATGGGGAGTGGATCCCCAATGAGCACGGCGGCCGGGAGAACACTGAGGCGGTGACCTTCCTGCAGCAGGCCAACCACGTGCTGTTCCAGCACTTCCCCGGTGCCCTCTCGATCGCCGAGGAATCCACCACCTGGCCCATGGTCACCCAGCCCACCGACATCGGGGGGCTCGGCTTCAACCTGAAATGGAACATGGGTTGGATGCACGACATGCTCGATTACTTCGAGCTGGATCCGTGGTTCCGCCAGTTCCACCAGAACAACGTGACGTTCTCGATCTGGTACGCCTACACCGAGAACTTCATGCTGGCCCTCAGCCACGACGAGGTGGTGCACGGCAAGAGCAACCTGCTCCACAAGATGCCTGGCGATGACTGGCAGAAGTTCGCCAATGTGCGGGCCCTGCTCGCCTACATGTGGACCCACCCCGGCAAGAAGACGATCTTCATGGGGATGGAATTCGGCCAGCGGGCTGAATGGAACGTCTGGGGCGACCTGCAGTGGGATCTGCTCCAGTACGAGCCGCACCGAGGCCTGCAGCGCCTGGTGGACGATCTGAACGTGTTCTACAAGTCGGAGCCCGCGCTCTGGCGGCAGGACTTTGACCAGTTCGGCTTCCAGTGGATCGACTGCAACGACAACCGCCACTCGGTGATCAGCTTCATGCGACGCGAGACCCTCACCGGCCGCTGGCTGGTGGTGGTGGCGAACTTCACACCCCAGAGCCATTCCCACTACCGCGTGGGCGTACCCCTCGACGGCTTCTATGAGGAGGTGTTCAACACCGACGCCGAGCGCTACGGCGGCAGCAACCTGGGCAACCTCGGCGGCAAGTACACCGATGAATGGGGGATCCACGGGTACGAGAACTCCCTCGACCTCTGCCTGCCGCCCCTGTCGGTGCTGGTGTTCCGCCGCGATGAGAAACGCAGCCAGGTGGGCCGGGAGGAGGGCTCCGAAAGCCGCGAACTGCCGGTGTAATCCCCTCTGTGACGAAGCCCCGGAACAGGGGCTTCGTTCTTGTAGGTTCCCAACCGGCCCTGCCTTCCTCCATGACCGGATCCGCCCCCCTGCTGCTGCGCGCTGCCCGAGGTGAGCAGGTGGAGCGTCCTCCCGTTTGGATGATGCGCCAGGCGGGCCGCTACATGAAGGTGTATCGCGACCTGCGCGACAAACACCCCGGCTTCCGCGAACGCTCCGAGAACCCCGATCTCTCCTATGAGATCTCGATGCAGCCGTTTGAGGCCTTCAAACCCGACGGCGTGATCCTGTTCTCCGACATCCTCACCCCCCTGCCGGGGATGGGGATCAACTTCGACATCGTCGAGAGCAAGGGTCCGCTGATCCACGACCCGATCCGCACCATGGCCCAGGTGGAGGCACTGCGACCCCTCCAGCCGGCCGAATCCATGCCCTTCGTTGGCGAGGTGCTGGGCCGTCTGCGCACCAGCGTGGGCAACGAAGCTGCGGTGCTCGGCTTCGTGGGTGCCCCCTGGACCCTCGCCGCCTACGTGGTGGAAGGGAAGAGCAGCAAAAACTACGCCGTGATCAAGGCCATGGCGTTCCGGGAACCGGAACTGCTCCACAAGCTGCTCGATCACTTCGCCACCTCGATCGCCGAATACCTGCGGTATCAGATCGATTCCGGTGCCCAGGTGGTGCAGATGTTCGACTCCTGGGCGGGTCAACTCAGCCCTGCCGATTACGACGTGTTCGCTGCGCCGTATCAGAAAAAAGTGGTGGATCTGGTGAAGCAGACCCACCCCGATACCCCGATGATCCTCTACATCTCCGGCAGTGCCGGCGTGCTGGAGCGGATGGGCCGCACCGGGGTGGACATCGTGTCACTCGACTGGACCGTGGACATGGCCGATGGCATTGCCCGCCTTCCCGAGCACGTGGGTGTGCAGGGCAACGTGGATCCGGGCCTGCTGTTCGGCACCCCCGAAGCCATCCGCGACCGCATCGACGACACCGTGCGCAAGGCGCGCGGCCGCAAGCACATCCTCAACCTGGGCCACGGCATCCTTCCCGGCACCCCCGAAGAGAACGGCCGGGCCTTCTTCGAGGCCGGTAAAACGGTGATGGACCGGGTCGGGGCTGCGGCTTGAGCTCCGCCTCCTCCCGGATCCTGATCACCGGCGCCAGTGGTTGCGTCGGCCAGCACATCGCCCAGCTGCTGTATCGGGAAACCGACGCCCAGTTGCTCCTGTGGCTTCGGGATCCGGCCAAGCTCAAGGCCGTCCCCGCCAACGATCCCCGCATCGAACTGCTGGTGGGGGATCTGCGCGATGTGGCGCCCCACCGGGAAGCCATCGCCAGCGCCCATCGCATCATCCACACCGCCACCGCCTGGGGTGACCCCGAACGGGCCCACCAGGTGAACGTGGTGGCGGTGAAGGAGATGCTGGCGGCCACCAATCCAGCTGTGCTGGAGCAGGTGATCTATTTCTCCACCGCTTCGATCCTCGACCGCAACCTCCAGTTGCTGCCAGAGGCCGCGGAGTTCGGCACGGAATACATCCAAACCAAGGCCCTGTGCCTGCAGCAGCTGGAGACACACCCGCTGGCCGAGCGGATCGTGGCCGTGTTCCCCACCCTGGTGTTCGGCGGCCGGGTGGATGGAGAAGGCCCCTTCCCCACCAGCTATCTCACCGCCGGCCTGGCTGAAGCGGCCCGCTGGCTATGGCTGGCCCGCTTCCTGCGGGCGGATGCGTCGTTCCACTTCATTCACGCCGCCGACATCGCCCGGGTGTGCGCCCACCTGGCCACCAACCCCCATCGGCCCAACCCCGAGCCCAACCAGGGACCGGTGCGCCGCCTGGTGCTGGGTCAGGCGCCGGTCACGGTGAACGGCACGGTGGCAAGCCTCTGCCGGTGGCGCCGCACCTGGCTGCCGCCCATTGGCGTCGATCTGCAGGGTTGGCTGATTGAGGGACTGATCAAGCTCCTGCGGATTGAGGTGAATGCCTGGGATCGCTTCTCCATCCGCCAGCGCCACTTCGTGCACGAGCCGGTGAGCCCTCCGGAACGCTTCGGCATGGTGAGCCACGCTCCCACCCTGGAGGCGGTATTCGCCGACGCGGGCCTGGGCCACCGCGGGCGCTGATCCCCATCCCAGACCCTTTGTGGCAAATGTTGCGAACCTCCGCAATGGAGATCACAACAGGCCTCACGGGGCCTTAGTTTCTCCACGTTGCACGTGCTTTGAAGCGCCTTCCATGCGCCGTCTTCTTTCTCTCGTTGCCCTCTGCCTGGCGCTCGTGCTGGGTGCTACCCCGAGCTTCGCTGCTGACGTGGCCCACGGTGGCCAGATTTTCTCCGCCAACTGCGCGGCCTGCCACATGGGCGGCGGCAACGTGGTGAACGCCGAGCGCACCCTCAAGAAGGACGCTCTCGAGTCTTATCTGGCCAACTACAGCAGCGGCCACGAAGCTGCCATCGCCTACCAGGTGACCAACGGCAAGAACGCCATGCCCGCCTTCGGCGGCAAGCTCAGCGACGGCGACATCGCCGACGTGGCTGCCTACGTGGAAGACATGAGCCAGAAGGGCTGGGCCTGATCCCGCCCCTCGGCCTGCATCCAGTTCACCTTCCATCAGCCCCGGCTTCGGCCGGGGCTTTTTTGTGCGCGGGCATGGCACGAATCCGGCAGCGGCGTCATGGTGGAACCATTCCCCTCAGCAGGAGCCGGACGCCATGCAAGGCCCGGAACTCCCCCGCTTCAGCCGCGCCACCCCACCTCCCCCGGCAAGACGCCCAGCCATGCCGGAGGCTTCCGCCAGAAATCCAGGGCGATCGCGCGCGGAAGCCGCGGTGGTGCAGTTCTTTCAGGCCAGCAGGATGGCGGCAATCGCCCCGCTCAACCCTGGGGGACCCTCCTGGCGCGCCCCTTGAGGGGTGTGGGCCTCAGGCCTGGCCGCGGCGCGCCTCCAGCACGGCGAGATAGAGCTCTTCATCCACTTCCCGGATGTCGTATTCCGACGGCAACACACCGTGGATGTGGCGGTGCACGGCCATCCAGCAGTTGCGCTCCGGATCGGCCCCCGTGGCATCGAACTCATGGGAGGCCCGCACGAGGGCTGCGATCAGCTCGAGGTTGGCGGCGCTGCACATCGATGGGGGAGAGCCAGACTGGCGGGCGTTGCAGCGAACCATCATGGCCACAGCCGTCCGCCCACGTGGGGTCACCCTTGGGTGTGCCCTGGCGCTTGTGCTTGGAGCGGGTGCCGCCGAGGCCCAGCAGCGACTGGCCGACCAGTGCCCCCTGATCGTTCCCGCCGAGAGCACCACGATTCAGCCCCGCCGCATTCTTCCCAGCCAGGTGGCGGCGAAGAATGCCATGGGTTGCCTGTCGCCGTCGGATGCGATCTACGGACCCGACGGCTGTCCGGTGAAGATGTGCGGCCAGCAGGCTGGCGCCTTCCCTCTGCCTGGTTACAACCCCTGAATCCGGCGACCGATCGCCAGACCACCCACGCCCAGACCTAGGCCGAGCAACAGCACCAGGCCTTCCCGCTGCTCCTGGGATGGAGCCCAGCCCCGCTTCAGCGCGGTGCCCTTTGGATCAGGTCCGTAGGCCACCTGACAAGCCGCATTGAGCAACTGGGCCTGGGCGGCGGTGGAAGGCACCTGGCCATCCAGCAAGCCCTCCTGGCAGTTCACGCCCCCCTTCACCGGCGGACTGTCGGCCACCGCGTAGCTGAAGTCGGCGCCGCTGTTGCCCACGGCTTCCACCGAGCCGTAATTGAGCTGGTAGTCGCTGTCTGGCACATCGATCACCGGCGACTGCTGCTCGCTCGCCTGATCCACCAGCTCGGTGATCGCCACACCGGTGGCCAGGCCCGCCAGACCCCAGCCCACCGCGTTGCCGTTCCACCAGTTCCAAGTGTTGGGCGACCAGTTGTACCAGCCGTAGCTCCAGGGCCGGCTGCCCCAGTAACCACCATTGCCCCAAGACCCGTTCCACCCGCCCACGCTGCGGTTGTAGAAGTTCTGCTGCACGTCGATGGAGCGGTCCCAGGGGCCGTTGCGCCCATCCACGCTCACCCCAAGCCGGCCGGCATCGAAGCGATCGGCGCCCCCGTTGGTGGCGCGGTTGAAGTCGTTGCGGCTGATGTTGTGGCCCAGATAGGGCGTGCGCGCGCCGGCGCCATAGGTGGGGTGGGCACCGCCATAGCCGCTGCTCCAGCTACGGCGGATCGGCTCACTCACCGAATCCAGGCGGGGCGCAGGAGCCGGCGCTGGACGGTAGGCGGGTTCCGGTCGGTAGGCCGGGGCGGGGGCTGGGGAGAAGGAGCGGGGGCTGAAATCACCGCCACCGCCGGTGAAGCGATAACCGCCACCACCAGAAAAACCACCACCGCCCCGGAACCCACCGCCGCCGCCGCCTTCAAAGCGGGCCTGGGCCGCCGGAGCGGACAGGGCAGCCAGCATCAGCAATGCCGCCAGACCCTTCACGGCCGGACGGGACACACACCCGCGCCAACGAACAAAACGAACCACAACCAGAGAGGAGGTCACCGCGGCCACACAGCTAGCAGCGACGCCCGCAAAGAACCGAATTGCGGCCCGGAATCGGAACAATCGCCAAACTGAGAGGGTGTTGAACGCAGTGCTCATGAACGCGGTCCGAACGCTGGCCCTCGCCGGAGGGTCGGCCCTGATGGCAGTTCTGCCAGCCATCGCGCAGGTGAGCGACTCCAACGTGCGCGCGGTGAACGTGGCGCGCCAATGGGCGATCAACCAGAACGGCGGCCTATCGGTGTATGTGCCAGCCAGCTGCATGTTCGAGACCGGCAATGGCGGCGGTTCCTGCCTGGTGCAGAACAACAACCAGGGCTACTTCTTCCGCTTCCTCGGCGGGGCCCCCGGCTGGCAGCAGACCGGCCAGCCCGCCACCACCCTCACTGAGATCCAGGTGTCCCCCGATGGGCGCTCGGTGGTGAATGTGGGCTACAACGGCGCACCCCGCTGAGCCCAGCGGGCGGTTCCCCGCACCCCTGCCGGGAGGACCGAATCAAGGCGTTCGGTTCTCCCGGCTCCTGGCTCCGTTGAACGGCCATACGGTTCTGACATCGCACCAACGGTGCCCGACCCAACCGGGAGGTTTCCCATGCATCCCACTGCCGAGCTGTTCACCGAGAAGGCCTGGGCCGCGATCGTGGCGGCGCAGCAGCTGGCCCAGCAGAAGCGCCAGCAGCAGATGGAGAGCGAGCACCTGTTCGCCGCCCTGCTGGCCCAGCAGGGCCTGGCCGGCCGGGTGCTGGAGAAGGCCGGCGTGGATGTGGGCACCCTCAGCCAGAAGCTGGAGGCCTATATCGCCGGCCAGCCGAGCCTCAGCTCCCCGCCCAACAACGTGTATCTGGGCAAGGGCCTGAACACGGTGCTCGACCAGGCCAATGAGCTCAAAGGCACCTACGGCGACAGCTACATCGCCATTGAGCACCTGCTGTTGGCGCTGGCCATCGACGACCGCTGCGGCAAGCAGCTGCTCTCCCAAGCGGGCACCAGCGCCGACAAGCTGAAAGACGCCGTGGCCGCCGTGCGTGGCTCCCAGACCGTGACCGACCAGAACCCCGAAGGCACCTACGAATCGCTGGAGAAGTACGGCCGCGATCTCACCAAGGCCGCCCGTGAGGGCAAGCTCGATCCGGTGATCGGGCGCGACGAAGAAATCCGCCGCACGATCCAGATCCTCAGCCGCCGCACCAAGAACAATCCGGTGCTGATCGGCGAGCCCGGCGTGGGCAAGACCGCCATCGTGGAGGGGCTCGCCCAGCGCATCGTGAATGGCGATGTGCCGCAGGCATTGCAGAACCGTCAGCTCATCGCCCTCGACATGGGGGCCCTGATCGCCGGTGCGAAGTACCGCGGTGAGTTCGAGGAACGGCTCAAGGCCGTGCTCAAGGAGGTGACCGCCTCCGAAGGCCAGATCGTGCTGTTCATCGACGAGATCCACACCGTGGTGGGCGCCGGTGCCACCGGCGGCGCCATGGATGCCAGCAACCTGCTCAAGCCGATGCTGGCCCGGGGCGAACTGCGCTGCATCGGTGCCACCACCCTCGATGAGCACCGCCAGCACATCGAGAAAGACCCGGCCCTCGAGCGCCGCTTCCAGCAGGTGTTCGTGGATCAGCCCACGGTGGAAGACACCATCTCGATCCTGCGCGGCCTCAAGGAGCGCTATGAGGTGCACCACGGCGTGCGCATCGCCGACAACGCCCTGGTGGCGGCGGCCGTGCTCAGCAGCCGCTACATCGCCGACCGCTTCCTGCCCGATAAGGCCATCGATCTGGTGGATGAATCGGCGGCGCGGCTGAAGATGGAGATCACCTCCAAGCCGGAGCAGATCGACGAGCTCGATCGCCGCATCCTGCAGCTGGAGATGGAGAAGCTCTCGCTGGGGCGCGAATCCGATGCTGCCAGCCGCGACCGGCTGGAGCGTCTGGAGAAGGAACTGGCCGAACTGCGCGAGCAGCAGAGCACCCTCAACGCCCAGTGGCAGGCCGAAAAGGGCTCGATTGATGAGCTCAGCGCGATCAAGGAGGAGATCGAGCAGGTGGCGCTGCAGGTGGAGCAGGCCAAGCGCAACTACGACCTCAACAAGGCCGCCGAACTCGAGTACGGCACCCTGGCCGAACTGCACAAGAAGTTGGCCGCCAAGGAGGCCGAGCTCAGCGGTGGCGGGGAGAAGACCCTGCTGCGGGAGGAGGTCACCGAAGACGACATCGCCGAGGTGATCGCCAAGTGGACCGGCATCCCGGTGGCCAAGCTCGTGCAGAGCGAGATGGAGAAACTCCTCCACCTCGAGGATGAGCTGCACACCCGGGTGATCGGCCAGCAGCAGGCCGTCACCGCGGTGGCCGATGCCATCCAGCGCTCCCGCGCCGGCCTGAGCGATCCCAACCGGCCGATCGCGAGCTTCCTGTTCCTCGGCCCTACGGGCGTGGGCAAAACCGAGCTCTCCAAGGCCCTGGCCAGCCAGCTGTTCGACAGCGAGGAGGCCATGGTGCGCATCGACATGTCGGAGTACATGGAGAAACACGCCGTGAGCCGGCTGATCGGAGCCCCTCCGGGCTACGTGGGCTACGAGGAGGGCGGCCAGCTCACCGAAGCGGTGCGGCGCCGGCCCTATGCGGTGATCCTGTTCGACGAGGTGGAGAAGGCCCACCCCGATGTGTTCAACGTGATGCTGCAGATCCTCGATGACGGGCGCGTCACCGATGGGCAGGGGCGAACGGTGGATTTCACCAACACGGTGCTGATCCTCACGAGCAACATCGGCAGCCAGTCGATCCTGGATCTGGCCGGTGATCCTGCGCGCCACAGTGAAATGGAAGCGCGGGTGAATGAGGCGCTGCGGGGCCACTTCCGGCCCGAATTCCTCAACCGGCTGGATGAAACGATCATCTTCCACAGCCTCAAGCAAGAGGAGCTGCGCGAGATCGTGGAACTGCAGGTGCAGCGCCTGGCCAAGCGCCTGGAGGAGAAAAAGCTGGGCCTCCAGCTCAACGCCGATGCCCTCGACTGGCTCGCCGGCGTGGGTTACGACCCGGTGTACGGCGCCCGCCCACTCAAGCGTGCGATCCAACGCGAACTGGAAACGCCGATTGCCAAGGGGATCCTGGCGGGGCAGTTCACCGGTGGCCACACGATCACGGTGGATGTGGAGACAGCCGCCGATGCGGGGCGCCTCCGCTTCCAGCAGGTGGATCCCGCCAAACTGCCGGTGCTTGTTTGAGTGCGTCTGGCGATCCGGAATCAGCTCCGGATCGCCAGCAGGGAAAACGGCGGCTGGTCGGTGGGCTCAAGGGTGCGGCCATCCCGCAGGGAGAAGCCGCGATCCTGCAGCCACCCGGCCAGCCCCTGGTCGTCGTAACCGTCGAGGTACACCACCCGGATGCGGCCTGCATCAAACAGCTCGCTGGCCCCTTGCAGCACCTGGCGCTCCTGGCCCTCCACATCCACCTTCAGCACCAGATCACTGCCAGGCCGAAAGGCCAGGGCATCCAGCCGTTGCGACGGCACCTGCCGGGTTTCCCCCGGAATGCTGTAGGCGTTCTGCTGATCCACGGTGGTGAACACGTGCGACACGGCGCCATCCACAAAGGTGAGGGTGCCCGCCGCCGTCCCCATGGCCAGGTTCAGGTAGCGAACACGCTCCAGGGGCCTGGCAGCCAGGCGGGCAAAGGTGTCGGGATGGGCCTCGATCGCCACCAGCTCTAACAGCGGATGCAATTGGGTGAGGCGAGCCACAGCGTGGGTGAAGAGCCCCACATTCGCCCCCACATCCACGAACGTGTCGCCATCGCGGAGCAGGGCGAAGAGATTCATCAGCACCGGGATCTCATCGCGCAGGGTGCCGTTGCGACGCAACAGGCGCGACGCCCGCAGATAGCCATGCTCCCGGCGGCTGTTCACCTGCAAGGGCGCCCCAGCCAGATCCACCTGGAGGTTGCGATCGGGCTCCATCAGAGCCGTTACGAGGCGCCGCAGCCGCGGCTGCTTGATGAAGTAACGATCCAGCAGGGCGCCGGTGTTCATAACGCTGAAACGAGAAATCAGATCGGAAACGGGAACAGCCAGCTCGCGTTGGCCGTCGCTGGCCGAGGCGAGCGGCCCTCAGCGCAGCCGGTCGTTGGGAAAGCGCCGCTCACCGAAGCGACGCTGTTCCTGGCGCCGTTCCCGACCGGCGATCAGGGCCGCCACCGGGTCGGTGGCTCCGCGCCGGTCGTCTTCCCGGCGGTCATCACGGCGCACTTGCAGCGGCAAGGGGTTGAGCGCCTTGTCGGCCGGCAGGTGGCGCTGGATCAGGGCCATGTACTGGCGGGTCACCCGCTCCGGAGAAGCCGAAGTGAAGAGCAGGTTGCGGGCCGCATCGCCATAGCGGCGTGCCTCATCGGGATGGTCGCGCAGGCGGCGGATCCAGGCCGCCAGGGTTTCGGCATCGCCGTTGGCAAACCAGGCACCGCAGCCACTGTTCAGCACCAGCTCCTGCAGGGCAGACCCCCCAGGCGTGATCGCGGCGATCGGGGTACCGGCAGCCAGGTGCCCATAGAGCTTGCTGGGGGCCACCAGGCCTTCGGCGTCGATCCCCAGGCTCACCACCGCCACATCGGCGCAGCTCAGGGAATACGGAAGAACACTCGGCTCCTGGTAGGGCAGGAAGCGGCAATTGGTGAGCCCCCAGTCAGCCACCAATTCCCGGAGACGTTCGTTCTGGGGACCGCCACCAATAAACAAAAACTGCACATCCGATTCATGGCGCAGCAACAACGCGGCCGCCAACAGGGTCACCAGGTCGTGGCAACGGCCCTGGTTGCCGGAGTACAGCACCACGAATTTGTCATCGAAACCATGGCGCTTGGCAAAGGGATTGCTGTCGCGCTCCCTTGGCCGGATGGCATAGGGATTGGCCCAGCTGGGCACAACGGCCAGTCGATCACCGAGGTTGGGGCAGTGGCGGCGCACCCGCACGGCCATGGCATGGCTGAGCACGATCACCTCCTTGGCCTCACGGATGGCGAGCGAATTGAGAGAACGCCAGATCCGCACCAAGGGATGCCCGGAGGAGAGCACCTTGAGCTCCTCCAGCACATCGGGATAGAGGTCGTACAGCAGCAGGATGTAAGGCGTGCCCGTGAGTTTGTGCACCATCCACCCCAGAATCGGCAGGTAGGGCGGCTCCGTTGTGTAGAGCATCAGATCACCGCGCCGCGAAAAACGCAGCAGACGAACGAACACCCGGATGCAGAACAACAGCCCATTCACCGCGCGGCCGCGGATGCGTTTGGGCCAGAGCCGCGACACCCTGGTGCGGCGCACACAGAGATTCGGAAGAAACTCAATCCGCTCGGCGTCGGCCCGGTTGAAGGCATAGGCCGGCTGTCCGGTGAGCACCTGCACCTGCAGGCCCTTGCGGGCCAGGCGCTCACTCAGATCGTGAAGCAACTGCCCCGTGGCCGCGAAATCCGGGGGAAAGAACTGACTGCAGATCGTGAGCCGCACGTTGTTGCTGCGGCTGAGGCGCCAGCTCAGGCGCGCGGAGAGTCGCTGGCGCATCCCCCCCGGTAGGGGCATCAGGCGCCAGGGCAGTCGACGGGATGGCCGCCGCGACGACGGAGAGGTCGTTGAATCAGGCACGCAGGTCTGCCAAGGGAGCCATCGATCGAAAGGTAATGAGCAGCGGAAGAGGCGTCATCAACGTGACATTCGCCGTGATGGACGCCACAGCCACCAGATGGCAAAACCTGCTCCCAACAGCGGCAGAGGTGAGGGCACATCTGCCGTGCCGGAGCCCCTCAACGCATCAGAGAGTTCGGTGGTGGTGGTGGATGTGCTGCTGTCAGCACTGCTGGACGCATAGGTACTGCCGCTTCCGCTGACTACAGCCCAGAGCGATCCTGGACTGGAGAGCGTATTGACCTCAGTGAGCAGCAACTGGCCGTTCTGCACTTGCCAAGCCGACACGAAGGCGCTGCCACCTGTGGCAGAAGGATTCACAGAGAATGCGAATAAGGCTGTGGTGGCTTCACCCGAATCCAGGTAGGCATTGGCATAGGTCAATGCCAGATCAGAACTGCCCCACCACTGCTGATCGCGGAGCATCGCAGCGGTTTCAGATTCAGGCAGCAAGTTGTTGGTGCGGGGCTGGGGCGGAGGCTCCACCCAGGAGCCCGCCACAGTGCCGATATCCCAGGACTGGTCGTCCACCGAGATCAGCACAGCCCGGCCTGGCTGATGCATCAGGGCTACGGCTGCCAGCGGCATCAACCCCGCAAGAATCCGCCGCCTCCAGATTGCATGGGGACGACGGCTGGCCAGGCTCATGCCCATCGTTTCAAAGACAGATGGCCGCAGATCTGCGGCACGTCCTCCGACGGTATGGATGACGCCCGGATCAGGCCGTTGAGGAATCGTTAAGGCTGCCGGCCCACAGCGGGTGGGCCAACCCATCCAGCCACACCAGCACGGCCACCGCGAACAAGGAGAACACCAACGCTCCATGGCCCTCGTGAAGCGAAGGAAAAATCTCCTGCTTCCACCATCCCCCTTGCTGAACCACCACCGCCAGCAGGGCCACCCGCATGGCGTTGATCAGAAAACCCAGGGCAGGGGCGATCAGCAGAAGCATGCCAACACGAGGCCCAGCCAGGGGCGGCTGGGTGATCGCGAGCAACAGCGCAAACGCCAGCAGGAAAGCGATGTCTTCGGTGCCGCCGCAGGCGCCGGCCACCCTCACACCGCCATTCCCCAGCACCAGGTGATGCCCGATCGCCAGGGCATCCAACCCCAGCAGCTGAAGCAGCACTGCCGACGTGGTGGCCGTTGCTCTTGCCAGCACCGGCTCGGGCAACACCCAGCGCAACAGCAGGGGCAACAGGGGAATGGTGAGCAGGAGGAGGGGCATGGCCGCGCGCCGCAACTCCCCAAGCGGCAGCGCCAGTAAAGCCATGGCCAGCCCCACGGTGACGGGGAGTCCGTAGGCCAGCGATGTGGGTCTGGGGAGGGAGAGGGCGGCAAGCACGCCGCCCACTAACAACCAACCGAACCACAACGACACCCGGGTTGGACGCGGGTGCAACGCACGGTGTTGGCGAACCCACCATCGGAGCACCCCGCTCCAGGCCAGCACCTCCAGAACGGGGAGCAAGGGTGTGGGCTGGGTGTGAATGGTCCACACCAACACGGCCAACACCAGGCCTGTCCCCAGCGCCCACCAGAGCCAAGCGGAGCGGGTCACCGCAAGGTCCAGAGGGCCAGCGCCATCAGCAGGGCCAGGCCAACCACCCGAACACAGTCGAGAACGGCCCGTAGCCGGCGGGCCGCGATGGCGCGCTCCATGCTGGCCATGGCCTGCCTGCGCCCCAGCGAAATCTGGTCAACCACCTGGGTGCGGGCGGCTTCAAGCGCCGCTGGCAGCCGCAACGGCTGGGTGGCATCCCCAGAGAGGCGGGCGGCCAGCTCCTGCAACGCCTCCCGCGATCCTGCGGTCGCAGCGGTGTCGGC
>JBBASQ010000018.1:0-26845 GCA_040399185.1 Prochlorococcaceae cyanobacterium
CTGGCCGCCACGGCAGCCACCACCAGGGCTCCGGCCAGGGCGGGCCAGGGACGCACCAGCGGCACGCGCTCCAGGGGATCGCCGCAGTGGCCGCAGAGCAACCCACCATCGCGGCTGCGCAGCACCCGGGGCGGCAGATGCCGGCAGTAGGGGCAGCGGTAGGTGGCCAGAGGCGGGGGGAGGGCGCACCCCAGTCTGTTGCCGCTTGCCACAATCGGGGGCTGCCGATCTGCCACCGCAATGCCCCTCTCTCCCCTGGTGCGCCAGCTGCAGCAGGCGCCCCTCACCGGAGAGGTGCGCGCCCGCATCGACCGCCCCGATCGCCTGCGGCTGAGCGGCGCCGGCCGGGCGGCGCGGGCCCTGGTGAGCAGCGCCCTGGCGGCCGCCGGCAGCCAGCCCCTGCTGGTGATCGTGCCCACCCTGGAGGAGGCGGGCCGCTGGGCGGCCCTGCTGGAGCTGATGGGCTGGAGCAGCAGCCAGCTTTATCCCACCAGCGAGGGCAGCCCCTACGAGCCCTTCGATCCCACCAGCGAGATCACCTGGGGCCAGCTGCAGGTGCTCAGCGAACTGCTGGACGAGAGCGCTGAAGCGAGCCGGCTGGCGATCGTGGCCACCGAGCGGGCCCTGCAGCCCCACCTGCCCCCGCCAGCGGCGCTGAAGGCCCAGTGCCTCACCCTGCGCAAGGGCGACACGGTGAACCTGGAGGAGCTGGCGGAAACACTCACGCGGCTGGGCTACGAGCGGGTCACCACGATCGAGCAGGAGGGCAGCTGGAGCCGCCGCGGCGACATCGTGGACGTGTTCCCGGTGAGCGCCGAGCTCCCCGTAAGGCTGGAGTTCTTCGGGGAAGACCTGGAGAAGCTGCGGGAGTTCGATCCCGCCACCCAGCGCTCCCTCGATCCGGTGGAGGTGATGCGCCTCACCCCCACCGGCTACGGCCCGCTGGTGGCCGAGGCCCTGCGCGAGGCGATGCCCGATGGGCTGGAGCAGGTGCTGAGCGGCGAGGGGCTGGAGCAGCTGCTGGAGGGCGGCACGCCCGAGGGGATGCGCCGGCTGATGGGCCTGGCCTGGAGTGAGCCCGCCTGCCTTCTGGATTACCTGCCGGCCAGCACCCTGGTGGCGGTGGATGAGCGGCGCCACTGCCTCTCCCACGGCCAGCAATGGTTCGACCACGCCAGCGACCACCGCCTCGATGTGCTCAGCGAGCTGGGCATCACTGAGACCTCGACTGAGGCCGAGGCCGATGCGCTGCTGCCGCCCCGGCTGCACCGCAGCCCCGGGCAGGCCCTCGAAGCCCTGGAGGCCTTTCCTGGCTTCGATCTGAGTGAGCTGCACGAAACCGACAGCCACCCCAACAGCTTCAACCTGGCCAGCCGTTCGGTGCCGGCCCACCCCAACGCCTTCGGCAAGTTGGCCGGCCTGATCAAGGGCTTCCAGGCGGAGAAGGCCTGCGTGTGGCTGATCTCAGCCCAGCCCAGCCGCGCCGTGGCCCTGCTGGAAGAACACGAGTGCCCGGCGCGCTTCGTGCCCAACCCCGGCGACACCCCGGCGATCGAGCGCCTGGTGGAGCAGGGCACGCCGGTGGCCCTCAAGCTCAAGGGCACCGCCGAGCTGGAGGGCCTGCAGCTGCCCGCCTGGCGGCTGGTGCTGATCACCGACCGGGAATTCTTCGGCCAGCACGCGCTGGCCGCCACCGGGTATGTGCGCCGGCGCCGCAAGGCCGCCAGCCGCACGGTGGATCCCAACAAGATGCGCCCCGGCGATTTCGTGGTGCACCGCAACCACGGGATCGGCAAGTTCCTCAAGCTCGAGAAGCTCGCCATCGGCGGCGAATCCCGCGACTACCTGGTGGTGCAGTACGCCGACGGACTGCTGCGGGTGGCCGCCGATCAGCTGGGCAGCCTCGGCCGCTACCGCGCCACCGGCGACACCCCGCCCGAGCTGAACCGCATGGGCGGCACGGCCTGGGCCAAGGCCAAGGAGCGCGCCCGCAAGGCCGTGCGCAAGGTGGCGGTGGATCTGGTGAAGCTCTACGCCGAACGCCACAAGGCGCCGGGCTTCGCCTTCCCGCCCGACGGCCCGTGGCAGGACGAACTGGAGGACTCGTTCCCCTACGAGCCCACGCCCGATCAGGTGAAGGCGATCGCCGAGGTGAAGCGCGACATGGAGAAGCCCCAGCCGATGGACCGGCTGGTGTGCGGCGATGTGGGCTTCGGAAAAACCGAAGTGGCGATCCGCGCCATCTTCAAGGCGGTCACCGCCGGCAAGCAGGTGGCCCTGCTGGCGCCCACCACCGTGCTGGCGCAGCAGCACTGGCGCTCGCTGTCGGAGCGGTTTGCCCCTTACCCGATGAAGGTGAGCCTGCTCAACCGCTTCCGCACCGCCGGCGAGCGCAAGACGATCCTCGAAGGGCTCAATGAGGGCATTGTGGATGTAGTGGTGGGCACCCACCAGCTGCTGGGCAAGGGCACCACCTTCAAGCAGCTAGGGCTGCTGGTGGTGGATGAGGAGCAGCGCTTCGGTGTGAACCAGAAGGAAAAGATCAAGGCGCTGCGCAAGGACGTGGACGTGCTCACGCTCTCCGCCACGCCGATTCCCCGCACCCTCTACATGAGCCTCTCGGGCGTGCGGGAGATGAGCCTGATCACCACGCCGCCGCCGCTGCGCCGCCCGATCAAAACCCACCTGGCCGCCCTTGATGAGGAGGCGGTGCGCAGCGCCATCCGCCAGGAACTCGACCGCGGCGGCCAGGTGTTTTATGTGGTGCCGCGGGTGGAGGGCATCGAGGATGTGGCCACCCAGTTGCGGGCCATGATTCCCGGCCTGCGGTTGCTGGTGGCCCACGGCCAGATGCCGGAGGGCGAGCTGGAGAGCGCCATGGTGGCCTTCAACGCCGGCGAGGCCGACGTGATGCTCTGCACCACGATCGTGGAGAGCGGCCTCGACATCCCGCGCGTCAACACGATCCTGATCGAGGACGCCCACCGCTTCGGCCTGGCCCAGCTGTACCAGCTGCGGGGCCGGGTGGGCCGCAGCGGCATCCAGGCCCATGCCTGGCTCTTCTATCCCGGCGATGCGTCGCTGAGCGAAGCGGCGCGGCAACGGCTGCGGGCGATCCAGGAGTTCGCCCAACTGGGCAGCGGCTACCAGCTGGCCATGCGCGACATGGAGATCCGCGGCGTGGGCAACCTGCTGGGGGTGGAGCAGAGCGGCCAGATGGAAACCATCGGCTTCGACCTCTACATGGAGATGCTGCAGGAGTGTCTGGCGGAGATCCAGGGCCAGGACATCCCCAAGGTGGACGACACCCAGATCGACCTGCCGATCACCGCCTTTATCCCCGGCGACTGGATCACCGACAACGACGAGAAGATGGCGGCCTACCGCGCCGCGGCCGACTGCACCAGCAAGGACGCCCTGCTGGAGCTGGCCGCCGGCCTGGTGGACCGGTACGGCGCCCTGCCGCCGCCGGTGATCTCCCTGCTGCAGCTGATGGAACTGAAGCTGGTGGCCCGGCGCTGCGGCTTCTCGCGCATCAAGCCGGAGAAGCCCAACATCGCCCTGGAAACGCCAATGGAGGAGCCGGCCTTCCGGCTGCTGCGCCAGGGGCTGCCCCAGCACCTGCATGGGCGGTTTGTGTACCAGGCCGGCGGCGGCAGCACCGCCAAGGTGCTGGCCCGGGGCCTGGGGGTGCTGCCGGCCGAGAAGCAGCTCGAAGAGCTGATGAACTGGCTCAACCAAATGGCCGAGCAGATCCCCGGTGCCGACGGCCTCACCGAGGCCCAGCGGGCCGAGCAGCAGGCCGCCCAGAACGAAGCCGTGCTCGCGGTGTAGGGAGGCCGCAAGCCAGGGGAAGCAAACCCACTGCGGGGCAAGCATTTCGGGCAATTCTCAGAATTGCAGCAATCGTTCGTTACACTTGGCGCAACACAACGCAACGGCGTCCCCATGGGCGAGGTGATCGATCTGGGCTCCGGCCTTGAAGGCCTTACCGGTGTGATCTCCGCCCTGGTGAGCGTTGCTGCCCTGGGGATTTACGCCCTCACCCAGGGCAACAAGGAAAACAACGACGACGACGACTCCAACCCCGGTGGCGGCCTGATGCAGCCGGTGGCCTGATCAGAGCTCAGTCGTCCAGTTCGCCCCGCCGGTAAGCGGCAGGCACGGCCACCAGGAACAGCCACCACCAGAGCGCCACGGCAGCGGCAGCCGGCGCGCTGATCCACCAGCGGTGCAGCAGCAGCCAACTCCCGGCCACCACGGCCAGTCCCGTGAGCACGATGCTCCAGGGCTGGCACCACCAGGGTTTGTGCTGCCAGATCGAGCTTCCCTCTGCCACGCCACTCCTGTGATGCCCGAGCCATTCTCCCGGCGCCACACCCTGCTCAGCCACAACGCCGGCACCTGGCAGGGCACCTTCATCCGGCTCGATGGCAGCGGCCGCGAGGTGGAGCGGTTCCCCAGCTCCCTGCAGGTGGAGGAGCGGGACCGGCTGATCGTGGCGAGCCTCACCAATGGCAGCACCGGCACCGTGCGCTCGATGGAATTTGAAGAACCGCCGGCCGAGATGCAGATCAGCCCGGCAGGCCACTGGAGCCTGGGGCCCGACCGCATCGGCCCCTGGCCCTGGGTGAGCGAGCTCTGCCTGGTGCACGGGGATCGCCGCCGCCGGGTGGTGGCGCGCCACAGCGGCGAGGGGATCGCATCGGTGGTGCTGGTGAGCGAAGGCCGCCCCGGCTGCGCCGATGCTCCGCCGCCAGCTCCCCACCACGCGATCGTGCTGCCCCCCAGCGGCGATCAGGTGGTCTGGGTGCTGGAAGACAGTGCCACCAACCGGGTGGAGCTCCAGCTGATGGGCCGCCGCAGCTTCGGCATGCCCCAGCAGGTGGCCCTGCGCTGGCAGCCCGCCGGTTCAGCCTGGCTGGAGATCCGCCGCAGTCACGCCGCCAGCGGATTGCTCCATCCCCTGGCCTGAAGCCCAATCAGCGGGCGGTTCCGCTGGAGCTGGCCCCGGCACTGGAGCTGGTGGCGGCGGGCACGTTGGCACTGGCCGGGTTGTAGGCCTTCTCCACGGTGTTGGCGTTGCGCAAACGTTTCACCAGCGTGGTTTCGGCCGCCCGGTACTGGCTGTCCTTGCGGGTGCCGATGTCTTCGAGCTTGAGGCGCTGGGCCTCAGCCTCGCCCATCTTCACCGACACATCCGGATCAATGCCGTGCTTGTGGATGTCCCGCCCCCGGGGGGTGAGGTACTTGGCGATGGTCACGGTCATGCCGGAGCCATCGGAGAGCCCGCGCACCGACTGCACCAGGCCCTTGCCAAACGTCTTCTGACCCACCAGCACGGCCCGGTTGTTGTCCTGCAGGGCACCGGAGAGGATCTCGCTGGCGCTGGCTGAACCCTCGTTCACCAGGATCACCAGCGGCTTGTTGGTGAGCGCCCGGCCGGTGGCGCGCTTCACATCGGTGATGCCATCGCGGGTTTTGGTGGACACGATCGTGCCCTCGTTCAGCCACTGACGGGCGATCTCCACGCTGGCCATCAGCAGGCCACCGGGGTTGCTGCGCAGATCGAGCACATAGCCCTGGGCACCCTTGGACTCCAGGTCCTGCACCGCCTTGCGCATGTCCTTGGCGGCAGTGGCGTTGAACTGCTTGAGGCGGATGTAGCCCACCTTCATCCCATCGGGAGCGGTGTTGAGCTGGTGCTCCACCGCATGCAGCTCGATGCGCTCGCGCACCAGCTTCACCTCGATCGGCTGACCCTTGCGGGAGAGGTTGAGCACCACGGCCGTGCCGGCCTGGCCCCGGATCAGCTTCACCGCATCCTCGGTGCTCATCCCCTTGGTGGTCTTGCCGTCGATCGCGGTGATCACGTCCTTGGGCATCACCCCGGCCCGGGAGGCGGGCGAACCCTCAATCGGGCTCACCACCACCAGGTTCTTGGTTTCCTTGTCGAGGCTCAGCTGGATGCCCACCCCGGAGAGTTCCCCGGAGGTGTCGATCTGCATCTCCTTGAACTCGCGCGGATCAAGGAAGCGGGTGTAAGGGTCGTCGAGGGTGGAGAGCATCCCCCGAATGGCCTCGTAAGCCTCTTTTGGGGAGGTGTAACTCTTGGCCAGCACGTCCTTGCGCAGGGTGCGCCAGCGATCGGAGGTGTACTTGCCGTTGATATCGAGATAGTCGCGGAAGACGATCTGCCACGCCTGATCCATCACCTCCTTGGGGCTGTCGCTGATGCGCGACTGGCCGCCGGGGGGCGTCACCATCTCGCGGGCTAGAACCGCCGTAGCGGCGCAGGTTCCCACCGTCACCAGTGCGAGCAGGCCGGCACGTGCCCTGGCCATCGGCGTGAAGCCCCCGTTCAACAGGAAGGAGTACTGATCACGCTAGCCGCAGGAACCGCGTCTCACCGCGGGTCGGCTAACCGTCACACAGGGTGTGAAATCAGGGGTCAACCCAGCGGCCGTCGTCCTTGATCAGGGCGATCAGCGCCTCCACCCCTTCCGCTTCCGGCACCCGGCGGATCTCCTCCCGGCCGCGGTAGAGCGAAATGGTTCCGGGCGTCTTGCCCACGTAGCCGTAGTCGGCATCGGCCATCTCGCCAGGGCCGTTCACAATGCAGCCCATCACCGCGATGTCGAGGCCGGTGAGGTGGGCTGTGGCGGAGCGCACCTTGTGCAGCACCTCCTCCAGGTTGAACAAGGTGCGGCCGCAGCTCGGGCAGGCCACGTACTCCACCATCGTCTTGCGCAGACCAAGGGCCTGCAGGATCGAGTAGCAAACCGGGATCTCCTTCTCCGGCGCCTCGGTGAGCGACACGCGAATGGTGTCGCCGATGCCCTCCGACAGCAGGGTGGCGATGCCCGCGGTGCTCTTGATCCGGCCGTAGTCACCGTCGCCGGCTTCGGTGACGCCCAGGTGCAGGGGGTAGTGGTAGCCCTCGGCATCCAGCCGATCGGCCATCATCCGGTAGGCGGCGAGCATCACCGGCGCCCGCGACGCCTTCATCGACACCACGATGTTGTGGAAGTCGAGGCGGTCGCAGATGCGGATGAACTCCATCGCCGACTGCACCATCCCCAGGGGCGTGTCGCCGTAGGTGAACAGCATCCGCTCGGCCAGGGAGCCGTGGTTCACCCCGATGCGCAGGGTTTTGTCCTGCTCCTTCAGCAGGCTCACCAGGGGCTCGAGGGTGTCGGCAATGCGATCGCCGATCGCGGCGAACTCGTCTTCGGTGAAATCGGTGCGGTTCGGATCGGGCTTGTCGAACACATAGAGGCCCGGATTGATGCGCACCTTGTCCACGTGCTGGGCCACCTCCAGCGCGATCTTCATGCCGTTGTGGTGCACATCGGCCACCAGCGGCACCGGCCTGTAGGTGTCTTCGAGGCGCTGGCGGATCTCGCCCATCGCCTTGGCATGGGCCAGCGACGGCACGGTGACGCGCACGATCTCGCAACCGGCTTCATGGAGGCGGCGGATCCCAGCCGTGGCGCCCTCGATGTCGAGGGTGTCCTCGTTGATCATTGACTGCACCACCACCGGGTGGTCGCTGCCGATCCAGATGTCACCGACGCGCACGCTGCGGGTCTTGCGGCGGCGAATGGTGGTGTCGTAGCGCGGACTGGTGGCCCACTCCGGGATGGCGCCGTTGGCGGCCGGGGCGGCGTCGGGAGCAGCCGGGGCGGCGGTCATCGCGGCAGGGGGCTCAGGGTTGGGCCAAACCATGGCACACCCAACGCCGCAACTGGTGACCCCGCCGGGCTGCTCAGCTGGAGACGGCGGCGAGCTGGTCGAGGCGGCGCCGCACGTCCTGCAGGTCTTGCCAGGTGAGCCACTTCGGGCTGCCCCGCTCCCGCGAGGGATTGCGCAACAGATAGGAGGGATGAAGGATCGGCATCAACCAGCGCCCCTCCAGCCCCTCACCGCTGCCCTGACGCCACTGGCCCCGCAGCTTGGTGATGCCCCCCTTCACCCCCAGCACCCCCTCCATGGCGGTGGCACCGGCCAGCAGGATCACCCCCGGATTCACCAGGGCGATCTGGCGCTGCAGCCAGGGCAGACAGGCCGCCATCTCGGTTGGGGTGGGCTTGCGGTTGTCGGGCGGGCGGCACTTCACCACGTTGCACACATAGGCATCGCGGTTGGAATCGATCCCCACGCTCTCGAGCATCTGGTCGAGCAGCTGGCCAGCCCGGCCCACGAACGGAACGCCCGAGGCGTCCTCCTGGGCGCCGGGGCCCTCGCCGATCACCATCAACCGGGCGGCAGGGTTGCCCCGACTCACCACCACCTGGGTGCGGCCAAGCCCCAGGCCGCAGCGGCGGCAGCCGTCGCAATCGGCCGCCAGCGCAGAGAGCTGGGCCGGCAGGTCGGCCGCGGGTGCGGGTGCGCCGGCACCCGCGGCGGCCGCCGGGAAAAGGTCGCCCTGCTGCTCGCCTCCCTGAACTCCGTACTGATTTCCGTGCTGATCTCCGTGCGGGATGGGCATCAGCTGAATGGGGCCACCAGGGTGTTCAGGCCGGGGCATTTTCCCCGAACACCGCCACCCTGGGGATCGCGGTGAACCATTCCCAGCACAGGCGTAGGGCAGGATGTCCCCATTGCTGGATCAGTGCTGCAGCGATGCTCTCTGCCCGGGCCCAGGCGCTGCAGCCCTCCCTCACCCTCGCCATCGCCGCCAAGGCACGCACCCTCAAGTCGGAGGGTCGCGATGTGTGCTCCCTCAGTGCGGGCGAACCGGATTTCGACACCCCCGCCTTCATCCGCGAGGCGGCTGTGCGGGCCCTGGAGCAGGGCCACACGCGCTACGGCCCCGCTGCCGGTGAACCGGCCCTGCGCGAGGCGATCGCCGCGAAGCTGAGCGGGGAAAACGGCGTCGCCACCCGCAGTGAGCAGGTGCTCGTCACCAATGGGGGCAAGCAGGCGCTCTACAACCTCTTCCAGGTGGTGCTCGATCCGGGCGACACCCTGCTGCTGCCCTCCCCCTACTGGCTGAGCTATCCGGAGATCGCCGCCCTGGCCGGCGCCGGCACCACCTACATCCCCAGCTCCGCCGCCAACGGCTTCCACCTCGATCCCGCGGCCCTGGAGGCCGCCATCACCCCCCGCACCAAGCTGCTGGTGCTCAACAGCCCCGGCAACCCCACCGGTGCCGTGCTGGGCCGCCCTGAGCTGGAGGCGATTGCCGCCGTGCTGCGCCGCCATCCCCATGTGGCTGTGGTGTGCGACGAGATCTACGAATTCCTCACGGCCCCCGGCCACGAGCACCACAGCCTGGCGGCGGTGGCGCCCGATCTGGCCGAACGGATCTTCATCGTGGGCGGCTGCGCCAAGGGCTGGGCCATGACGGGCTGGCGCATCGGCTGGCTGGCGGGCCACGCCGATGTGATCAGGGCCGCCAGCGCCCTCCAAAGCCAGAGCACCAGCAATGTCTGCACGTTTGCCCAGTTCGGCGCCCTGGCGGCGGTGGAGGGCCCGCGCGACTGCGTGCAGGCCATGGCCGCCAGCTTCAACGAACGGCGCCAGCTGCTCAGCGAGGGATTGCGCTCCATCCCCGGCGTCGATCTGCTGCCCCCGGAGGGAGCCTTCTACGCCTTCCCGGACGTGAGCCACTACGGCCTCGACTCCATGACCCTGTGCAACCGCCTCCTGGATGAGGTGGGGCTGGCGGTGGTGCCCGGGGTGGCCTTCGGCGATGACCACTGCATCCGCCTGTCCTGCGCCGCGGCCCCTGCCACCATTAACGACGGCCTGGAGCGGCTGCGGCGCTTCCTGGCCTCGTTGTGACCTTGATCTGTTCATGCGCGTTCGAGAACGTCTGACCGCCGTGCTGGCGGGCCTCTCCCTGGCCCTGCTTCCGGCGGTCCTCTCCCCCCTGCCCAACGCCGCCCTGCTGCCGGCGGCCCAGGCCCAGAGCACCACCAAGCCAGCCCAGCAGCGCGGGCTGAAGGTGTTGCGCATCGGCGCCATCCCCGACCAGAACCCCGAGAAGCTCAACCGCCTCTATGGGCTGGTGGCCAACGAGCTCTCCCAGCAGCTGGGCGTCACGGTGAAGTACGTGCCCGTCACCGACTACGCGGCGGCCGTGAGTGCGTTCCGCACCGGTGATCTCGACCTGGTGTGGTTCGGCGGGCTCACCGGCGTTCAGGCCACCCTGCAGAAACCCGGCGCCAAAATGCTGGCCCAGCGCGACATCGACGCGCAGTTCTACAGCGTGTTCATCGCGAACCCGAAGAGCGGCCTCAAGCCGATCCGCTCGATCAACCAACTCACCGAACTGAAGGGCAAGCGCTTCACCTTCGGCTCGGAGAGCTCCACCTCGGGCCGGCTGATGCCCCAGTACTTCCTCAGCAAAGCGGGCGTGAAGCTGAAGGATTTTGCCGGTGGGGCGCCCGGTTTCAGCGGCAGCCATGACGCCACCATTGCCCTGGTGCAGAGCGGTGCCTACGACGCCGGCGCCGTGAACGAGCAGGTGTGGCAGGCCAACCTGCGCAGCGGCAAGGCCAACCGCACCAAGGTGTTCCAGCTCTGGCGCACCCCCCCCTATCCCGACTACCTCTGGCTGGCCCAGCCCAACCTGGATCAGCGCTTCGGGAAGGGGTTCACCAAGAAGCTGCAGAAGGCGATCATCTCCTGGCGGGCCACGGATCCCGAGCAGAAGGTGATCCTCGGCCTGTTCGGCGCCCAGCAGTTCACCACGGTGAATCCGGCGGGCTACAAGCAGATCGAACAGGTGGGCCGCCAGATCGGCAAGATCCGCTAGATGGCGGACCCGGCGGTGCTGGAGCTGGAGTCCATCCGCGTGGCCGGGCGGGGGATACCCCGCCTCGATGGCGTAAGCCTCACCCTGCGGGCGGGCGAGCGGGTGGCCCTGATCGGGCCCAGCGGCGCCGGCAAGAGCACCCTTCTGGCGGTGGCCAATGGCCTGATCAGGCCCGATGGCGGCACGGTGTGCTGGCAGGGGGAACCCCCGGCCCGCCCCGGCAGCCATCGGCGCCGGCGCCAGCAGGCCCGCATCGGCACCCTCTGGCAAGACCTGCGCCTGATCGAGGAGCTCAGCGTGCAGCAGAACATCAATGCCGCCCAACTGGCGGGCTGGGGCTGGCCGCGGGCCCTGCTCAACCTGCTGCTGCCCCTCGATTCCGAGGCCTGCACGGCCCTGCTGCAGCGGCTGGATCTGGATCCGGCCCTGCTCAGCCAGCCCGTCTCGGGCCTCTCGGGCGGCCAGCGGCAACGGGTGGCCCTGGCGAGGCTGCTCCGGCAGGACCCGGTGCTGCTGCTGGCCGATGAACCCCTGGCCAGCCTCGATCCGCGCCTGGCCGATGAACTGCTGGCCCTGCTGCTGCAGGAGGCCCAGCCGCCCCGGGCCCTGCTGTTGAGCCTGCACCGCCCCGATCTGCTGCGGGGCTTCGACCGGGTGGTGGGGTTGCGGGCCGGCCGGCTGGTGCTCGATGCCGCCCCGGCTGCCCTCGATCCCGCCAGCCTCGAGGCGCTGTATGCCGGCAGCGCAGCGGCGGCATGAGGCTGGCAGCCCCCCTCTGGGTGCTGGCGCCGGCCCTGGTGCTGGTGCCGGTGCTGGCGCTGCTGCCGGGCCTGAGCCATGGCGGCGGCTGGGAGCTGATCGGCCAGTTCGCCTGGGCCGCCTTCACCCCGTCGCTCGATCCCCTGGTGCTGGGCTCGGCCGTGCAGGGCCTGGGGGTCACCGCGGGCATCGCCCTGCTGGGCTGGGCCGCCAGCCTGGTGCTGGGGCTGGTGCTGGGGCTGCTGAGCTCCCGCACGGTGTGGCGCACCCTGGGCGGCAGCGCCTGGCCGGCCGAGGTCATCCGTCGCCTGCTGGCCCTGCCACGGGCGATCCATGAATTGCTCTGGGGGCTGCTGCTGCTGGCGGTGCTGGGGCTGAAGCCGGTGGTGGCCATTGCCGCCATCGCCATTCCCTACGGGGCCCTGGTGGCCCGGATGACCAGCGACCTGCTCGACGCCCTGCCCACCCGCCAGCTCGAATCGCTCCGCGCCGCCGGCGCCGGGCCGATCGGGGCCCTGCTCACGGCCCTGGGTCCACCGCTGATGCCCCAGGTGATCAGCTACGGCGGCTACCGGCTGGAGTGCGCCCTGCGCAGCGCCACCCTGCTGGGGGTGTTCGGCCTGGGGGGCCTGGGCGCCGAATTGCGGCTCACCCTGCAGTCGCTGAACTTCTCTGAGCTCTGGACCGGCCTGTGGATGCTGCTGGCCGTGATGCTCAGCCTGGAGGCCCTGCTGGGGGCGTTGCGACGCCGCTGGGCCATGCCCCAGCGCTTCGGCCTTCACCAAAGCGGCGTGGGCCGGCGCGGGCGGGAGATGGTGCTGGCGGGCCTGGTGCTGGTGCCCACGCTGGTGCTGGTGGCCGGCGCCCTTGAGGTGAATCCCTGGCAGCTGCTGGAGCCCCACCCCCTGCCGCCAGCCCCTCCCGTGGACTGGGCCGGCGTGGCCGCCCTGCCCTGGCCCCCGCTGATCCTCAACACCCTGGTGCTCACCCTCACCGCCGCAGCCCTGGCGGTGGGAGGGGCACCCCTGCTGCTGCTGCTGGTGCGCCCCTGGTGGTGGGGACGGGCCCTGGTGCGGTTGCTCTGGGCCCTGGGTCGCCTGTGGCCACCGCCACTCACCGCCCTGCTGCTGCTGTTCGTGCTGCAGCCGGGCGTGCTCACCGGGGCCCTGGCCCTGGCCTTCCACAACCTGGGCATCCTGGGCCGCCTGCTGCTGGAGGCCAGTGAGACGGGCGCCGGCCGCAGCGGCCGCACTGCGGCGGAGCAGGCCCTGGAAGCCAGCGGCAGCGGCGCCCGCCTGGCCCTGCTCTATGGCCGCTTCAGCAGCGTGGCCAGCAGCTACCTGGCCTATGGGGCCTACCGGGCCGATGTGATCCTGCGCGAGTCGGTGGTGGTGGGCCTGGTGGGCGCCACGGGCCTGGGCAGCCAGCTGCTAGAGGCCCTGAGCTCCTTCGCCTGGGACCAGATCGCCGCCCTGGTGGTGGCCTATGCCGCCCTCACCCTGCTGGGGGAAGATCTGAGCGACCGGGCCCGGCGCCGCCTGCTGGCCCCACCAGCCAGCGCCGCCCCCTCCCTCCCCGATGCCGTTCCCGCCTGAAGCCCCAGCCATCCCCCGCAAGCTGGTGGCCCTGGGCGACAGCGGCGTGTACGGCTGGGGCGATCCCCTCGAGGGGGGCTGGTGCGAGCGGTTGCGGCGCCACTGGATGGAGCTGCCGGGTGGGCCGGTGCTCTACAACCTGGGCGTGCGCGGCGATGGGCTGGAGCGCCTGGCAGGGCGCCTGGCCAGCGAGGTGCTCTGCCGCGGTGAACTGCGCCGCCAGACCCCCCAGGGAATCCTGATCGGCATCGGCCACAACGACCTGGCCCGGGTGGGCCGCCCCGACGGGCGCCATCAGCTAGAGCCGGAGGCCTTTCTGTTTGGGTTGCACCAGCTGCTGCAGGAGGCCCGGGCGATCGCGCCGGTGCACGTGATCGGCCTCACGCCCGTGCTGGAGGAGCGCATGCCCTTCGCCGACGTGCTCTGGTATGGCCTGGCGGACGTGCGGCGCTACGAGGCCCTGCTGGAGGAGGCCTGCCTGGAGGCCGATGTGCCCTTCCTGCCCCTGCTGGAGAGCCTGCTGGCCGATGGCCAGTGGCCCGACCTACTCGGAGCCGACGGCCTCCACCTCAACAGCGCCGGCCACCGCCAGGTGTACGAACGGGTGCGGCAGTGGCCGGCCCTGCTGGCCTGGGCCGGGCTCGAACCCCTCCACCAGAGCACCGCACTGGCCTGGTAGACCCGCCAAAGGCCATCCCCACTTCTGGGGATGGCCGGCACCGTAAAAACACGGCCACACCAGAAACAGCATGCCGCTGTTTTGATGGCCTTCTGCTGTGCTGCCCAACATCGCCGCACTGCGGCCGCCTGCCGGCGCTGCGGCGATGCTCCCCACTGCCCGATCTCCCAGCGCAACCGGGAGGTGGAACGGAACCTGGGGTTAGCCCACCACGTGGCGGAGCGCTACATCCGGTCGGCGGGATGCCGCGGCGGTGCGGATCCGGAAGACATCCACGCCGCTGCATGCGCCGGGATGGTGATCTGCGTGGATCGCTTCGATCCCAGCCAGGGTCACCAGCTCAGCAGCTACGCCGTGCCCTACCTGCAGGGCGTGATTCGCCACCACCTGCGCGATCACTGGATGCCGGTGAAGGTGCCCCGCCGCCTGCTGGAACTGCAGCAGCGCGGCCGGCGGATCCAGCAGCAGCGCCTGCGGCGCGGGCTGTCCCCCTTGCCGGCCCCGGAGCTGGCGGCCCAGCTGGGCACCAGCGTGGAACGGCTCCAGGAGGCCGAGCTGGCCTGGCAGGCGCTCCAACGGATCTGCAGCCTGGAGGCCCTGGCCACGCCGCCTGCCGATGGCAGCGGGGACGAACCCTGAACTCCCGGGCCTGGTTCAACCGCGCCAGAGGGCCATGGCCAGCAGTGCCGCGATGGTGGTTTGCACGGCGTTCACCAGCTCATTGCTGAGCCAGGTCCAGCGCCGCTGCGGCCCCGCACCGATGGCGCTCTCGATCAGGGTGGCCGCCAGGGCCACCCCACTCACCAGCAGCCAGGCACCCCAGTCCTGCACCAGGCCGAGGGCCAGCATCAGGGCCGCCATCAGCGCACCCCCCACCAGGCTGGCGGCGGTGCCCTCCGCACTGATCGCCCCCTCGGTGCCCGGTGCCACGGGCCGCAGGCTGGTGATCAGCACGGTGGTGCGCCCCCAGCGCTTGCCGATCTCACTGCCGCAGGTGTCGGCGAGCTTGGCGCTGAAGCTGGCGGCAAAACCCACCAGCAGCCGGGGCGCCGCCGCCGGGACAAGGGCCGTGAGCAGGGCCAGGGCTGCCCCGGTGGCGGCCGAACCCCACACGTTTCCAGGGGCTCGCCGGCCGCCCCGGGCCTCGGCCAGCCCGCGCTCCTGCTTCTGCCGCAGCCCCAGCCGCGTCACCAGCGAACCGAGCAGCAGGTAGAGCACCACCGCCAGCCACCCCCGCCAACCGAGGCAGCCCCAGAGGACCGTGCCCAGGGCGCCGGCATGGCACCAACCGGCCGGGGTGAGCAGGGGAGCACGCTGGGCCAGGGCGATCAGCACCCCGTTGAGCACCAGGGCGATCAGCCACTGCAGGGGGCCCTGGGTCGGCAGCCAGGCGGGCACGGCGGCGAGGAGGAGAGGGAGCACGGGGCGCAGCGCCGGGCAGCAGGGGGGCCAACTCTGTTGCACCGCGTTGCCAGCCAGCGCGCGGCGGCAGGGGTGCGACGGATAATCCGGCTACGTCATCGCCCACGGGCCCGCGGCAGCCATGGTGTTCAAGCGCAAGGAGTCCTTCTTCCTCGACCTCGGCAGCCAGGACGCCAAGCCCGCCAAGGTGGCCATCGCCAAGGTCGAGCCCGTTCAGGAGGAAGCTCCCAAAGGGGCCAAGCAGGCCCCCGCCCAGGCCCAGGCCAAGCCCGCTGCTGCGGCTCCCGCCGCCGCCCCTGAAGCCGCTGCCCCTCAAGCCCCCGGCTCCAGCCTCACCACCGCTGAGGCGATCGCCGCCGAGCTGCGGGCCGCCCAGGAAGCCCGGCCTGCGCCCACCCTCAGCACCTTCGCCCCCGACGCCCTCAATCCGGGCAATGCCATGGCGATGCGCCGCCGCCAGGCCGGCGCCAACCTGGCGGGCTTCAAGGCGATGGCGAAGAGCATGACGGGCAAGTAAGCCCCAGCCGCCAGCGCACCAGGGCAGCGGCCCCTGCCACCGCCGCGGTGCTCACCCGCAGGATCGTGGGCCCCAGGCTCACGGGGCGCCATCCCGCGGCCAGAGCGGCTGCCTCCTCGGCCGGGCTCCAGCCGCCCTCCGGCCCGATCGCCAGGCAGACCCCCGCTTCAACAGCGATGGCGACCTCCGGCCCGGCCAGCTCCTGATCCAGCAGCGGCAGGCCCTCCGCCCGGGTGGTGGCAAGCAGTCCCACCCCCACCAGCGGCCTCTCAAACAGCCCAGCAGCGTGGTGCAGCGGCCGCAGCTCGGGCAGCCAGAGGCGCTCGCATTGTTCCGCCGCCTCCCGCAGGATCGCCGCGTAACGATCCGGCCGGAAGCGCTCGCCGCCGCTGCTGCGCTCTGCCTGCAGCGGCACCAACGCATCCACGCCCAGCTCGGTGGCCATGCGGGCCAGCACCTCGCCATCGCGCTTGGGCATGGCCACCGCCAGGGTGATGGGGGGCGATGGCTTGGCCTCCCTATCGAGCGGCGTGCCCACGGGCTGCTCCAGCTCAGCCCCGCCCTCCGCAAGCCGCGCACTCCAGAGCCTGCCGGCACCGTCGGTGATGGCAAAGCGATCGCCAGGCCGCAGGCGCAGCACCCGGCTGAGGTAGTGGCGCTCGTCGTTGTCCAGCGGCACCGCCGAGCCGCTGCCCCCCAAGCGCTCGGGCGCGATCAGCAGCCGCCGCAGTTCGCGCGCCATCGGTCCGGCCGATCAGTCGGGGCTGGCGTCGCCCATCAGCGGGAATAGGGCGTCTTCCTGCTCCTCCACCGGCCAGTCCTCATTCACCCCACCGATCACCAGCTCACAGATCTCCACCACATCCCGATCCAGCTGACCGAGGGCATTGATCAGCACGTCCAGGGCCACCGCATCACTGGTGCCGAGGTCCACCCAGCAGCGGCCCCAGTCCCCGCGGTACTCAAACGCCGCCAGGTTGTGCATCAGCGCCGGCATGGCCCGATCGGCCTCCTCGGCGTCGTAGCTGATCCAGCTCAGCTCGGCGCCGGCATCGTGGGCCTGGAGGTTCTCGGCGTTGAAGCCCCCCAGTTTGCCCAGCACAAACCAGCTGTCGAACACCCCCTCCACGTAATCGCGCTCACCCTTGCCGGGCGGGTTGGCAAACCGCAGCCAGATCCAGCAGTTGAAGGGATCCACCTCGCGGAAACGCACCTCCATGCAGCCACCTCCCGGCACAAGCGATCACACTGCTGCCCATCCAACACGCCCGCGGGGCGTCATCCCCGATGCTCGAGCTCGCCGGCCTCCACTACCAGCCCTCCACGGCGCGGCAGCCGGTGCTGACGCAGGTGGATCTGCAGCTCCACCCCGGCAGGCCCGGACTGGTGGCGGGACGGAGCGGCTGCGGCAAAACCACCCTGCTGGAGCTGATCAGCGGCCTGGCCGACCCCGACCGCGGCCGCATCCTCTGGAACGGGGAACCGCTGGGCAGTCGCCAGCGCCGCTGGCTTTGCGGCCTGGTGTTCCAGTTTCCGGAACGCCATTTCCTCGGACTCACGGTGGGCCAGGAACTGAAGCTGGGCCGCCGTCGCCTCTCGGCGGAGGACGCCGCCGCCGTGCTGCGGCGCGTGGGGCTGGCCAACCTCAGCCTCCAGCAACCGCCGGAGCGGCTGAGCGGGGGCCAGCAGCGGCGCCTGGCCCTGGCGGTGCAGCTGCTGCGGGATCCCAAGGTGCTGCTGCTGGATGAGCCCACCGCCGGCCTCGACTGGGCCGTGCGGGCCGAGATCCTGGATCTCCTGGCCGATCTGGCAAAAGAACGGGCGGTGCTGGTGGTGACCCACGAGCCCGACCTGTTCGCGCCGATCGCCGGCGACGCCTGGCGCCTGGAGGAGGGTGTGCTCCGTACCATGCAGCTCACGACGGAGGCGGGGAGATGAGCAGGGGCGATCAATTGCTGCGGGCCACGGCAGCGGGGGGCGGCATTCGCCTGGTGGCGGTCACCACCACCCACACCCTGCGTACCGCCCGGGAGCGCCACGGGCTCTCCTTCCTCACCACGGCGTTGCTGGGCCGGGCGATGACCGCTGGCCTGCTGCTGGCCAGTTCGATGAAGGTGCAGCACGGCCGGGTGAATCTGCGCATCCAGTCGGATGGGCCGCTGCGGGGCCTGATGGTGGACGCCGGTCGCGACGGCAGTGTGCGGGGCCACGTGGGCTGCCCAGACCTGGAACTCGATCTGGTGACCGAGCCCGATGGCACCCACCACTTCGACTTCCGCCAGGCCGCCGGCACCGGCTACCTGCACGTGGTGCGCGACCTGGGTGAGGGCGAACCGTTCAGTTCCACGGTGGAACTGGTGAGCGGCGGCATCGGCGACGACGTGGCCTCCTATCTGCTGCACTCCGAGCAGACTCCCTCAGCCGTGTTTGTGGGCGAACGCATCGACAGCCAGGGCGTGCGCTGCAGCGGCGGCGTGCTCGTGCAGGTGCTCCCCAAGGCCGCCCGGGAACCGGCCCTGGTGGCGCTGCTGGAGGAGCGCTGCCGCGAGATCCATGGCTTCAGCGAGCGCCTCGAGGCCTGCGAAGGCCACCTCCAGGATCTGCTGGGCGAGATCTTCCCCGACCTCGATCCCCAACCGCTCACCGATGAGCAGGCCTGTCAGGAGGTGCGCTTCCATTGCCCCTGCAGCCGCAGCCGCAGCGTTGGCGCGCTCAAGCTGCTGGGCCGCGACGAACTGAGCACGATCCTGCAGGAAGACGGCCGCGCCGAACTGATCTGTCACTTCTGCAATGAGAAGTACCAGGTGGAAGGCCCCGAACTGCAGGAACTGATCGCCGAGCTGACGCCCGCCGCGGCCTAGCCGATCAGCAGAGCGCCCAGCAGGAGGAGCACAAACGCCGGCAGGCTCGCGATCTGATCGGGGCTGAGGGGCAGGCCCAGGGGAAGGGGGCCGGCGGCGGCGGCGGCCAGCAGACCGCCGAGCACCAGGCCCACCAGCAGCAGGCCCAGGCTCCAGCCGGCCGTGGGCAGCAAGCGGCCGCCGCGCCGCTGCAGGCTCACCACGCAGGCCAGCACCGCCAACGAGAGCAGCAGGTCTTGGGACGCGGAGGGCAGCAGCAGCGCCGCCAGGGTGAGACCACCGATCGCCCCCAGGGGGAACCAGAGGCCAAAGCCCTCGGCGAGGCCCAGCTGCGGCAGGGAGAACGAGGGGCTCTGCAGCTTGAGCTTCGGCAGCGGCACCTGGGGAAGGTTGGGCAGCGCCACCGGCTTGGGCGGCGGGGAGGCCTGCTCGCGCACGGAGGCGGAGCGGGCCGCGGTGCTCACCTTGCCCTGCTGGCGCTCCTTCAGCCGCTCCATCAACACGGCGTCGTAGGCCGCTTCGATCCGGGCCCGAGCGATCGGGTCGTCGCCCACCTCACTGAGGCGGGCGACCTTGGCGGCCTGCACGGCATCGAAGCTCGCATCAGGCGCAACGCCCAACCGGTCGTAGGGGCTGGGGTCGGGGGTCTGCGTCATGGGCCAAGGGTAGGAGTGGCAGCTGGGAGTGGCAGCCGGCTCAGAACAGGGGCTCGCTGTGGAGATAGCCCCCTTCCTGTTGAAGCTGGCGGCGGCAGCGTTCGGCCTCGTCGGCGGCAAGGCGATGGCGGCGCTTGAGCAGGGGCATCTGGGGCGGCAGATGGCTGCCCTCGCGCATCTCCACAACCCCGGCGGCAGTGGTGGACTGGAAGCTCACGTAATCGCAGCCCCCGTCCGGGCGGGGCCGCACCAGCCAGAGCGGCTTGGGCATCGCTGTGATCGTTCGTTACAAGGATTCTGGCGCGCAATCGCGAGCGCTGAGAGGGCTCCGAAGCAGTCCAGCCCCGTGCTCTGAGGGCGAGAAGCTCAGAGGGCGATGGGCTCGACGCCGCTCACCACCGGGGCCACCGCGCTGAGCTCAAGGTCTGGGTGATCCTCCGCCAGTTGGTTGAGGTTCCACTCGTTCTTGAACAGCAGCACGGGCCGGCCCCAGCAGTCGCGCACCGTTTTGCAGTTGAAGATCCGCCCCACGGATTCCAGCGCCGGCCAGCCACCGTTCACCCAGCGGGCCACCTGGAAGCCCAGGGGCTCCAGGCGGGTCTGCACGCCGTATTCGTTCTCGAGGCGGTATTGCACCACCTCCAACTGCAGCTGGCCCACCGCCGCCAGGATCGGGTCGCGCTTGCTCTCATCGGTGTCGTAGAGGATCTGCACAGCACCCTCTTCCCGCAGCTCATTCACCCCCTTGCGGAAGTTCTTGAAGGCCGAGGGGTTGGGATTGCGCAGCCACGAAAAAATCTCGGGGCTGAAGCAGGGAATGCCCTCGTACTCCACCTTCGGCCCCAGATAGAGCGTGTCGCCGATGGCGAACATCCCCGGATTGTTGAGGCCGATCACATCGCCGGGGTAGGCGTCCTCCACCACCTCGCGGTCCTGACCGAACAGCTTCTGCGGACGCGAGAGCCGGATCGCCCGGCCGGTGCGGGCGTGCTGCACCGTCATGTCCTTCTCGAAGCGGCCGCTGCACACCCGCACAAAGGCCACGCGGTCGCGGTGGCGGGGATCCATGTTGGCCTGCAACTTGAACACGAAGCCACTGAAGCCCGGCGCAATCGGATCCACCGGCCCGCCACTGCTCTGGCGCGGTGTGGGCTTCTGGGCCAGCTCCAGGAAGGCATCGAGGAACGGCCGTACACCGAAGTTGGTCATGGCCGAACCGAAGAACACCGGACTGAGCTCGCCCGCATGCACCAGCTCGAGATCCAGCTCGGCGCCGGCGGCCTCCAGCAGCTCCAGCTCCTCCAGCGCCGCATCGAGCAGCTCGGGCTCCACCAGCCCGGAGGCGCGGGCCTCCTCCACGCTCAGCACCTTCTCCTCGCTCTGGCGACCGCGCTCGGCCCGCTCAAACAGCACCACCGCGCGGCTGCGCCGGTCGATCACGCCGCGGAAGCGGTCGCCGCTGCCGATGGGCCAGTTCACCGGCCAGCAGGCCAGATCCAGCTCGCTCTCGATTTCATCGAGCAGCTCCAGGGGCTCCCGCCCCGGCCGGTCCATCTTGTTGATGAAGGTGAAGATCGGGATGCGCCGCATCCGGCACACCTCGAACAGCTTGCGGGTCTGGGGCTCGAGGCCCTTGGCCGCGTCCTCCAGCATCACCGCGTTATCGGCGGCGGCCAGGGTGCGGTAGGTGTCTTCCGAGAAGTCCTGGTGGCCGGGGGTGTCCAGCAGGTTCACCGTGCTGCCGGCGTAGTCGAACTGCAGCACGGTGGAGGTGATTGAGATGCCCCGCTGCTTCTCGAGCTCCATCCAGTCGGAGGTCACCTTGCGCTGTTCGCCCTTGGCCTTCACGGCACCGGCCTGCTGAATCGCGCCCCCGTAGAGCAGCAGCTTTTCAGTGAGGGTGGTCTTGCCCGCGTCGGGGTGGGAAATGATCGCGAAGTTGCGCCGACGGCCCACCGCCTCCGCCAGGGCCTCCAGGCCCCCGTCCTCGGGGGCTGCGATCGCTGTGCTGCTTGCCATGGAGCCAGCCTCTCAGATCAGACCGGTGCGCCGATCCGGCCCCACACCTCCAGGTAGCGGTCATCCAGGGGCGCCACCTGCAGCGCCGTGAGCCCGGCCTCCCCCAGCTGGGCCTCCACCTCTTCAGGGGTGAAGGCGGCATGCAGGGAGGCCAGGTAGTCGCGCTGGAGCACGGCCGGGGCCTCGGGCAGGTGCAGCGCCAGCAGGGCTTCGGCGCCAGCGGCCGTGGCGGGCCGGCGCAGATCCTTCAGATAAACGAACGCACCGGGTGCCGCCAGGGTCCGCAGGCTCTGCCAGAGCACGGCCGGATTATGGAGATGGTGCAGCAGGCTGTTGCTCACCAGGGCCTCGCACCGCCCAGCCAGCTCCCCCTGCTCCAGCGCGGCCGACGGCAGCGTGTGGCAGGAGAAGGTGAGCCGCGCACCAGCCGGCCCCAGGGCAAGGCGGCGCGCCTCGGCCACTTCGAGCATCGCGCTCGCACCATCGATGCCCACCACGCGGGCGGCCGGGAAGCGATCGGCCAGGCGAAAGCTGATGTTGCCGGGCCCGCAGCCCAGGTCCACCAGCAGCGCCTCCGGCCGCTCCAGGGAGGCGCCGGCAGCGACAGCCAGGGCGGCCAGCCGGTCCACCACCGCCGCATCACCGGCGCTGAAATCGGCCTCGGCATAGGCCAGCACCTGGCCGGCCTCCTCCATCAACTCGGGCTCGGGGATGCGCTGCATCACAACAGGGACCGCAACCGGCGCTACCACTGTGGCTGGTGGCGACGGTCCCTTGCCGACCCCACCAGTGGCGTTATGGTTCCCCTCACGATTCATAGCCATAACCCGTGACCCTCTCTGCCACGCCGCCGTCCGCGGCCAGCGCCCCATCCGGCAACACCCCCGATCAGGGCGTGGCCGAGCGCGCCTTTGCGGCACCGGCAGCCAGTCCCGCAGGAGAGCATCCCGACTTCCCCGCCACCGCCCCGGCGGCGAACCCGGTTTTCTATCGCACCTATTCCCGCAAGACCGCCAGCGGCCGTGAGAGCTGGCAGCAGGTGGCCGAGCGCAACCTGGAGGGCCTGCACAAGCTGGGCCACCTCAACGACAGCGAGCTCGAGCTACTGCGCCGTATGCAGCTCGAGCAGAAGGCCCTGCCCTCCGGCCGCTGGCTGTGGATCGGCGGCACCGACTGGATCGAGCGGCCCGTCAACTTCTCCGGTGCCTACAACTGCACCTCCACCAACCTGGTGGACTGGGAAGCCTTCGGTCTGATGATGGACCTGGCGATGATGGGCTGCGGCACCGGCGCCATCATCGAGCCCCATCTGATCAACCGGCTGCCGGCGGTGCGCAACCGCCTGCAGGTGGAGTCGGTGAGCGACATCGGCGCCACCCCCGCCGGCCAGCGGCAGGAGCACACCAGCCACAGCGTCGACGGCAACCGGGCGCACATCAAGGTGGGCGACACCCGCCGCGGCTGGGTGGACAGCTATCAGCTGCTGCTGGAGTTCTGCTCCGACGAACGCTTTGACGCCGCTGAGCCGATCACCATCACGGTGGATCTCTCCGACGTGCGGCCCGTGGGCGAAACCCTCAAGGGCTTCGGCGGCATGGCCAACCCCGTGAAGCTCAAGGATCTCTATGGCCGGGTGGCCCAGATCCTCAACAAGGCCCAGGGCCGCCAGCTCACCTCGGTGGAGTGCTGCCTGCTGATCGATGAGGCGGCCGTCACGATCGTGGCCGGCAACATCCGCCGCAGCGCCGGCATGCGCCAGTTCGCGGCCGACGACCGGGCCGCCTCCACCGCCAAGGACAACCTCTGGCAGCAAGACGAGCAGGGCAACTGGCGGATCGACCCCGAGCGCGACGCCCTGCGCATGGCGAACCACACCCGGGTGTTCCACACCAGGCCCAGCCGCGAGGTGGTGCTGGAGGCCGTCACCAAGCAGTTCCACAGCGGTGAGGGGGCGATCCAGTTCGCCCCCGAGGCCATCGCCCGCTCCAACGCCGACCTGCTGCCCACCCCCGAGCTGCGCCGGGAGTTTGTGGGCATCTACTGCGACCAGGGCCGCGAGGAAGCCGGCCGCTGGCTGCAGCTGCACCACACCGGCCTGGAGGCCGCCGAGCTGGAGCACCGCCTGGGCCGCTACGGCCTCAACCCCTGCGGCGAGATCCTCGGCGCCGACTTCCACTGCAACCTGGCGGAGGTTCACCTCAACCAGATCGACCCCGCCGACCTGCAGGCCCAGGAAGACGCCTTCAAGGCCGGCGCCATCGCCGTGGCCTGCCTGCTCAACCACCGCTTCGAGGTGGAGCGCTACCGCCAGAGCCGGGCCTGGGATCCGATCGTGGGCGTGAGCTTCACCGGCCTGTTCGACTTCTTCGTGCACGCCTTTGGCACCCCCTGGCTGAAGTGGTGGGAGGCCGGTCGCCCCGACACCGAAGAAGGCCGCGCTTTCAAGACCCAGGAAGCCGAATTCCTCGGGCGCTGGAAAGGGATCGTGAACCAGGCGGTGTGGGAGTACTGCGACCGCCACGGCCTGCGCCGCCCCAACCGCTGCACCACCGTGCAGCCCGCCGGCACCAAGAGCCTGCTCACCGGCGCCTCCCCCGGCTGGCACCCCCCCAAGGCCCAGCGCTTCATCCGCCGGATCACCTTCCGCAAGAACGATCCGGTGGCCCTGGCCTGCATGGATTACGGCTACACGATCGTGCCCTCGCAGAGCGACAAGGATGAGCAGGGCCGCCTGCTGGATGATCCGTTCGATCCCCGCTGCACCGAGTGGCTGGTGGAAATCCCCACCGAAGTGAGCTGGGCCAACATCCCCGGCGCCGACGAAGTGGAGATCAACAACTTCTCCGCCATGGCCCAGTTCGACTTCTACATGCAGGTGCAGAAGCACTACACGGCCCACAACACCTCGGCCACCGTGGAATTCCGCGACCACGAGATCGAGCCCCTCGCCGATGCGATCCATCAGGCGATCGAGAACGGCGAGGGCTACATCTCCGCTGCCCTGCTGGCCCGCTTCGACGCCAACGCCACCTTCCCGCGGCTGCCGTTCGAACCGATCGACCACTCCACCTACGAGCGCCTGCAGGCCGAAGTGGCCGGTCGCCGGCGCACGGGCGACTTCTTCGATGCGCTGCAGCGCTATGACGGCGGCGAACTGATGGAGGCCGGTCCGGCCGGCTGCGACAGCGACAAGTGCCTGCTGCCCCTCGCCAAACCCAGCGACAGCTGATGCGTGCCCGCCAGGCCGCCCTGCTCAGCCTGGCCCTGCTGGGCCTGGGCGGGGCCCTTGTGGCCTGCGGACCAAGCCCGGAGCAGCGGCGGGAAGCCGCCGAACGCGAGCGGCAACAGCGGATGACCCGGGCCCAGCTCCAGCGCTGCAAGCGCGATCAGGCGGCCGTGAAGCGCCTGAGCGATGCCATCGCGCGTCAAACCACCGAACTCACCAAGCTCAACGCAGAGCGCTACGAATCCTCGCGCCGGCCCGAGCCGCCGGATCCGGCCCTGGCCGCCCGCTTCACCCAGGACGACCGGGAGCTGGATGAACTCCGCTACCGGGAGCAACTGCGGGCCTGGGAGCAGGCCGAACAGCAGCGCTACGGCCGCTGGCTTGATGAACAGAACAGCCGCCGCGACCGGCTCCGCGCCCAGCTGCAGGCGGATGCCGCCGTGCTGCGGCGCCTGGCCCCGGAGCTGATGGCGGCCCCGGGCGGCAGCACCCTCAACACCGAGGCCGTGGCCCGGGCCACCCGCTGCAGCCCGGCTGATTTCGGCCTCTAAACCCGCTCAGCCCTCAAAACAGAGCAGCGGCGGGCAGCTCCTCCAGGGCGGCAGCCAACTGATCCACCAATTCCAGGCAGCGCTCGTGCTGGTGATCGGGAGCGAGGCTCACCGGCAATGTTTCGATCATGTCGGCCAGCAGGCGGGCCTGGTAGGCGAGCAGGTTGGTGGAGACGACAGCCATGGCGCTCAAGATGGGGACGCTCAGGACGGGCCCTCCTCCACCATGACGCCAATTCTCAAGCAAGACAGCAGCCGCTCAAGTTGAGACCACCAAAACCCGCCGCCGCGGCGCCCGGGGATGGGAAACTAGGCGAGTGCAAGGGGTTGGTCCCCGCCGCCTGGAGAGGTGGTCGAGTGGTTGATGGCTCCGGTCTTGAAAACCGGCGAGGTGAAAGCCTCCGTGGGTTCGAATCCCACCCTCTCCGTTTCCAGCTCAGCTCCACACCGGACCGAACAGAATCGGCATGCGGGTGGGCTTGGCCTTGGGCGACTTGCTCCACTTCACCTTGCAGGTGAAGCCGTAGCCCTGCTTGTCGGTGAACTGGCGCACCTTCATGGTGGTCACCGTGGCGCCCTGGGGTACGAGGTATTGGGCCTGGTTGCAGGCATCCACCTCCGACACCCGCGAGCTGTAGTTCACCCAGTCGGCACGGGCGGCCCCGGGGACCAGCACGGCACCGGTGGCGGCGACGAGGGAGAGGGCGGCCAGGCGGGCAGGAAGGCGACGCATCGGGGCGGGTTTGGACCAGTGGGCCCTGTTTAGCGCGGATTGGGGGCGTTGACCCACCGCAGCGGACCTGGGCTCAACCGTGCAGCCGCTGGAACCACAGGCCCGCCAGCTGCCACGACGACCACAGGAAGGCCCCCAGGAAGATCCAGTTCAGCCAGGCAGGGCGTTGGGGCTTGTCGGTCATGGGCGATCAGGGATAGCGATTGGGCACGAAGAACTGTTCCCAGCGGGGCGGCCGCTCCACGCTCTGCATTTTCGGGCGCGGCGGCAGCTTGATCGCTGGAGGCGTCATGTCTTCGTAGGGCACCTTGCTGAGCAGGTGGTGGATGCAGTTGAGCCGGGCCCGGCGCTTGTCATCGGCCTCCACCGTGAACCAGGGGGCCTCGGGGATGTTGGTGTGGGAGAACATCTCGTCCTTGGCCCGGGAGAACTCCTCCCACTTCTGGCGGGCCTCCAGGTCCATCGGGCTGAGTTTCCAGCGGCGGGTGGGGTCGTCGATGCGGGCCTGGAAGCGCGCCTCCTGCTCGTCGTCGCTCACCGAAAACCAGTACTTGAGCAACACGATCCCGGAGCGCACGAGCATCCGCTCGAACTCCGGGCAGCTCTGCATGAACTCCTCCACCTCCTGCTCGCGGCAGAAGCCCATCACCCGCTCCACCCCGGCGCGGTTGTACCAGCTGCGGTCGAAGATCACGATCTCCCCGGCGCTGGGGAAGTGCTCCACGTAGCGCTGGAAATACCACTGGGTTTTCTGCTGGTCGCTCGGGGTTCCCAGGGCCACCACCCGGCAGCCGCGGGGGTTGAGCGGTTCGGTGATGCGCTTGATCGTGCCCCCCTTGCCGGCGGCATCGCGGCCTTCAAAGAGCACGATCAAGCGGAAGCCCGAGGCCTTCACCCAGTACTGCATCTTCACCAGCTCTTCCTGGAGCCGGATCAGTTCCTTCTCATAGAGCTTGCGGTCGAGCTTGCCGTTGCAGCCCGCAGGCGGTTCGCGCAGATCCTCCAGCAGGGCAGAGGGGTAGTAGTGATCGCTCAGCGCCCCGCACTGGGGCTGGCGCGCCT
>JBBASQ010000018.1:26945-38307 GCA_040399185.1 Prochlorococcaceae cyanobacterium
GCCCGATCGAGTTAGCGCGACGTGTGCGGTGGAGGCGGGAGGAGTGCCTTCACGAGCCGCACCAGCCCCGCCACGAGCAGCACGAGGGCCCCGAGGGCCACCGCCACCAGCGCCACCACGCCGAGCAGCTGCAACACCCCCATCCCGAAGCGGCTCAGTCCCGCGATCAGGTTGGCAATGGCGTTGCTCACCAGCAACAGCGTGTCCAGGCGCTCGGGCAGCTGCATCAGGGCCACCAGGATGCCGGCCCCGGCCGCGAGCAGCAGCAGGCCCGTGCCGAACAACTTGATGCGCGCCTGCCTACGGCGCTTGCGAAACACCCGCCGACTTTTCGGCGCCGCCATCGGCAGCTGCAGGATCCGGCGGCGTTCGGGGCTCATGCCTCCAGGTGGTATCCGGCGCCGCGCATCCACCGTTCGAATTCCGTGAGCACCAGCTCGTTCGGACAGTCAATGAGCGAGAGATTGGCCACGGAGCAATCGCCCTGGCCGCCGTGGTGAAGGGAGAGATGGAAGTTGTCGCCGCTGAGGCCACACACCTCCGGATCACTGCGCACCACCACGTTCAGCGTGGCGCCGAGGCGCGCCACACGGATGCGCAGTTCCGACCAGCTCATCGTCGTCATGGGACCAGTGTGTGCAGAGAGAGGCCCGCGTCAAGGGCGGGTGGTGGTTCCCGGCCGGGCGGGGCTGGCCGGCGCGCTGGTGGTGGTGCGCGCCGCAGGCTCGGTCTCCGGCAGGGGCCGGGGCACGGGCAGCAACAGGCCCACACCGGCGACAAGGGCCACCGCCAACGCTCCCCCCACGGGGGCCGCCAGCCGCTGGATCAGGGGGGTGCGCTGCTCCAGCTCCCGGGCCCGCAGGGGCTCGGGGGCCGGCGCCGCCATGGGCAGTTTGAGGCGGGGGTCGGTGCGCAGCTGGTCGAGCACCCGCACCAGATCCGCCAGTTCGGCGTCATCGAGGCGCACCTGCAGCGGCGGCGTATCGGGCTGGCTGCTGCGCAGCAGCAGTGCGTGGCCCCCCTCGGGGTGGGGGCCGATCTCCACCGGTTCGGGCTCCTCCCCGAAACGGCGCTGAACGCCGCTGATCAGATGGCGCGCGTAGGGGAGCACCACGGTCATCAGGGCCTGAAGGTGCTCCTTGCGGCCTTCCAGCTCGGGCCGACCGGCCCACTGCAGACTCCAGCCGGTGAGGATGCCCACCGCATCACTCGCCTGGCCAGCGGACACATCGGGAAGCCCCTCCACCTGCAGGCGGCAGCTGATCTGATCGAAGCGAAGGGTGGTCTTCATGCGGCGGGAATCAGGGGATCAGGCTGCCGCATCGAGCAGGCTGGCCCGCAGGCGCTCCACACCGCCGTCGCCGGAGGCCAACGCCAGGGTCTGCACCAATTGGCGGCGCTGGGGAAAGCCGGCTTCTGGATCGAGCAGGTTGTGCACGGCCCCGCGGCGGAGATTCATGCGCTCGCGCATCAGCTCAGCCAGCCGGGCCTGGAACAGGCCCCAGCGCTGCTGGGTGACCTCCGGCGGTTCCGCGGAGGAGAGCAGGGCCCTCAGCAGGGGATAGAGCCGATCCGCCATGGAGCAGAGGATCCGGATCAGGGCCTCCGACTCGGCGGGCGCCAGGGCATCGCGGCGGGTGGTGCGGCGCAGGGGATTGGTGCAGCGGCGCTTCCAGAACTCCACCCGGTTCGGAAACAGGTGGCTGTAGCCGAGCTGCTCGCTCGTCCAGAGCATGGCCTCACCGCCGTTGAGGTCGAGGGCTTCCACCACGAGCAACAGCAGATCAAGCCGCTCCAGTCCCCGCCTGGAGAGGCGGGGACCCGACGCGCTGGCGGGGGAAGACGGGGAGGCGTCGGAGGCATCAGGCATGGCTGCGATGATGCCAGCAGATCCGCGGCAGCGTCACGTTGATGGCCACCAGCCTGGGCACCAGCCCCATCGATCTGCGCCAGCTGGTGCGCGATGTGCCCGATTTTCCCAAGCCGGGCATCCTCTTCCGCGACCTCACCCCGCTGATGCGGGATCCGGATGGCTGGCAGGAGGTGATCCGCCAGCTCACGCAGGTGTGCGAGCGGCTGCAGCCCGATCTGATCGTGGGGATTGAATCCCGCGGCTTCATCGTGGGGACGGCCCTGGCCACCGCCACCCGACTCGGCTTTGTGCCCGTGCGCAAGCCCGGCAAACTTCCCGGCGCCGTGACCGGGGTGGACTATGCCCTGGAGTACGGCACCGACCGGCTGGAGATCCACAGCGATGCCCTGGCCGGCGGCCAGCGGGTGCTGGTGATCGACGACCTGCTGGCAACCGGTGGCACGGCGGCCGCCTGTGCCCAGCTGGTGGAGGCCGCCGGCGGAGCCCTGTGCGGCTTTGGGTTTGTGGCGGAGCTGGCGGCACTGGATGGTCGCAGCCGCCTGCCCCAGGAGCACCCGGTGGAATCGCTGATCATCTACAGCTGAAGCTGGCCTTGGCGGTCTTGCCAGGCGAGCAGCTGATCCAGTTGCTCCAGGCTGATCAACCCAAACCGCCACAGCACCACCGGCAGGGGAGCCTGCTCCAGCTCCGCCTGGCGCAGGCCGAGGGCCACCGCACTTTCACTGAGCCCCAGCTGGTGGCGCACAAAGCGCAGCAGCGCCTCCGATGGGGGCGGTTGGGGTGTGGTGGCATTCACCATGGAGGCACTCCGGGCGGGCACTCAGGGCAGGGCCAGGCCGTCGGTCATGGCCACCAGGCTGAGGCGCCGCAGCAGGGCCAGGCGCGCCAGCAGGACCAGGATGAGCTGCCGCAGCGGCAGCAGCAAGGGGGAGCGGTTGGAGAACAGCCGCACCAGCAGGTCGGTGAAGGCCAAGGTGGCGATCAGATCGGGCCAGCGCCGGCGCGCGTAGGCCGCCGGCAGGTGACGCAGCGGCAGCTTGCCGGCCGTAGCCCGCAAGGCCAGCCGATGCAGCACCGCCACATCGCGCCAGCACAGATTCAGGCCCTGACCTCCCACCGGATGGCAGCGGTGGGCGCTTTCGCCCACCAGCACCGCCGCACCCCGATGCAGCCGGCGGGCCAGCAGCAGCTGCAGGGGGAAGGCCCGCGGGGCATCTAGCAGGGCATCGGGCTGGAAACGCGCCGGCAGGGCCCCGGCCACCGCATCGAGAAAGCCGGGGGCATCGCAGCGCTCCAGCTGGCGGCAGCGGCGCTCCGGGGCACTCCACACCAGCTGCATGCGCGGCCCGCCCAGGGGCAGCACGGCGAAGGGCCCCTCGGGCCGAAACAACTCCCAGGCCTGGTCGGGCTCGGTGCCCCGCAATTCCACCTGGGCCGTGAGGCAGTTCTGGCCGTAGGGCAGCTGCCACACGCCGATGCCCAGGGCCTCGCGGGTGGGGGAATGGGGTCCGTCGGCCGCCACCAGCAGATCGGGCGCCTCCAGGGACCCCTCCAGATCCGGCGGCGACGCCCCCAGCCGCAGGGTGATGGCGGGGATGGCCGCAACCCGCTCCAGCAAGGCCCCCATCAGGGGCTGGTGCTGGGCAATCCAGCCCACGGCCGCGCCTGGGGCACGGCCCCGCCGGGGACCCAGATCATCCAGCCCAAACGGCACCTGGCGCCCCAGGGCCAGGTCACAGAGCTCCAGGTGCCGGAACGGCACCATGCAGGGCTCGGCGGCATCCCAGAGGCCCAGCCGCTCAAGCAGCCGCTGGCTGGAGTGGGTGAAGGCGTAGGCGCGGCTGCGCTCGAGCAACCGTTCGCGGGGCAGCGGATCGATCACCTGCACCAGCCAGCCGGCATCGGCCAGGGCCAGGGCGGTGAGCACCCCCGTGGGGCCGGCACCATGCACCCGGGCCAGGGGGGCAGCTGGGGAGATCGACGACGGCAAGGACAGGGGAGCGACGGTGCCCGGCGAGCGGACATGAAAAAGCCGCAGCAAGTCTGCTGCGGCCATGGATCAATCGCGGGGTGGCGGAGGACTCAGCCGATGCCGAGCAGGCCACGGGTGAACGACTCACCACCCAGGGCGAACTCGGTGGCCAGCAGGGCAATGAAGCCGAGCATGGCCATGCGCCCGTTGAGCTTCTCGGCGCGCTCATGGAAACCCCAGCCGCTCTCGGCGCTCACCACTTCCATGCGGGGTTCGGCGGCAAAGGCATTGAGGCGGCCGCCATCTTCGGTGGTGACGGTGGCACCGCGGATGGCGGGGGCGGAGGGATTGGCCTGGGTCACGTCTGATCTCCTTACTTGGTTGTAACGCAATGTTAAGGCATGTCACAGCCATTTGGGCGTTGCGGCCGGATCAACGCAGCCGCTTCAGGCAGAGCTCCTCAAAGGCTGGCCGCAGCAGAAAGGGGTACTCCCCCACCCAGAGCTTGAGCTGGGGCAGCCAGGCGTCGCTGATGGCCCCCACACGGGAAAAGTCCTTGCGCTCACTGAGCACCAGGCAGCGCACCACCATCCCGCGGCGGATGGTCTTGTGCTTTTTGTCGTAGGGGAAGCGCAGCTGGCCCAGGTAGCCCTCCTCGTCTTCGAGCTCCAGGCAGAGCCAGGTGCGCCGGTTTTCCACCAGCTCCAGCCGCCCCTGCTTGTCGGTGGTTTCCTGGCGCCCCTCAATCAGCTCCCGGGTGAACAGATCGGCCACCTCCCCTTCGAAGATCGCCGCCGCCGGATAGCGCCGCAGGGTGCTGTTCTTGCGGCTGGCCTCCACGATCGGGCCCCACAGCACGTAAAGCAGGAACACAACCCCGATCACCAGGAAGATCGGACCGGCCTGGCTGGAGAACAGCAGGGTCTGGCTGATCAGCAGGGTGATCACGCCGCCGATCACGGAGATGAATAGGCGCTGCAGCAGCTTCTGGGGAGAGCCACTGCAGGCGTTGAACTGGGGGCCGGTGGCCACCGCCGGGATCAGGCGCGGCAACTCCCCGGGGCGCAGCGGGATCAGCATCGGCCGAACGCCCTCACAGCAGCCGCTCCAGGCCGTACACCAGCCCACCGAGCTGGCGCACCCTGCGCACCGTGAGCAGCACCCCGGGCATGTAGGCGGAACGGTCGATCGTGTCGTGGCGGAGCGTATAGGTTTCGCCCGGGGCGCCGAACATCACCTCCTGGTGGGCCACCAGGCCCGGCAGGCGCACCGAGTGCAGGCGCAGACCGCTCTCGCGCTGGCCGCCGCGGCAACCGGCCAGGCTCTCGTGCTCGTCCACCTGTTGGGGGTTGAAGGTTTTGCCCAGCTCCTCCATCAACTCGGCCGTCTTGATGCAGGTGCCACTGGGGGCATCGGCCTTGCGGTTGTGGTGCAGCTCGGTGAGCTCGGCGAAGTCGTAGAAGCGGGCGGCGGCGGCGGCGGCCTGCTGGAGCAGCACCATGCCCACCGAGAAGTTGGGGATCACCGCGCCGCCCACCGAGGCCTTCTCAGCGAAGGCCGCCAGATCCACCAGTTGCTCGGGGCTGAGACCCGTGGTGCCGATCACCGGGTGCACCCCGTAGGCAATGGCGCCGCGGGTGTGCTCGTACACAACAGACGGGTGGGTGAAGTCCACCAGCACGGCCCCACCGCCGGGGCCGCTCTGGCGCACGCTCTGGCTGGCCTGGCAGAGGCAGCCCTCGAAATCGGCCGTCACGGCCACCTCCAACTCGCCCAGCCCCAGCTCGAGGCCCACATCGGCACCCTCCTTGCCGGGGGTGGAATCGATGGCGCCCACCAGCTCGCAGTCGGCGGCGCCGATCACGGCCTTCACCACCTCGGCGCCCATCCGGCCAAGGGCCCCGGCCACCACCACCGGGACCGGCTGGGAGGAAGCGGCGCTGGTCATACGGAGGCTGGGGCGGGCAGGGGCTGAGCCTATGGCGCATCAAGACCTGTGATCCCCGCTCGCACAGGGGCTCCACCCTTCGTAGGCTCCTTCACATTGCTCAAAAAAGCCCGCATGTTCACGCAGGTCCGCTCCGCCAGCCGTCGGGTCAGCCCTGCCGCCTCCCATTCCGGGGCTGTGATGCGGGCGGTGTACGTGGTGCTCGAGCCCCAGTACCAGAACGCCCTCACCCAGGCGGCCACCTCGCTCAACGACCAGAACGGACCGCTGGCGATCGACCTGAGCGGCTACCTGATTGAGGAGCTGCGCGATCCGCAGAACTACGCCGACTTCTGCGACGACGTGGCCAACGCCGATGTGTTCATCGGCTCGCTGATCTTCATTGAAGACCTGGCCCAGAAGGTGGTGGAAGCGGTGGCCCCCCACCGCGACCGGCTCAAGGCCGCCGTGGTGTTCCCCTCCATGCCGGAGGTGATGCGCCTCAACAAGCTGGGCACCTTCTCCATGGCCCAGCTGGGCCAGAGCAAGAGCGCCATTGCCGGCTTCATGAAGAAGCGCAAGGAAGCGGGCGGCGCCGGCTTCCAGGACGCCATGTTGAAGCTGCTCAACACCTTGCCCACGGTGTTGAAGTATCTGCCGGTGGAGAAGGCGCAGGATGCGCGCTCCTTCATGCTCAGCTTCCAGTACTGGCTGGGCGGCACTCCGGACAATCTCCGGAACTTCCTGTTGATGCTGGCCGACAAGTACGTGTTCCCCAGGGGCGACACGGACCGGCCTGAGCTGGAGGTGGCCGAACCGGAGGTGTTCCCCGATCTCGGCATCTGGCATCCCCTGGCGCCGGGGATGTTCGAAGACCTCAAGGAATATCTGAACTGGAGCGCCAGCCGCAGCGATCTCTCCGAGAAGGCGCGCAAGGGGCCGGTGATCGGCCTGGTGCTGCAGCGCAGCCACATCGTGACCGGCGATGAGGCCCACTACGTGGCCGTGATCCAGGAGCTGGAGTTCCGCGGCGCCACCGTGATTCCGGTGTTCTGCGGCGGCCTCGACTTCACCAAGCCGGTGAATGCCTTCTTCTACGACCCCCTCAACCCCGAGCAGCCGCTGGTGGATGGCGTGGTGTCGCTCACCGGTTTCGCCCTGGTGGGTGGTCCGGCCCGCCAGGACCATCCCAAGGCAATCGAAGCGCTGAAGAAGCTCAACCGGCCCTACATGGTGGCGCTGCCCCTGGTGTTCCAAACCACCCAGGAATGGGAAGAGAGCGATCTGGGCCTGCACCCGGTGCAGGTGGCGCTGCAGATCGCCATCCCCGAATTGGATGGCGCGATCGAGCCGATCGTGCTGAGCGGCCGCGATGACGCCACCGGCAAGGCCCACACCCTGCAAGACCGGGTGGACGCCATTGCCGAGCGGGCCATCCGCTGGGCGTCACTGCGGATCAAGCCCCGGGCCGAGAAGAAGCTGGCGATCACCGTGTTCAGCTTCCCGCCCGACAAGGGCAACGTGGGCACCGCCGCCTACCTCGATGTGTTCGGTTCGATCTACCGGGTGCTCGAGGAGATGAAGGCCAAGGGCTATTCGATCGAGAACATGCCCCGCAACAGCAAGGCCCTGATGGATGCCGTGCTGAAGGATCCCGAGGCGATGGAGGGGGCGCCGGAACTGGCAATTGCCCACCGGATGAGCGTGGAGGAATACGAGCGCCTCACCCCCTATTCCGAGCGGCTTGAGGAGAACTGGGGCAAGCCCCCCGGCAATCTCAACAGCGACGGCACCAACCTGCTGATCTACGGCCGCCACTTCGGCAACGTGTTTGTGGGCGTGCAGCCAACGTTTGGCTATGAGGGCGACCCAATGCGGCTGCTCTATTCCCGCAGCGCCAGCCCGCACCACGGTTTTGCCGCCTATTACACCTATCTGGAGAAGGTGTGGCAGGCCGATGCGGTGCTGCACTTCGGCACCCACGGCTCACTGGAGTTCATGCCCGGCAAGCAGATGGGCATGAGCGAAACCTGCTACCCCGATTCGCTGATCGGCGCCCTGCCGAACCTCTACTACTACGCCGCCAACAACCCCTCCGAGGCCACCATCGCCAAGCGAAGGGGTTATGCCTCCACGATCAGCTATCTCACACCGCCGGCTGAAAACGCTGGCCTCTACAAGGGCTTGAAGGAACTCGGCGAACTGGTGGGCTCCTACCAGCAGCTGCGTGAAAGCTCCCGCGGGGTGCAGATCGTGAACGCCGTGATCGAAACGGCGCGCCAGTGCAACCTTGACAAGGACGTGGCCCTGCCGGAACAGGACGCCTCCGAACTCACGCTCGATGGCCGCGACGGCGTGGTGGGCGCCGTGTACCGCCAGCTGATGGAGATCGAGAGCCGCCTGCTGCCTTGCGGTCTGCACACCATCGGCAAGCCCCCCACCGCCGAGGAGGCCATCGCCACCCTGGTGAACATCGCCGCCCTGGAGCGCCAGGAGGAGGGCATCCGCTCCCTGCCCGGCCTGCTGGCCGAGAGCCTCGGCCGCACCATCGAAGAGGTGTACCGCGGCAACGACGAGGGAGTGCTGGCGGATGTGGAACTCAACCGCCGGATCACCGAAACCTGCCGCGCAGCGGTGGGCGCCATGGTGCGCAGCGTCACCGGAGCCGACGGCCGGGTGACGCTGCGCCGCAACTTCGGCTGGCTGTTCGACCTGCTGGCGAAGTTCGGCTTCAAACTGCCCAGCCCCTGGCTGCGGACCTGCTGCGGTGCCGGCTTCGTGAGCGTGGATGCCACCGAGCTCGACAAACTGTTCGGCTACCTGCAGTTCTGTCTGGAGCAGGTGTGCGCCGACATGGAAATGCAGAGCCTGCTCAAGGCTCTGGATGGCGAATACGTGCTGCCCGGCCCTGGTGGCGACCCGATCCGCAACCCGGGCGTTCTGCCCAGCGGCAAGAACATCCACGCCCTCGATCCCCAGGCGATCCCCACCCGTGCTGCCATCGCGGCCGCGAAGGTGGTGGTGGACCGGCTGATCGAGCGCCAGCGGGCCGAACAGGGCGCCTGGCCGGAAACGATTGCCTGCGTGCTCTGGGGCACCGACAACATCAAGACCTACGGCGAATCACTCGCCCAGATCCTCTGGTTCATCGGCGTGCGTCCTGTGCCCGATTCCCTGGGCCGGGTGAACAAGCTGGAGCTGATTCCCCTGGAGGAGCTCGGCCGGCCCCGCATTGATGTGGTGGTGAACTGCAGCGGTGTGTTCCGCGACCTGTTCATCAACCAGATGGCCCTGATTGACCAGGGCGTGAAGATGGCGGCTGAGGCCGACGAGCCCCTGGAGATGAACTTCGTGCGCAAGCACGCCCAGGAGCAGGCCGCCGAGCAGGGCATCTCCCTGCGCGACGCGGCCACCCGGGTGTTCTCCAACGCCAGCGGCAGCTATTCATCGAATGTGAACCTGGCAGTTGAGAACAGCACCTGGGAGGAGGAAGGCGAACTGCAGGAGATGTATCTCTCCCGTAAAACCTTCGCCTTCAACGCCGACAACCCCGGCGAAATGAACCAGAAGCGCGAAGTGTTCGAGTCGGCGATGAAGACCGCCGATGTGACCTTCCAAAACCTGGATTCCGCCGAGATCTCGCTCACGGATGTGAGCCACTACTTCGACAGCGACCCCACCAAGCTGATCGCCAACCTGCGCGACGACGGCAAGGCCCCCTCCAGCTACATCGCCGACACCACCACGGCCAATGCCCAGGTGCGTTCCCTGAGCGAAACCATTCGCCTGGATTCCCGCACCAAGTTGCTGAATCCCAAGTGGTACGAGGGGATGCTGAACAGCGGCTATGAGGGTGTGCGGGAAGTGGCCAAGCGCCTCAACTTCACCCTGGGCTGGAGTGCCACCAGCGGCGCGGTGGACAACTTCGTGTATGAGGAGGCCAACGACACCTTCATCAACGACCCGGAGATGCGCCAGCGGCTGATGGACCTCAACCCCCACAGCTTCCGCCGCATTGTGAGCACCCTGCTCGAAGTAAACGGCCGCGGCTACTGGGAAACCTCCGACGAGAACATCCAGCAACTGCAGGAGCTCTACCAGCAGATCGAAGACAAGATCGAAGGCGTGGCCGAGTAATCAGCCCTCACTTCAACATGAACCCCACACCGCGAATGGTGTGGATGAGCGGCTCGAGATCGGGCCGCTCTATTTTTTTGCGTAAGTAGCGGATATACACATCCAGCAGGTTGTCGTCGCCAACCCAGGTGTCGCCCCACACGGCGTGGAGGATTTGCTTTCGGGGGAGCACCTGCTCCTTATGGCGAAGGAGATAACGCAGTAGATCGTATTCCTTAACAGTGAGGCGAATGTCAACGCCAGCACGCATCACAGAACGGGCTTGGGAGTCTATGCAGAGCTCTCGATGCCTAAGGACTCCTTCTGGGGCCTGCACAACGGATACTGACGCCCGGCGCAAGAGTGCCTGGATGCGAGCTGTAAATTCCTCGAGGGCAAACGGATACGACAACACATCGTCAGCACCAGCCTCGAGGGCTGCAACACGGGGTTGCCACTCCGTACTACTAAGCAAAGCAAAAAGCGGGAAGAATGGTCGATCAGCCCTCGTGGCTGCAATCAATTCGAGTGCATAGGGAGCAGGCAGATCGAGATCAACGATGGCTAAGTCCTGATTCGCAGCAGCCAGAATTTGCTGAAAGCAGGAGGTTGCTCCGGCTGTGGTGACAGCAAATCCCTGAACCTGCAAGTGTTTCTCAAGCAGATCTCTCCGGCAGAGATCGGCATCAGCGAGCAGGATCTGATAACAACCTGATTTCACACAAATACATCAAGAGTGGCGCACAGCAAGCAAGAGAAAAGGCTCCTGGGCCATGACTCAGGAGTCAAGGATAGCCGGTCTTCCCGCAAACGTCAGGTCAACGGGACATGAGCCGCGTAGGCATCATGAACATCCGCAGGCACAACATTGGCATCATGCACCTCCTGGAAGTGTTGATCAAGGGCAGCAAGAACATCAGCACCGTTGGCATCGCCATCCACAGAGGTCTCAATCCCGACAAGATCGTCCGTGGGCAGATTGGCCAGATCATCAGCCAGTGAATTAAACACCTCTTGCTGGAGCTCGGCGTGGTCGTCTACGGAGACTCCATGCTCAACGATGAACTGGGTGATCACCTCATCAAGACCATACGCCAGCTCGGCAACACCAAGTTCTCCGTTAGGGTCATAATCACTGGAATCAGCCATCACCTCCAGATAGGTAGAAACCAAATCATCCACGGAGTATTCAGCGCAGATGAGTGCGGTGGGCTCTGCAGCCAACAGATCAAGCTGAGGTTCAGCAACGACAGACTGAACAGCGAAAGCGACGTCTTCTGCCAGGCCTGTGGTGCCATCGGCATAGGTGACGGTCATCTGGCCAAAGACCTGAACATCCCCATCCGCAGCTTGATAAGCCTCACTATCAGAATTATAAGTCAGTGCGATGCTATCAATACCCCAGTGAGCCAGGCCATAGAACTCGCCCTCCTGCTGCACACCATCGGTATTCAGATCCTGCCAAACGCCGAAG
>JBBASQ010000019.1:0-30058 GCA_040399185.1 Prochlorococcaceae cyanobacterium
AACCAGCCGGTGAGGGCCGCAGCCAGGGCGTCGGCCGCGTCGTCCGGGCGCGGGGGATGGTCGAGATCCAGCTCGCGCATCACCGCCTCCAGCACCTCATCCTTCTGGGCGTGGCCGTTGCCGGTGAGGGCCTGCTTGATCTGCATCGGCGGAAATTCGCGCATCGGGATGCCGAACCGCGCCAGCGTCATCACCAGCACGCCGCGGGCCTGCACTACCGAGATCGTGGTGCTGGAGCGGTAGAAGAAAAACTTCTCCACCACCGCCAGATCGGGCCTCCAGCTGCGGATCAGCACCCGCAGGTCGGCGGCGATCTCCACCATCCGATCCCCCTCGCTGCGGCCCGGGTCGGTGCGGATGATGCCGCAATCGAGCATCCGCTGGCGCTGGCCCTCGATCTCGATCACGCCGTAGCCCACGCGGGCCAGGCCGGGATCGATCCCGAGGATCCTCACTAGGCGGCCAGGGCCAGCTCGAAGGCGCCGCGGTCGGTGGATTCGGGCCGCTCGAACACCTTGCAGAACACCTTCACCACGCGATCGCCGGAGTCGATCTGCTCGAGCGGATCCTTGCGCAGGCGGTGGCGCAGGCAGCAGGCGGCCACGCGGGCCACGTCGTCTTCCGTCACCTCGGTGCGGCCCTCGAAGGCAGCCAGGGCGCGGGCGGCCCGGTTGGTCACGATGTCGCCGCGCAGGCCGTCCACATCCAGCTCGCCGCAGATGGCGGAGATCCGGATGCGCAGGTCGTCGTCGATCTGGACTTGTGGCAGGAGAGTCTGCGCCGCGATCACTCGATCCTGCAGGGCGTCCTGGCTGGGTTGCACGGCGGTGTTGAAGCCGTCGGGGTCGTTGTCGAAGGCGGTGCGCTGGTCCACCACCTGCACCCGCAGCTCCGGGTCGCGCACGGTGCGCACCTCCACGCTCATGCCGAAGCGGTCGAGCAGCTGGGGCCGCAGCTCTCCTTCCTCGGGGTTGCCGGAGCCGATCAGCACGAAGCGGGCGGGGTGGCGCACGCTCACGCCCTCGCGCTCCACGGTGTTCCAGCCAGAGGCGGCCGAATCCAGCAGCACGTCCACCAGGTGGTCGTCGAGGAGGTTCACCTCATCCACATAGAGCAGGCCGCGGTTGGCCTTGGCCAGCAGGCCGGGCTCGAAGGCCCGCACGCCCTCGCTCAGGGCCTTCTCAATGTCGATGGTGCCGCAGAGGCGGTCTTCCGTGGCGCCCAGGGGCAGGTCCACCATCGGCACCTGGCGCTTCTCGGTGCCCAGCTGCTCACCATGCTCGAGGCGTTGGCGCACCTCGGAGCTCTGTAGGTCGGGGTCGGAGGGGGAGCTGTTGTAGGGATCGCCCGCCACCACGTCGATCTCGGGCAGCAGGTCGGCCAGGGCCCGGATCGTGGTGCTCTTGCCGGTGCCCCGGTCGCCCATGATCATCACGCCGCCGATGCGGGGATCGATCACGTTGAGCAGCAGGGCAAGCTTCATCTCCTCCTGCCCCACGATCGCGGTGAAGGGATAGACCCTGCGCTTCCTGGGCTGACTCACGGAGCGACGACTGGCGGTGTGGGCGATTGTTTCACAGGCCCCCGGCTGGTTGGCTCCAGCACTCGCCCCTAGCGTTGGCGGGCCGCTCCTCCCCAGCCACTCCCCATGGCCCGCCACCTGGCTGAGCTGCTGCACGGCGGCCCCGTCACCGCAGCGGAGGTGGAGCGGGTCAGTGACGTGCTGATCTTCGAGCAGGGGCGACCGGGGCCGAAGTTCCTGAAGTTCACCCTCCTGTTGGTGCTGGCCTCCGCCATCGCCAGCTTCGGCCTGCTGGGCGACTCGGTGGCGGCCGTGATCGGCGCCATGATCGTGGCACCGCTGATGCTGCCGATCATGGGATTGGCCTTCAGCATCAGCCTTGGTGATCGCCCCCGGATCATCAACACGCTGCTCGTGAGCCTGGCCGGGATCGCCATGGCGGTGGCCGTGGGTTTCGTGCTCACCCTGCCCGTGGCCGGGCTGCTGCATCCCCAAACCATCCCCCAGATCATGGGGCGCACGGCGCCCCACCTGCTCGATCTGATGGCCGCCCTGGCCACCGGTGTGGCCGGTGCCTTCGCCCTGTCACGCCGCGATGTCTCCGATACCCTTCCGGGGGTGGCCATCGCCGTGTCGCTGGTGCCGCCGCTGGCGAATGTGGGCATCCTGCTGGCGTTCGGGGAACCCACGCTCGCGGCCGGCAGCCTGCTGCTGTTCGTCACCAACTACGTCGCCATCCTGCTCACCGGTGCCCTGGTGTTCGTGCTGATGGGCTTCCGTCAGGCGGCCAGCGTTCCGTTTGATGCCCGTGCCAGGCGCCAGGCGCTCACGATCGCCATGGCCTCCCTGCTGGTTATCGCGATCCCGCTGGCCATCACCAGCGAGCGCCTGATCGTCACCAACCGGATCACGCTTCGTACCGCGTCTGTGGCCCGCGAGTGGCTGCGCGGTTCCGGCTACAGCCTCGAATCGGTGGAGGGCGAAACCGCTGACGGCAGTGTCCGTCTGCTGCTGGCCGGCAGCGGCCGCCTGCCCCCTGTAGACCAGCTGGAGCAGCGCACCCGCGGCCTGCTGTCGGGCCGCCCCCTCAAGGTGAAGGTGCTTCTGGGCAACAGCTTCACGCTCAACGGGGCGGCGGCGCGACCACCGGCAGCAGGCTGAGCACCTGCGGCGGCGTGGCATCGGCCGGATAAATCAGCCGCACCCGCAGCTCCCGGCTCTGTCCCGGCGCCAGGCTCACCGTGCCCAGGGCCGGTCCCTGCTGGCCGGCCCGCAGCACCAGGTGGAACCCCTGCCGGCCCCTGGGCTTGCCACCCTCGCCATCGAGCCCGCTCACCTCCACCGTGCCGCGGAACATCACGGCCTTGGCCGGCTGGCTGTTGAAGCGCAGGCCGCCCAGGGGCTGGTCGCCCTTGAGTGGATTCTCCAGGGCCAGCTGCAGTTGCTGGGGTTTGTCGGTGGTGTTTTTGAGGGGGAGGGTGAGGTCGTACTCCACGCCGTAGTTGCCGTGGGCGGCCCAGGCCGTGCCGGGGTAGAAGCGGCGCAGCTCGGCCGTCTGCACTTGGCCGGTGCCGAGGCTGCCCCGCTCCAGGGACGCGATCGGCCAGGAGATCGGTGCCCGGCTGGTGCTCAGCCAGGGCTGGCCCGGATCGGTGATGCGGGTGCGCCAGACACTGCCCTGTTGCACGCCGCTCACCCGGGAATACACCATGCGCCCCTTGGCGCCGCGCGGCGTGGGGGCGTGCTCCCGCGGGCTCAACGGACCCTCCAGCATTCCCCTCCACACCTCCAGGGCCGGCGGCTGGGTGCCGTCGCCGAAGGCGGCCAGGGTGGCCAGATCCACCGGCCCGTCGCTCTGCAGCCGCAGCTGGAGATTGCGGCCGTTCAGCAGGGGATCCAGGCCCCGCACCGGCAGGGGCAGCACCAGCAGGGCGGTGGGGCTGCCCGGCTGGAGGGCCCAGCCCTCGGGTATCAACGCGCTGCGGTAACGCTGCAGCAGTTCGGTGGCCACGCGGCTCCCGGGCCCGGAGTACACCGGCTCGCTGCCCTGGGGCAGCAGCGCCGGCAGCGGCAGGAAGGGGGCGCCGGGTTGGCTGGGATCCAGCGATTGCGACAGGGCCGTGGAGCCGCTGAGCAGCCGGAGGTTCACCGGTTTGCTGCCCCGGGGCTGGGCCAGCACCGCGATCCACAGGGTGGAATCGAGTGATTCGGGCTTGCCCGCATACACGTGGTGACTGAACAGGTCGAAGCGGCCGTTCAGCGGCTGATCCAGGTGGGCCTCCGGAACGCCCCGCCCCTTGCCCGCAAAAGTGGAGATCAGGATCCCGGGGGCGGTGATCAGCTCGGGGTTGTTGTCATTCACCACGAGCACCCCATCCAGGGCGCCGGGCAGGGGCGCCACCGCCTGTGGGCGCAGCTCGGTGGCAGGGGCCTGAGCTGGAGCTGGCGTGGCCTGGGCGAATGCCGCTCCAGCGGGAGCCCCCAGCGCCGTCAAACCGCCCAGCAGAACAGTCCATGCGCGGTGCTTCATCGCTTCTTCCCCACGAGGGTCTTGGCCACTTCTGCGGCCATGGCGCGGATCAGGTCGGTGGAGCGGGGATCGTTGAACGGCCCCTTCACCATGAAGGCTGCCACGGCGCGCTGGCCGTTCGGCAGCTGGATCAAGCCGCCATCGGCGTAGGCGATCCCGATGTCGCCGGTCTTGTTGTACACCTTGATTCCGTAGGCCAGCAGTTCGCTGTCGGGGTCGGCGGCGTCTTTCCCAAGGCCCTGCAGTACCCCCAGCGGGATGAGCGTGTTGGTGCGCGAGCTGCCCATGATTTCGCGGAACAGGTCGCGGGCCCGGGGGCTGAGCATCTTGCCGGTGTCCACCATGGCGATCGAGTGGGCCAGATCGCGGCTGCTGGTGGTGTTGGTGCCGCCCAGATCCGGCAGCCAGTTGTTCACCACCGTGGCCGGCAGGCCCATGGCCTGGAAGCGGGCGTTGAGGGCGGTCTTGCCGCCCAGTTGCTTGATCAGAAGGTTGGTGGCGCTGTTGTCGCTCACCCGGATCATCTCGGTGGCCGCTTCGAAGAACGGGAAGCGGGTTCCCACCGGCCGGCTGGCCATCCACCCCGCACCGCCGCCCACCAGTTCCTTGGTGAGCTTGAGCGGCTCGTTCCAGCGCAGCTTGCCGGCATCGAAATCCTCCAGCCCCGCCAGCAGGATCGGCGTCTTGATCGAGCTGGCCGCCGGCATCGGCAGGTCGGGCTGGAGTTGGGCGTAACGCCCGTCGTCGAGCACCAGCAGGAAGGCTGAGGCCTTGAGATCTTTGTGAACGGCGGCGAGCTGCGCCCAGCGCTGGCTCAGCGCCGGGAGTTCGGTGCGCGGCTCGAAGCTCCCCAGGCTCACCCCCCCCTTGAGCTGGGGGATCTGGGGTGGGGCTGGCGTGCCACTTGAGGGCCGGCTGGCGGCGCCGCTGGCCAGTTGGGGCGCAAGCAGCTTGAGCACGGTGCCGGTGAGCACCCCCAGCCCCAGCCCCATCACCGCCAAACGCAACACCAGCCGCAGCGGCTGGGCCCAGGCGCGTTTCGGGGGGCGGGGCGGGCGGCCGGCCGTCACGGGCAGGGAAGCTGGTTGGCCCGCACGCTAAGGGGTCTCCCCCTCGGGGGGAAGCCGGCGGCTGGCCCAGCGCAGCTGCCGCACCATGCCCCGCAGCAGCGCCACTTCGCCATCGTCGATCTGGCCGCGCTGCAGCAGGCCGCGCACCTTGGCCATGCGGGCATGGGCCGTGTGCGGATGCAGAAAGCCCACCTCCAGCAGCAGCGCCTCCGCATCGCTGAGCAGATCCTCGAGCCCCTGGCGCCGGGCCGGCTCCCTCCCCGCGGCGCCGGGGATTGGGGTGTGATCGGTGGCGTGATGGGTGCTGCTTTGGGGGTGCGGCCCTGCAGTGGCCTGCACCCGCAGCCGCTGCAACACCACGGCAGTGGCCTGGGCCAGGTTCAAGGAGCCGTAGGCCGGGCCGGTGTCGATCGTGACCAGCCGGCCCGCCATCAGCAGCTCGTCGCGGCTGAGCCCCCGGTCTTCGCGGCCGAACACCACGGCGGTGCCGTCCCCAGGGCTCGGTGCGCCCAGGAGCCAGCCCAGGGCACCGTCTGGCTCCTGGGGCGGCATCGGTTCCCCTTCCCCCCGGCCACTGGTGGCCACGATCCGGCCGCAGTCGGCGAGGGCCTCGGCCAGCGAGCCGAACACCGCGGCCTGCTCCAGCAGGGGCCCCGCATGCACGGCCATCTGGCGGGCCTCCTCGCCCAGGTGATCACAACGGGGGGCCACCAGGCGCAGCTCCAGCTGCAGGGGATCGCCGCCGAAATTGGCGATCGCCCGGGCCACGCCGCCCACGTTGCGGGGGCCGGCCGGTTCCACCAGCACCACGGCCACCCGGGGCAGTGCCGTCACACCAAGCTATTGAGATAGGCCAGCAGATCTGCCATGGCCTGGGGTTCGGGCTGGAAGCGCGGCATCGGTGGGGTGCGCCCGCTCACCACCTGCTGGATCAGCTGCCGCTGGTTCTTGCGGGTGCTCACGCCGTGCAGGTTGGGCCCAACCAGCCCCTGGGCGGCGATGCCATGGCAGCCGGCGCAGTTGATCATGAACAGACGGCCGCCGTTCTCCGCTGAGCCCTGCAGGTCGAGGGTCTGGCGGGTGTAGGGATCGGTGCGAGCGGCCGGTAGCACCAGCAGCACCGCCACGATGCAGGCGATTGCGGCGGCTACCACCAGGGCGGCCACCAGGCCGCGGCGACTGGCGCCGGTGAGCACGGCGCTACTGGGTTCGGTGGCGAGGGGAGGCGTCAAGAACTGTCGGGTTGGTCGCAGCCAGGGCCTGGGGCGTGGAAGAATTGTGCCTCGCCCGCCCCATCGGCCACCCCATGATCGAACCCCTGCTCTGCGGCATCGTGCTCGGTCTGATTCCCGTGACCCTGACCGGTCTGTTCGTGGCCGCCTGGAACCAGTACCGCCGCGGCAGCCTGCTCGACGGCTGAGGCTCCCATCACGGCTGCTGGCCAAGCCGCAGCACCGTTGTGGTGCCGTAGCGGCGCTGAGCAAGCAGCTCCCAACCCTCGTTGATCTCCGGAAGAGCTGCGCTGGCGCACTCCAGCAACAGCTCTCCGGTTGGTTCGAGCCAGTCGCCCTGCCGCACCGCGTCCTGCAGGGCCGGGTACAGGCCTGCCGCGTAGGGCGGATCGGCGTAGATCAGGGTGAAGCGCGGGTAGCCGCTGGCTGATCGCCCGGCCTGCAGCCAGCGCAGCACTTCGCCTTGGTGCACACGCACCTCCCGCCCATCCAGTGCGGCCGCCACGGCCTGCAGATTGGAGCGGGCCACCGCGGCGTTGCGCCGGTCTTGCTCGATCGCCACCACCTGCGCCGCGCCGCGCTGCAGGGCCTCGCAGGCCATCACACCGCTGCCGCTGCAGAGGTCGAGCCAGCGGCAATCGGTGAGGTCTGCGGCGAGCATGTTCATCACCGCCTGCCGCACCCGGGCTGGGGTGGGCCGGGCCGTGAGCCCTGGAGGGCTCTGGAGTTTGCGGCCGCCGCTGAGCCGCAGGCTCATGGCGCCGACCGCTGCTCCAGCCAGGCCAGCCAGCGGCCGAGCAGGGCTTCGCCGGCCTGGCTCGATTTCTCTGGGTGGAACTGGCAGGCGCCGATCGCCCCCGTCCAAACCGCCGCCGTCACGGCTTCCTCCGCGAAGGCCACGCTGGCCGTCACCACCGCTGGATCGCTGGGCACGGCCGCGAAGGAGTGCACGAAATACATCCAGGCCTCTGCCCCGTCGGGGGGGAGCAGCGGACTGGGACTTCCAGGCACCAGCGGCTCCCAGCCCATGTGGGGAATGGGATGGCGGGGCCGGCGCGGCAGCGCCTTCACCTGGCCGGGGATCAGGCCCAGGCCCGGCCGCGTGCCCTCCTCGCTGCCCTCGAACAGCAGCTGCAGCCCCAGGCAGATCCCAAGCAGGGCGCCGCCGGCCTCGCACCAGCCACGGATCGCTTCGGCCAGCTCACCGCTCTCCAGCCGTTCCATCGCCGGATCAAAGGCCCCCACGCCCGGCAGGACGAGCGCGTCGCAGGCCACCATGTCGGCGGCGCCCTGCACCGGCACGATCTCGGCGCCGAGGCGCTCGAAGGCCCGCTGCACCGAGTGCAGATTGCCCATGCCGTAGTCGATCAGCCCGATGCGGCTCATGCCTGCTGGCCCGTTAACCGTTGGCCAGGATGCTCTAGCGCCTCGCAGGGCGGCAGCGCCAGGCTGTTGAGGTGATCCAGCAGCTGGTACAGCCGGCCGATGCGGCGTTTGTCGAAGTGGAAGCGCAGGCAGGGCCGCAGGATCCCGGCGTCGTCGCAGGCTTCGCTGGCCTGGATCACGCCCTCATCCACCAGGTCGTCGAACACGCGGTTGAGCTCGGCCAGATGGTCGGAGGTGATCGGCGTGTTGAGCAGCAGTTCGATGCGGTCGTGGCCGAGGTTGGCGGCGTGGAACACCCGGTAAAAGCGGCAGATGCGCTCCACCGCCTCCTGGGCGCTGTGGGCTGCGATCAGCAGGTCGCTGTCCTCCGGTGAGATCAGTCCCCGGGCCGCGAGGCCCTGGTGCATGTCGCGCTGCCAGCCCTCCCAGAACGGGTCGCCCTCGGGCGCCAGCAGCACCAGCGGCATCGGCGGGGTGCGGCCGGTCTGGATCAGGGTGAGGGATTCAAACAGCTCATCGAGGGTGCCGAAACCGCCCGGCAGCACCACCACCGCATCGCTCTCCCGCAGAAAGAAGAGCTTTCGGGTGAAGAAGTAGCGGAAGTGCAGCAGCCGCCCGGCGCAGCTGCTCACCGTGCGGTTGGGATGCTGCTCAAAGGGCAGATCCACGTTGAGGCCGATGCTGTTCTCGCAGCCAGCCCCCTGGTTGGCGGCCTCCATGATGCCGCCGCCGGCCCCGGTCATCACCTCAAAGCCGGCGGCCACCGCCAACTGGGCCACCTCCTCCGCCATCCGGTAGCAGGGATCGCTGGCGCTGGTGCGCGCCGAGCCGAAGACGGTGATCTTGCGCGAACTCCGGCGCGGGTGGAACACCTCCATCGCCTCGCTGATGTCGGCCAGGGCGCCACTGATCAGGCGCCACTCGTCGTAGCCGGGTTCGTTGCGGCAGAGGTGGAGAAGGGCCACCAGCGAGCGCTCGATCAGGCGGCGCTGCGGATGGCCCTGCAACTGTTCGGCCAGGGCCTCGAGCGGACTGTGCCCGAGGCTGGAAGGAGGGAGGCTCAGAGGTACTTGGAGATGGTGCCGGAGAGGGTGGTCTTCGGCACGGCTCCCACCACGGTGTCCACTTTCTGGCCGCCCTTGAACACCATCAGCGTGGGGATGCTGCGGATGCCGTACTGGCTGGCCACGTTGGGGTTCTCGTCGGTGTTGAGCTTGAACACCTTGATGCGACCTTCGAACTCCTTGGCGATCTCATCCACGATCGGGGCCACCATCCGGCAGGGGCCGCACCAGGGAGCCCAGAAATCCACCAGCACAGGCACGTCGCTCTTGAGAACGTCCTGCTCGAAGGAGGCGTCGGTGACGGCAGCAGCGCTGGACATCCTTGTGAGGATCAGGTTTCCCGGAATTTAGCAATGGTCACCGGGGCACACCACTCAGCCCCGGTGAAGCGTTGCAGAAGACAAAAGGCCCGGGCTCGCCGGGCCGGGGGTGTGAGGAGTGTGCGAGCCGTAGCCCCCACACCTTCACGATAGGGCTGGGCCCTACTTGCCCATGCCCAGCTGCTGGGCCTTCTGATACACCTTGCCCTCGGTGAGCAGGGAGGGGGCCACCACCACCTCCACCTGCTGCATTTCCTTCAGGGTGCGGGCGCCCAGGGTGCCCATCGAGGTGCGGATGCAGCCCAGCAGGTTCTGGGTGCCATCGTCGAGGCCGGCCGGGCCGCGCAGGATTTTCTCCAGGCTGCCGGTGGTGCCCACCTTGATGCGGGTGCCGCGGGGCAGCACCGGGCTGGGGGTGGCCATCCCCCAGTGGAAGCCACGGCCCGGGGCTTCGGCGGCGCGGGCGATCGGCGAGCCGATCATCACGGCATCGGCGCCGCAGGCCAGGCACTTGCAGATGTCACCGCCGGTGACGATGCCGCCGTCGGCCACGATCGGCACGTAGCGGCCGCTCTCGTTGAAGTAGTCGTCGCGGGCGGCGGCGCAGTCGGCCACGGAGGTGGCCTGGGGGATGCCGATGCCCAGCACGCCGCGGCTGGTGCAGGCCGCACCGGGGCCGATGCCCACCATCACGCCGGCGGCGCCGGCACGCATCAGCTTCAGGGCCACGTCGTAGGTGACGCAGTTGCCGATGATCACCGGCACGCCGAAATCGCGGCAGAGGGCCTCGAGATCCAGGCTTTCCTGTCCCTCGGGGCCGATGTGCTCGGTGCTCACCACGGTGGCCTGCACAAAGAACAGGTCGGCGCCGGCTTCAGCGATGGCCTTGCCAAACCGGATTGCCGCCACCGGGGTGGCACTCACGGCGGCGATGCCGCCCTTCTCCTTGATCTCGGCAATGCGCTTGCGGATCAGGTCTTCGCGCACCGGCTGGCTGTAGAGCTCCTGCATCAGGGGCACGAACTCGTCCTTGCCCACCGAGGCGATGCGGTCGAGCACGGGGTTGGGGTCGTCGTAGCGGCACTGCACCCCTTCCAGGTTCAGCACGCCCAGCGCGCCCTGCTTGGTGAGCTCCACACACATCCCCACGTCCACCACGCCGTCCATGGCGCTGGCAATGATCGGGATCTCGCGGCTGATGCCGCCGAGGGTCCAGCTGCTGTCGGTGACGGCAGGATCAACGGTGCGCCCGCCGGGCACCAGGGCGATTTCGTCGATGCCGTAGGCGCGGCGAACGGTGCGGGAACGACCGAGCTGAATCTCCACCAGGAACGCTGACGCAATCGCGTCAAACTATCAATCGGCCTGGCGGAGGGCTGCCGTTTCGCGCTATGGAGCCCGAGCTCAGCGCCCCCGGAACGCCTCCCAGCGGCTGCGCAGGGAGCCCACCAGCTGGTTGCGGTCGCTGCTGCGCACCAGGCGCGGCACGCCAAAGCGCACCACCCAGATCACACCCACCAGCTCCAGCAGCCCCGGCAGCAGGGGGATGCTCTCGATGGCCTGGATCAGGGCTCCGTACACCCGCAGCACCATCAGCGTGGCCACCAGGGCCGCGAGCGCCACCAGCGGCGTGCGGCTCTGGGCCCAGAGGCTGGCGGCCTGGCCGCTGGCAAACCAGTCGCGCACCTTGCCCACCAGCAGCTCCCACTCGCCGCCTTCGGCCTCTCCGGGCTCGTGGGCCGGGGTGCGCGGCGGCAGGGTGATTGAGCTCTCCACGGTGGGCACCCCCCCGCCCTCGCTGCCGGCGTTGCTGGAGGTGGGGGTTTCGGCCATGGCGCGGCGGCTGTGATCCAGTGAGGCGGAGCTTAAACGTGGTTTCGGGCCCCTCCCTTAGCCCTCCAGGGGCACCAGGGTGGAGCGTGGGCCCAGCGGACGAACGGGCAGCCGCAGGGGCATGCGTCCCTCCCGCAGCTCCGTGGCCAGATGCAGGGCGGCGGCCTCCGCCAGGTGGGGACTGCAGGCCGGCGCGGCGCGCAGGCGGCGCCCATTCACGTGGATGGTGCCGCCCAGAAGTTCGGCGTAGCTCACCCGCCCCAGGCTCGGCTTGAGCCGCCGCGGAATCGCCAGATCCAGCACCGGGGCCTCCAGCAGCTCGGGCCCGGCGGCGGCCTGGCGTGCCATGGCCAGGTTGAGCAGGGGCACCGGCGCGGCGATCGCCACCAACAGCCCGGGGCCGTGCCCCTCGAAGCGGCAGGGCCGCACCCACTGGGGATCGAGGGCCTGCAGCTCCACCCCCACCGCGGCACTGGCGCCGGGGGCGAGGGCGTGGCCGAGGGGCGAGCGCGGCACCCCTGGCTGATGGGCGCTGCCGGCCCCCAGCACCCAGCCCAGGCCACCCCCCACCAGCACGGGTGAGCCGGGCCCCAGCTGGGCCAGGCCCGGCATGGTGAGGCCGATGCTGCCGGCGCCGCCACAGCCGTAGAGGGCGCTGCCGTAGGGGCCCAGCAGTGGCCCCAGGGCCGTGGGGGTGAGGCCGGCGGCGCTGCTCACCGCCACGATGCCGTTCTCACCGATGGCGCGCTGCAGCTCCAGTCGGGCGGTGCCGATCTGCTCCAGCCGCAGGCCCGTATGCAGCTCCCGCCGCGGTTGCAGGGCCGTGGCCGCACCGGTGGCGGCCAGGTGCACCGAACGGCCGGCCAGCAAGGCGGCCAGCACCGGTGCCGCGGCTGCGGGCAACACCAGCTCACCCGATCCACAGCCGCAGAGGGCCTCCACGCCATCGACCCGGGCCTGGCGCAGCCGGATGGGCGGGTCGGTGGGGCCCAGGCCCAGGTGGAGGCTGAATTGGTCGGTGAAGCCGGCATCGGCGGCGGCCACCACGTGGGTGGCGGCGAAGGCCTGCTCCAGCCCCTGCTCCCCCGCCAGGGCCCGGAACTCCGCCGCCGTGCGCACCTGCAGGTCTCCGGCCTGCTGGAGGGCGCGCAGGCCCATCTCGCTCCGATCCGGGGAGGGGTTGGGGGCGCTGGCGAACGACTTGGGCAAGGGCCGGAACGGTCGGGTGGGTTTTCAGGGCATCTATCAGTAAAATCGGTCCTGCTGAAGGCGCTTCTGCATGACCCAATCCACCGGAGCCCTGACCCCCGGAGACTCCGACGGACGGATCATCCAGACCGACCTGCGCAACGAGATGTCGCGCTCCTACCTGGAGTACGCGATGAGCGTGATCGTGGGCCGGGCCCTGCCCGATGCCCGCGACGGCCTGAAACCCGTGCATCGCCGGATCCTCTACGCGATGTACGAGCTGGGCCTCACCAGCGACCGGCCCTACCGCAAATGCGCCCGTGTGGTGGGTGAGGTGCTCGGTAAGTACCACCCCCACGGCGACACCGCCGTGTACGACGCCCTGGTGCGGATGGCGCAGGACTTCTCCCTGCGCATGCCGCTGATCGACGGTCACGGCAACTTCGGCTCGGTCGACAACGACCCGCCGGCGGCCATGCGATATACGGAATCGCGGCTGCAGTCGCTCACCACCGATGCCCTGTTGGAGGACATCGAGAGCGAAACCGTTGATTTCGTCGACAACTTCGATGGCAGCCAGCAGGAGCCCACGGTGCTGCCGGCCCGGCTGCCCCAGCTGCTGCTCAACGGCTCCTCCGGCATTGCCGTGGGGATGGCCACGAATATCCCGCCCCACAATCCCGGCGAGCTGATCGATGGCCTGCTGGCCCTGATCGCCAACCCCGAGCTCAGCGACCGGGAGCTCACGGCCCTGATCCCCGGCCCCGACTTCCCCACCGGCGGCCAGATCCTGGGCCGAAGCGGCATCCGCGAGATCTATGCCACCGGCCGCGGCTCGGTGACGATGCGCGGCGTGGCCTCCATTGAGACCACCGAGGCCGCAGGCCGGCCCGATCGCGATGCCGTGATCATCACGGAACTGCCTTACCAAACCAATAAGGCCGCGCTGATCGAGCGCATCGCCGAGCTGGTGAACGACAAGAAGCTCGAGGGCATCGCCGACATCCGCGACGAATCCGATCGCGACGGCATGCGGATCGTGATCGAGCTGCGACGCGACGCCTACCCGCAGGTGGTGCTGAACAACCTGTTCAAGCTCACGCCGCTGCAGAGCAATTTCAACGCCTACATGCTGGCCCTGGTGGGCAGCGAGCCGGTGCTGCTCAACCTGCGCCGGATGCTGGAGGTGTTCCTCGACTTCCGGGTCGAGACGATCGAGCGCCGCACCCGCTTCCTGCTGCGCAAGGCCGAGGAGCGCGATCACATCCTGCTGGGTTTGTTAATCGCACTCGACAACCTCGACGCGATCATCGCCCTGATCCGCTCGGCTGCCGATACGGCCACGGCCCGCAGCGGATTGATTGAGGAGTTCGGCCTCACCGACGTGCAGGCCGACGCGATCCTGCAGATGCAGCTGCGCCGCCTCACTGCCCTGGAGGCAGACAAGATCCGGCTGGAGCACGAAGATCTGCTCGCCAAGATCACCGACTACAAAGACATCCTGGCCCGCCGTGAGCGGGTGTTCGGGATCATCACCGACGAGCTCACCGCCCTGCGGGAGCGCTACGCCTCACCTCGCCGCACCGAAATCCTCGACCTTGAAGGTGGCCTCGAGGACATCGACCTGATCGCCAACGAGCGCTCGGTGGTGATGCTCACCGAGAACGGCTACCTCAAGCGGATGCCGGTGAATGAGTTCGAGGCCACCAGCCGGGGCACGCGCGGTAAGGCCGGCACCCGCAGCCAGGGCGAGGAGGCCGTGAAGCTGTTCATCAGCTGCAACGACCACGACAACCTCCTGCTCTTCAGCGATCGCGGCGTGGTGTACACCGTGCCGGCCTATCGGGTGCCGATCAGCAGCCGCACCGCCAAGGGCACACCGATCGTTCAGCTGCTGCCGATTCCCCGCGAGGAGCAGATCACCTCGCTGCTGGCGGTGAGCGAATTCACCGACGACGGCGTGCTGGTGATGCTCACCAGCGGCGGCTACATCAAGCGCACCCGCCTCTCGGCCTTCGCCAACATCCGCTCCAACGGCCTGATCGCCATCTCCCTGGAGGAGGGCGACGCCCTCACCTGGGTGCGGCTGGCGCTGCCCGGCGACAGCATCCTGATCGGCTCCCACAACGGGATGACCATCCACTTCCGCCTCAGCGATGAGGAACTGCGGCCCCTCGGCCGCACCGCCCGTGGCGTGCGCGCCATGAACCTGCGGGATGGCGACCATCTGGTGTGCATGGATGTGCTCCCCGCCGAACTCGCCGACCGGGTGGCCAGCAGTGCCACCGGCGACGACGAGGAGGGCGACGAGGCCGACGGCGAGGAGGCTGCTCCGAGTGAAGGTCCGTGGGTGCTGGTGGCCTCCGCCAGCGGCCTGGGCAAGCGGGTGCCGGTGGATCAGTTCCGGCTGCAGAAGCGGGCTGGCATGGGTCTGCGGGCGATGAAGTTCCGTCGGGATGGCGATGCCCTGGTGGGCCTCAAGGTGCTCGGTGCCGGCGAGGAGTTGCTGCTGGTGAGTGAGCGCGGCGTGATCGTGCGCACCAAGGCCGATGCGGTGCCCCAGCAGTCGCGGGCGGCCACGGGCGTGCGCCTCCAGAAGCTCGACTCTGGCGATCGCCTATCTGAGGTGGTGCTGGTGCCGCCGGCTCCCGAGGAGGAGGTTGGCGCTGAGGGGGCCGTGGTGGATCCCGCGGCCAGCGACGACAGCACCCCCGCACCCGACGCCTGAGGCCAGGGCCCATCGCCATGGCCGACTTCTGGATCGCCAACACCATCAGTGACCTGATTCAGGGGGATGTGCGTGAGCACCTGCCCCTGGAGAAGATTCCGCTCAAGGGTGATGTGCTGGGGCTGGGCACCACCACCAGCATCGACAACGGTGAGCTCACCTTCCTGCAGGATCCGGAGGGTGGTGACACCACCATCTGGAAATGCCAGGCCAGTGATGGGGGCATCCGGGCCCTGCGTTCCGGCGACGGCAGCGGCCACTTCCCCTACGTGTGCTTCAGCGGCGATGCCACGGCGGTGCGCACACCGGTGGATCTCGCGGCGCTGGGCCCCACCGACGGTGAGCCGCTGCAGGAGTTGGTGGCCCGGGCGATCACCCTGCTGAAGGGCGAGGGCCGGCTGCCGGAGGCGCCGATCTACGGCCTGCGCCTGCTATCGCAGTGGGACAGCCTGGTGATCACGGTGGCCTCCAAGCTGTGCATGGGCCAGCAGCGCCGCAACACCGCGGTGGCCAGCAGTGAAGCCAGCGCTGGCACGGCATCCCGCAGCATCTACCAACTGCTCCAGCACTACCGCCTGGCCCCGGAGGATCCAGGCACCCCCGGCGATCCGATCCGCTATCTGGGCCGCTCGCTGCAGTGGGATTGCTGCGGCTTCTACGACACCGACCCGGCCTGCGGCCGCGTCACCATTCCTGACCCCGGAGCCCATCTGCACCTCCACGGTTGCAGCACCGACCTGCGCCACGGCGGCCATCTCCACCATGAACACCCGGGGACACGCCTGCGCAAGCTGGAGCGTCTGGTGCTCTATCCGCTCCAGCAGTTGCATCAACTGGTGAGTGATCTGGGGGTGGAAGACCTGCGCGTAGAGGGTGGCGACGCCCACTTCACCGTGGCCAATCGTGGGGCCATGGATGTGAGCGATGTGGGTGTTGCGGTGGTGGTTAACGATCAGTACAGCAGCCACCGCTATCTGCGCCTGCCTTGGCTGGCCGCCGGTGCGAGCGAAAGCTTCACCGTGCCGTTGAATCTGGCCCCCGGCACCCACCAGCTCGAGGTGATTGCCGATCCCGAGCGCCACATCATCGAAGCGGAGGCCTACCGGCTCAATAACCGGGCGGTGCTGGATCTCCAGATCGTCTAGGGCGGCTTCTCCTACCCATTGCTCAGGGCCCACACCAGCAGCACCGTGTAGCCCGCGAGGCTGGCGAGCTGGAGGGTGGTTTCCAGGCGATCAAATCGCCTGGATAGTTGTGGGCTCGGCTGATCGCCATGCTGGTGGATGCGGTTGGCGCACCAGATGAACTCGCAGAAGAACACCAGGGTGACCAGATAGGAAAAGGCATAGAGCCCATCGAGCACCGTGAGGTAGGGCAGCGACGGCAGGGAATCGCGATAGGCCTGCTGCATGAACACCAGTGTGAGCAGGATCACCGGTGGAATGGCAAGGCGCTCCGAGCTGAAGCTGCTGCGCAGATTTGGCGTGAGCAGCATCACCACCATGGTGATCGCCAGCGGCAGCAGCCACTTCACCAGCGAGGCCCAGCCAATGGGTGTGTAGAGCAGTTGCATCTCCACGCCACCGGCTTCGTTCATCAGCTTCCAGCCTTTGAGCTTGTAGCCATTCATGTTGGTTTGGCGGCTCACGCTCGAATCGGCGGGATCGGCAGCAAGCCGGAATGCAAGCGGCCCGCTGAGTCCTTTCGATTCGCTTGGGTCAAACGGATAGGCGCGGATGGCACCGTTGGCGCTACTCACGGGCACCAGGCTCAGCCGTAAGGGCAAGGTGCCAAAGGGATAGCCCCTGAAATCGATTTCGTCGGAATAAAAATTCCCGTTGAAGCGGTAGTCCCGGCCCCAGAAGCCACCGAGCTGGAGCAGGCCACTGGCTGGCTCCATCAGGGAATTCCAGGGTTCCACCTGGTTTTGGAAGCGCACCAACTCCACCGGCTCCACGCCAGCGGCCTGCAGCCGTGCCATCACCGCCGCCGGTGCCGCCACCCGCAGGGTGCCTTCCACGGTGTAAGTCTTCTCCCGCGCCGAGAAACGGTGCACGTTGCCAACATCAACGGCCACCTGCAGGGTGAAGGGCCGGCTTCCCTGGAGAGCGCTCTGAGCCGCCATCACCGGTGCCATCGCTGGTGCTATCGCCGGCGCCGCGGCCGTGCCGATCGCCAGCCAGGTGCCCGCCAGCAGCGCGAACAGCACAACGAGCCAGCGGCGAGAACTCTCGACCATGGCCTCTGATGCAGCATGTGGGCACAACGTACCGGCGTGATGGCGGCCTTCAACGTGCTGGTGCTCGGCGGTGGCCCGGCGGCCCTGGGCATTGCAGCTGCCCTGGCGGACCAGGGCCTGCAGGTGGCCCTGCTGGCCCCCCATGACCCCCGTGCCCCTTGGCCGAATACCTACGGCATCTGGGGCGAGGAGGTAGACGCGCTCGGCCTGGCCCATCTGCTGGAGCACCGCTGGAGCGACACCGTGAGTTATTTCGGGGCTGGCTCCAGTCATTCAGGCGATGCCGCCAATCAGCCCACCCGTCACCACCGGGATTACGGCCTGTTCAACCGCCAGGCCCTCCAGCAGCACTGGCTGGATGCCTGCGAACGCGGTGGGGTGGAGCTGCTGCAGGGCAAAGCGGCCGAGGTGCAGTTGCTGGAGGAAGGGGCAGTCAGCGAGCTCATCACGCTGGAGGGTGCCCGCTATCGGGCCCGGCTCGTGGTGGATGCCACGGGCCACGAGCCGGTTTTGCTGCAGCGACCCGATGAGGGGCCGGTGGCGGGTCAGGCGGCCTATGGAATCGTGGGCCGCTTTTCAAAGCCACCGGTGGAGCCCGGCCAGTTTGTGTTGATGGACTACCGCTGCGATCACCTCAGCAGTGAGGAGTGCCAGCAGCCGCCCACCTTTCTCTATGCCATGGATCTGGGGGATGGAGTGTTTTTTGTGGAGGAAACCTCCCTTGCCCTGGCGCCGCCTGTGCCCTACGACGTGCTCAAGAACCGGCTGCAGCGGCGATTAGCCCATCGGGGGGTGGACGTGCTGGAGGTGCAGCACGAGGAGTTCTGCCTGTTCCCGATGAATCTTCCCCTGCCGGATCTGCAGCAGCCAGTGCTGGGCTTTGGTGGTGCCGCCTCGATGGTGCATCCAGCGTCTGGATACATGGTGGGCGGGCTGCTGCGCCGGGCACCGGCGGTGGCTGAAGCGGTGGCGGCAGCCATGGTGAATCCCTCCCTGGGATCAGCCGTGATAGCCCGTGTTGGCTGGCAGGCCCTGTGGCCGATGCCGCTGCGGCGCAAGCACGCGCTGTATCAGTTTGGCCTGGAGAAGTTGATGCGCTTTCCTGAAGCGCAACTGCGGGCCTTCTTCACCACTTTTTTCTCCCTGCCGAATCCACTCTGGTATGGCTTCCTGGCCAATACCCTTTCGGTGCCCCAATTACTGGGGGCCATGCTCCGCTTGTTTTTGACAGCCCCCTGGAGCGTGCGTTGGGGACTGATGGAGATGCGGGGGCGTGAGCTCAAACTCGGATTCAGGCTGCTCTGGCCCGTTGGTTGAGTTGCATGGGCGAGGACGAACCGGTTGAGAAGAATTGCTTCATCTCAGTACTTCATCAATTGACAATCAAAATCTCCGGACCTTTGATTGATGCAAATTAGGCCTTCTTCTGCCAGTGTCTTCAGCCAGTCTTAACGGCGAGCGTCTGACCCTTGCCCTCATCTCTGATACTGGCGGGCCTGCTGCCTCAGGAACAACCTTTTACTACAACGTTGGCAGCGGAGGCAGAGGCTTTGTGCCCACCAACTCCTTCGGGCCTGGGCCAGCGGCTGTCAGTCGCCTGGTGCAAAGCTGGCAACCCAGTGAGTTGCTTGCCATCGGTGATCTTGCCTACAACGCAGGCGGCAGCACCGTTCAAGACATTTCAATTGGCCAGTACTATAATAACTTTATTTACCCGTATCCTTCTCCAGAGTATCTCTCTGGTGCCTATCTATCGGTTAATGGATCTGCGGTGCAGGACGGCCAAAAATCCTGGCCTTATAACGTTTATAACTTTCCTCTTGGTTTTCCAAACCCTTTAGACAACGAACAACCGGGTGGCAGTTCTGACCAGAAAAATCATTTCTGGGGTGCCCTTGGCAATCACGACTATGGCATGGAAGTTGGCTATGGCCAGGTTGGTGTTACCCCTTACGACTTTGATGGGAATCCCACGGGTAATCCGGTTGGCCCCTCATCAACCACTTCGGTGCGAGCGGCGATTGATTACTTCTTGCCTTATCTTGCCAATCCATCTCTTCTTGGGGAGGATCAGGCTCGCCTGAATGTTGGTGCCGTTGATCCAACAGGCAATCGTGGAGCTTACTACTCGATTAGTTTTGGTGGAACAGTAGAAACGCCACTGATCGAGTTTTTTCAGCTTGATACGGAGCGATTGAATGTTAATGCAGGCTTTGAAGTCTGGAATCCTTCTGGAATGAAGGTGTGGAATCCGGTCACCGGTCGGTATGAGAATGAAGTTGCGGAAAATAAGCAGTTTTCATTGCGCTATAACCCGAGCAATCCGGCTTCACCTGCTTCTGCTGATACAACTAATGATCCAGATAATGGCTACGACCAATTTATCTGGCTGCGAGACTCGCTTGCAAAGTCCAAGGCGACATGGAAGGTGATTACTGGCCATCACACTGTATATGCTTCGGGGCGTTGGGCAGATAGGCAGCCCGATGATCACATGAGCAATCCCTATATGCAGCGCTTGCTTGATGCGCTGCCCGAAGGATCGTTTGATGCCTACTATAACGGCCACGATCATTATTATGAACGTGTTCTGGAAAGCAAGGCCGGTGGTATCGGGCTTGGTATCCCGTTTATAACCAATGGAAACTCGGGCCGTAATCTTTCGAAAAAGATTCAGGTTCCCTATGGGACTTCGGTTTACGAGCCGCTTAAGTGGAACACTAGTCCCGATCCAAAGTTAACTCCAGAGGAGAATGAAAAAAAGAAGACGAATCCCAATATTGATGCCAAAGCCTATCTCCTAGACTCGGCTCCCCTAGAGGTTGCCGCAAGTGGTTTGTCTGGAGATGGAGACAAGGCTGAGCGAAATGAATTCCGCAATGGGCTCTACGGCTACGGCTTTGGCGCCACTAGGGTTGAAGTTGAAGAGGGCTACCTATTATTCCACTATGAAGAGGCTGAGGTTGTAGATCCAGCCATTGCCAATCATCTTAGTGGCGGTCCTTCACCTGAACCTGGCTTTGCAGGGACAACAAAGGATGATTGGATCCCAAATCCCAACGGTGAATTCTTAGGTAAGTCGGACCTTGCCAGATTTCAGCTCTCCATCACCAATGGTGTGGTGACTGGGGTTCAATTGGTGAACGGAGGTCGAGGCTATATGACTTCCAAGGGTGGCAATCATGTGGTTCAAGGCTTTAACATCTATGGGAACAACGTAGATCCCTTGGCCCCCTGGGTGGGAACCGCTCAGGTTGATCTTTCGTTTGTCGATGGCAGGCTGGACTCTGTGACGCTGACGGATGGCGGGAGGGGGTACGAGCTTGCCGTACAAGCTGCAGCTGAAAAGAATTATGTCACCACAACAGACAATCCAGAAGTAAGGCCGATTATTGTGGCCTTAAATTATAATATCGAGGAAATCCAATATCTTGTCCGTGATGATTCACTCTATAATGACTGGTATCTCATCGCCGATACAGCCCTGGGCTATGAGGCTCTCAGTGCGGGGGCATTTGGTGGTCTTCAGCTCTCTCTGAATCCCGCATCGCGTAAGGCTCAGGAGTTGCTGGCATCCCTTCCAATCACAACGGGATACAACGGCACTGAAAAACAGCGTTCTTACACCACCCCGCAGCAAGGATTCATTCAGGCGACGGATCGAAACGGAACCCTTCTGGCGGGTGGGAATTCACGCACGCTGCAAGATGGCACAACCTCACTGCAGTTCACAACGCGCCCTGCACCTGGTGCTGTGACGTTGGAGTTTGGTGGTGATCCACTCTCATCTTATTTGGTCAACTTTCGGGAAGCATCCGAGTCCCTCAATCTGTCCTATGGATCGTGGACCAGTGGCCTCTCTCAAGCTACCAATAACGCCATCAATTTTGCACAAGATGTCTCTCTCTCTCTGGTTCGAACTGATTCCGTTTCAAGTGCGGTTTCTCTCGGCCTCCGTCGGAGCGGTGAGCTGAATCCCCTTGTTCTGATTACAGATGCAGAAGCTGCAAGCAATACGGCTATCTCCACCAACAGTATCTTTATTCCATCGGGATCTGGCAGTTGGCTGGAAACTGAGGGGCAGCGTTTAGGTTCGACTGCCGCGTCTCTGGCGATGATTACGGCTGGGGAATGGACTCCTGTTGCCCGTAATTCTGCTGGAGAAGAACTGGCAGTGGAGTCGATCAATATCTCTGCAAATGGGATAGATGTTGCTTTTGCCGGTGGTATTCGCGCTCTCTACAACGCTGCAGGTACTGGTGTCGCCCAGAGTCTGCCGGGTTCCGGACCACTGGCTGTCACCGTGCAACGACTTGGCCGCCAAGCCAATGGCCTTGCCTTTTATGAGGCGGATTCGATTACCGGTGCGGTTGTTGTGAATGGCCAGTCCTTTCTTCCTGGCGATTCCGGCTACTTGCAGGCTGCCCTTGCGTCGGCTCAGACTGATGGCTTGATCTTGGGTTCTGAACGATTACCTGAGTATGGAGGAGAGTTGGTGATCACGGATCTGCCTCTGGATGCTACTCAAAACTATGGACTCCTCCTCTTACGGAACAATAATCAGAATGATTTGGTGTCGTCCTATAGCCAGGCGAATTCCGGTGGTTTTGTGGGCATGCTGAGTTTTGTCGCCCCCGGTCGAGGCGTTCTCTACGGCATCGAAGATCTGCCGATGGGTCGTACGGATGCAGATTTTAATGATTTGATTGTAGGAATTGCCGCAACAAGCTTTTCCGTGGTCTAGCTTTTCATCTACCTTACTTTTGGCTAACACTTAGCGTATTCAACCTGCGGCCCTTCAAACTATCCAGCCCCTCGGCCGCAGACTGTGTCCCTATCCTCCCCACACCCACCTCCCAACCACCACACCCAGCCTGCTTTCTCAACAATGGCAAACGCACCCTTCAAGATTGCATTCTTTGGAGACGGCGGTACGGAGGTTGTTCAGGGAACAACCTTCTATCATGACATTGGTGGATATTCCAGTAACTTCTCAGATTCGGGCGGTGAATTCGCTGCCGCTGGCCCATCAGTACAGGCGGTTGCCCGATTTATTCATGACCAAGCTCCCAGTGATGTGGTTGAGCTTGGCGACCTGTCTTACAACAGCAACGCCAGTACTCTGCTCGATATTAATATCGGTAAGCATTATAACGCCTATATTTATCCTTATCCGAGCCCTCTGTTTGTCGATCCTGATGGAAAGTATGCTCAGCAGATTCTTGATGGGGCTCCTGCTACAGCAGGGCGAACACAGTGGCCCTATAACTTGTACAACTATCCATTGGGATACCCGGATTCAACCGATGGCGACGGCCCCGGTGGCGCCACTGATCGCAATCGCTTTTGGTTTCCATTCGGCAATCACGACTACAGCTCATTTCTCGGTGATGCAGATCCCAATGTTAACTATCTGCTAGAAGAAGAAGTTGACAAGGCAATCCCTGGTGGCGCCCCAAGGGGGCCTGACGTTTATCAAGCAGAAGCTGTAACCAAGGCTGGAGGTGTGGCTGCGGCTCAGCGCTACGGAAACAGTCTCCAGCAGCTCCTTGATTACTTTCCATGGTTGAGCGAAGATGTTGCCCAGCAGATGCGTTATTTGGGCGTTAGTCCAGATGCTTTCAAGGATGCCAAGATTAATGTTGGTCGCCTTGATCCGACTGGTATTGATGGCGCCTACTACAGCGTGTCTTTGGGGGATGACGGAGAGGGAAATCCTCTGGTTCATATTCAATTTATTGATAGTACGCGGTTGTTGGCCAATGCCGGTTACTACGATTTCTTCCCCTCGGATCCCAGCGCCTCTCCGGTAAAGCCCGAAAAACCGGATTATAACTACAATCCTGCAGAAGCATTATCTCGTTCTGGGTTCAATCTTCAAAATCCTGATCAAGGCCAAGAAATGTTGGCTTGGTCGAAGCAGGATCTTGCGTCATCGAAAGCCCGTTGGCAAATTATTTCTCCCCATCACACCACCTATGGAGCTGCCGCAACCTTTGACAACCTAACAAAAAAGCAATACAACACCAATCCGGTTCTAATTAGCTACATCAGTGCCCTCAATGGCTTCGTGCAAGGGGTTGATCCTGAAAAGGGTATTGACTTTATTATTAATGGCGATTCTCATTACTACAGTAGGGTTCTTGAGCAGCAGGTAGCCCCTGGAGGTATTGGGCTCGGTATTCCTGTGATGACCCTGGGCAATGGTGGCATTAGGCCTGCCACGATTAACTTGGTGCCCTACGGCACCGAAGTTAATAATCCAGCAAATAAGGCCAACTACAAGCCTGATAGTAACGGCAATGAGAAACTTGGTCCAGGCGCTCTCGGAATTGGCATGCCGGATACCCGCCCGGTGAGCGTGGGTGCCAGTGGATATTACTCCTTCACCCGTGCGAATCGTGGGCCTAATGGCTCTGACGGCTCGATCAAACGCACATTTGGAGGCAAAGAGTATTCTTTTTCTCTCCCCGTGTACAACTTCGGGGCCACGGCTGAGGACGCAAACTATCAAGGTGATACGGGTACCGATATTTCCGGTCTATATGGTTATGGCCAAGGAGCTGCTATTGCGGAAGCCGATCCCGACTACTTCCTGCTTCGCTATCAAACCGTAGAGGTGCTTGATCCGGCCATTGTGGCGCTGGCTCCTGAGGGTGTGGATGTAAAGCGAGGATCAGCTTTTTACAAAGACTGGTCGCCTGCAACGGCCAAGCTCGATGATCTGGCGATCTTCAGCTTTGATATTGATGCCTTCGGGCGGGTAAGTGGGGCCACATTTGCCCAGGGCGGGAGAGGCTATTTTGCCAGTGCCAATGGAACTGCTGATGTTATTTATTCGATCCCTGGTAATAATCCCGATTCTCCGGGTGCCTCTCAGGCAAAAGTCCGGCTGATCTTCTCTGGGGGCTCTCTTCAGTCGGCCACCATTGTGGATGGTGGTAGTGGTTACGACCTGGCTGCCAATGCCATTAACCAGCAGAATGGTAACAATGCCCTTGATGCGCCTGCGGGATCAACCAACACGCCAGTGTCTGGTCTGCTGATTGGATTGAATATTGAGCTTGAAGAGCAATACACACTTGCAGCTAAGGCTCCCGACGATCAACCGCTCTACAGCGACTGGTACCTCCAAGCCGTTACCGAATCATCGGTGCAATCCAGTGCTGCAAGCGATGCCAGTGCTTATGGACTTCTTGACTTGGTGATTCAGCCAAAATCGGCGAGGGCCCGCGAGATTCTGAACGGATCACTACCGCTCACAACGGGCTACAGCGGCTTGGGCCAGCAGCAAGCATTTGCTACACCCCAAAGCGGTTCCGTGCTGCTCGTGGATGGCAACGGTCAACCAGTGAGTGATCCGTTATCCGGGGTGGTGCGCAATGGCGTTGCCCAACTGGCGTTCTCTAATCTGCCCTCGCCTGGATTGGTGACTGCGCAATTTGATGGTGATCCCCTGTCTTCTTATCTGGTTAACTTTAGGCCATCTGATACGGCATTTGATTTGAACTTTGGCACGTGGAGTGCCGATGTGGCTGTTGCCCAGGATGGGGGCCAGCTGGCGCTGACCTTTGGTGCTGACAGGCTTGTGTCGGCCATGCGCGGTGATGCGGGTTCGGGCTTGATTGATGTTTCTCTGGTTCGCGTTGCTAGCCCAACCCTCACCCAAGAGGCTGTATTGCTGCAGAACGCTGGGGGGGCTGCGGCGGATGCTTTAACCATGGAGCGTATTTTCCGGGCCGGTGAGTCTGGATGGCTCGGCACAGAGGGGCAAGCCATGGGGGGGAGTGGTTTGGTCTCAACCTCCATCGCGGCTGGATCCTGGCGGCCTGTTGCCACGCGGAATGGTGTTGAGCTCAATCTTCAGGAGCTCAAGGTGGTTGGAAATGCCATTCAGGCCGATTTTGACGGAGGAGTGAGCGCTTTGCTCACCGTGTCGGGTTCAGGTTCGGCTGATCCCATCACTGGCATGAGTCTCACCGTGCGTCGTCTTGCGGCGAATCAGAACGGCTTGGCTTTCTATGAGGCGGATCCTGTTACCGGTGCGCTGATTGGTGGCGCCGATCGAGGACTCTTGCCTGGTCAGGCTGGTTATTCCGCTGCGGCACTCCGACAGGCTGAGGAGTCTGGGCTTCTGCTGAGCTCGACTGACCTCCCAGGCTTTGGTGAGCAAAAGGCATTTTCCTCTTTGCCTCTCCGTGCTGACCGCAACTATGGGGTGCTCCTTTTGGTGAACGACAGCCGTGAGAACCTTTTGAGTTCCTACGCTCAAGCCAACCCTGGTGGGCAGAGCCAGTTTGTTGCCTTTGCGGCAGAAGCTCGTGGGATTTCCTATGGAATTGAGGATATTGCCGTTTCCAGTGGTTTTAGTGACCGTGACTTTAATGACCTTGTGATCACGCTGGCGGCTAACGCTCCCGTCCTCAATGTTTAATCTTCTGGTGTGAGCACATCGCGGGCCATGGCTGCACTCAAGCGTTTGTTGTTTGCAGTCTGGCCCCGCTCCATTGGCAACCAGTGTTTGCTGATGTTGCCCTTGGGGCTCGCGCTTGGCCTGTGGTGGCCGGAGCAGGCCCTGTTGCTCAAGCCCCTCGGGAAGGTTTTTTTGCAGGCCTCCCAGATCGTGGTGATGCCGTTCCTGATCTGCGAGCTGATTGTGGGCTTCGGCTCGCTGCGTCCGGGGATGTTGCGCAGTTTTGCCAGGTCTGGGTTGTTGGTGTTGCTGGGGCTTTGGTTGGCGGGGGGGGTGATGGTGGTGGCCCTTCCCCGTTTTCTGCCGCCGTTGATCACCTCACAGTTTTTCCACGGTGGCCTGTTTGAGCGGCCAGAGCCGGTGGATCTACTGGAGGTGTATCTGCCTGACAATATCTTTTCCGGTCTTGCCGCTGACAATTTTCCAGCTGTTGTTTTGTTCAGCGCAGTGCTTGGCGTGCTGTTGCAGAGTATTGAGAGCAAGCAGCGATTGCTGGAGCCCCTGGAGGTGATGCGCCAGCTGTTTGCACGCCTCAATAAGTTAGTGGTTCGCATCATTCCGTTCGGCATCTTTGCGCTCACGGCCCTCAATGCCTCGCGGCTGGATTGGCCCCAGCTGTTGCGGATCCAGGGCTTCTTTCAGCTGTCGTTGGTGGCCTTTTTGGTGCTCAGCCTGCTGTGTGCCGGTGCTGTGCTGGCCCTCACCCCCCTTTCGGCGGCCGTGCTCTGGCGTGTGGTGCGGGGCCCCCTTGCCCTCACCGCCAGCAGCGCCAATCTCCTGATTGCCCTGCCGATGCTGGTGGCAAACCTGCGCCAGGAGCTCTCGGCGGTGCTGGATCCCAGCCGCTCCCATCCGGAAGCCCTCGATGAGATTGCGCCCCTGGTGTCGCTGGGCTTCGCCCTGCCCACCCTCGGCCAGGTGGCGGCCCTGTGGTTCATCCCATTTGCGGGCTGGTATGTGGATCAGCCGCTCAAACCTGCCGATTCGGCGCAGATGCTGTTCACGGCCATCCCGGCGGCCGTGTCGGGCCTGAAGGCGGTGATGCGCCAGGAGCTGCAGGCCCACGGCCTGCCGTTGGATCTGCTGCAGCTTGTGTACATCAACGGGGAGTGGCTCTACCGCTTCGAGAAGGTGCTGGCCCTCGAGGGCCTGGTGGTGCTGGCGGTGCTGGTGGTGGCCCGCGCCACCGGTGCCCTGAGGCTCCGTCCCCTCCGCCTGCTGGTTGCCGCTCTGGCTTCGGCCCTGCTGCTGGGCGGTCTCGGCACCGCTGCCCGTGCCCACCTCGCCTACTCCCTCGAGGGCACCTACAGCAACGACCGCAAGCTGCTGGCCCTGCGCTCCGCTTTTGGCCGTCCCCAGCCGCAGCGTCTGCAGGATCTGGTGAGCGAACCGGTGACCCTGGCGGCGATCCTCCGGCGCGGCGTGTTGCGCGTGGGCGTGCGCGCCGATGGGATGCCCTGGGCCTACCGCAATGCCCGCGGCGAGCTTGTGGGCTACGACATGGATCTGGTGGATGGCCTGGCCCGCAGCCTCGGCGTGCGCCTGGAGGTGCGCGAGGCCGGCTTGGCCGACCTGGAGCGCTGGCTCGATCAGGAGCGCATCGATCTGGCCGTTGGCGGGATTCAGACCAGCCCCCAGCGGGCGGTGCGTCACCAGCTCAGCCAGGGCTATCAGCGGGTGCACCTGGCGTTGGTGGTGCCCGATGCCAAGGTGCCTGTGGTGCAGAACCTGCGCGAGCAGCCGCTGAACAGGCCGCTGGTGCTCGCCGTGACTGATCCGCAATTGCTGAGCGGAGAGCTGCGCGAGCAAATCCGCGATGAGCTCGTGGGACCTGGCGGCCGTCTCAGCCTGCAGCTGCTGTCGCTCACCTCCAAGCAGCAGTTCTTCACGCCGGCAGCCCAGGCCCGCTTCGATGGGCTGCTCACCTCGGCGGAAGGTGGATCGTCGTGGGCCGTGCTGCATCCCCGCACCAGCCTGATCGCTCCGTTCGACGACCGGCTGGCCAGCGAACTGGTGTGGGCGATCGCCGGGGATGATGCGGCCCTGCGCCGGTACATCAATGCCTGGCTCGCCCGCGAGCAGGCCCGCGGCCAAACCGAAGACCTGTTCAACCACTGGGTGCGCATCGCCGGCTGATCGGCGGTTCCCGTTGGCCCAGCTCAGCCCAGCCGCGCCCAGTCGGCCGCATCCACCTTGGGGAACAGGCCGTCCTCGCGGCACACGCCTTCCAGCCAGGCCGGAGGCAGGCTGGTGCCGTGGTCGATGGCATCGATCAGGCGCCAGAACCGATCCAGGTGGCGCTCGATCCGCTCCTTGGCCAGTTCGGTGGTGGTGCCGGCCCGCAGGATGAAGCTCCAGTCGGAGCTCTGGGCCAGCAGCAATTCGCGACCCGCCTGGTGCAACAGCTCCCGTTGCTGACTGCTGCCCACCCCCTGGCTCACGCGCCGCACCATCGCCTGGGCCGCCCGTTGCCACTGGGGCACCACCCAGGCGTTGGTGTCGTTGAGCCAGTAGTCGTGGTAGCCCCCCTGGCCCCAGCTGCTGGGGGAGGGGCGGCACACCTGCAGGGCCTCGCCCTGGGCCAACACATCGCGCAGGTGCACCAGTCGCACCCCTTCCGCGGTGGCCTGGCGGAACAGTTCGGCCAGGAAGCGCGGGCCCTCAAACCACCAATGCCCGAACAGTTCGGCGTCAAACGGCGCCACCAGCAGCGGCCGCCGCTCCATCGAGCCCCCCAGGGCCGCCAGTTCGCCGCTGCGGCCCTGCAGGTAGTCCTTGGCGTGGTGCTGAATCTGGCGGGCGGCGGCCGCCGGGTCGTAGGGCTGTTTTCGGTCGAGGGCCGTGCCCTGGCCGGTAACGCGATGCAGCTTCAGGCCGAGGGGGCGGCGGCTGGTGATGCCCGCCTCCTCCAACAGCTCTTCTGGCAGGTCCCAGCCGAGATCCCGGTGGAATTCCCGGTAGGCGCCATGGCCGGGGTAGCCCTGGCTGGCGCTCCACACCGGCAGGGTTGCCGTGCTGTCGCGCCCGAAGAACGCCACCCCCGCCGGCGAGCAGATCGGGGCATACACCCCGTAGCGCGGCCGGGGCAGGGCGTGCAGCAGCCCGTGGGCATCGAGCAGGGAGTAACGCAGGCCGCAACCCACCAGTTGCTGATCGAGACCCTCGTAGTAGGCGCACTCCGGAATCCAAATCCCCAGGGGCCGCTCGCCCAATTGCCGCTCGTGCTCCCGCACGGCCGTGCGCAGCTGGGCCCGCACCGCCTCCGGCACCGCCCGCAGCAGGGGCAGGTAGCCGTGGGTGGCGGCGCAGGTGATCAGGTCGAGTACGCCCTGTTGCTGCAGCCGCCGGAAGCGGGGCACCAGTTCGCCATTGCAGGCTTCCCACTGGCTGGCCACGGTCCTGAGCTGGTCGGCCAGATCGGCTGCGGCTGGCGCGGTTTCGGCGGAGGCGTGCTCCAGCAGCGTCAGCCGGATCGCCAGCCAGGGCAGAAAGCGGGCGTTGAGGGCCCGATCGGCCAGTAGCGAGAGCAGGGTGGGCGAAAGCCCCAGGGTGAGCCGCGGCGCCTGGGTGGGGTCGGCGGCGGCGGCCTCCAGCACCGCCAACAGGGGCAGATAGCACTCCTGCAGGGCCTGGAAATACCAGTCTTCTTCCAGCGATCCCGGTTCGCTGGAGCGCACGTAGGGGAGATGCGCGTGCAACACGATGGCGAGGTCGCCAGCGGTTGGGGCAGGGGTGGCTGCCGAGGGGGCAGTGGTCGCCATGGCAGCCCCGGGTTGAGGCGACTTTAAGGGCAGTCGTGCCAAGCACCTTGCCTAGGGTTGGTTGATGCAAGCCCGCTCCCCGCGCCCCCAGCAGCTCGCCTTGGCCGTGGACGGGCACAGCATGTATTACGCCCAGCAGAAATTGGGGTGGTTCTTCGATCCCCGGCGTCTGCTCACCCTGGCCAGCCAGCAGCCGGGCCTGGAGCTGGGCAGCGCCTTCTGGTACGCCGGTATCAAGGACCCCACGGACCAGCGTCCCTTCCGCGACGCCCTCTCCAATCTGGGCTACACGGTGCGCACTCGCTTTCTGCGGGAACTCCCTGGCGGCAACGACGACCCGCGCCATGGCGATCACCGCTCTGGGGAGCAGCGCCATTACGTGCGCGCCAACCTCGATGTGGAAGTGGCCATCGATCTGCTCACCGTGGCCCCTCGCACCGATGAGGTGTGGTTGCTGAGCGGCAGCCGTGATCTCGACCGGCTGGTGGAGGTGCTGCGGGCCCAGGGGCTCAAGGTGACCCTGATCACCACGGAGGGCATGGTGGCCCGCGAACTGCGCAACGCCGCCGACCGCTTCCTCGACCTCGCGACCCTCAAGCCCGAGCTGGAGAAGTTGGAGGCTCCGGTGCTCTCGCGCTGAGGGTGGCGTTGCCGACGCGGCGCCCGCGCAAGCGCGGCACGCGCCGCTTACGGCAAGCGCCACCCTCAGCGG
>JBBASQ010000019.1:30158-38269 GCA_040399185.1 Prochlorococcaceae cyanobacterium
CTTAGAATCCCCTAACTCATAGTCGTTCCGGATAAACCCCCGGAGGGGAGCGCACCGCAGTTATGGCCCGCGATCCAGGCCGCGTCTTGATTTTCGACACCACGCTGCGCGATGGCGAGCAGTCGCCTGGCGCCAGCCTGAATCTCGAGGAGAAGCTGGCGATTGCCCAGCAGCTGGCGCGTCTGGGCGTCGACATCATCGAAGCCGGCTTCCCCTTCGCCAGCCCCGGCGACTTCAACGCCGTGCAGCGCATCGCAGCGGCGGTGGGCACGCCCGATGGTCCCGTGATCTGCGGCCTGGCCCGGGCGGCCGCCGGCGACATCAAGGCCTGCGCCGATGCCGTCGCCCCGGCGGTTAACAAGCGCATCCACACCTTCATCGCCACCAGCGACATCCACCTCGAGCACAAGCTGCGCAAGACCCGCGCCGAGGTGCTCGCCATCACCGCCGAGATGGTGGATTACGCCCGCTCCCTCGTCGACGACGTGGAGTTCTCCTGTGAGGACGCCGGCCGCTCCGATCCGGAGTTCATGTATGAGGTGATTGAGGCCGCGATCAAGGCCGGCGCCACCACGATCAACATCCCAGACACGGTGGGCTACACCACGCCGGCGGAATTCGGGGAGCTGATTGCAGGCATCAACGCCAACGTGCCGAACATCGACCAGGCCGTGATTTCGGTGCACGGCCACAACGACCTGGGCCTGGCGGTGGCCAATTTCCTCGAGGCCGTGAAGAACGGTGCCCGCCAGCTGGAGTGCACGATCAACGGCATCGGCGAGCGCGCCGGCAACGCCTCCCTGGAGGAGCTGGTGATGGCGCTGCATGTGCGCCGCAGCTACTTCAACCCCTTCATGGGCCGGCCGGCTGAGAGCACGGAACCGCTCACAGGGGTGCGCACCGAGGAGATCACCAAAACTTCGCGCTTGGTGAGCAACCTCACCGGCATGGCGGTGCAGCCCAACAAGGCGATCGTGGGTGCCAATGCCTTCGCCCATGAGAGCGGCATCCACCAGGACGGCGTGCTCAAGAACCGCCTCACCTACGAAATCATCGATGCCCGCACCGTGGGCCTCAGCGACAACCGCATTTCCCTGGGCAAGCTGAGCGGCCGCAGTGCTTTCCGGGCGCGCCTGGAGGAGCTGGGCTATGAGCTCTCCCGCGAAGACCTCGATGACGCCTTTGCCCGCTTCAAGGAACTGGCCGATCGCAAGCGGGAAATCACCGACCGCGACCTCGAGGCGATCGTGAGCGAGCAGGTGCAGCAGAACGACGACACCCGCTACACGCTCAAGAGCGTGCAGGTGAGCTGCGGCACTGGGCTCCAGCCCACCGCCACCGTCACCCTGGTGACGGCTGACGGCGCTGAGATCACGGAGGCCGCCATCGGCACCGGTCCGGTGGATGCGGTGTGTCAGGCGCTCAATCGCCTGGCCCAGGTGCCCAATGAGCTGGTGGAGTTTTCGGTGAAGAGCGTCACCGAGGGCATTGATGCCATGGGCGAGGTGACGATCCGCCTGCGCCACCAGGGCGTGCTCTACTCCGGCCACGCCGCCGACACCGACATCGTGGTGGCCTCGGCCCAGGCGTTTGTGAATGCCCTCAACCGCCTGCTGGCCGGCACCCACATCCAGCCGCTCCACCCCCAGAAGGCCCCGCTGCCCCAGGTGGGGGATCTGCCCCTGGCCGAGCGGCCCCGCGTCTGAGGGGCAGGGCTGCGGCTGCGGCGATCCTTCGGCGCGGCCCTGCCGATTCGGTGATTTTGAGCTTCCGTACGGACCGTACGGAAGTTCATTTCGACCAAGACACCTTCCCCTCGCCTCGCGCACAAGGGGATCTCTGCCACGCTCGCCTTCAACACCGCTGCGGCTGTGACCGTGCCGATCTCCTCTCGCGCCCTTCAGGCTGGTCAGCGCCGTACGGCGTTCAGCACGGCTCTGCAGCTGGCGTTGCTGCTGGTGATCGCGATCGCGATGCTGGTGCCGCTGCTGTGGCTGGTGAGCACCTCGCTCAAGGGCCCGGCGGAGGACATCTTCACCAGCCCGCCGGCGCTGCTGCCGGCCCAGCCCAGCCTGGAGGCCTATCGGCGCCTGTTTGATGGCAGCCCGATGGCCACCTACCTGCTCAACAGCGCCATCGTGAGCGGGCTGGCGGTGCTGGCCAACCTGCTGTTCTGCTCCCTGGCGGCCTATCCGCTGGCGCGCCTGCGCTTTGGGGGGCGGGGCCTGGTGCTGGCCCTGGTGGTGGCCACGATCCTGATCCCCTTCCAGGTGGTGATGATCCCGCTCTATCTGCTGATGGTGCAGATCGGGCTGCGCAACAGCCTCTGGGCCCTGATCATTCCCCAGGCCGCCACGGCGTTCGGGATCTTTCTGCTGCGCCAGAGCTTTCTGGGGGTGCCGGTGGAGTTGGAGGAGGCGGCCCGCAGCGACGGCTGCTCCCCCATCGGCGAATGGTGGAACGTGATGATCCCCGCCGCCCGGGCCGACCTGATCACCCTGGCGATGTTCGTGTTCATCGGCACCTGGAGCGACTTCCTCTGGCCCCTGGTGATCCTCGACGACCCCCAGCTCTACACACTTCCACTGGGACTGCAGCAGCTCTCCAGCAGCTTCTCGCTCGACTGGCGGCTGGTGGCGGCGGGCGCGGTGGTGTCGATCCTGCCGGTGCTGCTGCTGTTCATCGGCCTGCAGCGCTACATCCTGCCCAGCGCCACCGGCGATGCTGTGAAGGGCTGATCAGGGCGTTGCCGGCTCGCTCTTGATCGGCGGCAGCGGCGGAATCGTTGGTTCAGCGGCGCGGGCCTGGGCGGCGGCCCGCAGCTGGCGCAGTTCCTGATGCAGGCTGCTGTTTTCGGAGCTGAGGGCATCCACCCGGGCGGCGGAGCGCTCCAGCACCTGCAGGCGCTCCACGGCGGAGCGCACCTGCTGCTCCAGGCCGGTGGTGCGGTCGAGGGCGCGGGAGTTCTCCAGCCCCTGCACCCGCTCCTGCAACAGGCGGATGTTGGCGCTCTGCTGGCGGCTCTTGCCGAGCACCACCAGGAACAGCACCACCAGCAGGGCCGTGAGCCCCGCCTGCACCCAGTTCACCCATTCCGGAATGGCGGGCAGGGAAGGGTTGCGTTCGGAATGACGCTCGGGCGTACTCACCATCGCGGCTTCAGATCACCAGAACGGGACACCGTGCCCCGATCCTGCCTGCCGGGCTGGTGTTTGGCCACGGCTGGCGGGAGATCGACATCTAGCGCTTGCCGGCGGCGCCCCGCAGCAACTCCTGCTCCGTGGCGGCATACACCGCCGCTGCTTCTTCGCTGGAGCGCCCGATGCAGGTCATGCCGAGCTTGCCGAATTCCGAGAGGCAGCCCAGCAGGTGGAACACGCTGCCCCGCAGCCGGGCCGGGTCGTAGTGGAGGCCCGCCTCGGCCACGATGTCGATCAGGTCGATCGGCAGCAGGCCCCGTAGCCCAGGAGCGCAGAGGTTGTCGGTGGCCACGTAGTGCAGGGGCTGTCCCGTGGGGGAGCGGTAGAGCCCGTTCGCCTGGTCGAGCTGGCCGGCGGTGATGGCACTGAGGGCCATGTAGGGGTGGGTGGTGCCGCCCTGGCGCAGGTTCACTTCGATGGCCTGCACGTCCCAGCGGTCGCCGAAGCGCCGGGCGATGAAATCCACGGCGTAACGCTCCAGTGCCCCTTCGGCGGCCAGGGCTTCGCCCACGGCCTGGCCGTGGCGCATCAGCTCCAGCCGGTAGGCCTCGTCGCAGGGGAAGCGGCAGCCCAGGTAGGTCTGGCCGCTGGCACCGCCCAGCACCTGCTCATGGGTGGAGACCACCTCCACCGAAGGCGTGCCGCCCAGCCCCCCCGGATGGATCGTGCCCTGCACGCTCGGGGAGCTGAGCTCCTCGCCCCCCAGCAGCCAGGCCTCCACCAGGGCCCCCTGTTGCTCCAGCAGCGTGAGCCAGCTGGCGGCCGGCATGGGTAGTGCCTCCAGCGCAACTCGAAGCACCCGGCGGCGCTCGGCGGCGCTGCGCCCCGCCAGCTCCAGGGGCGCCAGATCCAGCGGGGCGTTGCCCTCGCCACTGAAGCCCTCGTTGAGCTTCACCACGCAGCGCTCGAGCTCCGGATGGGCCTCCCAGAGTTCGGCGGTGGCTTCGGTGAGGTCGGCCAGGTTGTAGGTGAGGGCTGATCCGGGTGGATGGGGCACCCCACAGCGGGCGAACAGCTCGCGGCTGCCGGCCTTGCTGCCCCAGTAGCCCAGGGCTGGATCGGTGCCCAGCAGCGGAATCTGCAGCCGCTCCGAGAGCTGCTTTTCCAGGTCGCTCACCACGAAGCAGTTGATGAAGCTGCGGCCGGGGCGCAGCAGTTCAGCGATGCGGGCCAGCAGGGCCGGCCGCTCCAGCAGCTTCTCGGTGAGGGGACGGTCCGAGGCGTCGTCGGTGTCGAACAGGTGCAGGCGGCGGCGGGCGTGGGAGGTGGGTACACCGGGCAGCAGCTCCAGCACCGCATCCACCACCAGCTCCGCCAGGGGCTTGCTGGTGGCGTACACCATGCGCACCCCGGGATCCCGCAGCCGGATCAGGGAGAACAGCTGGCGCTCCTCGTAGTGGTGGGCCCCCTGCACCAGGGCCATTTGGGTGCGGTCCATCGAGAGCGACGGCACCATCAGCACGTCCACATCCGGGCCGTGGGCGCCGATGGTGGGATTGCCCCATGCCGGCTGCAGCTCGGTCTGCAGCTCGCGGAAGCTGCGGCTGCTGGCCTGGATGCTCATCGCCTCTGCGGCAGGGTTGACACCATGCTGCTGCCTCTGCTGCGCAATGCCGCCCATGACCGATCCCGCCATCCGGGCCCTGGGGTATGTCGCCGCCAGCCTCACCACTTTGAGCTTCTTTCCCCAGGCGCTGAAGGTGCTGCGCAGCGGCGACACCCGCGGCATCTCGCTGCGCATGTACGGGATGTTCACGCTGGGGATCGCCCTGTGGGGGGTGTACGGCCTGTTCACGGGCGATGGCCCATTGATCGTGGCCAATGCGATCACCCTGGTGCCGGCGAGCTTTGTGCTGCACCGGCGTTGGCGCGCCTGGCGGGCCGGCCATCGCGACTGATTGAGGCCTGACTCAGGCGCTGAACGCCTTGCGCGCCGGGATCGGATAGGGGATGCGGCGGTGGCGCATCCGCTTCCACACCCGCACGAAGGCCCGGATCACCAGTTCCCGTTCGGCCGGCCCCAGGCCGCTGCTGCCCAGCTGACCGTCTTCGGAGCGGGCCTCCACGATGCGGCGCACCATGGCCTGGGCCTCTGCATCGTTGGTGCCGGGGGGAAGGGAGCGCAGGGCGGCCTCGCAGCCGTCGGCCAGCATCAGGATCGCCGTTTCGCGGCTGCGGGGGTTGGGGCCCCGGTAGCGGAAGCTCGCCTCCGGCACCGCCGGATCTTGCTCGCGGGCCTGGTGCAGGAAGTAGCCCATCTTGAGGGTGCCCTGGTGCTCGGGGATGAAGTCGGCCAGGGGGCCCGGCAAGCGGTGGCGGCGCGCCAGCTTGAGCCCTTCATCCACGTGGGCCTGGAGAATCGCGGCGCTGGCGAAGGGGTCGTTGAGTTCGTCGTGGGGGTTGGCGCCGCTCTCCTGGTTCTCGATGAACCACTGGGGCCCATGCAACTTGCCCACGTCGTGATAGAGAGCGCCGGTGCGCACCAGATCCACGTCGGCGCCGATCGCCCGCGCCCCCTCTTCGGCCAGGCCCGCGATCATCAGGGTGTGCTCAAACGTGCCGGGCGCCTCGCACGACAGCCGCCGCAGCAGCGGCCTTTGCAGATCCGCCAGCTCCAGAAGACGGGCCCGGGTGAGCAGATCAAAGAAGCTCTCCACCAGCGGAGCCAGCAGCAGGCCCGCCATCAGCAGGCCGCCCATCACCAGCGCCTCGCTCACCAGATCGATCGGCGGGGTGCGGCCCGGTTCCCGCCACAGGGGCAGCTGCACCATCAGCCACTGCAGCAGCAGGGCCGCGGTGGGCAGGAGCACCGCGAGCTGCAGCAGTTCGGCCCGGCTGCGCTGCCGGCCCGCCAGCACCGCCGCCGCCGCCGCCACCGCCGATCCGAGCAGCAGCCGTTCGGCCATCAGCCCGCCGATCGGTTCACCCCACAGCAGCGAGGCACTCGCCAGCCAGGCCAGGCCGCAGGCCGTGCCGAGCCCCTGGGCCAGCAGCAGGGTGGGGGGCACCAGCAGCACCAGGGGACTGGCCAGGGGGCCGAGCCACAGGCGCACCGCCTGTACCGCCAGCAGGATGCCGAGGCTGAGCAGGGCCTGGCGCGATTCCAGGCAGGGTTTCCAGCGGCGTTGGAGCAGCACCATCACGCCCGCCGCCGCCACGGCCTCCACAAAATGCCCCACCCAGGCCAGCGGGCGCGGACGGCGGTTCACCAGGCCGAAGTAATCGAGCACATCGAAGGCTTCCTGGCTGATGGGCTCGCCCTGGCGGGTGATCAGGTCGCCCTTGCTCACCGAAAGGGTGGGGATGCCCTGCTGGGTGATCAGTTCTTCGATGCGGCGCTGGCTCAGGGAGGGATCGGGCCTGAGGTTCGACTGACCCTGCAGCGCATCGCCGATCACCCGGGCCCCCAGGGTGCGTCCCAGCGGCGGCTGGCCTTCCAGTTGCAGGTTGGCAGCCTCCAGCAACTGGCCCTCGGCCACGCCGCCACTCAGCCCCTGGCTGAGCATGCGCAGCTGGGCCTGGCGTACATCCCGCTGCCAGCGCGCCAGGGGCTCCGGCCGGAGGCCCTGGAGCCACTGTTTCTCCTGGGCCGTGAGCGGAATGGGCTCCACCTGGGGCTGGCGGCTGGTGGCGAGCCGCTCAATCTCCGCCAGGGTGCGGTCGAGTTGCTGCTGGAGCACCTGGCTGGCCCGCTTGTCCACCACCAGCACGGTGGTGCGGGGCAGCAGTTCGCGGCGGCGGCGCTCCAGGGCACTGCTGTTCACCACCCGCGCGTTCTTCGGGGCCCGGGCCGTGAATGGGGCCGCCATGCCCGGCTGCAGGTTGGGCTCCACCAGCCAGGGCCAGCTGGCCAGCAGCCCCACCAGCAGGCAGGCGATCACCACGCCGGCCGTGCCACCCGGGCGCCAGGCGGGCGGGGTGGTGCGGGGGCGCTCCAGCCGCAGGGCCCGGCGCCAGAGGGATCGCAGCCGCCGCTTGAGCATGGCCAAACGCTAGCTCTGCTGCCCGGGCCCGGTGCAGCGGGCAAGCTGGGGCCAGTCGTGCACTCCCGATGGCCACCCTGCTCGATGGACGCGCCCTCGCCGCTGAGATCGAACAGCGCCTGCAGGCGGTGATCGCCGATGGCCTCGCCCAAGCGGGCCGTCCCCCAGGACTGGCGGTGCTGCGGGTGGGCGACGACCCCGCCAGCGGGGTGTATGTGGCCAATAAGGAGAAGGCCTGCACCCGGGTGGGCATCACCAACCACGGCGCCCACCTGCCGGCCGACACGCCGCCCGCCGAGGTGCTGGCCACGATTCAGCGGCTGAATGCCGATCCGGCCGTGGATGGCATCCTGCTCCAGCTGCCCCTGCCGGCCGGGCTGGACGAGGCGCCGCTGCTGGCGGCGATCGATCCCCAGAAGGACGCCGACGGCCTGCACACCCTCAACCTGGGCCGCCTGCTCAAGGGTGAACCCGGGCCCCGCAGCTGCACCCCCGCCGGCGTGATGGCGCTGCTGGCCAAGGCCGGCGTGGAGCTGGGCGGCAAGCGCGCCGTGGTGATCGGCCGCAGCATCCTGGTGGGCCAGCCCATGGCGCTGATGCTCCAGGCGGCCAATGCCACGGTCACCGTGGCCCACTCCCGTACCACCGATCTGGCGGCCCACACCCTGCAGGCGGATGTGCTGGTGGTGGCCGCCGGTAAACCCCGCATGATCGGCGCCGAGCACGTGAAACCGGGTTCCGTGGTGGTGGATGTGGGCATCCACCGCAAACCGGAAGGCGGCCTCTGCGGCGACGTGCGCTTCGAGGAAGTGGAACCCCTCGCCAGCGCCATCACCCCCGTGCCCGGTGGCGTGGGTCCGATGACCGTGACCATGCTGCTGGTGAACACCGTGAGCAGCTGGTGCCAGCGGTGTGGGGTGGAGATGCC
>JBBASQ010000020.1:0-7791 GCA_040399185.1 Prochlorococcaceae cyanobacterium
AAATGTAGAAGGCCCAGATGACACGGTGTACGAGGCTGGTTTGCCGAGCGGATCGGATGTGCAGCCCTCGGACAGGGATATTGCGACCAATACGTTCACAGTGTCGGCGACTGATGGCATTGCCACGGTGGTGATCGGCAGCACGACATTCAACCTGTCGCAGCTACAGGCCTTCAATGGCGCGCAGACGGTGAACACCGGCGAGGGTGTGCTGAGGCTGAACAGTTACAGCGGCAACAATTTCTCAGGAACAGTAAATTACACCTACACACTAAGCGCCACGATTGATAACGACAGTAAACCCGGTGCGACCGGTACGGCATTCAACGACAGTGTTGCAATCACGGTGAATGGTGTGGGCGGCACGACCGCCACCGATCAGTTGGTGGTTGCGATTATTGATGACACACCTGTTATTAGTTTCTCACCATCCTCCGGCACCCCCCAAAACGCGGCTACAGGCATCCAGGGCACATGGTCCAAGACTACAGGTGCTGATACTACATCTGTCTTCTATGATCCTTCAACCCCAGTTACTGGAGACGGCTTTGTTGATAGTGTAGTTCTCACCGGCATCAAGGTGAATGGAGTTGCGTTATTACCCGCTGACTACACGATAACCAGTATCACCTCTGGACCTAGCTCCACGGATCCCTCTATAGATGTAATTATAGTTACCGGCAAGTATCTTTATGACAATCCGGCCGACTCATCTCCGGCTACTGAAACCACCTTTACTCTATCGATCGAAAGCAATGGTCAGTACAATCTTCAAACAACCATCCCCGCTGGGACTAGGACTTTTGACACTCTCAATGACAGCATTGTCCTGAAATCAGGCGGCCCTGTCAATGAAAAGCTCGCTACAATCACGGATAGCACAACCGGCACCTCGCTGGACATTCTATTTTCGACCACTTCCGGCAATGGCATCAATGTAAGTGGACAAGGCATAGGCGTCAATAATAATATTCTTGAGTACGACAAGGGTGTCAATGAAGTTGTCATTATTAACCCACAGGGAACCGAACAGATTAAGACTGTCAATCTCTTGTTTACTGGCACTGGCACCAATGCATTTACATCTGGCGAGGATTCTCTATTAATCAAAGTGTATGGATTTAACTCTTTGGGCGCTCCTGTTGACCAGACACTCACCGTGAATGGCACCCTCACCTCGTATGCCGTGACCGCGGGCGTGGGTCAACTATCTACAATGTCAACCATTGACTTTATTGAGGTTTCGACTAATTCGACGACAACTAATTTAAAGATGGCCGTTGGGGTCGTCGTTCAAGATACTGTCCCTGTCAATCCGGTTCACGTAGAGTTTAGCTTCCAAGTCAATGCTTCTGATGCGGATGGCGATCAAACGTCAAGCACATTCGATGTTCTTGTTGCTCCATCCATATCGCCAGTTGCCCTCGACCTTGATCAGACAGGATCCGTTTCCTATCTGGATTCGAACGACGGGGTTATCTCTGACTATGGGTTTGGCACCGTGGCCTCGGCTTGGGTGGCTCCTTCCGATGGCCTTCTTGTCTACGACTACAACGCCGACGACCGAGTCACAGAAGCAAGAGAATTCGTCTTCACCATGTGGGGCGACAACCCTGATGTCGCTACTGACATGGAGGCCCTTGCCGCCTACTTTGATGGCGACGCAAATGGCATTAAGGATGGAATACTTGATGCCAATGATCTGGCCTGGGACAACTTCGGCGTCTGGCAAGACCTGAACACCGACGGTGTGCAACAGGAGGGCGAGTTCTACGACCTCGCCTATTGGGGAATCGAGAGCATCGCTCTCTCCTACAACGCAGATAGCCAGGCGTATATGGCTGCTGAGGGAGATGTGCAGGTGTATGGCCAGATGGCCGTCGGCTATGCCGACGGCACCAGAGGCCTAGCAGAAGACGTGGCTTTTGCTGTCGCCGCCGCATCAGATCCAATCACCGGATCAAGCCTCAATCCCATGGATGAGCAGCCACCCACGGATCCAGTCGATGCTCTGGCCTGCAACCCTCTCGCCCTGGGTTGCTCCAGCTACGACAGCCTCACCCAGTTCCTAGAGTCTTACCAAGCCAGCCAGGCCATGGTTGAACAGCTCTTCACAGCGCTGCAAACGGAATGGCCCGGTTTTGAGAGCTGTCTCAACAGTCTTGGCACCACCGAGCCATGGCAGAACATCTTCAATCAGTACACCCAATCGGCAGACGTACTGCAGAACTTGATCGAGCGTCAGTGCAACAGCACCATGATGGTTTGATCAAGCCGCACTGCTAAAACCAAGGCCCCCGCCCTCAGCGGGGGCTTTTTGATGGCAATGATTGGCGGCACCACCGATTTAAACCGCCAGAAAACACAACTCAGAGCAAATTTGCCGCCAATTCAGCCAGCTCGCTGCGCTCGCCCCGCAGCAAGCTCACGTGGCCGGCCAGGCGCTGACCCTTGAACCGCTCCACCAGCCAGGTGAGGCCGTTGCTCTCGGCATCCACATAGGGATTGTCGATCTGATAGGGGTCGCCGGTGAGCACGATCTTGGTGCCCTCACCCACGCGGGTCACGATCGTTTTCACCTCGTGGGGGGTGAGGTTCTGGGCCTCATCCACGATCATGAACTGGCGCGGAATCGAGCGGCCGCGGATGTAGCTGATCGCCTCCACTTCCAGCAGCCCCATCGTTTTCAGATCGGCCCAGCTGCTGCGTGGGGCCCGGCTGCCAGAGCCGCCGCGGCCGCCCTGATGCCGCGGTTCCTCACCAGCCCCCAGCAGAAACTCCAAGTTGTCGATGATCGGTTGCATCCAGGGGCCCATCTTGTCCTCCAGGTCCCCGGGTAGAAAGCCGATCTCCTTGCCCAGCGAGATCACCGGCCGGGTCACCAGCAAGCGGTCGTAGAGCCGCTCATCGGCCACCTGGTGCAGGCCGGCCGCCAGGGCCAGCAGGGTTTTGCCCGTGCCCGCCTTGCCCACCAGGGTGATCAGCTGCACCGCCGGATCCAGCAGCAGATCCAGGGCAAAGGTCTGCTCCCGGTTGCGGGCCTGGATCCGCCCGAGCTTCACCTTCGGGGCCTTCTGCAGCGGGTGCAGGGCATCGGTGGCGCCGTCGTAGCGGGCCAGCAGGGTGTGGCTGGGCTGCAGCTGGTCCACCAGCGTCACCCCCTCGTTGGCCTGCAGCGCCTTGATCCCCGCCGCCTCCAGGGGCAGTTCGGAAGCCTGCAGCCCGGCCGGATCCTTCACCCGGTCCATCTGCTCGGCGCTCACCCACAGCTCGCAGAAGCCGGGGTAGAGGTCGGCGATGTCCACCTTGTCGGTGGTGTAGTCCTGCGCGATCAGGCCCACCGCATCGGCCTTGATGCGCAGGTTGGTGTCCTTGGTGACAAGCACCACCGGCGGCTCGCCGCCCCGCACGCTCTCCAGGCGCTGCTGCTCCAGCGCCACCGCCAGGATGTTGTTGTCGCCGTTACCGGCCTTGAGTTCGGGCGGCAGCTGGCTCAGGGTTTCGCTGCGGCAGAACACCACCTTCAGCTGAGCGCCGGTGGCCTCATCCAGGGGCACCCCATCGGCCAGGTTGCCCTTGGTGCGCAGTTCATCCAGCAGCCGCGACACCTGACGGGCGTTCCGACCCTTCTCGGAGGGATCGCGCTTGAAGCGGTCGATCTCCTCCACCACCTCGATCGGGATCACCACGTGGTTGTCCTCGAAACGGGTGAGGGCCGCCGGGTCGTGCAGCAGCACATTCGTATCGAGCACGAAGGTCTTGCGCATCGCCCGGGGCCGCCAGCACTGGCTGGACGCTAGGTGGAATGGCCTGGGAAGAGTCCACCTACGCTCCGGCGATTCGCGCCCCGTTGCACGCGTGCCGTTCCTGCTGCTCAAACTCCTGCTGGCCGCAGCCCTGCTGCTGGCCCTGGTGCTGCTGATCCTGGAACTGCGCCACCGCCTGCGGCCCGCCTCGCCCCTGGTGATCCGCGCCAGCGACTGGAAGGTGCAGCGCAACGGCGATGCCGTGGTGGTGAAGGGCACGGTCACGATCACCAACCCCCACCGGCGGATGGAGGTGTTCGTGCCGGAGCTCACGGTGAAGCCCACCCTGCTCGGGCGGGGTTCGCTGGCCGGGGTGCACATCGCCACGGAGATCACCCCCCAGCACCCCGATGAGGAGGCCCGCGCCGACGGCTACTGGTTTGCCTACATCGTGAAGGGCCGCAAGAGCACCCAGGCCCGCATCCAGCTCACGATCACCGCCGAGCCCGGCGTGGATCTGCAGGCCCTGCTCGACACCCTCTGGGTGGAAATCCTCTGGGTGAACTACGGGCCCTTCGGCCGGCTGCACCGCCGCGATGGCGTGCTGGTGCCCCTGCGCCGCCCCGGCGCCGCCAACCCCTCCAGCGCCCGCTGGCGCCAGGGGGAGGCCTGCCAGGTGCTGCCGATCCGCACCCACCTGCTGGGGGTGCTCGACGATCCCGCCGAGGTGCTGCGCCACTACGCCGGCCAGGTGCTGCAACCCGGCGACGTGCTCACCATCGGGGAGACGCCGCTGGCCGTGATCCAGGGCCGCTACCACCACCCCGAAACGGTGGAGCCCTCGTTCCTGGCGCGGCTGCTGTGCCGCGTGTTCCACCCCACCAGCTCCCTGGCCAGCGCCTGCGGCCTCCAGAGCCTGATCGATGTGGCCGGCCCCGCGCGGGTGCTGATGGCCTGGCTGGTGGGCACCGCCCTCAAGGCCGTGGGCCTCAAGGGCTGGTTCTACCGGCTCGCGGGCGAGCAGGCCCGCCTGATCGACGACATCACCGGCACCACCCCCCCCTACGACCAAACCATCGTGCTGGGGCCCGACCAGCCCGCCGCCTTCTGCGATGCCATGGCCGCCGAACTGGGCGTGGCGGTGGCGGTGGTGGACGTGAACGACCTGGGCCGGGTGAAGGTGCTGGCCGCCAGCCGTGGCTGCGACGAGGCGCTGCTGCACCGGGCCCTGCGCCCCAACCCGGCCGGCAATGCCAACGAGCGCACACCGCTGGTGCTGGTGCGTCCGGCCTGAAGAGCTGAATACAGTGATGGCGGCCGTCCGTGCCCCCCGCGCCTTCGCCATGAGCCGCCCACCATGGCGCCAAGCCCCCGGTGCTGAGTCGTGGGGGGACGAGTGCCGCATCGAACCCCTCGCCGGCTGGCACCTGGCCCTGCTGGGCGATCCCGCCTTCCTGCCGCTCCATCCCGTGCTGCAGCGCGCCCTGCTGCTCGGATTGCCGGAGCGGATCCTGCAGACCATCGCCCGCAGGCCATCGCTGGCCCCCCAGGTGCTGGTGGCCTTTGCGCCCCGCAGCCAGGACGCCCTGGGCCTGATCGTGAGCCGCCGGCTCAACCGCAGCGGCAGCTGCTGGCAGCTCCAGCACCTGCGCACCACCCCCGCCGCTAACCGCCGCCGCCTCGGTGGTGCCCTGCTGCGCAGCGCCATCAGCCGGGCCCACGGCGCCCGCAGCTGGATTGCGGAGGGCTCCAGCCTCGATCCCGATCGCCTCGCCCTGCTGCGCGAGCAGGGGTTCCAGCCGCTCCGCACCGACCAGCTCTGGTGCTGGCAGCCCGCCGGCGATGCCCCCCAGGCCCCGGCCTTGCCGGGTGAGCTGAAGCTGCAGCCGCTCACGGGCCGCAATGCCGCCCTGCTCTGGCACCTGGAGCAGGGGGCCTGTCCCGCCCAGCTGCGCCAGCTGCAGGATCGCCGCATCGAGGATCTGCTCGACCAGAGCCAGGGCCGGGGCTGGCTGCTGGTGGATCCCAGCCGGGCCCAGGCGGTGGCCGCCGCCCGCTGGACCGGCGAACACGCCGGCGGCGGCCACGACATCGAACTCACCCTCCAGGACGGCTGGCAGCACCTGTTGGGTAACGGCGCGGAGCTGCTATTGCGCCACGCCGCCCGGCACCTGGGGGAGGGCGGTCTGTGGTTGCGCTGCGATGTGCGCGACCAGGCCCGTCAGGCCTGGCTGGAGCGCCTGGGTGCCGATCACCGCGGCGAGCGGGTGCTGATGGCCCGCAGCGTGTGGAGCCGCCCGGCCAAGGCCGTGGCCCAGCACTCCGGCCGCCGCATTGAAGCCGTGCTGGAGCAGCTCCAGCCCCGGCGCCGGCCCCTGCCCACCCCGGTGGGCCCCCTCTGATCCATCCCGCCATGGCCCGCCGCCGCCCCCAGCCCCGTTCGGTGCTGGCCCTGGATGTGGGCCGCAAGCGCATCGGCCTGGCCGGTTGCGACCCCCTGGGCCTCACCGTGACCCCACTGCCCGCCCTGGCCCGGGGCAAATTCCCGGCGGATCTGCAGCGGCTTGAACCCCTGGTGCGCCAGCGGCGCGTGGCGGCGCTGGTGGTGGGTCTGCCGCTCGATGCCGCCGGCCAGCCCACCCCCCAGGCCATCCACTGCCGCCGCTACGGGGAACGGCTGGCTCGGGCCCTGGCCCTGCCCCTGGCCTGGGTGAACGAGCACTCCAGCAGCTGGGCTGCCGCCGAACGGCACGGCCTGCAGGGCGATCGCAGCGGCGCCCTCGACAGCGCCGCTGCTGCTCTGCTGCTGGAGCAATGGCTCGCGGAAGGCCCGGAACCCCTGCTGCCGCAGGGCCCGTCAGCGGATGAGCACACGCCCGCCCCTGACGGAGCGGCCGGCGTTGCTCCATCCTGAGAACAGAAGCTTCCAAGTCATGAGCCCCGAAGGACCCTCCATGGCCGGTGCCGGTGATGTGCCCACGGTGCTCGTGCGCGATTCCAGCGGCCGCCAACTGCTCTGTTTCCTCGAGCAGCTGATCCCGCTCGACGGCCACGACTACGCCCTGCTCACCCCGGTGGACACCCCGGTGTGCCTGTTCCGCCTGGCCGAGAACGACGACGAGCCCGAGCTGATCGACACCGTCGATGCCACCGAACCGATCCTGTCGGTGGCCGATGTGGTGCTCCAGGAGCACGACCTCACCCTCGTGCGCTCGGCCGTGACCCTCACCGTGAGCGGTGAGCTCGATGAGCCCGACCCCGATGACCTCGATGACGAGGACGGCGAGGGCGACGACGACTCCGAGACCTACGAGCTGCTGGTGAGCTTCCTGGTCGACGACGAGGAGTACGGCCTGTACATCCCCCTGGATCCGTTCTTCGTGGTGGCTCGCATGGAAGGCAGCGAGGCCGTGCTGGTGGAGGGCGAGGAGTTCGAGCGGGTGCAGCCCCGGATCGAGGCCGAGCTCGATGAACGGGAGGGCGAGGGTTGATGGCCTTGCCGCCTTCCCTCCAACACCTGCTGAGGCCCGACTGGGCCTTGGAGGGCACCCTGGCCCAGGTGCCCCTGCATGAGCTGATCGCCCGGCCCTCCCGGCCGATCCGGGCCCTGGTGCTCGACGTGGACCGCACCCTGCTGCCCCGGCGCCAGGCCACCCTGCCGCCGAGCATGCGCCACTGGCTCGAGGCCGCCCGTCAGCAGGTGCCGATCCAGCTGCTGAGCAACAACCCCTCCCGCAGCCGCATCGGTGGGGTGGCCGCCGAACTGGGGTTGCCCTTCACCACCTCCGCCGGCAAGCCCCGCCGCAGCGCCCTGCGCCGCGTGCTGGCCGAGCTCAACCTGCCGCCGGAGCACGTGGCCCTGATCGGCGATCGCCTGTTCACCGACGTGATCGTGGGCAACCGCCTCGGCCTGTTCACCGTGCTGGTGAAGCCCATTGATCCCCAGGGGCAGCCCTGCCAGCGCGACCGGCTGCAGAAGCTGGAGCTGCAGCTGGCCCGCTGGGCCGGCACCACAGTGCACCCCACCGCCGGCTGAGGACAGGAG
>JBBASQ010000020.1:7891-37892 GCA_040399185.1 Prochlorococcaceae cyanobacterium
CAATGCGTCGGGTGATCAAGGTGGGCACGAGCCTGCTGCGGGGCAGCCGCGAGCGCCCCACGGCCGCCGTGATCGCCGATCTGGCCGCCAGCCTCAACCGGGCCCGCCGCCGCGGCGAATCGATCGCGCTGGTGACCAGCGGCGCCGTGGGCCTGGGCTGCCAGGCCTTGGAGATGCAGCAGCGCCCCAGCGAGGTGGTGGCCCTCCAGGCCGCCGCCGCCGTGGGCCAGGGCCGCCTGATGGCCCTCTACCAGGACGCCTTCGCCGTGCGTGGCCTGGCGGTGGCCCAGGTGCTGCTCACCCGCGGCGATCTGGCCTCCCGCCGCCGCTACCAGAACGCCTGCCGCACCCTCGAGCAGCTGCTCGAGTGGGGCGTGGTGCCGGTGGTGAATGAGAACGACACCCTGGCCACCGATGAGTTGCGCTTCGGCGACAACGACACCCTCTCGGCCCTGGTGGCGGTGGCGGTGGGGGCCGATGAGCTGATCCTGCTCACCGATGTGGATCGTCTCTATTCCGGCGATCCCCGCACCGATGCCAACGCCCAGCCCATCGCCGAGGTGCGAAACCTGGAGGAACTGGAGCGCCTCAGCGCCGTGGCCTCCGGCGGCGGCCAGTGGGGCACCGGCGGCATGACCACCAAGCTGGCCGCCGCCCGCATCGCCACCTCCAGCGGCATCCGCGTGCGGCTGGCCGACGGCCGCGATCCAGCCGTGCTCGATGCCCTGCTGGCCGGCGAACCCGTCGGCACCGTGTTTCAACCGAGCGCCACCCCCCTGCCCGACCGCAAGCGCTGGCTGGCCCACGCCCTGCTGCCCAAGGGCTCGCTGCGGCTCGATGCCGGAGCCCAGCGGGCGCTGGTGGAGCAGGGGGCCTCGCTGCTGGCGGTGGGCGTGACCGCGGTGGAGGGCGAGTTCAACGCCCGCGAGGCCGTGCGGCTGCTGGCGGCCGATGGACGCGAACTGGGGCGGGGGCTAACGGCGCTGGGCAGCGCCGAACTGCGCGGCCTGGTGGGGCGGGAGGGGGTGGAGGTGGTGCACCGCGACCAGCTGGTGCTGATCTGAGCGCCCTGCCTACGATCCGGCCACCCCACTCCATCGCGGCATGCGCTTCAGCCACCTGCTCGGCCATCTGAGCGAGCTCCAGCGCAGCCCAAACACCACCAGCCAGCACCTCGCCGCCGACCCCGAGATCGGCGGTGCTGCAGCGCTGGACCAGGCCATCGGGGGCCAGCTCAGCTTCCTCGAGCCCGGCAATGCCCTGATGGCGGCCATCGCGGGCACCGGCGCCAGCGCCGTGTTGATCCCCGCCAAGGGCGACGAGGCCGCCGCCCTGCAGGAGCAACTCACCAGCCGCGGCATCGCCTGGGTGGCCCTGGCCGATCCCCGCCTGGGCTTCGCCGAGGCCCTCGATGCCCTCCACCCCCGGCCGCCCAAGCCACCCGGCATCCACCCCAGCGCCGTGGTGGATCCGGCGGCGCGCCTCGGCGCTGGCGTGCACATCGGCGCCCAGGTGGTGATCGGCGCCGACGTGGTGATCGGCGACGGCTGCACCCTCCATCCCGGCGTGGTGCTCTACGACAACGTGCAGCTGGAGGCCGGCTGCGAGATCCATGCCGGCGCCGTGCTCCATCCCGGCAGCCGCCTGGGCCGGGGCTGTGTGGTGCACTCCAACGCCGTGATCGCCAGCGAGGGCTTCGGCTTCGTGCCCACCGCCAATGGCTGGCGCAAGATGCCCCAGACCGGCCTGGTGGTGCTGGAAGACGGCGTGGAGGTGGGCTGCGGCAGCACCGTCGACCGGCCCTCGGTGGGCGAAACCCGCATCGGCGCCGGCACCAAGATCGACAACCTGGTGCACATCGGCCACGGCGTGACCACCGGCAAGGGCTGCGCCCTGGCCGCCCAGGTGGGCATCGCCGGCGGCGCCCGCCTCGGCAACGGCGTGATCCTGGCCGGCCAGGTGGGCCTGGCCAACAAGGCGGTGATGGGCGATCGCTCCATCGCCAGCTCGAAATCGGGCATCCACGGCGAGGTGGCCGCCGGCGAGGTGGTGAGCGGCTACCCCGCCATCCCCAACCGCCTGTGGCTGCGCTGCTCGGCGGCGTTCAACAAGCTGCCTGAGCTCACCAAGACCCTGCGCCAGCTGGAGAAGCGCAGCGGGGGCTGAGCCGAGAGGCACCGCGCCGTAGCCTCGCGCCCAATCCAGCCATCGGCCCCGGCGGGGCGAAGTTCATGTCCAGCAGCTACCGGATCACCCTGCTCGCCGGCGATGGGATCGGTCCGGAAATCACGGCGGTGGCCCGCCAGCTGCTGGATGCGGTGAGTGCGCGCCACGGCTTCAGCCTCAACTACGACGCCCAGCCGATGGGCGGCGCCGCCATCGACGCCACCGGCGACCCCCTGCCCGCCAGCACCCTGGAGGCCTGCAAGGCCAGCGATGCGGTGCTGCTGGCCGCCATCGGTTCCCCCCAGTACGACAACCTCCCCCGCGAGAAGCGCCCCGAGAGCGGCCTGCTCGGCCTGCGCTCCGGCATGGGCCTGTTCGCCAACCTGCGGCCGGTGAAGATCATTCCCGCCCTGATCGACGCCAGCACCCTCAAGCGCGAGGTGATCGAGGGGGTGGATCTGGTGGTAGTGCGCGAGCTCACCGGCGGCGTGTACTTCGGCCAGCCCAAGGGGCGCGTGGAGGCCGACGGCCAGGTGCGGGCCTTCAACACCATGGCCTACTCCGACTACGAGATCGACCGCATCGCCAAGGTGGGCTTTGATCTGGCCCGCCAGCGCGGGGGCCGCCTCTGCTCGGTGGACAAGGCCAACGTGCTCGATGTGAGCCAGCTGTGGCGCGACCGGGTGGAGGCCCTGCACAGCGCGGAGTATGGCGATGTGGACCTGAGCCACATGTATGTGGACAACGCCGCCATGCAGCTGGTGCGGGCGCCGCGCCAGTTCGACGTGCTGCTCACCAGCAATCTCTTTGGCGATGTGCTCAGCGATGAGGCCGCCATGCTCAGCGGCTCGATCGGGATGCTCCCCTCGGCCTCCCTGGGGGCCGAGGGCCCGGGCCTGTTCGAGCCGATCCACGGCTCCGCCCCCGACATCGCCGGCCAGGACAAGGCCAACCCGATGGCGATGGTGCTCAGCGCCGCGATGATGCTGCGGGTGGGGCTGAAGCAGGAGGCCGCCGCGGCCCAGCTGGAGCTGGCGGTGGAGCGCACCCTCGCCGCCGGCTTCCGCACGGGCGACCTGATGGCCGAGGGCTGCACCCAGCTGGGCTGCCAGGCCATGGGCGAGCAGCTGCTGAAGGCCCTGGAGGGCTGAGCCGGGCGACCTGCCAAACTCGGCAGCGACTGTTTTCCCTGCGCCGATGTCGAAGCGTCACCCGGTCGTCGCCGTTACCGGTTCGTCCGGCGCCGGCACCAGCACCGTCAAGCGGGCCTTCGAGCACATCTTCAAGCGCGAGGGCATCAACCCCGCGGTGGTGGAGGGCGACAGCTACCACCGCTACGAGCGGGCCGCCATGAAGGAGGCCATGGGCGCGGCCCTGGCCAAGGGCGAGAACTTCTCCCACTTCGGCCCCGAAGCCAACCTCTTCGACAAGCTCGAGGAGCTGTTCAAGAGCTACGGCGAAACCGGCAACGGCGAGAAGCGCTACTACCTGCACTCCGTGGAGGAGGCCGCCGAGCACAACGGCCGCCTCGGCACCAACCTGGAGCCCGGCCAGTTCACCCCTTGGGAACCCATCCCCGCCGGCACCGACCTGCTCTTCTACGAGGGTCTGCACGGCGGCGTGAAGGGTGAGGGCTACGACGCCGCCAGCCTCGTCGACCTGCTGATCGGCGTGGTGCCGATCGTGAACCTGGAGTGGATCCAGAAGATCTCCCGCGACAATGCCGAACGCGGCTACTCCGCCGAGGCCACCGTGGACACGATCCTGCGCCGGATGCCGGACTACATCAACCACATCTGCCCGCAGTTCAGCCGCACGGACATCAACTTCCAGCGTGTCCCCACCGTGGACACCTCGAATCCCTTCATGATCCGGAACATCCCCACCCCGGATGAGTCGTTCGTGATCATTCACTTCCGCAAGGGTGCCCGCGAGAAGTGGGGGATCGATTTCCCCTACCTGCTCGACATGATCCACGACTCGTTCATGTCCAGCCCCACCTCCATCGTGGTGAACGGCGGCAAGATGGGCTTCGCGATGGAGCTGATCCTCACGCCGATCATTCACCGCATGATCGAAGAGAAGAAGAAGCTCGGCTGATCGCCGCAAAGCCCCGCCCGAAGCCAGGCTCTCCGCCTACTGTGGCGAACATGATCCGGCCCGGGTGAGGACAATTTCCTTCACCAGACCCGCCACTTCCGGTCCCTCATTCCTGATTGCGGGAGCATCGGGTTCAGGGAGTGGCGCCCGATCCAATACGAGTCGGGATCCTCTGGCTTCCCTGCGCCTGGATCGCATCGACAGCCGTGTGCTGCTCGCTGCGGCCAGGCGCGTTTTGTTTTCCTACCTGGAAGAAGGGGGCATCGACGATCCGATCGGCGTGGTGCTCAACGCCAACCAGCGCGCCGGACGGGTGGTGTTTGAACTGCCCGTGCTGCTCCCCGACGAGCAGTTCGTGCCCCTGGATCTGATCCGCGGTGGCGAGCGCCTGGCCCGCGGCCGCCGCAGCACGCCCCCACGGGTGCGCCTCGCCCGCAGCCAGCCCCCATCCCCCTGATGCCGCTCACCTCCCCAACCCTGCCGCTGCTCGTGGCCGTGTTCGGCGCCTGCGTGGGCAGCTTCCTCAACGTGGTGGCCTGGCGCCTCCCGCGCGAGGAATCGATCGTGCTGCCCCCCAGCCGCTGCCCCAAGTGCGGCAGCCGGCTGCGCTGGTTTGAAAATCTGCCCGTGATCGGCTGGCTGCTGCTGCGGGGCCACTGCGGCCACTGCGGCGCCGCCATCGCCGTGCGCTACCCCCTCACCGAATTGCTCACCGCCGGGCTGTGGGTGGCGGCCCTGCTGGCGGCCCAGGCCGGCAGCCCCGGCGGGCTGGGGCCCGAGCCCAGCCCCGGGCTGCTGGCGATCGGGGGCTGGCTGCTGCTGAGCTGGCTGCTGCCCCTCACCCTGATCGACCTCGATCGGATGTGGCTGCCCGAGCCCCTCTGCCGCAACGGCCTGCTGCTGGGGCTGCTGGTGAGCGGTGCCATCGGCTTCAGCCAGGGCGGCGCCGTGGGCAAGGGCGTGCTCTTCCACCATCTGGTGGCCGCTGGCGTGGGATTGCTGGGCTTTGAAGGCGTGAGTGCCCTGGCCCAGAAGCTGATCGGCAAGCCGGCCCTGGGCCTGGGGGACGCCAAGCTGGCCGCCCTGCTCGGCGCGTGGCTGGGGCTCACCGGCCTGGGGCTCACCGTGGTGCTGGCGGTGTTCGGCGGGGCGGTGGTGGGCGGCCTGGCCCGGCTCACCGGCCGGCTCGGGCGCCATGAGCCCTTCCCATTCGGCCCCTTCCTGGCCGCCGGCGGGGCCCTGGTGTGGCTGGCCGGCCATGGGCCCTGGCTAACCCTGCTGGGCTTCCCGCCTTTAATGGCCTGATCACGGCTGACGTTTCAGCCCTTCTCTGCTGTCCCGCGCATGTCGCTGTTCGACTGGTTCGCCGACCGCCGCAAGACCGCGCCGGTGGTGCGCAACGCCCAGGAGGTGAACGAAGACGATGGCCTCTGGAGCAAGTGCCCCGATTGCGGGCTGGTGGTGTACCGCAAGGATCTGCTCGCCAACGCCAGCGTGTGCAAGGGCTGTGGCTACCACCACCGCATCGACAGCGAGGAGCGCATCAAGCTGATCGCCGATCCCGGCAGCTTTGAGCAGCTCGACAGCGAGCTGGCCCCCACCGATCCCCTGGCCTTCAAAGACCGCCGCAGCTACGCCGACCGCATCCGCGACAGCCAGAGCAGCACCGGCCTGCGCGATGCGGTGGTCACCGGCCTGTGCCGCGTGGAGGGCCTGCCCCTGGCGCTGGGGGTGATGGATTTCCGCTTCATGGGCGGTTCGATGGGCTCGGTGGTGGGCGAAAAGCTGGCCCGCCTGATCGAGGAGGCCACCGCCCGGCGCTATCCCGTGCTGATCGTGTGCGCCTCCGGCGGCGCCCGCATGCAGGAGGGGATGCTCAGCCTGATGCAGATGGCCAAGATCTCCGGGGCCCTGCAGCGCCACCAGCAGGCCGAACTGCTCTACGTGCCCCTGCTCACCCACCCCACCACCGGGGGGGTGACGGCCAGTTTCGCCATGCTGGGCGACCTGATCCTGGCCGAGCCGAAGGCCCTGATCGGCTTCGCCGGTCGCCGCGTGATCGAACAGACCCTGCGCGAAAAACTGCCCGACGGCTTCCAGACCGCCGAATACCTCCAGGCCAAGGGCTTTGTCGACGCGATCGTGTCGCGCACCAGCTTCCGCAGCACCTTTGCCTCCCTGCTGCGCATGCACGGGGTGCGCGAGGTGGTGGCGGCCTGAGCGATGACAGCACCCATGCAGCCACATTGCAACGCGCAGCAGCGCACCCTGGGCCGCCTGTTGCTCTGCCCGCTGCTGGCCCTGCTCTGCTGGCTGCTGCCCGCAGCCCCCGCCTGGGCCGGCCCGGTGGATTGGCATGAAGTGGCCGCCAGCAGCGAAGGCCGCCAGTGGTGGGATTCGGGCAGCCTGCGGCTCACCCGCGGCGGCAACCTCTCGGTGCTGAGCCGCTTCCAGCCCGCTGCCCCAGAGGGCGACGACAACCAGCGGCCACCCCTGGGGGATCTCTACGTGATGGAGATCGACTGCGGCCAACAGCTGTTCCGCGACACCTCGGTGAACGGGATCCCCCAGCTGCGGGCGGAGTGGCAACCCTCGGGCTCCGACCAGCTGATCGATGCCGTGATCGAGGCGGCCTGCGCAGCCGGGCAGGATCTGCTGGCCTGAGTACAGCCCAGCCATGCCTGCCGCCGCATCCGCCCAGCCCCTCGGGGTGGCCATCGCCGGCCTGGGCTTTGGGGAGAAGGTGCACCTGCCGGCCCTGCGCAGCTGTCCGCTCACCGACCCGGTGGCCCTCTGGCATCCCAGGGCCGAGCGGCTTGAGGCCGCCTGCAGCGCCAGTGGCCTGGGCGGCACCACGGATTTCACGGCCCTGCTGGCCGATCCAGCGGTGGATGCGGTGGTGATCGCCACGCCCCCCGGCCCCCGTTTCGAGCTGGCCCGCCAGGCCATCGAAGCCGGCAAGCACCTGCTGCTGGAAAAACCGGTGGCACTCGATGCCGGCCAGGTGGAGGAGCTGCAGCGCCTGGCGATGCGCCGCGGGTGCTGCGTGGCCGTGGATTTCGAATACCGGGCGGTGCCCCTGTTCCAGCAGCTGCAGGCCCTGGTGGCCTCCGGCACCCTGGGGGATCTGTGGCTGGCCAAGCTCGACTGGCTGATGAGCAGCCGGGCGGATGCCGGGCGCCCCTGGAACTGGTATTCCCAGGCCGGTGAGGGCGGCGGCGTGCTCGGAGCCCTCGGCACCCATGCCTTCGACACCCTGCACTGGCTGGTGGGTCCAACGCGCAACCTGCAGGCCCACCTGAGCACGGCGATCACGGAGCGGCCCCTACCCGATCGCTCCGGAGCCACTCCGGCGGGAGCGATGGCGCCGGTGGACGCCGAAGACATCGCCCTGGCCCAATTGCAACTGGAGGATTCGAGCGGTCGCCTGGTGCCCGCCCAGGTGAGCCTGGCGGCCGTGACCCGCCAGGGCCGTGGCTACTGGATCGAGCTCTACGGCAGCGAAGGGACAGCCGTGCTGGGCTCCTCGAACCAGGCCGATTACGTGCACGGCTTTGGGCTGTGGTTTGCACGGCCGGGGGAACCCCTGCGGGCCCTGGAAGCCGACCCCGCCCTGGCCTTTGGCCGCACCTGGGAAGACGGACGCATCGCGCCGGTGGAACGGCTGATCGGCTGGTGGGCCGAGGCGGCCCGCGAGGGCCGGCCGATGGTGCCGGGGCTGGCGGAGGCCGCCACCAGCCAGCGCTGCTGCGACCTGGCCAAGGGCCTGGTGCCGGCCTGAGCCGGGAACCCGTATCGAACCGAACATCAATCCGGTATCACCCCGAACCCTGAAGGTCGGTAGCAATCGCTACTGTTTTCCCATCGTTGGCCGCAGGGCCCTGTCCTGTCGGCGGAAGTAGGGAGAAGCCCCAAGGCCCACCCGAAGCAACGCGCCATCCACCCGGACACCACACCGTTCCGGATTCCCTCGGAGGCACTTCCATGTCCATCACCACTGCCAAGCAGATGGCCCGTCAGGCCCAAGAAGCCCGCCGCGCCGCCAAACAGAACGGCTACACCGTTCAGTCCCTGCGCAAACAGCACCTGATCGACTGACACCGCAGGAGCCGGACCTCCGCTCTGGCTTCCCGGCGTTGCTTCAGCCCCGCCTCCGGTGGGGCTTTTTTCATGCCGATCCGCCACCTCAAGGCCGGCAAAAGGGCCTGGGGCGGATCACCTAAACTCCCCCGCAGTCCCAAATTCCTGCCCGAGAGGTCCCCATGGCGCTTGTTCCGCTTCGGCTGCTGCTTGATCACGCCGCCGAGAACGGCTACGGCATCCCGGCGTTCAATGTGAACAACCTGGAGCAGGTGCAGTCGATCATGGAGGCTGCCTACGAGACCGACAGCCCCGTCATTCTCCAGGCTTCCCGCGGCGCCCGCCAGTACGCCGGTGAGAACTTCCTGCGCCACCTGATTCTCGCCGCTGTCGAGACCTATCCCGACATCCCGGTGGTGATGCACCAGGACCACGGCAACAGCCCCGCCACCTGCTTCGGTGCCGCCGCCAACGGTTTCACCTCGGTGATGATGGACGGCTCCCTGATGGCCGATGCCAAGACCCCCGCGAGCTACGAGTACAACGTGGCCGTCACCAAGGAAGTGGTGGACGTGGCCCACGCCATCGGCGTGAGCGTGGAAGGCGAGCTGGGCTGCCTGGGCTCCCTGGAAACCGGCATGGGTGAGGCCGAGGACGGCCACGGCTTTGAGGGCAAGCTCGACCACAGCCAGCTGCTCACCGACCCCGCCGAGGCTGCCGACTTCGTCGCCAAGACCAAGGTGGACGCCCTGGCGATCGCCATCGGCACCAGCCACGGCGCCTACAAGTTCACCCGCAAGCCCACCGGCGAAGTGCTGGCCATCAGCCGCATCGCCGAGATCCACAAGGCCATCCCCAACACCCACCTGGTGATGCACGGCTCCTCCTCGGTGCCCCAGGAGTGGCTGGACATGATCAACAAGTACGGCGGTGCCATCCCCGAGACCTACGGCGTGCCCGTGGAGGAAATCCAGGAAGGCATCCGCAACGGCGTGCGCAAGGTGAACATCGACACCGACAACCGCCTCGCCTTCACCGCCGCTGTGCGTGAAGCCGCCGCCAAGGATCCCGCCAACTTCGATCCCCGCCACTTCAACAAGCCCGCCCGGGCCTACATGAAGCAGGTGTGCCTCGATCGCTACCAGCAGTTCTGGTGCGCCGGCAACGCCAGCAAGATCAAGCAGCGCGACATCAACTACTACGCCGGTCTGTACGCCAAGGGCGAACTCGACCCCAAGACCGCCGTCGCCGCCTGATCCGGCAAGTCCGATCACAATCGAGGGCCCGCAAGGGCCCTTTTTTGATGCTCGATTTACCCCCGATTCAACGGGGCAACGGCAGGCCGCCCGGCACACCGGGCGCGGCCGGAAGGGTGGGGCTGGCCCCACCGCTGCGACCCGTGCGGTTCACCAGTTCGCTGAGGGCGCGCTTGAGGTCGCGCTCCATCACGAAGGTCACGCCATCGGTCACCACCACCCGGGCCAGGGTAGGGATGTCGTTGTTGTTCGACTGCAGGTAAATCGGCTCCACGTAGAGAATGCCGTCGCCCACCGGCAGCACCAGCAGGTTGCCGTGGATCAGGCGAGAGCCCACCCGGTTCCACAGGCCGAACTGATAGCTGATGGCCGGGTCTTGCTCAATCAGGGCCGACACCTGCTGGGGGCCCAATAACAGCCGCTGCTGGGGAAACCGCACCAACTGCAGCTGCCCGTAGAAAGGCGGATCGTTGCGGGCCGCCAGCCAGCCCACCATGTTGGAGCGCTTGACCGGCGAGAAGGGCAGCAGCAGCACGAACTCTGGCTTGCTCTGGCCCGGCAGCTGGATCGTCACGTGATACGGACGCACCGGCACATTGCTGGAGCCGTAGATCTCCAGCGGGATCGACCACACGTCATCGCCGTTGTAAAACGTGCGCACGTTGGTGACGTGGTAGCGGAGCAATCGCTCCGCCTGAATATTGAACTGGCTCTGGGGCACCTGGATGTGGGCGAGGAGCTCCCGGGGCATCGCGGCCAGCGGCTGGAAGAGTTCGGGGAAAGCCCGCCGCCAGGTGCGCAGGATCGGGTCGGTGGCATCACTCACATAGAGCCACACTCGGCCGTTGTAGGCATCCACCACCACCTTCACCGGGTTGCGGAAGTAGCGGATGCCGGCCTTGTTGGCATCGGAGTAGGGGTAGCTGCGGCTCACGGTGAAGCCGTCGAGCATCCAGTACTGGTGCTGCTTCGGGGAGAAGCCGGGGGAATCGGGGAGCCGCACCGTCACCAGGTAGGGCTGGCTCTCAAAGCGCAGGAAGGGCAGCAGCGCCGCCAGCCGCTGGTTCACCTGGCGGCGGATCAGCAGGCGGGAATCGGCCGTGAGCGAACCGCCGGCCAGCAGCCTGGGCTCCCGCAGATAGAGGGCGGCCATCAGGCGCAGCGGCAGGGTGCCCACCGGGATGCCCGCCGTGCCGTCGTAACGGGAATAGATGTTGAGGTCGCCGTCGGGGTAGTCGAACTCCCGCACCAGCGAGGGCGAGATCGCGTAAGGAGCTGGGGCCGAGGAGAAGTACAGCCGCGGCCGTCCCACCGGCAGCACCTCCTTCACCCGGGCCGTGTCGATGCCCAGTTCGGGAATGCCCTGCACCTTGCCGCTGCGCCCCAGATCCTTCACGAAGAACAGCGGCAGGCCATCGGGGCCGACCGCATTCACCGACGACACCGTGAAGCCGTAGCCATGGGTGAACACCAGATGCCGGTTCAACCAGGTGGCCGACCCCCGGGGCAGGCTGCTGGTGTCGAGTTCCCGGGCAGAGATCAGCACCTGCTGGGATCCCTTGCGCTGGGGATCGGAGCGGAGCGGATAGCGGTCCACCGCTGCCGAGGCAAAGCGGTAGTAGAGCCGCAGCTGCTGCAGCTGGCGGTTGGTGGCCAGCAGGGGTTGGCTGTCCCAGAGGCGGATGTTGGCGAGGGTTCCCTGGGCCTGCTGAAGATCGGCGGCGGTGATCCGCTGACGCGGCTCCAGCATCCGCTCCTGCACCGCCTCCAAACCAAAGGCATGGCGGGTGCCGTCAATGCTGCGCTGGAGGTAAGGGGTTTCCACGGCCAGCTCCCTGGGCTGCACGAACAGGCGCTGCATCAGGGGCGCCACGATCCACTCCGTGACCGGCACCAGCAGCACCGTGGTGGCCAGGGGCATCAACCCACCCCGCCGCAACCAGCCCCGGGGCATGGGCAGCAGAAGCCCCAGCGCCGTGAACACCAGCAGCACCGCCAGCAGCAGACGCAGGGGCAGACGCACGTGCAGATCCACCCAGCCGGCGCCACTGGCCACGCCGCTGCCCTGCACCATGAGATCGAAGGGTGCCAGCGCATTGCTCAGGGCCACCACCAGCGCCAGCACGGCGATTTGGGGCTGCAGCACCCGTTGCTGGGCCCGGCTCAGCCCCACGTACCGGAGCTCGGTGAGGCTGCTGCCCTCGCTGAGGGTGAGCCACAGGCATCCGGCCAGACCCACCACCGCCTGGGCGCAGATCACGCTGAGGATCAGGCGCAGGGCCGGCAGCTGCAGCACGGTGAAGCTCAGATCCAGGCCGGTGAGCGGATCGGCCTTGCCAAAGGGCACCGCCAAGAGGGCGGGCAACCACAAACTCCAGCCCCGTGCCAGGGCTGTGGCAGAGGCGGCGAGGGCGGCCGCCAAGGCGATGCGCAGGGTGGTGAGCGGCCGTAGCAGCAGCGGGGGCAACAGGCCAAGGGCCAGGCCCACCAGCAGCCAGGGGGGGAGATCGGCAAAGACGGGAATGCCGGTGATCACCTGGCCGCTGAAGGGGGCGGTGATCAGGTCGTGGGCCTGCACCATCAAGTAAGTGAGGCCGCCGGCCAGCAGCACCAGCAGAAACGCCAGCGCCACCACCAGCTGCCACTGGCCCAGCCGCAGGATCGCAGCGGGGGGCAGATCTTTGTGGCGGTGCTGCTGACGCAGACGCCAGCAGCGTTGCAGCTGCTGGAGCTGGAGCGGAACCCCCAGGCCCATCACCACGGCAAAGGCCCCGATCTGCAGCAACCAGCGACGCAGCAACAGGCCCTGGGCCTGAAATTCACCGAACCAAAGCCACTCGATCGTGAGCCGCGACACGGCCACCAACAGCAGCACCACCAGGCCGGCCACCAAGGGCCAGACCCACCAGCGGGCGGAGCGGAAGGGAGCCGACAGGGGGCGCAGATTCATTGCCCGAAGGTAGGCAGCACACCAGCCACGACAAGGGCTGCGCCGCAGGACGGCGAATACCCGACCCTCATCATCGGCATTGATTCCCGGGGTCGATCAGCACTGTTAGCCTCCGTTCAACGCTGGGCGCACCCGTGACGGCAACCCTCTCCCGCTCCACCTTTGCTGGACCGACATTCACGGGTCTGCGCTGCAAGGAATGCGGCCACGCCTACGAACCCGGCGCCCGCCACGTCTGCGAAGACGTGTGCTTCGGTCCGCTGGAAGTGGTCTACGACTACGAAGCGATCAAAAACCGGGTGAGCCGGGCCACGATTGAGGCCGGTCCCGCCTCGATTTGGCGCTACCGCGACTTTCTGCCGATCGAAGGGGATCCGATCGACGTGGGCACGGGCTTCACCCCCCTGCTCAAGGCCAACAACCTGGCCAAGCGCCTGGGCCTCAAGAGCCTCTACATCAAAAACGACGGGGTGAATATGCCCACCCTGTCCTTCAAGGATCGGGTGGTGAGCGTGGCCCTCACCCGTGCCCGTGAGCTGGGCTTCACCACGGTGAGCTGCGCCTCCACCGGCAACCTGGCCAACTCCACCGCCGCCATCGCCGCCCACGCCGGCCTCGACTGCTGCGTGTTCATCCCCAGCGATCTGGAGCTGGGCAAGGTGCTGGGCACCCTCATCTACAACCCCACCCTGATGGCGGTGAAGGGCAACTACGACCAGGTGAATCGCCTGTGCTCGGAAGTGGCCAACACCTACGGCTGGGGCTTTGTGAACATCAACCTGCGCCCCTACTACTCCGAGGGTTCGAAAACCCTGGGCTACGAGGTGATCGAGCAGCTGGGCTGGGAACTCCCCGACCACATCGTGGCGCCGCTGGCCTCGGGATCCCTGTTCACCAAGATCCGCAAGGGCTTCGACGAATTCATCAAGTGCGGCCTGGTAGACGAGAAGGCCGTGCGCTTCAGCGGTGCCCAGGCCGAAGGCTGCAGCCCGATCGCCCAGGCCTTTGCCGAAGGCCGCGACTTCATCACCCCGGTGAAGCCCAACACCATCGCCAAATCGATCGCCATCGGCAACCCGGCCGACGGCCCCTACGCCATCGACATCGCCAACACCACCGGCGGCACCATCGCCGCGGTGAATGACACCGAAATCGTGGAGGGCATCAAGCTGCTGGCCGAAACCGAGGGCGTGTTCACCGAAACCGCCGGTGGCACCACGATTGCGGTGCTCAAGAAGCTGGTGGAGCAGGGCAAGATCAACCCCGAAGAGCGCACCGTGGCCTACATCACCGGCAATGGTCTCAAGACCACCGAAGCCGTTGCCTCCGCCATCGGTGAGCCCTATCTGATTGAGGCCCAGCTCGACAGCTTCAATGCCGCCTGGCAGCAGGCCCAGGCCGTCCACGCCAAGGGCTGATCCGGCCAGCGTCCAACTCCCCTTCGTTCACACCCACCCCTTTTTCATTTCCTCCATGGCCGTTCAGGTTCTGATCCCCACGCCCCTGCAGAAGTTCACCAACGACGAGGCCAGTGCCTCCGTGGACGCCGCCAGTGTGGATGCCCTGATCGATGCCCTCGATGGCCTCTATCCCGGCCTCAAGGCACGCCTCTGCGATGAGGGCGGCAAGCTGCGCCGCTTCCTCAACGTGTATGTGAACAGCGAGGACATTCGCTTCCTCGACAATCAGGCCACCGCCCTCAAGGACGGGGATGAAGTGAGCATCGTGCCCGCCGTGGCCGGCGGCTGATCCAGCCGTAGCCGTTGCTGCAGGCGACAGCGCCAAGCAACGGCTCAATAGGGTGAAGTTCTCAACAGTGAGGTAACGGCATGACCCAAGCCCCGGCAGCCACGAAAGCCCAACTGTTTGATTACCGCCAGGCCGCCAATCCGGTGCGCAAGGGCCTCACCGATCCCATTCCCTACCGGAAGTGGGGAGCCGAGCTCCATGCCAGCGGTCCCAGTGGCGTGATCGCCCTGGATCTCAGCACCGAGCTGGGCACCGATGCGCCAGCCACCAGTCCCGGGTTGGCCGCCCATTTCGTGCGGATTGAGGCCGGCGAAGGTGTGAAGGCCGCCGCCCGCGCCACCAGCTCCCTGTTCTTCGTGCTCTCCGGCAGCGGGCGCTGCCATCGCTCCGCCGAGGGCTCCAGCCCAGCCGTTGGCCTGAGCTGGGCCGCGGGCGATCTGTTCGTGCTGCCGGCCGGAGCCGATCCGCTCCTCGAGGCCGATGCCACCAGCGTTCTCTACTGGGTGCATGACGCGCCGCTCCTGAGCTACCTGGGCGTGGAGCCCGCCCAGCCCCGCTTCGAGGCCACCCATTACCCGGGCAGCTGGCTGAAGGCCGAGCTGGAGGCCCTCGCGGCCGACCCCACCAGCGCCCGCAGCAACCGGCTGAGCCTGCTGCTGGCCAATGAGGATCTACCGGCCACCCGCACGGTGACCCACGTGCTGTGGGCCATGTTCGGCATGGTGCCTGCGGGCGCCACCCAGGCCCCGCACCGGCACCAATCGGTGGCACTGGATCTGATCATCGATTGCCCCCCGGGCTGCTACACCCTGGTGGGCACCGAACTGAACCCCGACGGCACGATCCGCAACCCCGAGCGCATGGATTGGGAAGCGGGGGGCGCCTTCATCACCCCGCCGGGCCACTGGCACGCCCACGTGAACGAAAGCGGCAGCACCGCCTTCCTGCTGCCCATTCAGGATGCCGGGCTGCAGACCTACCTCCGCAGCCTGGATATCCGCTTCACGGGTTAACCCCTCCGCTGAGGACAGACCTCCGCCGAGCTGCTGAAAGCCCAGGGATCAGCTGGGGAATTGCAACCGGAGAATTAGTGCAAAACTGCGGAAGTGCGCCCCTGCTGCCCATTGGCGCTGAGCTGCTCCACATGCATGCCGCACCAGCCAGCCCAGCCCCCCCCCCCCCCCGCAGGGGGTACTGAGACCCATTAGCCCCTGGGGAATCCCACTCCTCGGGCTGCCTGGGATCACCGCGATGGGCAGCAATGAAGACGGGCTGGCCAACATGATCCGGCCGTTTTTCAACACGAGCAGCCTGGAGCGCCGCCACCGCGACGGGCGTTTCCAGAGCACCCTCAGCGGGCTGCAACTGGGAGCAGTGGCCCTGATGGCCATCGGCAGCGATGGTCTGGTCGCCAGCGGTGTGCCCTGCCAGGAGGTGAACCTGGTGCTGGGCTACGGCCCCCCGGGGGAGTTCCGGATTGGGGGAAGCACCCACCAGGTGCGGCAGCAACCCTTCCTGCTGCCCCAGTGCCCCTTCGATTTCCGGGCCGAGGAGGTGAAGGGGCTGATGCTGGCCATGGATCGGGCCCATCTGGTGGCGACGGGCGAGGCCATGGGCGCCGGCAGCCACGACCACCTCCGCCACCAGCTGGAAGCCGCCCTCGAGCGCCCCGGGCTGATCGATCTGGAGCAGGGCCGCAGCCGCGAACACCTGGCCACCTTGCAGCAGGCCCTCGGCCTGGTGGATCAGGTGCTGCGGAGTGGGGAGTGGGTGTCTCCCCACCTGGCCCTCGACAACCTCCTCTCCAGGCTGGTGCTACTGCTGGTGCTGCCAGAACTGGATCAGGCGGGCAGCAACGGCATCGTGCCGCTCCTGACCGCCCCTTCCTGCCAGCGCCGCTCAAAACGCGATCGGGCCATCGACGCGTTGGTGGATTGGATCCTGGCCAACCTGCACCATCCGATCCGCCTCGCAGATCTGGAGCAGCGCAGCGGCCTGGCCCGCCGCACCCTGCAGAAACGGTTCAAGCAGCGCTTTGGGCTGGGCCCCACCCAGTGGGTGCGGCTCCAGCGGCTGGAGCAGGCCCGCCAGATGATCGAGGCGGGCGGTGGTGCCATGAAAATCGGGCCCATTGCCCAAAGCTGCGGCTACCACAACCTCGCGGCCTTCAGCCGCGATTTCCAGCAGGTGTTCGGGCTGCGGGCCTCCGAGCTGGGGCGCAACCGGGTGGTGGGCTCACGGCACTGACGCCGCCACCGCCACGGGCTGGTTCTGGCCTTCGTACTGCTCCACCAGCGCCCGGAAGGCGTCGCCCTCAATCGTTTCCTCCACGATCAGCCGCTCCACCAGCAGGTCCATCAGCTCGCGGCGCGGCAGCAGCAAGGCCACGGCCTTGTCCAGCGCGCTCTGGGCCAGGCTGCGCACCTGGGCATCGATGCGGTTGCCGGTGACCCGGGAATAGGGCGGCTCCTGGCGCAGCCAGTCGCGGCCGAGGAACACCTCGCCGCCATCCCCTTCGAGCGCCACCGGCCCCAGGCTGGAGAAGCCGTAGCGGGTCACCATCTCGCGGCAGATGCGGGTGACCAGTTCAAGATCACCGGCTGCGCCCTGGGTCACCTCGCTGGGGCCGTACACCACCAGCTCGGCGGCCCGGCCCCCTAGCGCCACCACCAGCCGGGCCCGCAGGTAGGCCTTGCTGATCAGGCCGGAATCAAGGATCTCCTCATCGGGCATGGTGCGGGCGAAACCGCCCACGCCACCGGCCCGGGGCAGCAGCGTCACCTTGTCGAGCTTGTCGGCATGGGGCTCGAGGGTGGTGAGCAGGGCATGGCCCACCTCGTGATAAGCAATCAGGCGCTTCTTGGCCGAGTCCTGCAGGGGCGCGGCGGTGAGGCCCATGGTGATGCGTTCCAGGGCATCACTCAGGGCCTGGTCGTCGATCTGGGCCTGCTCGCGCCGGGCCGTGAGGATCGCGGCCTCATTCAGCAGGTTGGCCAGATCAGCACCGGAAAAGCCGGGCGTGCGGCTGGCCCAGTCGGAGAGGTTCACCGCCTCCCCCAGCGGACGGGTGCGGGCATGCACCGAGAGGATCTCCTCGCGGCCGCGACGATCCGGCAGGTCCACGTGGATGCGGCGATCGAAGCGGCCCGGCCGCATCAGGGCCGTATCGAGCACGTCGGCGCGGTTGGTGGCCGCCAGCAGGATCACCCCGGAATTGGGCTCAAAGCCATCCATTTCGGTGAGCAGCTGGTTGAGGGTCTGCTCCCGTTCGTCGTTACCGCCTCCGATGCCGGCGCCGCGCTGGCGACCCACCGCATCGATCTCATCGATGAAAATGATGCAGGGCGCCTTGGCCTTGGCCTTGCGGAACAGGTCTCGCACCCGGCTGGCCCCCACGCCCACGAAGAGTTCCACGAACTCCGAGGCGGCCATCGAGAAGAACGGCACGCCGGCTTCTCCGGCGATGGCACGGGCCAGCAGCGTTTTGCCGGTGCCGGGCGGACCCACCAGCAGCACGCCTTTGGGAATCTTGGCGCCCACGGTGGTGAAGCGCTCCGGCTCCTTGAGGAAGGTGACCACCTCCTGGAGCTCCTCCTTGGCCTCGGCGATGCCCGCCACATCCTCGAAGCGCACCGCCGGCGCCCCCTCGGGCTGAATCCGGGGCTGGCTGCGGCCAAATCCCATCGCCTTGTTGGCCACCTGCGCCGAGCGACGCACCAGCACCACCAGGGCGCCCACCAGCAGCAGCACCAACAGCCCATTGGCCACCAGGCCGGCCACCATGGCCTCGGAGCGGTCATCGCGCACGCTCAGCGGCACCCGCGCCTTCTCCGCCGTGCGCAGCAGCAGCTGGTCGTTGTTGAACACCGCCACCGAGATGGAGCGCCCATCCCGAAGCCGCGCCGTCACCTCACGGCGGGCAGGGGAGAGCACGAGATCTTGAACCTCTCCCTTCTCGATCGCCTGCAGCAGCTGGCTGTACGACAACGCTGGTGTGGCCTTGCCCAGGAGGGAAGGGCGGGCCGGTGCGGCGACAGCCGGTGCGGAAGCAGGGGGCTCTGGCTTGCTGGCCGGGGTGCCGGGAGCCGGTGAAGTTGCCTCCGAAACGCTGCTGCTCACTGGGTTCCGGCTTTCAATTGAGCTTAGCGATTTGACGAAAGGCAAGTCGTGAGCAGATGATCATTGTTTGGCTGCGAGTGATCGGGGATGGCTGTTCCCAAGAAGAAAACCTCCAAGGGCAAGCGGAATCAGCGCCATGCCACCTGGAAGGCCAAGGCTGCAGTGGCAGCCCAGAAGGCTCTCTCCATCGGTAAGTCCGTGTTGAGCGGCCGCGCCCAGGGCTTCGTCTATCCGGTGAGCGAAGAGGCCGAAGACGCCGAGAGCTGAATCACCCCGTTGGGGTTTCGATAGGTCTCACCCAGCTCCGGATGCAGCGCCGCCGGCCGTCCATGACGGCGGCGGCGTTTGCGTGTTGGAGCAGGGGATCCTGATAGAGCGGCGGCGGCAGGGTGGCCAGGGTGGCCCGCACGATTGCCGCCACAGCTGCTGCTTCCAGCGCCCCGCCGCCAGTGCGGCGCTGGCGTGCTTCGGCCTGCAGGCGCCACCGCAGCGGTAGCGACCAGCTGGAGGGGTGCAGCACCCACAGGCCGTCCACCAGCCCCAGGGCCGGGTCGCCCAGGGGTGCATAGGTCGCCAGGGCCGCGTCCCATCGCGGCAGCCAGGCCTGCTCCGCCGCCGACAGCGGCCAAGACCAGCAGCCAGCGGGGGCCCCAAGGCTGCGGCAGCCAAGGAGCCAGCCCTCAATCACCACCGCATCGGCCTGGAGGCGCTCGTCGCCGCAGCGATCGCCGTCCCCGTTGCGCAGGGTCTTGTCGAAGCGGGGCAGCACCAGCTCGCCTCCTCCCTTCCACTGCTGCAACCGCTCCAGGAGCAACGCCGTGTCGTGGCTGCCGGGCGGCACCCGGCTGACGCCAAAGGGGTTGCCGGCCATCGCCCGCTGCCGCTCCTCCCACGGGAGGTAGGCGTCGTCGATGCTGGCCACCGCCAGCTGAAAACCAGCGACTGGAGCCCGCTGCATGAGCCAACGGGCCAGAGTGCTCTTGCCCGCCCCCACCGGGCCATTGAGGGCGAAGATCGGCCGCTGGCCCGTGGCCACCAGCGCGCCGAGCCGCTCCAGCATCGGCAGGGCGAAGCCCTCGAGCAGCGTGGAATGGGGCGTGGCCGCTGCCGCAGCTGATCGCGGGGATGGAGCCGCACTCATGTGCCGAGCTTGAAGGCTTCCAGCACCACGGAATACACAAGACCGATCCGGAGGTTGTCCAGCAGCTGCCAGCCCATCGGGGCGGGCCGGCCATCGGGCAGGGGCGGCAACGCCCGCGTACGCAGCCGCACCACCAGTTCCAGCGCCAGCACCAACGCCAGTACGAGCGCCGGACGCCCCCCCGGGAAGTTGGCCATCACGTAGGTGGTCACGTTGCCGCCGGCGTAGAAACCCAGCAGCAGGGCCAGCAGCAGCACGCTGCGCCGCCGCCAGCTGCCGCGGAAGGGGCCCAGCAGGCTCGCCGAGGCCGCGGTGGCGGCGCGCTCGAAGCGCGTGGGCTGGCGGGGGAGCTGCACCATCGCGATCAGTGGGCTCCGGCCCGCAGCTGCTGCAGATAGCTCAGCGTCACTCCGCCGGCTCCGCAAGCCGGGCCCCGCAGCACCGAACCGGCGGGGCCCAGGCTGGTCACCACGGCGGTGGCGGCCGCAAAGGTGCCCTCGGGCTCGTGGGCGCCGTAATGGCTGAGGGTGATCACACAGCCCAGCCCGGCGCCCACGGCCGCCCGGAGCCCGTTACCGGAATCCTCGAGGGCGAGGGCCTCGGTTGCCGGCAGCCCGAGCCGCTCGAGCGCCAGCTGGTAGCCCTCGGGATCGGGCTTTTTGCGGCCCACGTCATCACCGCACACCCACAGCTCCAGGGCCTCCGCCAGCTCCCCCAGGCACCGGCGGGCCAGGGCCTCCACGGCAGGGCGGCCGCTGGTGGTCACGATGGCCTGGCGCACCCCCGCCTCGGCGGCCGCACCGATCAGCTCCGCCACCCCGGGCCGCAGGTGGAGCTCCCCGGCCTCCACAAGAGCGGAGTAATGACCTTGCTTGGCGGCCTGGAGCACCTCCACCTCACCGGGATCCGGTGGCGCACCCCGCAGCCGGGTGAGCCCAGCGGTGATCCGCTCCCGGCCTCCAGCCACCTGGAGCAAGGTGCCGTAGGCCTGCCGGTCCCAGCGCAGCGGAAGACCCGCGTCGGCAAAGGCCCGGTTGAAGGCGCGGCGATGGCCGTCGCGTTCGGTTTCCGCCAGGGTGCCGTCCACATCCCAGAGCAGGGCCTGAAGCGATGGGCTCAACGCAATCCATCCCGTTGCAGCGCCTGACGCTAGGGCTGGCCGGGGTGCACGGGCACCGCACAATGGCCCCAGACCCGCAGGCCAACGCTGCTCCACCTCAAGCCCGAGCACCGCTGGCAACTGCCCGCTCCCCTCAGGGATCCCGAGGGCTTTCGCACCTCCCTGGGGCCAGAGCTCACCCGCCTGCTGCCGCTCGAGCTGGCCGTCTTGCTGCAGCGCCGCGGCTATGCCAGCGCGGAGGCAATCCAGGCCCTGCTGGAGCCGCCCGCGGCCCCCTCACCCCGGCGCCATTTCCCCGGTCTGGCCGCCGCCACCGAACGCCTGATCCGCAGCTGCCGCCACGCTGAATCCCTCGCCATCTGCGGCGATTACGACGCCGACGGCATGACCAGCACCGCCCTGCTGGTGGGGGTGCTGGAGCGGCTGGGGGCCCGGCCCGTGGCCGCAATCCCAAGCCGGCAGGACGACGGCTACGGCCTCAACGCCGCGATGGTGGAGCGGCTCGCCGGCGAGGGGATCCGCCTGCTGGTGACCGTGGACAACGGCATCGCCGCCGCCGAGGCGCTGGTGCGGGCCCGGGAGCTCGGCGTGGAGGTGATCGTGACCGACCACCACACCCTGCCGGCAGAACTGCCGCCCCTGCTGGCGCTGCTGCACCCCGCCACCACCCCCCCGAACTCCCCGTACCGGGGGTTGGCCGGGGTGGGCCTCGCCTACGTGCTCGCCGCCGACCTCTGCCGCCAGCTGCGCCGCAAGGACGGCCTGCAGGTGGCCCTGGATCTGTTCTGCATCGGCACCATTGCCGACATGGCCCCGCTGGTGGGCGTGAACCGGCGCTGGCTGCTGGAGGGCCTGCCGCGCCTGGCCGGCAGCACCCTGCCGGGGCTCCAGGCCCTGATGCAGGTGGCGGGACTCGGCGAGGGCCCCGTGGATGCCCAGGCGGTGGGGTTCCAGATCGCCCCGCGCATCAATGCGGTGGGACGGCTCGGTGATCCGGCCCTGGTGGTGGAGCTGCTCACCACCACCGATGGGGAACGGGCCCTGGATCTGGCCCGGGAGTGCGAGGCGCTCAACCGCCAGCGCCGCGAGCTCTGCCAGGCGATCGAGGCCGAAGCCCTGGCCCTGATCGAGGCCGATGGCGAGGCGCGATCCCCCTTCCTGCTGCTGGCCCAGGGCCACTGGCATCACGGGGTGATCGGGATCGTGGCTGCCCGGCTGATGGAGCGCTTCGGGGCACCGGTGGCCCTGCTGGCAGGCGAGGGCAACGGCCGCCTGCGGGCATCGGTGCGGGCGCCGCGGGGCTTCGCGGTGGATGAAGCCCTCACGGCCTGCGGCGAGCTGCTGGAGCGTTTTGGCGGCCACCCCGCCGCCGGAGGGTTCACGGTGCGGGCCGAGAAGGTGGCCGACCTGCATGAGCGCCTCAACGGGCTGGCCCTGGCCTGGCAGAGCGGCAGCGGCGCCGGTGTGCCGGTGGAGCCGGAGGTGCTGCTACCCCTCGATCGCATCGACCTGGGCTTCTGGCAGGCGCTGGAGCGGCTCGAGCCCTTTGGCATCGGCCATCCCCAACCCCTGTTCTGGAGCAGCGGCTGCCGGGTGGAAAGCCAGAAGCTGCTGCGCGGCGGCCACCTGCAACTGCAACTCGCCCAGGGAGGCTGCCGGCTGCGGGCGATCGCCTGGCGCTGGGATGACACCCAGCCGGTGCCAGCTGTGGTGGATGTGGCCTACCGGCTGCGGATGGACGAGTGGCAGGGGCAACGGCGGCTGCAGCTGGAGGTGGCCGCCCTGCGGGCCTCGGCCGCCGGCCTCGATGGCCAGGGCGAAGTGGTGCTGCGGCGCCGGCAGCGCACCTATTGGTGCCGCCGCCAGGGCGACGGGCTGGTGATCCGCAACGCCGCTGGCGACGAGATCCGCCAGGACACGCATCAGGAACCGGCTGAAGCACGACACCCCTACGTGCGGGCCCTGCTCCAGGATGCGGCCCTCGCCCTGGGCCTGGCGGCCTGACGGGCACCCCCTGCCCCCTCGCCGAGCTGCTGTGATCCGGCAACTGCGCCACGCCCTCGCCCTGCTGCTGCAGCTCGTGGCGGTGGGGGTGCTGGTGGGGCTCGCCTGCTGGCCGCTCAACCGCATCGACCAGCTGCAGGACAGCCTGCTGGCCCTGCTGCCCGGCTTCAGCAACGGCGGCTGGAGCGCCCAGGGCCTGCTACTGGCCGCCTCCCCGCTGGTGGTGATGCCGGTGCTGCTGGTGCTGCAGCGGGGATGGCTGCGCTCCGGGGCCGGGTCCGGCATCCCCCAAACGATGCTCAGCCTGGAGCACCCCGAGCGGGCCCGGCACCTGCTGGGCCCGGCGGCCACCGTGGCCCGGCTGGTGCTGTGGAGCGTGGCCAGCGTGGCCCTGTTTCCCCTGGGCCGCGAGGGGCCGGTGGTGCAGGTGGGGGCGGCGGTGGCCCATGGCCTGCGCCAGCGGTTCCCGCGCTGGCTGCCGGCGATCTCCACCAAGCAGTTGCTGGCGGTGGGGGCGGGCGCGGGCCTGGCCGGTGGCTTCAACAGCCCACTGATGGGCCTGGTGTTCGTGGTGGAGGAGCTCACCGGCCGCTTCCAGCTGGCGGTGTTGTGGCCCGGGGCGATCGTGTGCCTGGGGGCCGCCCTGATCAGCAACCTCGGGGGCGTCGGGCTGTTCCCGCTGGGGATCAGCAACGCGATCGTGCCCGAACCCGAACAGCTGCTCTGGGCCCTGCCCCTCGGCGTTGGAGGCGGGCTGCTCGGGGGCCTGTTCGCCCGCGTGCTGGTGCTGGCCACCGCCTGGCTCAAGCCCCGCATTGCCCGGCGCCCCGTGGGCTGGGGGCTGCTGCTGGGGGCCGGCCTCACGGTCCTCGCCCTGGCCACCGGCGGCTGGAGCGGCGGCGACGGTGAGGCGCTGATGCGCCACATGCTCGCCGGCTCCGCCCCCCAACCGGTGCCCGGATCACCCGTGGGCGTGGCGGGCTGGTTGCTGGTGCTTGGGGCCCGGGTGGTGGCTCCGGTGCTGGGCCTCGCCGCCGGCGTGCCCGGCGGCCTGATTGATCCGGCCTTTGCCCTTGGCGCCGTGTTCGGCAGCGGACTGCTGGAGCTGCTGGGCAGTTCCAGTGCCCTGGGCCTGGCGCTGGGCATGGCCGCCGGCCTGGCCGGGGCCACCCAGTTGCCGCTCACCACGGTGCTGTTTGCCATGCGCATGGCCGGCGATGGCCAGTGGCTCTGGGGCCTGCTGCTGAGCGCCGTGCTGGGGGCCTATGTGGGCCGGCGGCTGCAGAACAAGCCCGTGTATCACGCCCTCACCGAGATCAGCCAGATGCCAGTGCAGGCCTGATTAGCAAGCAAAAACTGGCCAGCAAAAACTGGCCAACAAAAACCCCCGGTGCCCAAGGTTGGGCGCCGGGGGTTGCAGGAGAACAAGGGAACCGCCGAAGCGCGCGATTCAGAGGGCGCCGCGGCGATAGAAAAGGATGAAGATCACGGCCGGACCAGCCAGGGTGATCAGGGCCAGGGCGGCGAAATTGGCGATCAGGTGAAAGTCGATGCCCATGGCTGCGTCGGTCGAAAATGGCGCTGGTTTGAGATTAGTCGGCAGTCGCACCTGCGCCGGGGCATGGCCCCTGGCTCTGTGACGGCTTGTCACAGCCCCGGGGCCCCGTGTCTGAATGGGTTCTCACGCCTCCAGTCCAATGGCCTGCTCCGGCGAAACCTGGCACTGCATCAGTGGCTGCGGAGCCTGCTGCCGGCTCGATCCGGCGGAGCGGGGTGAGGCCCTGGACGCCCTCAGCCCCGAGGAGCGCACCCAGTACCTGGCCATGGTGGGGGCCGATGGCTGGTGCATCCATTTCGATACGGGTGGGCGCCGCTGCCGCATCTACGACGAACGCCCCTCTTTCTGCCGGGTGGAAAACCTGATCACCCTGTTCGGCGCGGAAGACGGGGGCTCCGGGGAGGAGCCCATCGACGGCAACGCCCTGGCCATCGCCTGCTGCAAGCAACAGATCCGCAGTGAATTCGGCGGTCGTGGCAGGGTGATGCGGCGATTCCAGCGGGCCATCCGCCGGCAGCCCTGAGTTCGATGAGCGACGCCAGCGACGCCCCAGCCTCCAGCGACGCCCGCTCTGGCACCTGGGGGGCTGCCTTCCTCACCACCTTCACCACGGTGTTCCTGGCGGAACTGGGCGACAAGACCCAGCTGGCCGCCCTGCTGCTCTCGGCCCAGTCCGGGCGGCCAGGACTCGTGTTTCTCGGGGCGTCGATCGCCCTGATCTGCTCCAGCCTGGTGGGTGTGCTGCTCGGGCGCTGGCTGGCCCGGGTGATGCCGGCCCAGCAACTGGAACGCCTGGCGGGAATCCTGATGGTGGCCCTCGGCCTGTGGCTGGGGCGCCAGGCGGTGCTCAACCTGGCCCCCTTCCCCGACGCCCTCCCGCTGGGCTGATCGCCCCTCCAGCCCATGCCCGACCTCTCCCTGGATCTCGGCCTGCTGGCCTCCACCTTCGCCACCGTGTTCCTGGCGGAACTGGGCGACAAAACCCAACTGGCGATCGTCACCATCAGCGGCACCTCGCCCCGCCCCGGGGCGGTGTTCGCCGGCAGCTCCCTGGCCCTGGTGCTCGCCAGCCTGCTAGGGGCGGCGGCGGGGGGGTCGCTCTCCGCCGTGATCCCCACCGATGCCCTGCAGCTGGCAGCCTCCGTGGGCTTTCTGATCATCGGCATCCGGCTGATCCTGAAGGCCGGCCAGGAGGGCGACGCCGAGACGGCGGCCGCCGAGGGCGAATCTCCAACGGATTCCTAATCCGATCGATCCCTAATCCGGCCAATCCCTAAACTGTGACCACTCGTTGCAGGTGCTCGGGACATCGCTTCGGTCCCGGCTTCGGTCCAGCCCCTGCTCCGATCCACCGTCCGATGCCCTCTGGGGCCCACCGGTGGTTCCTGAACGCGTTCCACCCAGACCCAGCCGCCACCGCCGATGAAGTTCACGGTCGCCGACCTGCTCGACCAGCTTCCCGCCAACGAGGCCCTGCCGGTCGCCAAGCTTGAGAAGGCGCTGGGGCTCACCACCAAGGCAGACAAAGACCAGCTCCGCATCGGTGTGGAGGGGCTCACCCGCCTGGGCCTGCTTGACACCACCGAGGCCGGCCTGCTGCGCCGGGAAGACCCCGAGCTGATTGCCGCCCGCCTGCGCTGCTCCAGCAAGGGCTTCTGCTTTGCCCTGCGGGAAGACGGCGGCGAAGACATCTACATCCGCGACAACCAGCTCAACCACGCCTGGAATGGCGACCGGGTGCTGGTGAAGGTGACCCGCGAAGGCGGCCGGCGCCGCTCCCCCGAGGGCGGCATCCAGTGCATCCTTGAGCGCAACACCACCACCCTGCTGGCCCAGGTGGAGCAGCAGAGCGAGCGGGTGGTGGCCACCCCCCTCGACGACCGGCTGCTGACGGCCGTGGAACTGCCCGCGGCCGACGCCAGCTTCGTGGATCCCGAGCAGAACTCGGTGGTGGAAGTGGCGATCGACCGCTACCCCGTGGGGCAGTTCGGCCCCCAGGGCCACGTGGCCCGCAGCCTGCCGGTGAACGGGGGCGAGGCGGCAGACCTGGATCTGCTGCTGGCCAAGCATCACCTCAGCCACCGGCCCGCCGCTCCCCGCGCCACCCTCAAGGCCCTGGCGGAAAAGGAGCGCACGGATCTCACCCACCTGCCCGCCCTGGTGGTGGAGGGCTGGAGCGGCAAGGACGCCCCCGACCTGCCGGCCCTCACCCTCGAGGCGCGGGAAGGCGGCTTCACGCTCTGGGTGCACAGCCCCGCCGTAGCCGAGCGCGTGGGCACCGGCACCGCCCTGGATCTGTGGCTGCGCCAACAGGCCGACGCCCTCTGCGTGGGCCGGCAATGGCTGCCGATGCTGAGCGCCAACCTGGCCAAAGCCGCCGCGTTCAAGGCCGGTGAGAGCCAGGCCGCCGTGTCTGTGGCCCTGGAGCTGAACGCCGAGGGGGCCCTGGAGCACTTCCGCTTCTGCCGCAGCCAGATCAAGCCCGTGGCCCTGGTGGATGGCGCAGCCCTGCAAGCCCTGGCCGAGCGCAAGCCCAAGAGCCGCACCACCCCAGCGGCCCTCAAGGCGCTCAAGGATCACCTGCCCCAACTGGAGGGGCTCGTGGCCCTCACCGCCCTGCTGCGCCAGCGGCGCCTGGCCGCCGGGTCGCTTGATCTCAACCTCCCGCTCCCGGCGATCGAAAGCCTGGGGGATCTGGTGGTGGGCACCCCGGATGGGGCACTGGAGGGCTGGTTGGTGCAGCGGCCCGACACCGACCCGATGGCCCTGCTGCGGGAGGCCATCCTGCTGGCCGATCGGGCGGCCGGGCAGCACTTCAAGACCCTGGAACTTCCGGCGATCTACGCCACTAACGCCCCGGCCGATCCCGCCGACCTCAACGAGGTGGCCCGCGCCGCCCTGGCCCTCGAGATTCCCCTGGAGCTGGGCGAAGAGGGCGATGCCAGCGCCGCCGAACTGGCCAGCGCCTTCGCCGCCACCGACCGCAGCCGCGCCCTTCAGCAGCAACTCAAGGCCGTGATGGGCCCCGTTCTGCTGAGCGATGCCCCCGGGCCCCATGCCGTGGCCGGCCAGCTGGATGGCGAGGAGGCCGCCGTGGCACCGCTCTGCTGCCCCACCCTCCACTACGCCGATCTCTGGAACCAGCAGCAGCTGGTGCTGCTGCTCACCGAGGGCAAGGATCGCCCCAGCGTGCGCCACAAAACCTGCGTCGACCTCAGCTCCGACGCCTGCCATGGCCAGATCGACTGGCCGCTGCTGGCCCCCAGCCTGCTCACCCCCGCCCGGGAGGCCCTGGCCCAGGGCCTGGTGCAACGCCTGAACGGCCGCCGCCGCTTCCAGGGCGAACTGCAGGCCGATGTGCTGGCCATGGCCCAGGCCCGCCAGGCCGAACCCCTGGTCGGCCAGATCCTGCCGGGGGTGATCAGCGGCGTGCAGAGCTACGGCTTCTTCGTGGAGGTGCCCCCTTCAAACGTGGAGGGGCTGGTGCACGTGAGCTCGCTCAAGGACGACTGGTACGAGTACCGCTCCCGCCAGAATCGCCTGGTGGGCCGCAAGAACCGACGCACCTACATGCTCGGCGACGCCGTGGAGGTGGAGATCCAGAAGGTGGATCCCCTCCGCCACCAGATTGACCTGGCCGTGGTGCTGCCCGAGGGCTACGACGCCGATGGCGATGCCCAGGCCGATACCGGGTTCGACGCCTCCGACGAGGACTGACCCATGGACAGCCAGGGCAGGGCACCGGTGGTGCTGGCCGTGTCCGGCGCCTCCGGCCAGCCGCTGGCCGAACGGGCCCTGCAACTGCTGCTGGAGGCTGGGGAACAGGTGGAACTCGTCACCAGCCGCGGCGCCATCACCGTGTGGCAGGCCGAACTGGGCATTCAGGTGCCGGGGGATCCGGAGGCCCAGGAGCAATTCTGGCGAGATCGCACCGGCACCAGCAGCGGCAGGCTGCGGTGCCACCGCTGGAACGACCAGGCCGCCCCCATCGCCAGCGGCAGCTGCCGCACCCGCGGCATGGTGATCCTGCCGGCGTCGATGGGGGCCGTGGGGCGGATTGCCGCAGGGGTCGCCACCGACCTGGTGGAGCGGGCGGCTGATGTGCACCTCAAGGAGGGCCGCCCCCTGGTGATCTGCCCCCGGGAACTGCCCTGGAACCTCGTGCACCTGCGCAACCTCACCGCGCTGGCCGAAGCGGGTGCCCGGATCGCCCCGCCGGTGCCGGCCTGGTACCACCAGCCCCGCAGCATTGAGGAGATGGTGGATTTCCTGGTGATCCGCATCTTCGATCTGCTCGGCTACAACCTGGGCCAGCTGCGCCGTTGGCAGGGACCGATCAGCCCGTCAGGATGAGCGCCGTGCTCCGACGCCTGCTCCTGCTGCCTGTGCTGGCACCGCTGGTGGCGGTGGCGGCACTGGCCTTGCTCAATCCCCGGCCGGCGGTGGCGCTGCGGCTGCTCACCTGGACCAGCCCGGCCCTGCCGATCGGCAGCTGGCTGGCCATCGCCGTGGGCGGCGGCGGCCTGTTGAGCGCCGCCGCCACCACCGCGGCCCTGCAGACCCCAGGCCAAACCCGGCGTCAGGTGCGGGTGCCAGCCGCCGCTCCCCGGAGCCGCGGGCCCGCGGCGGAGCCGGAACCCGGCAGACCGAGCGCCACGGCCGGGCCGCAGCGGCCCCCTGGGGCACCGCCCCCAACGGTGGAAGTGCCGTTCCGGGTGATCCGCAAGGGCTCCAGCGCCGCAACAAAAACGGCCGCCACCGGTGCCGCTGCTCCTGCAGCCCCAGCCCCGGGCCCCGTGGCGAGTGCCGTGGGGGATGGCTGGAGCGAATCCCCCAACGACGACTGGTAAAGCCCGGACTGGTAACGCCAAGACTGCTAGCCCCAGGGCGGAGCGCCGTCCCTAAAGTCAGCCGGCATCGTCAGCCCCCGCCGTGCCGGACAGCGACACCGCCAACCAGGCGGCCTCCGAAGCCGCCCCTGAGGCCGCCCCCGAGGCCGCCGCGGCCAAGCCGGCACCGAAGGCCAAGCCCCCAGCGCCGGAAGACAAGCCGTTCGCCGAGTTCGTGCCCGAACTGCTGCTGCCGGCCCTGGCCAAGGAGATCCAGAGCTACGGCGGCCCCGAGCCCGAACTGGGCTTTGAGCAGGGCCCAATGCCCGTGGTGGGCACGCCCTGCTCCATGGTGTGCGGCAGCCTCCCCGGCGGCCGCCGCTTCTGGCTGTGCTTCACCGCCGACGACATCAGTTCCCAGAAAACGATTGCGGTGGCTGAGGCCGGGGCTGAGCCCAGCCTGCTGGAGTCGTTCCTGATCGACGAGAAGAAGATCACCCTGGCCCTGCTGGTGTCGCGGCTGGTGCAGCGGCTCAACGGCCAGAAGTGGCTTGGTCCCAACTAGTTCACAACCGCCCTCGCGGGCCGGTGGCGGCTCCTACGATGCAGCCACTCCTGACGTTGTGCTCCTCGATGGTGCCTCCAGCCGCTGCAACAGCCGCAGCCCCCTCGGACACCGCCAGCCTGGCCGTCGGCACCCCTGAGGCTCCGGCGATCAAGGACCCGGTGAAGGACACGATCCTCACCCCGCGGTTCTACACGACGGATTTCGACGCCATGGCGGCGATGGATCTCCGTCCCAATGAGGCCGAGCTGGAAGCCATCTGCGAGGAGTTCCGCAAGGACTACAACCGCCACCACTTCGTTCGCAACGAGGAATTCGAAGGCGCCGCCGAGAAGCTGGATCCGGACACCCGTCGGGTGTTTGT
>JBBASQ010000021.1:0-37876 GCA_040399185.1 Prochlorococcaceae cyanobacterium
TGGGATCCAGCTCCGTGATGCGGCTCAGGGTGGCTGCCGCCGCATCGGCCTTGCGCTGGAGCGCCTGGGCCAGGGCCAGCGGGTAGAGCAGATCCAGGTTGCGGGGATCGCGCTGGAGGCGAGCTTCAAGGATGGCCTCCCCGTCGGGGAGGTAGCGCTGCTCGGGGTCGTGCTGGTTGATGCGTCCTACCCGGGCAAACAGCTCATCAAGCTCACCGCGGCGTAGCAGGTCTCCGAGCGCCAGCAGCTGTTGATGGCGGTTCGCCATCCGGGCTTGAGGGGGCGACGCCACTGCATCACCCACTGCATCACCGGTTTGGTGCACCTTCACCGTCAGCGGCAGTTGGCGCCCATCGGCCAGCACCAGCTGGGCCGAGGGCTGAAGGGAGATCGCTTGCCAAAAGGTGGGGCTCAGCCGTTCGGTGATGGCCAGGCAGGGTTGCCCGCTCTGGTTCCCCTGGCGCTGCACGGGGCGCACCATCCCTTGCCCCACGGCATGGTCGTGGCCATCCAGCAGCACCAGGCTGCCGGCGAGTTGATCGGCTGGGCCCACCAGCCGCGTGGTGCCCATCGATGGCCAGAGCTCCAGGCGGATGGCTCCTCCGGGGGGACAGAGCGCGGCAGCGACGTCGAGGCTCAGCTGCTTGCGGCGGAATAACTCGGCCCGGCTGCCGTCGGGGAGTGGCCAGCTCTGAACGGCCACAAAGGCTGGCGATTGCCGCACCATCGCACTCAACCGGGCTTGGCGTTCATCGCTCATCACCCCCTGGTTGCCGCCTTTGAGCAGAAACCAGTCGAAGCCGGCCAGGTCGTCGTTCAGGTGCTCCACCGGCGCCACGGTTTGGCGGGCGGCCACGCGGAACTGCTGGCGGCGGCCCTCGGCCTCCAGGTTGAAGGCGTTGAGGAATTCGTGATCGGGCAGCACCGCCAGGGTGGAGAGCTGCTGGGGGCTCTGGCTGCGGATCGAGGCCACGATCGCTTCCACCGGCCAGCGCTCTCCTTGCTTCGGCAGATGGCTGGGAAACCCGGTGAGGTTGGGGCCCATGCCGAACTGGCAGGCCAGCCATCCCCCTATCCCCAGCGCTACCACCGCCGGTTGCAGCCATCGCCCGGCTCTGGCGATCAGCAGTCCGAGGCCCAGCAGCAGCTGCGGCAACAGCGGCAACACAAAGCGGAAATCCTTCGTGCTCATCAAACTCGCCAGCAGCAGGCCTCCTAGGGGGAAGCTCAGCCACCAGGCCAGGAGCCAGCGCTGCGCCGCTGTGGCTGGAACCTGGGGCCAACGGCCGCGGCGCCAGCAGCTGAACCCCCAGCCCACCAGCACCAGCCCCACCAGCCAGGCCCCGGCCATGGAGGGCAGCAGCCGCGGGTAGTAGAGCCAGCCCTCGAGGGTGTTCGGATCCAGCCCCTCCTGATAGAGCTCGCCCCAGCGGCGGGCCTTGTTCACCGTGCTCACGATCGTGAGCCAGTTCTGGCTGATCCAGCCGCCCGCCACCAGCCAGGCCAGCCAACCCGCCAGCAGCGCCTCGACGGCCAGTTGGCAGCGGCCCTTCACCACGCCGCCGATAGCTCGGCCGAGCAGCCACAGCAACGGAAGCCACAGCAGCAGCAGGCCGGTGGGCCTGGTGAGCAGCAGCAGGCCCAGGCCGATGCCGGCCAGGGCGGAGGCGATCCACGGCCGCTGCGGCTGCCCCAGGTGGCGCCAGCTGATCAGCACCCAGCAGGCGGTGACCACCGCCGTAAGGCTGAAGTCGATCAGGTAGTCGGTGCGCTGGTTGAGCAGGGCAGGCGCCACCGCCGCCAGAAAGGCGGCCCACAGCCCGGCATGGCGCTCGCCCGCCAACCGACCCTGGCCATAGAGGCCCACCAGCAGCAGCGCCTGGAACAGGCTGTTGCTGAGGATGGCTGCGCCGTAGCTCGCCCCCAGCAGCGAAAACAGGGGCGCTGTAACGAGATAGGTGAGTGGGCCGCGGTAGGTGGGGGCCTGGGCCCAGAGCCCATGCCACCAGCTGCCGTTGAAGGGCTGGAACTCCTGCAGCACCTGCCACACGCCCAGGGCGCGGCTCAGGTGGTCGCCCTGGTCCCAGGCGGGGGGCAGCTGGTGGTGCCGCACCCAGGCCAGATCCAGCACCACGCCCAGCACCCAGAGGCCCAGCAGCACCAGGGCATCGCGGCGGGGCGCCAGCCTCAAGCGTTCATTCATGGCGCCGAGCCTGCCGGGCCGGCCAGCCGTTCGGCCAGCACCCAGCCCTGCAGCGCGGGGCCCTCTACCGCAATGCGCCACGCCCTGGGATTGCCGAGTTCCTGCCGGCGGATCCACACCGTTTGCCCAGGGCTGACGGCCAAGGGGTTGAGCAACTGCTGCGGCGGAGTGGGGCTCGCCAGCGCCAGCAGGATCAGCTGGGCATGCTCGGCTCCACCCAGGGGCGCGGCCGCGGCGGCTTGAACCGGTGCCCTCCGCAATTCCGCTTGTACTGGTGGTGTGTTGAGGGCCTGGCGCAGGCCCGGGCTGCGGTCTGAGAACAACCCGGCCTGGGTGAGCAGCACCAGGGCGATCCAGGGCCCCAGTAGCAGTGCCGCCAGCCGCCGCGGAGGGGTGGGTTGCCAGGGCAGCACCAGCCAGCTCAATCCCAGGGCGCCCGCACCCGCCGCCAGCAGCGGCACGGCCGGGACCCCCTCAGCTCCAGCCAGCGCCGCCGAGAGCGGCGAAGCCGGCCACACCAGCAGCAGCGCCGCTGCGAGCACCACCAGGCCGATGGCCGCCACGGGGCGGTCGACACGCCGGGCCCACCCCCGCAGCGCTTGGGCCCAGTGGCTGATGCCCACGGCTGCCGCGATGGCGATCCAGGGGGTGAGCTGCAGGCCGTAGTACGGCGTTTTCGTGCGGAACGCGCTCAGTAGCAGCAGTAGCAGCAGTGGGTAGAGCAGCAGCACCCGCCGGGCGCCCCGCTCCAGATGGCAGCGCCAGAGCCTGGCCCAGCCCGCCAGCGCCGCCAGGATCCAGGGGGCGGTGTTGGCCGGGATGTTCCACAGGTAATAGAAGGGGCCGGCGGCATACACATCGGCCTCAGAGAGGAATAGGAGCTTTCGCCACAGCCCACTCACCGCCTCCAGGCCATAGGTCTGTGCGCTGAGAGCGATCCACAGGGCCACCGGCAGCCAGCCCAGGGCCAGGCCCAGCCAGAACACCCAGCGCCGCAGCAGCCAGCGGCGCTCCAGCACCAGGAATGGGGCGATGGCCAGCACCGGCAGCGCCACCATGAAGCCCTTCACCAGAAAGGCGATGCCCGGCGCCATCCCCGCCACCAGCGGCCACCAGCGCCTGCCCGCGGGCCGGCTGGCCACCAGGGCGCTGATGCCAGCCAGCTCCACCGCCAGCAGTGGCATGTCCTGGGTGGCCAGATGGGCGTAGTTCAGCCATAGCGGGGTGAGCGCCAGCAGCGCCGCCGCCAGCCATCCCAGGGAGGGCCGCTGGCTGGTGGGCTCCGGCAGCAGCTGTTTGGTGAGCCAGCCGGTGCAGCCCAGGCTCAGGGCGGCGGCCAGCAGGGATGGCACCTCGAGTGCCCAGGCGGCGCCGCCGAACAGGCGCAGGCTCAGGGCCATCAGCCACTGGGCACCGATGGAGCGGTCGAACAGGGGTTCACCAAACCAGAGCGGCGCCAGCCACGCGCCGCTCTCGTGGATCCAGCGCGCCTGCAGGGCGTAGTAGCCCGCGTCGTGGGCCAGGAAACTGCGGGGCGCGGCCGTGAGCAGTAGGGGCAGCAGCAGGCCGGCGAGCAGGAGCGGGCGCTTCATCGCTGCTGGAGGCTTCAGGGCACTGTGGCACCGATGGGATGCCACAGGCCGGTGTGCTCTCTGACACATGCCCACTGGCTCGCCGCGTGATCTGCCCTCACACTTCCGGGTGGCGCATTGCGCCTTCCTTGTGTGAGGACCCCCCATGAAATTCTTCCAGCAACTGCTGGTTGCTCCCGCGGCTCTGGGCCTTCTGGCTCCTGTGGCTGCCGGCGCTGCCGAGCTGAACATCGCTGGCGTGAGCCAGTACAGCTCCAACGAGCAAGTCACCAGCATTTCCCAGTTCTCTGATGTGAAGCCCACCGACTGGGCTTATCAGGCTCTGAGCAACCTGATCGAGCGCTACGGCTGTGTCGCTGGTTACCCCAACGGCACCTACAAGGGCGGTCAGGCCATGACCCGCTTCGAGGCCGCTGCTCTGCTGAACGCCTGCCTCGACCGCGTCACCGAAGTGACCGACGAGCTCAAGAAGCTCATGAAGGAGTTCGAGAAGGAGCTCGCCATCCTCAAGGGCCGCGTGGACGGTCTCGAGGCCCGCGTGGGTGAGCTGGAAGCCAACCAGTTCTCCACCACCACCAAGCTGAAGGGTATTGCCACCTTCGTGCTGGGCGCTACCAATTTCGGTGGTTCCAATACCGCTGCTCGCGACAACCTTCGCGGTGCCTTCGGCGCGACGACGTTCAACTACGACGTTCGCCTGAACTTCGACACCAGCTTCACCGGTAAGGACCTGCTGCGCACCACCCTGCGTGCCGGTAACTTCGCCAGCGACAACAACGCCTTCGGCAACGGCGGCCTGAGCACCCTGGAAGTTGCCTTCCAGGAAGACGGCACCGCTGGTGCAGACCAGGTGGCCATCAACCGCCTGTTCTACCAATTCCCCGTTGGTAAGAACGTCACCGTCACCGTCGGTGGCAAGGTTCGTCAGGACGACATGCTGGCCATGTGGCCCAGCGCTTACCCCGCTGACACCATCCTGGATGTCTTCACCTATGCCGGTGCTCAGGGTGCCTACAGCCTGAACCTCGGTGCTGGTGCCGGTATCTTCTACAAGGATCCCAGCGGCTTCAACGCCAGCCTTAACTACGTGTCCGGCAACGCCGGTATCGGTGCTCCCGGTTCCTACAACACCAATACTGCCGACCCCAACAATCTGGGTCTGTACACCTGTGCAGACAACAACGGCAACCCCAACGGTGGTATCGGCACCGGGTCCTGCTCTGACCAGACCTTCACGGCTCAGGTGGGCTATGCAGCCTCCAACTGGGGTGCTGCAGTGGCTTACACCTATGCCAACGCCAACACCATTCCCGGTGGCACGCCTCTGATCAGCGGCATCACCGCTGACAACACCACCATCCCTGGCATCAGCACGGTCAATGCCAGCAATTCCATCGGCCTGAGCGCCTACTGGAGCCCCAAGCAGTCTGGTTGGGTTCCCTCCATCAGCGCTGGTTGGGGTATCACTGGCTACAACGCCGCCAAGCCCAATATCTTCTCCCCCATCGGCGGCGCTACCGGCATCAAGTCCCAATCCTGGATGGTTGGCTTGCAGTGGGCTGATGCCTTCATGAAGGGCAATGCTCTCGGCATGGCCGTGGGTCAGCCCAACTTCCAAACCAGCAATGGCAACTTCGGTAACACCCCCAACGACGGCAACTATGCCTGGGAGTGGTGGTACAAGTTCCAGGTCACCGACAATATTTCTGTGACCCCCGCCATCTTCTACCTCAGCCAGTATCTGGGTGCTGCTGGCAAGTCTGCCCCTGGCACCAGTGGAACCCTTTCCACCAATGCCTTCGGCGGCCTGATCAAGACCACCTTCCGCTTCTGATCTCCGGATCGGATTCAAAGGTTCAACCAAGGGCTCGTTTCCTCACACACCCGAGCCCTTTCGTCCTCCTCTACTCACACCGTTCCTCATCTGCCCGGCTGGTTTTCCAGCCGGGTTTTTTGTTGTGATCACCCGTGCAGGCCGCCGCCGGCGGACGGGCTGCCGCGCCAGCGCCGAAGATGGATGGCGTCTATCGGCCGCCGCTGCAACCCTTGCCCCGCTTCGCTTCCGGTCAGGATCCCTATGCCGTGCTGGGGGTGTCGCGCCAGGCCACGGCAGCCGAGATCAAGGCGGCGTATCGGGCCCTGGTGAAGGAGCACCACCCGGATGCCGGAGGGGATGAGGTCACGATCGTGGCCCTCAATGCCGCCTGGGAAGTGCTGGGCGATCGTGAACGCCGGCATGCCTATGACAGCCGCACCTCGGCTCCCAGTACGGCGCGATCCACTGGCCCCCGTTCCCCGGCTGATGCCGCCTCAGCCAGGGCTGCCACGCGCCGCAGTGCCGAGCGTGATGAGCAGCTGATCACCTGGCTGCAGCAGGTGTATGCCCCAATTGATCGACTGCTGGGGCAGGTGATCAACCCGTTTCCCGCCCAGCTTCGGGCCCTGAGCGCCGATCCCTACGACGATGCGCTGATGGAGGTGTTTTGCGCCTTCCTCGAGCAGAGCCAGGCCAAGCTCGAAAAGGTGGAGAGCATCTACCGCTCCATGGCCACACCCGCCTCAGCCCAAGGATTTGGCCTCAGCCTGTATCACTGCCTCAGCCAGGTGCAGGACGCTCTCACCGAGCTGGAGCGCTACACCATGGGCTACGTGGATTCCTATCTGCGCGATGGTCGCGAGATGCTTCGGGAAGCCAAGCGGCGCCGCAGCCTGCTGCAGGAGGAGCGGCGCCGCTTGGAGATCTGACGGATGCTTGGACCGAGGCGATCGCTCGATCAATCAGACAGGGAATGCTTCCAGCTGATCCATCCGGAGCCACACATCAGGCACGGGCCGCCGCCAGCGCAGCTGGGCATACTCGCCCTTCACGGCCAGGATTTCGCCCGGGCCCTCGAAGATGTAGTCCGGTGCGTCGCTGTCGCTGGCGGCGGCCTCCAGGCTGCTGGCGTAGGCCTGCCGGTTCACACGCACCAGGCTGCCCTTCTTGAGCGGGGCAGGTGCAGCAGCAGCAGGAGCGGCGGTGGACGTTTCAGCCATCGCAGGCAGCTTCGTTGGCAGCAGGCTAGGCCCACCAGTGCAAACGCTGGGCCGGCTGGTGCTCGGCATGAGCTCCTAGCCTCCAGCCCAGCGTGGGGAGATCCGGTTTGAAGCTGCTGCTGCTGGGGTGTTCGGGTTTTGTGGGCCGGGAATTGGTGCCCTATCTCCTGCAGCTCGGCCACACCCTCACCCTGGTGAGCCGCCAGCCGCAGCCCTTCCCCGCCCTCGCGAGCGAGCGCCTCAGCGTGCTGCGCCTCGATCCGGCAGACCCGCAGAGCTGGCGCCATGACGGCCTCAATGCCGCCCTGGCGGCTGCCGATGGCGTGGTGAATCTGGCCGGCGAGCCGATCGCCGAGAAGCGTTGGACGCCGGCCCATCGCCAGCTGTTGCTGGACAGCCGGGTGCGCACCACCAATTTGCTGGTGGAGGCCATGGCGGCCCTGTCGACGCCGCCCAAGGTGCTGGTGAATGCTTCGGCCGTGGGCTTCTACGGCACCAGTGAAACCGCCCGCTTCAGTGAATCCAGTCCCAGTGGCGGGGATTACCTGGCCGAGATCTGCCGGGCCTGGGAAGCGGCTGCCGATCAGGCGCCGGCTGGTTGCCGCGTAGTGAAGCTCCGCATCGGCATTGTGCTCGGGCCCGATGGCGGCGCCCTGGGCAAGATGCTGCCCGTGTTCCGGGCCGGTTTTGGCGGGCCGGTGGGCTCCGGCAAGCAGTGGATGAGCTGGATCCACCGCACCGATCTCTGTCGCCTGATCGCCGAGGCCCTGGAGGATGGCGCCTACAGCGGCGTCTACAACGCCGTGGCTCCCGCGCCCGCCACCATGGCCAGCCTGGCCGGTGCCCTGGGGCGGGCCCTTGGCCGCCCCAGCCTGTTGCCGGTGCCGGGTCCGATTCTCCAGCTGCTGCTGGGGGACGGGGCCCAGGTGGTGCTGGAGGGTCAGCAGGTGGTGCCCGAGCGGCTCACCGCCCAGGGCTTCCAGTTCCACTTCAGCGAGCTCAGCGCTGCCCTCGGCGCTGCCACCAGCCCACAGCCCCGCTGAGCAGCGCGGCCGCCATCAGCAGGCCGATCGCTGGGGTGAACAGCGGCTCCCACAGCTGCTGGAACAGCTGCAGCGGCGCCTCCACGTGCTGGCTCTGCAGCGCGACGGCCACGCCAAACCACACCGCGCCTGCAATCACCACGAACACATCGATCACCAGCAGGGTGTCGATCGTGCCCTTCAGGCGCTGCAGGGGGCTGGGGGCGTCAGCCATGGCTGGGGGTGGCAAGCAGGGCCATGATCGCCTCCGCCATCCGTTCGGTGCCTCCCGGCGCCCCAATGCGCCGCTCCGCTTCCCGTTGGAGCCGCTGCCGCAGGGCTGGGGCCCGTTGCGGGTCGGCCAGCTCGTCGAGAAGTTGGCTGGCCAGGTTGGCCCCGGCGGCCAGGGCCTCTGGGCTTGCCGCCGGGCCTTCGGCGCAGTGGAGCCCTGGGCCCAGCAGCCGGCGCTGGGCCTCGGCAAAGCCCTCGGTGAACTGGGGGCCCCGGCCCGCCAGCTGCAGCACCGGTTTGGCCAGGCCCACGGCCTGCTCGGCCGCCGTGCCGGCCATGGAGAGCACCAGATCGGCGCCATTGAGGATTTTGGCGAACCGGCCCCAGCCCAACGCCAGCTCCAGCCCGTGGCCGTGCAATACGCCGCCCGGCAGTAGGTCCCATCCCAGGGGCCGGGCCATGGCCTCGATTTGGTCGGCGCTGAGATCACGCACCAGGGCGGCCTCCAGCTGCAGCCGGCCGGGCTGGCGCAAGCGTTCCGGCAGCCGGGCCAGCAACCGCAGCATCAGCTCCAGGTTGCGCAGGGCCTCCGGCAGCCGGCTGCCCGGCAGCAGGGCCAGGCGCTGGCCCTGCTGGGTTGTTGCGGCAGGGTTGGCAGGCCCCACCACCGGATCCAGAAAGGGATTGCCCAGGAACCCCACCGGCCGCCCCAGTTGCTGGTTCAGATCGCTGGCGGTGAGGGCATCGCGGGTCCACACGGCGCGAATGCGCCGGCACCGCAGCAGCCAGCCGCAGGGAAAGGGCAGGCGCAGGCGGCCTTCGTAGTGGCTGGAGTAAGCCACCAGATACACGGCAGACGGGCCTCGGCCCAGCCACACCCCCAGCACCGGTAGCAGGTCTCCCACCGCCACCACCAGCGCAAAGCGCCGGCGCAGCCGTTGGAGCAGCCACAGCCGCCTCAGGAAATACAGGGGCTGGCCCTGCAGCAGTTCGGTGAGCTGGCCCAGGAAGCTGGTGTAGCCCAGGCCGCCGGTGCTGTAGCTGCGGGTGCGCCCCAGCACGGTGATGCCGGCTTGCCGGTAGGGCTCGCCGTGGCCCACGAGGGGCAGTGCTTGCACGGCGATGCCCCGTTGGGTGAGAGCTGCTGCCAGCAGGGAACCGCTGAGGTCTTCACCGTGCCCATTGCTGAGCAGCAGAACCGGCCCCGGCGCCTTGGGGTTCAACCGTTCAACCAGGCCTTCACCTTCTCCATCGCATCCCAGCCGGGCTTGCGGGCCAGGCCGTCGGCGATCGATTCCTGCAGCTCCTGGGCCAGCTCGGGGGCCATCACCATCACCCGCTGCACGATCTCGATGTGCTCGCGCACGCCCTTGGTGCCCGTTTCGAGCATGGCCAGGCTCAGGTTCACCCGGGCCTGGGGATCCTGGGGATTGAGCTTCACGGCCACCTTCGCCGACTTCAGCGCCGCGATGGGCTCGTTGTTGAGCAGTTGCAGCCAGGCCAGGCAGGTCCAGCCGGCCGACTGGCGGGGGGCCTGCTCGGTGATCGCGATGAAGTCGCCGATCAGCTCGTGCACGGGCTCGCCGGCGTTGTAGCGGCCGATCGCCTGTTCAAACAGGGATGTTTCCGCGCTGGCGGCTTCCGAGTTCACGGCTGCCGCAGTCACGGCTTCAGAGGTGGTCATGGCGCGCGCAGGCAGGCCTTGGGGCTCTGATCACATTGCCACCCAGCGGCGTTCACACCGCAAACGAGCTGCCGCAGCCGCAGGTCTGGGTGGCGTTGGGGTTGGTGAAGTTGAAGCCGCCGCCGATCAGGGCCGTGGAGAAGTCGAGCTGCATCCCATAGATGTAAAGGAGGCTCTTCGGATCGCACACCACCGTGAAGGTGGGGCCGCCTTGCGGGGCGTACTCGTAGCGCTCGTCGTCGTCGCGGATGGTGCCGGCATCCACGAAATCCATCGTGTAGCTCATGCCGCTGCAGCCGCCGGAGCGCACGCCCACCCGCAGCACCTTGTCGCTGCCCTGCTGGTTGATCAGGGCGGCCAGCTGCTTCATGGCGGGCTCGGTGATCAGGATGCCCTTGCCGTCCTTGCCGGTGTGGGTGATCGGCGGCGTTTCGAGGGCCGGGGTCGCTGCGGGGGTGGCCGTCTCGGCGGTCATGACAACGACGGGCAGATGGGCTGAGGTCTGAACTGTAGGCAGCCCTGCCGGAAACCACGCCCCACCCCATGCTCCACTCCATAGAGTCGCCCCACACAGGAAGGAGCAGGCGCGTGCGGGTCGCCATCGTGGGTTCGGGGCTGGCCGGGTTGGCGGCGGCGGTGGATCTGGTGGATGCCGGCCACGCCGTGGATCTCTACGAGGCCCGGCCGTTCATGGGCGGCAAGGTGGGCAGCTGGGTCGACGACGACGGCAACCACATCGAGATGGGGCTGCACGTGTTCTTCTTCAACTACGCCAACCTCTTCGCGCTGTTGCGCAAGGTGGGCGCCTTCGAGAACCTGCTGCCGAAGGACCACACCCACCTGTTCGTGAACACAGGCGGCGATCTGCGGGAACTGGATTTCCGCTTTGCCCTAGGGGCTCCCTTCAACGGCCTCAAGGCCTTCTTCACCACCCCCCAGCTCGACTGGATCGACAAGCTCCGCAACGCCCTGGCCCTGGGCACCAGCCCGATCGTGCGCGGCTTGGTGGATTACGAGGGGGCGATGAAGACGATCCGGGCCCTGGATCGCATCAGCTTCCAGGAGTGGTTTGTGGGCCACGGCGGCAGCGTGCAGAGCATCAAACGGATGTGGAATCCGATCGCCTACGCCCTGGGCTTCATCGACTGCGAGGCGATCTCGGCCCGCTGCATGCTCACCATCTTCATGATGTTTGCGGCGAAGACTGAAGCCTCCAAGCTCAACCTGCTCAAGGGATCGCCGCACCGCTGGCTCACCGGCCCGATCCTCGACTACATCGAGCAGCGTGGTGGCCGGCTCCATCTGCGCCACCGCGTCACCCAGGTGAACTTCGAGGAGGGCGCCGATGGCTCCACCCAGGTGACCGGCCTCACGCTCGGCACCCCCGATGGCGACATTCAGGTGCAGGCCGACGCCTATCTGGCGGCCTGTGATGTGCCCGGCATTCAGCGCATGGTGCCCGAGGCCTGGCGCCGCTGGCCCCTGTTCGACAACATCTACAAACTCGAGGCCGTGCCGGTGGCCACGGTGCAGCTCCGTTACGACGGCTGGGTCACCGAGCTCGGCGACAGTCCGGCCGAGCAGGCCGCCCGCACCAACGTGGATCAGCCCGCCGGCCTCGACAACCTGCTCTACACAGCCGACGCCGATTTCAGCTGCTTCTCGGATCTGGCCCTCTCCAGTCCGGTGGACTACCGCAAGCCCGGTCTGGGGTCGTTGCTGCAGTGCGTGCTCACCCCCGGTGACCCCTGGATCCCCAAGAAAACCGAAGAGATCGTGGCCCACACCGATGCCCAGGTGCGGGAGCTGTTTCCCTCAGCCCGCGGCCTGAATCTGGTGTGGAGCAATGTGGTGAAGCTGGCCCAGTCGCTCTACCGCGAAGCCCCGGGGATGGAGCCCTACCGGCCCGATCAGCGCACGCCGGTGGGCAATTTCTTCCTGGCCGGCAGCTACACCAAACAGGACTACATCGATTCGATGGAGGGCGCCACGATGAGCGGCCGGCTGGCTGCGGCTGCCATCCTGGGGCGTAAGGCGGCGCTGGAAAGCAATCCCGCCACCGCCTGAACCGTCATGGGCCGTTGGCTCGAACACAGCGTCACCACCGAGATCGCCGCGCCCGTGGAGGGCGTTTGGGCGGTGTGGAGTGATCTGGAGGCGATGCCCAAGTGGATGCGCTGGATCGAATCGGTGGTCACCGAGCCAGGCAACCCCGATCTCACCGACTGGACCCTGGCGGCCCAGGGCTTTCGCTTCCACTGGAAGGCCCGGATCACCCAGCGGGTGGAGGCCCAGCAACTGCACTGGGAGTCGGTGGGCGGGCTGCCCACCAAGGGGGCGGTGCGCTTCTATCCCCAGGGCGAAGCACTCACGGCCGTGAAGCTCAGCGTGAGCTACGAGCTGCCGGGGGTCTTGGCACCCCTGATGGAACCAAGCATCCTGGGGGGCATCGTCACCAAGGAGCTCCAGGCCAACCTTGACCGCTTCAAGCAGCTGGTGGAAAGCGGCCGCTGAGCGGTGGCTGGTGGTGCTCCCCCTGGGGCTCCTGGCGGCCTGCGGCGGGAGTTCTGCGCCGGACACCGGTGTCACGCCCCTGCCCAGGCCCAGGCCGGTGCCCCCTCCCACTGCGGCCGCCCCTTCCCCCGCCGCGGCCACGGGACTCACGCCCTTGCCCACGGCCCAGCAGGTGGTGACGGCCGTCCCCCTGGGCCGGCCTGATCCCTTCGCGCCGCCGCCGGTGGCCGCTGCCACCCGGGGCCCGGTGCAGCTCGCTCTGCCCGCCGGCTTCCGCTTCAGCGGCGTGATCGTGACGGGCGGCGAGGCCCAGGCCCTGGTGCAGCTGGGGAGCCTCAGCGGCAGCCTGCGGGTGGGCGATCGCGGTGGCCGCAGCACCGACTTGCTGCCCGCTGGCTGGAGCGTGGCCCGGATCGATGTGCAGCGGGGTGTGCTCACCCTGCGCCAGGGCAAGCGCAACCTGGCAGTGGAGCTCTGAGGCGCGCTTCGTTCAGCCCGCCAGGGCTTTTCCGCAGGCGTTCACCAGCCCCTGCAGGTCGTGGGGATCGGCCTCCGCATCCACGCGGCTGAGCAGCTGGCGGCAGCGCTCGCTCGTTTGCGGGCCGATCGACACGATCGCCAGCTTCGCCAGCCGCTCCAGCCATCCATCCCCATAGGCCGCCTGCAGCATCGCGGCGGTGTGGCTCACGGTTTTACCGCTGCTGAAGGTGATCGCATCCAGGCGCCCCTGCTCCAGGGCCAGCTGGGCGGCGCTGGGCAGGCCATCCGGGCAGCGGGTTTCGTAGGCCGCCACTTCCACCACCCGGGCCCCGGCTTCCGCGAAGGCTTCCCCCAGCAGGGTGCGGCCGCCGCTCTGCACCCGCGGCATTAGCAGCCGTAGCCCCCAGCCCGACACCGGAAAGTGCTCAATCAGGCTGTCGGCCACGAAGGCCGGCGGCACGAAGTCCGCAGGAGCGCCAAGGGCTTCGAGCTGGGCTGCTGTCTTTCGGCCTACGGCGGCGATTTTCACGCCGGAGGGGCGGCCCGCCAGGCTGCTGCCGAGGCGCCGCAGCCGCTGCTCCACCGCCTCCACCCCATTGCCACTGGAGAACACGATCCAGTGGAAGTTTTCCAGGTCTTCGAGGGCGTCATCCAGCGGGCCCCATTCATCGGGGGGCGTCACCACCAGGGCCGGCAGATCCACCACCTCGGCGCCGGCCTGCTCAAACAACCGGCGCGCCTCACCCAGCTGGGTTTCGGCGCGGGTCACGGCGATGCAGCGGCCGCTTAGCGGGCCTGGCGTGGGGGTGTTCATGGCGCCACTCAAGCTTGTGCCTCCAGCTTCACGAGTGAGCCGGCCTGCTGGTGCAGGGCTTTGGCCTCCTGGCTTCGGCCCTGCTCCTGCAGCAGGGTGATCGCCCGGTTGAAGCCGCTGCGGGCTCCAGGGATGTCGCCGCCCAGCAGCAGGCACACCGCCAGGTTCTGCTGGGTTTCCGGAGCCTGGGGATCGAGGCTTGCCGCCTGGCGGTAGGCATCGATGGCCTCGGCCAGCCGGCCCCGCTGCCGCTCCACCACGCCGCGGTGAAACCACACCAGCGCCAGCTCGGGTGCTGCCGCGCATGCTCCCTCCACTAGCGCGGCGGCTTCAGCGGCTTCACCCGCGGCCAGCAGCAGCTGGGCCAGGTTCAGCTGGGCGGCCAGGGTGAGCCGGGGCGGCAGGGGCAGCTCCAGGGCCTGGCGGTAGAGCGCGGCCGCCCGCTGGGGCTCCCGATCGCCGTGGGCCAGGGCCAGGTGCAGCAGCAGCTCGTAGCGCTCGGGATGGGCCGCGGCGGGGCAGTGTGTAAGCCCCTGCTCCAGCAGGGCCAGGCCCCGCCCCCGGTTGCCCTCGCTCACCTCCAGGCTGCCGAGCTTGGCGCAGGCGTAGGGATCGCCCGGGCTGCGCGCCAGCTCCGCCTCCATCGCCTCCCGCAGCCGCGAAGCCTTGTTGCCCCTGGCCAGCAGCTCAGGCCGGTAGCCGTCGTGCAGCAGGGCTGGCACCGGGCAGTCGGCCACCCGCCAGTGGGGTTCGGCCTGCAGCAGCGCCGCAACGCTGTCATCCACCATCGAGTGGTAGGCCCCGCTCCACTGGATCGCCGGATGGCGGCGGAACAGGCGGCTCACGTTGGAGTACGGCGACTGCAGCGCCCCCCGCTCGAAGCGCAGCAGGTTGATCAGCAGTAGATCTGGCTCGGCCATCAGCTGCCTCAGCGGCTCGCGGGCCTCCGGCATCAGCAGTTCGTCGGCGTCGAGCACCAGCACCCAGTCGCCGTGCACGTGGCGCAGGGCCTCGTTGCGGGCCGGGGCGAAGTCCCCAGGCCAGGCCATGGTGTGCACCACGGCGCCGCAGCGCTCGGCGATGGCCGCGGTGTCGTCGGTGGAGCCGGTGTCGAGCACCACCAGCTCATCGGCGAAGCCCCGCACCGACTCCAGGCAGGTCGCGATGCGCTCCGCCTCGTTGCGCACGATCATCGAGAGGCTGAGCGTCATCCCAAGCAGGCCTTCGGCAGGCGGTCAGTCGGTGAAGCCGCCGGGGCCGTCAGTGTGGCCCAGCCCCAGGGCGTTCAGTGCCAGCTCCTGGGCCAGGGGCATCTGGCCCGGGCTATATACCGCAGGGATCCCCGGCGCCAGCAGGGGCTCCAGCTGCTCCCACAGGTAGGGGCTGCCGTACACCACCAGGCCCGCCAGCCGGCCGGTGGCCTGCAGCTGCTGCACCACTGCCGCCCAGGGTTCGCGGCCCGCGGCACTGCCCCGGAACGGATTGCCGCGCACGAACAGCTGCAGCAGCACGGGGCCTTCGCCGAGGCGCTCCAGCTCCAGGGCCAGGGGGGCTTCCGGCGTGCTGCTCCAGGGCGAGGGCGAGCGGCCATCCAGCACCAGCGAGCGGAACCCCGCCGTCTCCGGGAGCTGCAGGGCCGGGCTGCGGGCTGGCAGGAACGGAGCGGCCAGGGCGTCGTCGAGGCGCAGCAGGTTGATGCCAGGGGCTCGCGCCGGCGGCTGGATCGCCTGGGAACCTCCGCGTTGCACGAGGGTGGCGGCCACCAGCTCCCGGGCCAGGGCGGCATCGGGTTCAATCGGCGTCAGGAGCTCCGCTGGGTCACTGGGTTGGGACGTTTGCGCCAGGGCGGCCCGGCGCCGCTGGGCGCTGGCCTCCAGCTGGCGGCGGTTGAGCCGGCCCGCCTCCACGGCCGCCGCCAGCGCCCCGATCGCGGCATCGGCATCGGCGGGCATCAGCACCAGATCGGCGCCCGCCTCCACCGCCAGCACCGCTGCCTCACCGGCGCCGTAGTGGACGCTGATCGCCTCCATCACCAGCGCGTCGGTCACCACCAGCCCGCCAAAGCCCAGCTCCTGGCGCAGCAATCCTGTGAGCACCGCCTTCGAGAGGGTGGCGGGCCGATCCCCATCGAGGGCAGGCAGCACCAGGTGGGCGGTCATCACCGCACTCACCCCGGCGGCGATCGCGGCCTGGAAAGGGGGCAGCTCGATCGTGTTCAGCCTGGGCTGGTCATGGGGCAGCAGCGGCAGTTCCAGGTGGGAATCCACGCTGGTGTCGCCGTGGCCGGGGAAGTGCTTGGCGCAGCTCAGCACCCCCTCAGCCTGGAGGCCCCGGATGAAGGCGGCTGCGAGGGCACCGGTGGCGGTGGGCTCCTCGCCCCAGGCCCGCACGTTGATCACCGGGTTGGCCGGGTTGTTGTTCACGTCGCACACCGGCCCCAGCACCCAGTTCAGGCCGCTGGCCCGGGCCTCCCGCCCGGTGCAGCGGCCGTAGCGCTCGGCCAGCTCCAGGGCCCGCTGGGGCTCACTGCCGTACAGACGGCCCAGGGCCAGGGGCGGCACCAGCCAGCTGGCTCCACCGAAGCGCTGGCCCACCCCTTCTTCCACGTCGGCGCAGAGCAACAGGGGGTGGCCGGCCCACTGGCGCAGCTGGCGTGTGCGCAGCCGCAGCTCACTGGTCCGTCCCCCCAGCAGGATCACCCCGCCCACGCCGGCCGCCAGCAGCCGCTGCAGCTCCGCGTTGGGCAGCTCCCACTGGGGGTACTCGCGCTCGGCATCACCCAGGTGGCCGCTGGCCCGCACCACCACCAGCTCGGCGCAGAGGCGCCGCAGGTCGTCGCTGCTGGAGCCCATCTGGGGCGCTCAGTCGCTGAAGGCGTCGCCGCCCTCGGCCGGTTCGCCCTTCTCCTGGCGCTCCTCCTCGAGCTTGTTGAGCAAGCCGAGCACGCTGGTGCCCCGCTCGATGCCCCGATCCAGGGTGAACACCACTTCCGGTGTGCGGCGCATCTGCAGGCGGCGGCTCAGTTCACCCTTCACATAGGGGCTTGCCGAGCGCAGGCCGGCCATCGCCAGTTCCTGGTCTTCCGGCGACCCGAACACACTCACGAAGATCTTGCAGTGCTGCAGATCACCGGCCACGTCCACGTTGGTGACGCTCACCAGCCCGTGGCTCACCCGTTCGTCCTTGATGGTTCCGCTGGCGAGCATCTCGCTGATTTCACGGCGGATTAGCGAGGCCACCCGCTCCACCCTGCGGCCCTGTGCCATGGCTATGCCAGCGGTGCTGGACTCACCATCGCACGCAACACCAGGCTCAGGCTCAGCAGCCCGCTGATGGCGGCGCCCACCAACGCCACGGCCGTGACGGGGTTGCGGGTGCGGGCCACCAGGGGCTCGAACACCGAATTGGCCACCCCCAGCCCGAAGGCGATCAGATAGCGCGGGTAGCGCGTCACATTGAGGAAAAACTCCTTCATCGCTGTGCGGCAGCCCGAATGCCCGTCTGGTGCTGGCTACTCTGCCGCCCAGGCGACGGATGTGCCGATGCTGCAGTTGCACCAGTTCCGTCATTCGGCCTTCTGCGAGAAGGTGCGGCTTGTTCTGGCCGCCAAAACACTCGACTACACAGTGGTGGAGGTGGTGCCTGGCCTCGGCCAGCTGCAGCTGTTCCGGCTGTCGGGCCAGCGCCAGGTGCCGGTGCTGGTGGATGGCACCGACGTGGTGGCCGACTCCACGGCGATTGCGCTCCATCTCGAGCAGCGCCACCCGGAGCCGGCCCTGCTGCCCGCTGAACCGGCCCAGCGCGCCCGGGTGCTGCTGCTGGAAGACTGGGCCGACACCACGCTGGCGGCCGGCTGTCGCCTCGCCTTGGTGCAGGCCGCGGCCTCGGATCCGGTGCTGCGCGGTGCCCTGCTGCCTGAGGCCACCCCCGGGCCCCTGCGTCAGCTGGTGGCTGGCCTGCCTGGTGGCGTTGGTGAGCTGATGGCCGAGGCGGTGTCCGAGGCAGCGGGGGGAGGCGAGCGGGAGCACCTGCAAGCCAACCTCGAGCTGCTGCTCGCCCTGGTGGGCGCGGGCCCCTATCTGGTGGGCGATCGCCTCAGCCTGGCGGACCTGGCGGTGGCGGCCCAGTTGTCGCTGCTCAAGTTCCCTGCCACCGCGGGTGCGCCCCTGGCGGGCCGCGGCGCCCCTGGGCTGGCCGACAACCCGATGCTTGAGCCCCTGTTCAGCTGGCGTGATCGGATTGCGGCCGAGGTGGGTCGCCTGCCGGAGCCGACGGCAGCGGCGTGAGCTCCAGGCCGTAATGGCCGCTGCTGGTGGGCTGGGCCACCAGCCCCAGGGCCGGTGAGGGGTAGCTGGCCTGCCACTGCTCGCCGCTGATGCTGCCGTTGGGGTTGAGCTGATAGCGGCTCAGGGTTTCCACCCGGCTCACCCGCGGTTCCCCCGGGCCATGCAGCACCTGCAGGGCCAGCTCATCGGCCCAGAAGGTGGTGCCGCTGGTTTCGCTGCGCCGGCCCACCACGGTGGATTCCAGCCGCAGATCACCGGCCAGTCGGGCGATCTGGCGGTTCGGATTGGCCGGGTCGTCGTCCACCGACAGCAGCTGATCCCCCAGCAGGGCCCGGCCCACACCCTCGGCGTTGAAGGCCCGATCGCCGACGACTCCCTGGCCTGCGGGCTGAAAGCGGGCCTCGTAGGCGATCTCTTCGCTGCTCACCTGCCAGCGGCCCTCAAACCAGGCCGGGTACACCAGATCGCTGAGGCCTGGCCGCGGCAGCGGCGCCGGCAGGGTCCACCCCGGCCAGTCCGCGGCCCGGGCCGGCAGCAGCGTCAGCAGCGCCGTCAGGATGGATGCCATCAGGGCTGTGGCCATGTCTGATCCCCTGCTGCGGGAGCTCGATCATTACGTGGTGCTCGATCCATCCACCGGGGAGCGGATCCTGCCGGCCGCCGACACGCTCCTGTGGCTGGCCCAGCAGTTGGAGGGGATGGCGGAGGTGCCGGCCGATCTGGCCGACCTGCCCACGGCGGAAGCACGGGCCGAGCGGCTGCTCGAAACGGCCTGTGAACTGGAGCTGGAGCCGGGGCTGGCGGTGCAGTGGTTCGCGGTGCGGCTGGAGCCGCCGGGCCTTTAGTTCAGCGAACTGGTGACGTGGCCGTCCGCGTCCTGCAGCAGCACGGGCTGCGCCGGCGGGGCCTCCTTCTGTTTGAGCACCGAGGGGATGGCGTTCAGCACCTTGGCGGCCACCTGCTCGGGGGGCTCTCCGCCCTGCAGCACCCGTAGATCGGCCTGGGCGTACAGCGGCCGCCGCTGCTCCAGCAGCGCCGCCAGCCGTTCCTGCGGATCGGGCGCCTGCATCAGGGGGCGCGGCGTGGGGTCACTGCTGAGGCGCTGCAGCAGCAGATCCGCCGGCACATCCAGCCAAACCACCAGGCCCTGGCGCAGGTGGCCCCAGTTCTCAGGGCGCGTCACCACGCCACCGCCGGTGGCCACCACCAGGGAATGCCAGCCGGTGATCTGCCCCAGTACGGCGGTTTCCAGAGCGCGGAAGCCCGGCTCGCCATCGCTGGCAAAGATCTCGGGGATGCTGCGCCCAGCCACCTGCTCGAGGGCGGTGTCGGCATCGAGGAAGCGATAGCCGAGTGCCTCGGCGATCGGCCGGCCGGCGGCACTCTTGCCGGCCCCCATCATTCCCACGAGGTAGATGTTCAGGCCCTCCAGCCGTTGGGCCAGCTCGCCGTGGGTGGAGGTGTTCATCGCGCGTCAGCCGCTGCGGGGCCGTTTCTAGGATGGGGGCTCTGATGTAACGGTGGATGACAGGATCCCCAGCAGCGCACGGCCGGGGACGCCCCTGCGTGATTACCCGCCGCGCCACCTTCAGCGCCAGCCATCGCTACTGGCTGCCGGAGCTCTCGGCCGACGACAACCGGGCCCGTTTTGGCCCCTGCAGCCTGGCGCCCGGCCACGGCCACAACTACGAGCTGATCGTGGCCATGGGCGGCCCGCTCGATGCCGATGGCATGGTGCTCAACCTCTCCGAGGTGAAGCACGCCATCCGCCATGAGGTGTCCGGCCAGCTCGACTTCCGCTTCCTCAATGAGGCCTGGCCGGAGTTCAACCTGGAGCGTCCCGAGGGGATGCTCCCCACCACCGAGGCCCTCTGCGTGGCGATCTGGCGGCGCCTGGCGCCCCACCTGCCCGTGATGGGCCTGCGCCTCTACGAACAATCCAACCTCTGGGCCGACGTGCTCGACGACTCCATGGAAGCCTTCCTCTCGATCCGCACCCACTTCGCCGCGGCTCACCGTCTGGCCCGCCCCGAGCTCTCCCCTGAGGAAAACGACGCCATCTACGGCAAGTGCGCCCGGCCCCATGGCCACGGCCACAACTATCTGCTGGATGTCACGGTGCGCGGCCGCATTGATCCCCGCACCGGCATGGTGTGCGATCTGGCGGCGCTGCAGCAGCTCGTGGACGACCTGGTGGTGGAGCCCTTCGACCACACCTTCCTGAACAAGGACGTGGCCCACTTCGCCACCACCGTGCCGACTGCGGAGAACATCGCCCTGCACATCGCCGACCTGCTCCAGGCCCCGATCGCCGCCACCGGCGCCAGCCTGCACAAGGTGCGTCTGCAGGAAAGCCCCAACAACGCCGCCGAGGTGTTTGCCGAGGCGCCCATGCTCGGCATGGCCCCCCAGGCGCTCGAGGCCCTGGCGGTCGGTTGAGCCCAGTCCGTTGCAGCACCCGGCTGGTGCTGGCCGTGAGCCTCGATGGCCGGCTGGCCCCACCCCAGGGTGGGGCGGCCCAGATCGGTGGCCGCGGCGATCGTCGGGTGCTGGAGGAGGCGCTGGCCTGGGCCGATGCGGCCTTGCTGGGGGCGGAAACCCTGCGGCGCCACGGCACCACCTGCCTGATCCATGCCCCCGATCTTCTGGGGGCCCGCGCCGCAGAGGCGCGCACGCCCCAGCCGTTAGCCCTGGTGGCCAGCCGCAGCGGGGCGATTCCCGCTGGGTTGCCCTTCTTTCAGCAGCCGCTGGAGCGCTGGTTGCTGGCGCCCTCCCCGGTAGCCGATTACGCCACGGAGCACGGATTTGCGCGGGGCGTGGTTTTGGGCAGTTGGCCTGAAGTTCTGCAGCAGTTGGCGGGGCTGGGTATCGGGCGGCTTGTGGTGCTGGGTGGATCGGTGCTGGCTGGCGCGTTGCTCGCCGAAGGCCTGCTGGATGAGCTCCAGCTCACCTTGTGCCCCACGCTGCTGGGCGGACCCCACAGCTGGCTCCTCCCCGGCCTGGCGCTGGAGCCGTCGGCCTGGGAGCTGCGCGAGCAGCGGCCGCTGGAAGGCGGAGAACTGCTGCTGCGTTACGGCGCGCTGCCGTCGGGTTCGAGCTGCTGACGCGAGCGCTGGGCGAAGCGTTGCGCCAGCTGCCGCAGGGGCACCCCATCGAGGCTGTTGGTGGGCAGGCCGAACATCCGGGCCATGCAGCGCTTCACCACCACTTCGCTGTCGTCGCCGAACTTGCCGCCGATCAGCTCCGTGAGCACCCCCAGGCTGCGGCCGCTGCGGTCGGTTTCCTCGATCAGGCAGCGGCTGGTGGGGCCGGCCAGCTGGCGGCAGGGATCGCGCAGGCTCCGCTCCAGCTCCCTGTCGCCGCCGCTGGCCATCTCCACGCAGGCCTGGGCCAGGCGCGTTTCCAGCTGGGGTCGCATCAGCTGCAGCACCGGTGTGAGCAGGCCGGCCTCGGCCGGGGCCGTTGCCAGCAGCAACCCGGCGGCCCCGCCCGTCAGTGTTGTCACCAACCTCCGCACGCTGGGTTCGCGCCGCTCGGGCGCCGCATTGCACTGGTTAGTTTTGCTCCCCGCGCGTCCCGGTGCTGCCGCCATGGCCGAGCTCGAAGCCCGCTGGCACCAGACGATGGCCGAGATCCCAGAGCAGGCCTGGGATGGCCTGCTGGCGGCCGCCCACCCCGCCGGTCTGCCCTTCTACCGCTGGCGTTGGTTGCATCACCTGGAGGCCAGCCGCAGCATCGTGCCCCGTGAGGGCTGGCAGAGCTGCCATCTGGGGCTGTGGCGCGGCTCCGACCTCGTTGCCGCGGCACCGCTCTATCTGAAGGGGCACAGCTACGGCGAATTCGTGTTCGACCAGAGCTTTGCCCAGCTCGCCGGCCAGTTGGGGGAGCGTTACTACCCCAAGCTTGTGGGGATGAGCCCGGTGAGCCCGGCACAGGGCTACCGCTTTCTGATCGCCCCAGACGAAAACGCCGAGGAGTTCACGGCGCTGATGCTGGAGCTCATCGATGCGTTCTGCCGGCGCCACAACATTTTCAGCTGCAACTTCCTCTACGTGGATCCGGCCTGGCAGCCCCTGGCCGAGGCCGCCGGCTGTGCCACCTGGCTCAACCAACAGAGCGAGTGGGGCAACCCCGGCCACGCGGATTTCACGGAGTATCTGGCCAGCTTCAATGCCAACCAGCGCCGCAACATCAAGCGCGAGCGCAAGGCCGTGGCGGAGGCCGGATTAGCGGTGACGGCCCTGGCGGGCGCGTTGCTCGAGCCGGGGCTGGTGCACCGCATGCACCACTTCTATGCCCAGCACTGTGCCCGCTGGGGCCCCTGGGGCAGCAAGTACCTCACGGAGGAGTTCTTCGTGGCTGCCGCCTCAGATCTGCGTGAGCACCTGGTGCTGTTCAGTGCCCACCATGGCGATCCCCAGGAGCCGGTGGCGATGTCGCTGTGCGTGCGCGGCGGTGATCACCTCTGGGGGCGCTACTGGGGCAGCGAGGTGGAGGTGGATGCGCTCCATTTCGAGGTTTGCTACTACGCGCCGATCGAGTGGGCCATCGCCAACGGCATTCGTCGCTTCGATCCCGGAGCCGGCGGCAGCCACAAGCGCCGCCGTGGTTTTGTGGCCCAGCCGCGGGCCAGCCTGCACCGCTGGTACCACCCCCGCTTCAACGCAATCCTGCGCGACTGGCTGCCGGGTGCCAACGCCGAGATGCATGAGCAAATCGCCGCGGCGAATGCGGAGCTGCCCTTCACCGCTGCCTACGATCCGCCCCATGCACCAACCCCTGAGCCCGGATCGTCTGCAGGCTTGCCGGCAGCTGGATGAAGCCCTCTCCAACCGCTTCATCGCCCTCGATCCCGCCGGTTATTTCCTGATCAAGGTGGATCGGGAGGCCGGGGAGCTGGTGGCAGAGCACTTTGGCAACGGCATCAACGAGAAAGGCCTGGCTACCGATCCCGACACCGGCGAGGTGATCGCCTGCCGCGGTGCCGGCCCGCGCCAGCCCGATGCGGTGTATCGCGCCCGCACGGCCAAGGAACTCGGCATTGCCCTCACCGAAGGTGAGGGCCCCCACCCCATCAGCTGCCTAGACCACGCCCTGTACCTCGGCCGCGAATTCCAGAAGGCCGAGCGCTGCCTGATCGAGGGCCGCGATTACGTGCAGGACTGACCCCTCCGCAGGAGGGGCCTCAGACGGGCTGCAGTTCCCGGCTGGCGGCCGCCGGTGCCGGGGGCGGTTCGGGAGGTAGCGATGCCAGCTGCTCCTGGATTTCGCGGGTCACTACGCCCCGGTATTCCAGGAAGTGCTCGTTGTGGGCGAGCACCACGAGGAACTGCTCCAGCACGGCCGGGTTCTTGCGGGCCACCTCGAGCAGGGAGCGCCAGAACCGCCAGCGGGTGTCGCGCTTGATGCCCTGGCGCCAGATCACGATCAGCAGGGCGCGCACGTCGTTCCAGGCGGGCAAGGAGGGCTTGCCGAAGGCGGCAGGCACGTACGTCTGCCAGCGGGGTTTACCCATTTTCAGGTAGTAGTGCTTCACCCGGTCGATGTAGGCGTTCGGCTCATAGAGCCGGCAGAAGGCATCCACGTACTCGTTGGCGATGTCGCGGATCGGCCGGGTGGGCACGAAGTTCAGCAGGTTGGTCTGGTTGACCCCCTTGGCGTCGGTCTTCTCCTGGATCAACCGCCCCTCCTTCTCCAGGCGGTGCCAGAGGCCGGTGTTGGGAAGTGCCTGCAGCATCCCCATCATGGCGGCGGGAATGCCGGTGCGGCTCACGAAGGTCACGATGCGATCGCCCGCGCCGCTTTTCTCGCCGTCGAAGCCGATGATGAAGCCGGCCATCACCCGGATGCCGTAGGAGGTGATCCGATCCACCGACTCCTCCAGGGAGCTGCGGGTGTTCTGGTGCTTGCCGGCGATCGAGAGGCTGGCCTCATCCGGGGTCTCGATCCCCAGGAACACTGAGTCGAAACGGGCCTCGGCCATCATCAACATCAGCTCCTCATCGGAAGCAAGGTCCACGGAGGCTTCCGTCGCGAAGCTGAAGGGATAGCCGCGCTCGATCTGCCATTGCTTCAGGGCGGGCAGCAGCAACTTGGCGTTGCGCTTGTTGCCGATGAAGTTGTCGTCCACCAGGAAGATGGAACGGCGCCAGCCCAGGTCGTAGAGGTACTGGAGCTCGGCGATGAGCTGCTCAGGCGTTTTGGTGCGCGGCTTGCGGCCGTACAGCACGATGATGTCGCAGAACTCGCACTGGAACGGGCAGCCCCGGGAGAACTGCACGCTCATCGAGTCGTAGGCGTCGAGCTCGAGCAGGTCAAACCGGGGCACCGGCGTGCCTGTCACATCCGGCTTCTCGCCATTGGCCGAGAAGCGTCCGCTGCTGTCGCCCCGCTCGATGGCCTCGATGAACATCGGCAGGGTGATTTCACCCTCGTCGAGCACCTTGAAGTCGGCCAGCTCCAGCTCCGGTGCATCGGGCGTGGAGCTGGCGAAGGGGCCGCCCACCGCCACCGGTAGGCCGCGTTCCTTGGCCTTGGCGATCTGCGCGGCCATGTCGGCCTTCTGCACGATCATTCCGGAGATCACCACCAGCTCGGCCCAGTCCCACTCGGCCTCAGTGACCTCACGCACGTTGCGGTCCACCAGCTTCATCTCCCAGTGCTGGGGGAGCAGGGCCGCCACCGTCACCATCCCAAGGGGTGGCAACAGCACCTTGCGGTTCACGAGTTCCAGGATCTTCTCGTAGCTCCAGAAGGTCTTCGGGAACTCGGGATAGACGAAAAGCGTGCGCATGACGCTCACCCTAAGGGCGGTGACAGGGGTGAGGGGTGCCATGGAGTCTGCTGTAATGGCACCCACATCGAACCGAGGCTCATGGGCGCCGCGATCTATTTGGCTCTGGTGGGTGGTGGCGTTGTGGCCGCGATCGCCTTCTCCTACGTGCTGCGCGGCATCAAGCTGATCTGAGGCTGAGCCTCAGGCCGCCGCGGCGCACCAGTTCCAGGGCTCCGAGCAGCAGGGAAATGCCTCCGAGGAGGGCAAAGCTGCTCACGAGCCCGGCCTGCATGGCGATCAGGGCGGCAATCACGCCGCTGACTCCTCCGCCTCCCAGAAAGGCGATCTGCCCCAGGCCCGCCATGCGGCCACGGATTTCCAGGGGAGCACCCACCTGGCTGATCATGTTCACTCCGGCCAGCAGGGCTGCCGTGCCCGCGCCGATCGCGAACGTGCCCATCAGGCCCACCCAGGCCACGCCGCGCAGGCCGGCTGCGGCCAGGGCCAATTGGGCGGCGCCGGTGATCACCGTGCAGACCCCCATCAACAGGGCCGGCCGTTCGCTCAGCCAGGTGCTGTTCCGCTGCAGCAGCACACCGCCCACGATGCTCCCGGCGGCCAGCACACTGGTGAACAGTCCGAGGGCCTGGGGGCTGGGGCCGAGCACCTGGCGGGCCATCAAGGGCGCCATGGCTGGATGGAAGAAGCTGGCCAGGCAGGCCAGGGCGCAGAACCTCAGCACATGCCGCAGCACCGGCCCGGCATCGCGCCAGGCTCGCGCCAACGTGGCGCCCTGCCCAGGTTTGCTGCGCACTTCCACTCCTTCCCGCGGCCGCAGCAGCCACACCACGGTGGCGATCGGCAGCAGATAGGTGGCGGCGTCGATAGCCAGGGCTGCACCGGCGCCCGTCAGGGCCACCAGCCAGCCACCGATGGGCGGCCCCACCAACTTCCCCACGTTGAACACCACGGAAAAACTGGTGAGATACGGCGCCAGCTGCCCGTCTTCCTCCACCAGCAGGGCGCAGTACTTGTTGCGGGCCGTGAGTTCGTAGGCGCTGGCCACCCCCACCAGCAGGGTGCTGGTGAGCAGCAGGATGATCTGGGGCGTGCCAGCCGTGAGTGGGATCGCTACGGCGCCGAGGATCCCAGCGGCGAAGAGCCCCCACTGGGCCAGCACCAGCACTCGCTCGGCCCCGTGGCGGTCGGTGGCCACGCCGGCCGGGCCGCTCACCAGCAGGGTGGGCATGGCCAGGGCCGCGAAGTGCAGGGCCAGCAGCAGGGGGTTGTTGCTGCCGTCGAGGAGGATCCAGCCCTTGGCGGTGAGCCCCGCGAAGGAGCCTGCGGTGCTCAGGCCCGATGCCACCAGAAAGGTGGTGCGCTGGTGCCGGATCAGGCGGTTCAAGCGCCCGGGCTGCGGGCGGCGAGGGCGTCGGCCACCATGGCCGAGGCACCCACCACGGCCCCGATCAGGTCGTAGGTGTCGGCGTGGGTGATCCGCACGGGCACCATCGTGCCCGGCGCGGCACAGAGGCCGCCTTCGCCGGGCATCACGCGCACCTCTCCATCCACCTCGGGGGCGAAGCGCCCGCAGCGGCCGATCATCTCGCCGGTGCTGGGGTTCTCTTGCTCGATCAGCACATCCACGATCCGGCCCACCCAGGCGGCGTTGCGCTCAGCCGCGATCGGTTGTTGCAGGGCCATCAGCCGGTCCTTGCGCTCCTGGGCCACCTCGGCCGGCACCTGGTTCGGCAGGGCGGCGGCGGCGGTGCCCTCCTCCGGCGAGAAGGTGAACACGCCCACGTGGTCGAAGCGCTGTTCGGCCACGAAGGCGAGCAGGTGCTCGAAGTGCTCCTCGGTTTCTCCGGGGAAGCCCACGATGAACGTGGTGCGCAGCACTGCATCGGGCAGTTGCTCGCGGATTCGCTGCAGCAGCCCGCCAGTCACGTCGGCCTGCCAGGGGCGATTCATGGCCCTCAGCACGTCCGGGTGGCTGTGCTGGAGCGGCAGGTCCAGGTACGGCAGCACGTTCGGCACCTCCCGGTAGGCCGCCAGCACCTCCGAGGTGAGACCGGTGGGGTAGGCGTAATGCACCCGGATCCAGGGGATCTCCACCTCGCCCAGGGCCCGCAGCAGTTCGGCGAGCTGGGGTTTGCCGTAGATGTCGAGGCCGTAATTGGTGGTGATCTGGCTGATCAGCACCAGCTCCTGCACCCCCTGGGCCGCGAGGGTGCGGGCTTCGGCCACGATCGATTCAATCGTGCGTGAGCGCTGGTCGCCGCGGAGCTTGGGAATGATGCAGAACGCGCAGCGGTAATCGCAGCCTTCGGCCACCTTCAGATAGGCCACGGCCTCGCTGGTGGTGCGGTAGCGGGGCAGGTGTTCGTCCCCCACGAAGGTGGGGTTGGCGCTCACCTGGTTCACCCGTTCGCCGGCTTCCACCCGCTCCAGCACACTCACGATGTGCTGGTAGTCGCCCGTGCCCACAATGGCCTTGGCTTCGGGGAGGCTCTCCAGCAGTTCCTCCTGGAAGTGCTGGGCCAGGCAGCCGGCAATGATCAGTTCCTTGCCCTGTTCCGCCAGCTCCACCAGGGTGCGCACCGATTCCTCCCGGGCGTCCTGGATGAAGCTGCAGGTGTTCACCACCACCACGTTGGCGTCGCTTTCGTCGGCGCTCACGCCGTAGCCCGCCTCGGCCAGCAGTCCGAGCATGTGCTCGGTGTCCACCCGGTTCTTCTCGCAACCCAAGTGGGCAAAGGCCACTGTTGGCTTGCTCACGGCCTTGCTCACGGCTACGTCTGTTCTGTCGCTCATGGTTCCCACCCTATGGGCCAGGGCCGGGCGGGGCTGCGAGAATCCACCCACTGCCGGATTCAGCCTTGACGTCCAGCCGCCTTACGGAGCGCCTCAGCTCCAGCCGCCGCCGCAGTGATCCCGGGCGCCGCTGGGTGCGGGTGGCGATGGCCGTGCTGGCCACCATCGGCGTGATCGACACCGGTTCGATCACCCTGAAGAAGTGGGGGCTGCTCAGTTCCCTCAGTTGCAGCAGCGAAGGGTTCTTCGGTTGCAATGGCTGCGAGAAGGTGCTCGCCAGTGCCTGGGGCAGCCTGTTTGGCCAACCCTTGTCGCTGTTCGGCTTTCTGGCCTACGGCACCGTGTTGTTGCTGGCCCTGGTGCCCCTGGTGTTGCAGGGAGAAGCCCGGGTCACGCTTGGCCAGCGCAGCTGGTGGGGCCTGTTCCTGGTGAGCACCGGCATGGCGGTGTTCAGCGCCGTGCTGATCGGCGTGATGGTGTTCGGTATTCGGGACTGCTGTCCCTTCTGCATCCTCTCGGCCCTGCTGAGCCTGGGGCTGTTTGTGCTCAGCCTGATCGGAGGCGACTGGGAGGACAGCGGCCAGGTGCTGTTCCGCGGCGTGATCGTGGCCTTGATCGTGGGTCTGGTGAGCCTGGGCTGGGCCGCCGCCGTGAACCGTCCGGCTTCCGATCTGGGCCGTGGTGTGCCACCGGCGGTCACCACGGCCAGCACGCCCCAGACCATGGCCCTGGCGGAGCACCTCACCAGCACAGGTGCCGTGATGTATTCCGCCTACTGGTGCCCCCATTGCCACGAGCAGAAGGAGCTGTTTGGCAAGGAAGCCGCTGCGAAGCTCACGGTGGTGGAGTGTGCCCCCGATGGTCGCGGCAGCCAGAAGGCCCTCTGCGACAGCAAGAAGATCGAGGGATTCCCCACCTGGGAGATCAACGGCAAGCTCGATTCCGGCGTGAAGCCCCTGGCCAAGTTGGCGGAGTTGAGCGGTTTCAGGGGCTGATCGCCCTGGGCCCGATCAAGGGCCCACTCCGGAGGTGGCGATCCCGCGATCCCGCCTCTGCAGGCTGTGCCGCAGCCAGAACGGTTGGCTGGCCGGGGCATCGGTGCGGAAGTGGCCGCCCCGGCTTTCGGCGCGGAACAGGGCCGCGCTGATCAGCAGCTCCGCCAGCACCAGGCGATGGTGGAGTTCCTGCAGCAGGCGCAGGTTGTTGTCTTCGCCCGCGGGCACCTCCAGTGACTCGCCCGGTCCCAGCTGCTGCACCTGCCGCCAGCTGGGATGGAGCTCGAGTGCCTGGCGATCCCGCCGCACGGTTGGCAGGGCGGTGGCGAGGCTGTGGCCGCTGCGCTCCACCCCGGCCACGGTCCAGCACAGCTGCCGCAATCGGGTAATGGCCTCGATCAATGGCTCCTGGCCGGGCAAGGCCTTCAGTGGGCCGGCTTGCTTCGGGCTGCCATGGCCCCTGGGTGGTTCACCCGGTTGGAGCTGGCCGAGCTGACGTGCGAACACCAGGCACTCCATCAGGGAGTTGCTGGCCAGCCGGTTCGCGCCATGGACGCCGGTGCAGGCCACTTCGCCCACCGCATAGAGGCCTGGCACATCCGTGGCGGCCTGCAGATCGGTGCTCACGCCTCCCATCCAGTAGTGGGCGGCGGGGGCCACGGGCATCGGCCCATCGAGAGGTTCCAGGCCCAGCTCCCGGCACCGCCCCAGGATCGTGGGGAACTGGCGCTCCAGCCGCTCCTGCCCCACCGGGCGCAGATCGAGCCAGAGGTGCTCCACCCCCTGCTCGCGCATCGAGCGGGCGAGGGCTCGGCTCACCTGATCCCGGGGGGCCAGGTCGCCGCCGGGCAGGCTCGCCACCGGGCTTTGGCCGCCGGCATCGATCAGGCGGGCGCCTTCCCCCCGCACGGCCTCGGAGATCAGGAAGTGTGGTGCCCCCGGCAGCATCAGCGCCGTGGGGTGGAACTGCACGAACTCCAGGTCGCGCACACTCGCCCCTGCCTGCCAGGCCATGGCCACACCGTCACCACTGGAGAGGGCAGGATTCGTGGTGTGGGCGAACAGATGCCCGCCGCCCCCGGTGGCCAGCACCACGGCGCCCGCCGCCAACCAGTGGATCGTTTGCCCTTCCAGCACCTGCACACCGCAGCAGCGGCCGGCTTCCACCCACAGCTGCAGCGCCATCACTCCCCGTCGCTGCTCCAGGCCTGGACGGCGGCTGACCTCCCGCTCAAGGGCATCTACCAGGGCGCCGCCCGTGCGGTCCTGGGCATGCAGCACCCGGCGGTGGCTGTGGGCTGCCTCCAGGGTGGTGCTCAATCGCCCGTTGTCCCGGTCGAAGGCCATGCCGAGCTCCAGCAGCCGCTCCACACAGCCCGGCGCCTGGTGCACCAGCAGCTCCACCGCTGCGGGATCGCAAAGGCCGGCCCCGGCGCGGAGCGTGTCTTCGGCGTGGCTGCTGAAACTGTCATCCGCCGTGGTGACGGCCGCGATGCCGCCCTGGGCCCAGCGGCTCGCCGAGGGGGGGCCGCTGTCCTTGCTGAGCAGCAGCACCCGTAGATGGGCCGGTAGTTCCAGGCAGGCCATGAGGCCGGCGGCGCCGCCCCCAATCACGATCACATCCCAGTGCTGCTCCCGGCTGCCGTTCCCCATCCCTGCAGAGCATCCGGCGCAGGCCGGCAACAAAAAAAGCCGCCGGTGCCCCGACGGCTTTCAGCGTTCGGCGAGCCTACGGCCCAAGCCGGATCAGCATCAGCGGTACTGGCCGTCGTTGATGCGGTCGAAACCTTCGTTCAGGGCGATCGAGGGGGCGGTGACGGTGAAGTTGTCCTTGTACTTGTTGAACAGCTCCTTCTGGCGCTCGGTGAGATCCAGGTTCAGCACGTCGTCCACCGACTCGTAGGGGCCACCCAGCACGATCTTGCCGGCGAGGGTGGGGTACATGCCGGGGTAGTCCTGGAAGCGACGCACCGAGCAGTTGTTCAGGTCAACCTTGCCGCCGCGCTCGGCGATCTTGTCGTCGGCCACGTTGCGCCGATCCGCTGCATAGGCCGGAGCGGGCAGCAGCAGGGTCAGCAGCAGACCAGCAAGAACCACACCACTCATCAGCCAGGCAGCCAGCCGTTTCATCACGACACTCCGTTGATACGGGGAGGAGGGAAAAGCGCGCCTGCCCTGGGGCGGCCCACGCCATCAGACAACGTTACAGAGCCTTCAATCACGAGTCCGCCCTGGCCTGTTGCGCTTTTGCAGATCTTCAGATCAGGCCGCTGAGTTTCGGCGCCAGGAGCGCGGCTACCAGGAACAGCCCGTCGATGGCGAGGGTGGTGGCCAGCGCGGCACTGGCCACCCGGGCGGCCCGTCCCCGCGGCCACAGCCAGCGGCAGATCTGCAGCAGCCCCGCGGCCGCAGCGCCCACCACCACAAGCGAGCCGGGCTCGAGCACCCGCAGGGCGGCCTCCTGCAGGAGCGGGCCTGCGGCCAGCGGATCGGCGGCCAGCACCTCGGGCCAGAGGGGCATGAGCCCCGTGGCCGCGATCGCCGCATCGGTGGCTGCGGTCCCCAGCAGGGAACCCAGGTAGAGAGCGCAGCCCAGGCGCCAGCGGCCGCCGAGTCCGGCCAGTGCCAGCGGCAGGGCGAACGCTTCGATCGGCAGGTGCCCGATGGGGTGCAGACGGCACCATCCCCAGAACAGGCAGCCTCCGAGCCAGCTGCCGGCAAAGCCCACCAGCAACGACCCCGCATCGCGCAGGCGCGGCGAGGGTTGGCGTTCCAGGATCACTCCCGCGGCCACCAGGACAGCAGTGAACACGGCCGCGGTGGCTGGTGACAGGCGCACCCAGGGCGCCTGCAGAAACACCGGCAGGGCCACCAGTACGGAGCCCGCCAGGCCATCACCCACCTGGCTCAGGGCTCGCCAGCTGCCCCCATCCGACTCACGGTTGAGCCTCGGGGCCAGCGTTGTGGTCGGAACCCCGATCACCAGGATGTGAAGAAAGTTGTGCAACCTTAAGGCTCAGGGCCGGGTGCGCCGCCCTGTTCCGCCGCATAGGTTTGCTCCACCCCGCACCCGTCTGGATGGCCCTGATCGCTGCCGCCGCTGTCCCGCCGGCGCAGCTGGGCTTCCTGGAGGCCTGCTGGCACGCCCTGGTGCTTGGCGTGGTGCAGGGACTCACCGAATTTCTGCCGATCAGCAGCACGGCCCATCTGAAGGTGGTGCCTGTGCTGCTCGGTTGGGGCGACCCCGGAGTGGCGGTGACGGCCGTGATCCAGCTGGGCAGCATCGCGGCTGTGATCGCCTTCTTCCGCAGCGATCTGGCCCAGGTGTTGCGGGGCATCGGCCGCGCGTTTCGGGAGGGTCAGTGGTCGGATCCATCGGCCCGTCTGGGCCTGGCCATCGCCCTTGGCACGGTGCCGATCGTGCTGGGCGGTCTGGCGATCAAGCGCTTCGTTCCCGATTACGACAACTCGCCCCTGCGCAGCATGGGCTCGATCGCGATCGTCTCGATCGTGATGGCGCTGTTGCTGGCCCTGGCGGAGCTGGTGGGCCGGCGCCGCCGCAACCTCGGCGCCGTGCGACCGCTGGATGGGGTGTTGGTGGGCCTGGCCCAGGCGCTGGCCCTCGTGCCCGGAGTGTCCCGTTCCGGCAGCACCCTCACCGCCTCCCTGTTTGACGGCTGGGAGCGGGCGGCGGCGGCCCGCTTCTCCTTCCTGCTGGGGATCCCGGCGATCACCCTGGCCGGCCTGGTGGAACTCAAGTCTGCGTTGGGATCCCCCGCCGGTGGCGGCCCCATCCCCCTGCTGGTGGGCATCATCTCGGCGGCCGTCGTGTCCTGGCTGGCGATCGCCTGGTTGCTGCGCTTCCTGCAGCGCCACAGCACCTGGGTGTTCGTGGGCTATCGCCTGCTGTTTGGGCTCGGCATCCTGCTGTGGCTGCGAGGCACAGTGGTGGGGTAGGTGCCCCGGGGTGAGCGGCAGCGGCCATGTGGAACGAACCGTCCGCCGGCATCGCCGTTGCCGCCGCCGAGGGTGAGGCGCCCCGGCTGCCCCAGCCTGCGGTGGTGGCCACCGTGGAGCCCGATTCGATCGGGGAGGAACTCGGCTTTCAGCCTGGCGATCGCCTGCTGAGCATCAATGGCAAACGACCGCGCGATCTGATCGATCTGCAGTTCCTCGTGGGGGAGGAGGAGCTGGTGCTGGAAGTGGAAGACCCAGACGGCACTCTCCACACCGTGGAGCTGGAGAAGGATCTCGATGAGGGGCTGGGGTTGGGGTTCACCGAAGCCCTGTTCGATGGCTTGAAGCAGTGCAACAACCACTGCCCCTTCTGCTTCATCGACCAGCAGCCCCCGGGGAAGCGCCGCAGCCTCTACCTCAAGGATGACGACTATCGCCTCAGCTTTCTCTACGGCTCCTACCTCACGCTCACCAACCTCACCGACGCCGACTGGCAACGGATCCAGGAACAGCGGCTCTCTCCTCTCTACGTGTCGGTGCACGCCACCGATCCCGAGCTGCGCAGCCGCCTGCTGGTGAATCCCAGGGCAGCCCTGCTGATCGATCAGTTGCGCTGGTTTGCCGAGCACCAGCTGCAGATCCATGCCCAGGTGGTGGTGTGCCCGGGTCTCAACGACGGCGATGCCCTGGAGCGCACCCTGCGCGATCTGGCCGGTTTCGCCGGTGGTGACTGGCCGGCGGTGCTGTCGGCGGCGGTGGTGCCGGTGGGCCTCACCCGTTTCCGGCCTCCGGGCGATGGGCTGGTGCCTGTGGATCGTGCCTGTGCCAGGGCCGTGATCGAACGGGTGGAGCCGCTCCAGGCCGACTTTCGGGACCGCCTCGGCAGCCGCTTTGCCTGGCTATCGGATGAGTGGTACTTGATCGCTGGGCTGCCGTTGCCCGAGCGGGATGCCTACGAAGATCTGCCCCAGCAGGAGAACGGCGTGGGCAGCATCCGCGCTTTTCTTGAGTCGTTGGAGTGGGCCACCCGGGAGCTCCCGGCCCGGCTGGAGCGGCCGCGGCGGCTGAGTTGGGTGGTGGGCAAGCTTGTGGCCGAGGCACTCCAGCCGGTGGTGGATCGCCTGAACGCGGTGGAGGGTTTGGAGCTCGTGCTCCACGGGTTGCCCAGCCCTTACTGGGGGCAGGACCAGGTGGTAACCGGGCTGCTGACGGGAGCCGATCTGTTGGAGGGGCTGGCCGGCCGCGATCTTGGCGAGCAGCTGCTGCTGCCCACCGTGATGCTGCGCCAGGGTCAGCCTGTCTTCCTCGACGATTTCAGCCTGGCGGAGGTGCAGCAGCGTGTTTCTGTGCCGATTCGCCAGGTGGCTGATGCGGCGGATCTGGTGCTGGCCTGCATAGGCGAGCCGCCAGAAGCTGTTTAAGCTCTGCGAAATTCATGTGAAGTAGGCGTGAAGCGCTCCCTGGTCGGTGCTGCCCTCATCGGTGTGGTGGCTCTGCCCGCATTGGGTGAGCTGGCTCATGCACAGCCGACGACCCCTGCTTCGGGTTCCGCAGCATCCACGCCGGCCAAGACCCCAGCGGCGACGCCGCTTCCCCAGGTTCCGCTGGCCCCCCAGGTGAAGGGCTCGAGGCCCCGGGTGAATCCAGCGCTTGTCACTCCGGCCGCCACAACGCTCCAACCCTCGCTCAGGGATCTGGCCGCTCCCCCGTCCCTGGCCTTGCCGGTGAAGCCCGATCAGGTGCGGATCCAGCAATTGCGTCCCATTGGACTCTCTGAGAGCCTCAATCTGGCTGAGGTCAACAACCCCAACCTCAAGGCCATTGCCAGCCAGGTGGAGCAGGCCCAGAGCAACCTGCGTGCCCAGATTGCGCTCTGGTACCCCAGCATCAATCTGAACGCCACAAGCTTGCCCACGTACACGGGCGGTCAGCAGTTCAGTAATGCCGGCTTCGGCGGTTCCAACACCCAGCTGGTGGCTGGCAACACCACCACCAGCATCTGGCGGATGGCTGCGGCGCTGGAAGCCAGCTGGAGCCTGATCAACCCCACTCGAACGCCCCAGATCGCCGCTGCCCGCGATGAGTTCGAGAAGGCCAAGAACCAATACCTGATCGCGCTCCGCGACCTGCGGCTGCAGGTTTCCCAAACCTATTTCGATCTCCAGCGCTCCGATGACGGCGTTCGCATCGGCCAGGAGTCGGTTCGGGCTTCGTTGGTGAGCCTCCGAGACGCCAAGGCCCGCTACCAGGCGGGCGTTGATACCAAGCTCGCCGTGCTGCAGGCCGAAACCCAGCTGGCACGCGACCAGCAGGTGCTCTCCGACTTTCTGGCCCAGCAGGATGTGGCACGCCGCGCCCTGGCGGCCTTCCTCGACCTGCCGCAGACCGTGACCCCCACGGCCAAGGATCCTTCGGGTGTGATCGGCACCTGGCAGGCCTCCCTGCAGGACAGCATCGTGGCGGCCTACACCTTCCGCGAAGAACTCGACCAGGCCCTGCTGGACATCTCCATCGCCAACAGCAATGCCAATGCCCAGCTGGCTGCTGTTCAGCCTTTCCTGAACATCGTTAACAACCTGGCGGCTGGACGGAGCAGTGGTGCCCTGGGTGTTCAGACCATCACCCCGGGTACGTATAGCTGGAATGTGGATAATTCCCTGGGTCTCAATATGAGCTGGCGCCTGTTTGATGGCGGCGCCGCCCGGGCCCGTTACCGCCAGGGCAAGCAGCGCGCCGAGGAAAACACCTTCCGCTTCGCCCAGCGCCGGGACGCAATCCGCCAGGAGGTGGAAACCAGCTTCTATGAGCTGGAGAAGAACAACCGCAACATCACCACCACCGCCCGTGAAGTGATCTCGGCGCGGGAGTCCCTGCGCCTGGCCCGTCTGCGCTTCCAGGCCGGCGTCACCACCCAGCGGGAAGTGGTGGATACCCAGCGTGACCTCACCCAGGCGGAGGTGCGCCACTCCAACGCCATCAACGACTACAACAACCGTCTGGTGGAGCTCCAGCGTCGCACCGGCCTCGATCAGATCGTGGTTTGCAAGGCTCCGTCGCTTCCCTCCGAGAAGCCCGTTGGTGCTTCCAATATCCCGGTGGAGCCCGCCCCTCTGATTCCTGGATGCCAGGCTGCCCGCTGAGGGCTTGAGGTTTGGCGGAGGTGAGCACGCCTAGCAGTTCCAGCGGCCTGGGCCTGCTGGGCACCGTCCGGTTGGGTTTGTTCCAGGGATGCCTTGGCTGCCTGGCCGTGATCTTCGCCGGACTGATTAACCGGGTGATGATCAGTGAGCTGGCCTTTCCGGGCTTGCTCGTGGGTGGAGCCCTGGCCTTCGAGCAGTTCGTGGCCCCCTCCCGGGTTTGGTTCGGCCAGATCTCCGACTCCCATCCCTTTGCCGGTCGGCGCCGCGTTCCTTACATCTGGCTGGGAACAGCCCTCTTCTGCGGGCTCGCGGTGCTCTCCATCCCGCTGATCTTCCATGTGGCCAGCCTGCTCGAAGCTGGCTCGGGCGGAGCCCTGGTGGGTGGGATCGCAGCGCTGTGTGGTCTTTTTGCCTGTTACGGCCTGGCGATTTCCCTGGCCACCACGCCCTATCTGGCCCTGGTGATCGATCGCACCACAGAGCAGGAGCGTCCCCGCGCCGTTGGTCTGATCTGGTGCCTGCTCACCGTGGGCATCGTGGTGGGCGCCATTTCCATCAATCTCAGCCTGCGCAACCTGGATGGCGTCACCGACCCGGCGGTCTTGCGCGAGGTATTGCTTGGGTTCATGGGCCGGGTGGCGGCGGCGGTTCTGGCGCTCACCCTGATCGCCACCCTGGGAATGGAGCGGCCCCAGGGACCCCAGGCGCCAGAGCAAACATCTGGCGAGCTCCCCGCCCGTGACGATGCCATCACCCTCCGTCAGGCTTGGACGCTGATCACCTCCAGCCGCCAGGTGCTGGTGTTTTTCAGTTTTCTGGTGCTGTTCACCCTGGGGCTGTTCCTTCAGGACCCCATCCTCGAGAGCTATGGGGCTGAGGTGTTCGGTATGCCGATCGCCGCCACGGCCTCGCTCAATGCGGTGTGGGGGATGGGAACGCTGGCCGGTTTGTTGCTGGCCGGCTTGTGGATCGTGCCGCGGCTCGGAAAGCTGGCCACGGCTCGTTTGGGTTGTCAGCTGATCGTGGCCAGCCTGGTGCTGCTGTTGTTGGCTGGAGCCACGGGCCGGGTGCCCGTGCTTCAAACCGTGATGCTGCTCTTTGGCCTGGCGGCCGGAATCGGCACCAACAGCGCACTGGTGTTGATGCTGGATCTCACGCTCCCCCAGGCCGCCGGCACCTTTGTGGGCGTCTGGGGTTTGGCCCAGGCCTTGTCTCGGGCCGTGGGCAAGGTGGCCGGTGGCGGCCTGCTCGATTTGGGGCGCTGGCTCCAGCAGGCCCTCAATCTTGGAGAGAACCCCTTCCCCGCCTATGCGGTGGTGTTGGCGGTTGAGATTCTTGTGGCCGCGGCGGCTCTGCTGCTTCTGGCGCGCCTCAATCTGCGCCAGTTCAGGGAGGATACGGGGAGAAGCCTCACCAAAGTGCTCGCCCTGGAGCTCGGATGACCACGGCCCCCACTGCACCGGTTCTTGACGCTGGTCTGTCCGACCTGCTCGACCGTGTGGCCGATCGCCAGCGGGTGGATTTCGGCCACATGGCTTCGGATGTCAAGGCCGATGGAAGCTTGATCACGGCGTGTGATCGCTGGAGCGACGCCACCCTGGTGGAGGGGTTGGCCTCGCTGTATCCCGAAGAGGGGGTGCTGAGCGAAGAGGGGCGCAAGCTCGTGCCATCCACCCCTGCCTACTGGGTGGTGGATCCGTTGGATGGCACCACTAACTTCGCGGCGGGCATCCCTTATTGGGCAATCTCCCTGGCTCGCTTTGAAGGTGGGGTTCCGGTGGTGGCGGTGCTGGATGTACCGCCGCTGCGTCAGCGGATCGTTGCCATCAGGGGCCATGGGGCCTGGCGCAATGGCAAGCCCCTGTCGCCACCATCGCTGCAGACCCAGCCGGCTGGCTGCGCGTCGTTATGCAGTCGCTCGATTGGCGTGCTGCAGAAGCTGCCCAATCGGCGCTTTCCCGGAAAGATCCGCCTGCTGGGCGTGGCGAGCCTCAATCTGGTGAGCGTGGCGATGGGCCAAACGGTGGCTGCGCTCGAGGCCACACCCAAGATCTGGGACCTGGCGGCAGCGTGGCTGGTGCTCACCGAACTGGGTTGTCCGGTGCAATGGCTGGCCCGCGAGCCCGGTGGCATCGCCCCGGGAACGGATCTAGGTAATGCCGACTTCCCAGTGCTGGCAGCTGATTCCAGCGACACCCTTGCCCGGTTCATGCCCTGGGCTGAAGCCCTGCTCGCCTGAGGGCTTGCAGAAGCGGGAACCGGTGGGTTATGGTTTTGAACTGCGCGACGAGGGGAAGCCCCTGAGAAGCGCAGAGCCAACAACGAAGAAGGCG
>JBBASQ010000022.1:0-18997 GCA_040399185.1 Prochlorococcaceae cyanobacterium
ATGGCATCAGCCAGGCCAGGCGCCAGCACCGGCACCTGGGCGAAGGCGGCGCTGAAGCCGGTGAACTGCCACAGCCCAAGGGCATCCGGCACGCGGCCCACGAGGGGCTGGCCATCGGTGCAGAACGCCACGGGGACCTGGCGGTAAGTGCCAGGCAGCTGGGCCAGGGCGGAATCGAAGCGCTCCAGCCCCTTGCGCAGACACTGCTCCATCCATCGGGGATCCGGTGGCTCCCCAACCCGGGGGCTGGGCCGCAGCAGGCTGATCTGCCCCACCAGCGCCGTCTCGCCCCAGGGCACCAGGCCCGCATCCACCACCCACTGCTCCCGTTCCAGCGCCGGGGCCCGCCGCTCCAGAGCGAGCCGCTCAAAGCGACCGGGCAGCACCAACTGGCCGCGCCGATAACCGGCAGGCCACTGCTCCAGTTCGATCACGCCAGCCCAGCTCACCCAGAGGCTGGGGCTGAGGGCGGGCCACAGATCGCGGCACTGGGCCCCGGCCGCCAGCACCACCGCCCCGGCCTCCAGCGATTCGCCACCGGTCAGCTCCAGCCGCCACCGCCCACCGCCGTTGGGCTGCACGGGCTCCAGCCGCACCACCCGCGCCTGCCGCCGTTGAACACCCGCCCGCGCCAGCACGTCCGGCAGGGCGGCGGCGAAACCCATCGCCTCCACCTGGCCGCAGGGCAGGGGCACGCCCGGCAGCCACCGCATCGCGCCCTCACCGTGCAGCCGCAGCCAGCAGCGGCGCCGCCAGCCGATGGCGCCATAGCGCTGTTGCAGCTCCCCCCAGCGACCGGGAGCCTGGCGCATCAGCCTTCCAAGGGGAGTGGGCGGCGCCGCCCAGGCGGCCACGGCGCCGTAACTCAACTCAGTGGCCCCCTCAGTGACCCCCGCAGAGCCATGGCTCCCGTCCACCAACACCACCGGCAGGCCGCGTTGCCGCAGCTCCAGGGCCAGCAGCGAACCGGCGAGGCCGCCGCCGATGACGGCCACCGTCATGGCTGCCTGCTCACACCAGCAACGAGAAGGAGGTGACCACCTGCTCGAACAGGCCCTTCACCTTGGGCCAGCGGATCTCGTTGGTGCTGGCGGCAAAGGTGTACAGACGGCCCCGGTCCACCACCACGGTGGCCAGCTCGTGGCGGTCGCGGTCGGCCAGGTGCACGCTGTACTCCAGGTCGTAGAAGGTGCGGCCGCCCTGCTCGCGCTGGTCGGCGTGCACCAGCTCGGCCTCACGGCCGCTGCCGTCGGGCGCGATCGCGATGCGGCGCAGGCGCTCACCCACCGCCACGGCGCTGCCGAGCTCCTCCAGGTTGCTCTCGGAGGTCACGTCCGACACCACCAGCGAGAGGGTCTCGTCGCTGTTGATCAGGTCGTGGAAGACCACCTGGGGCCCACCCGTCACCTGCACCCGGGTCCAACCGGTGGGATAGAGGAAGGCGTAGCGGCCGTCAGGGCTCTGGTAGGAATTCAGGCCCGCCGCCGCGGCGCTGCAGCCGGCCAACACCACCGCTAGCAGCAGGGGAAACAGTCGGCGCAGAACGGGCATCAGGGTGCGGGCATGTGGCCCCATTGTGCTGACCTGCACTCCTTAGATTCGGGCCACCGCCATCGGAGCGGGAATCGGGTGAAGGCATGAGCGGTTACACCCGCCCCCTGGCACGGCTGATTGAGCAGTTCGAGCGGCTGCCGGGCATCGGGCCACGCACCGCCCAGCGCCTGGCCCTGCACCTGCTGCGCCAGCCGGAGGAGCAGATCCGCAGCTTCGCCGATGCCCTGCTGGCCGCCCGCAGCCAGGTGGGCCACTGCCAGCGCTGCTTCCACCTTTCGGCCGATCCCCTGTGCGAGATCTGTCGCACCCCCGAGCGCCGCAACGGCCAGCTCTGCGTGGTGGCCGACTCCCGCGACCTGCTGGCCCTGGAGCGCACCCGGGAGTTCAAGGGCAGCTACCACGTGCTCGGCGGGCTGATCTCGCCGATGGATGGCATCGGCCCGGAGCTGCTGCAGATCCAGCCGCTGGTGGAGCGGGTGGCGGGCAGCGGCGAGCACGCCGAAGGACCGCCGGTGGAGGAGGTGATCCTGGCCCTCACCCCCAGCGTGGAGGGCGACACCACCAGCCTCTATCTGGCGCGGCTCCTGAAGCCCTTCACCGCGGTGAGCCGCATCGCCTACGGCCTGCCGGTGGGAAGCGAACTGGAATACGCCGACGACGTCACCCTGGCCCGCGCCCTGGAAGGTCGCCGGGCGATGCAGTGAGCATGTCGCGCTACAGCTCGATTCGACCCGCCGAGCGCCTGCCCGCGTGGTTGCGCTCGCCCATCGGCAACGCCAGTGAGCTGGAGGCGGTGCAGGGGGTGGTGAAGCAGCAGCGGCTGCACACCATCTGCGAGGAAGGCCGCTGCCCCAACCGCGGCGAGTGCTACGCCGCCGGCACCGCCACCTTCCTCTTAGGCGGGCCGATCTGCACCCGCAGCTGTGCCTTCTGCCAGGTGGAGAAGGGCCTGGCACCGGCGGCCTTCGATCCCCAGGAAGCCGAACGGGTGGCCGAAGCCGTGCACACCCTGGGGCTGCGCTACGTGGTGCTCACCGCCGTCGCCCGCGACGACCTCGCTGACCACGGCGCGAGCCTGTTTACCGGCACGATGGCCGCCATCCGCCAGCGCAACCCCCTGGTGGCGATCGAGGTGCTCACCCCCGATTTCTGGGGCGGCCACCGCGATGAAGCCGAAGGCCGGCGGGCCCAGCGGGAGCGGCTGCGGCAGGTGCTCGATGCCCAGCCGGTGTGTTTCAACCACAACCTGGAAACGGTGGCGCGGCTGCAGGGTGAGGTGCGCCGTGGGGCCACCTACAGCCGCTCCCTCGGCCTGCTGGCCGCCGCCCGCGAACTGGCGCCCGAGATCCCCACCAAGAGCGGTCTGATGCTGGGCCTGGGCGAAAGCTTCGAGGAGGTGGTGCAGGCCATGCGCGACCTGCGCGCGTGTGATTGCCAACGCCTGACCCTGGGGCAATACTTGCGCCCGTCGCTGGCCCACATCCCCGTTGCGCGGTACTGGCGACCTGACGACTTCGAGGAGCTCGGGGCGATCGCCCGCGACCTGGGCTTCACCCAGGTGCGCAGCGGCCCGCTGGTGCGCAGCAGCTACCACGCTGGCCCGTAGCACCCGGCTGCGCGGGGCCCTGCTGGCCCTGATTGCCGCCGCCACTCCCCCAGGCCTGCGGGCCCAGCCCAGCCCCGATCCACGGGTCCCGGAGGCCCCAAACCTCCGGCCGGTGGAGGAGTTGGACGGGGGGCTGACGCTGCAGCAGCGCCTCAAGCTCCCCGATTGGATCAACTTCAGCGTGGATCTGGAGGCGGAACCCCTGGTGAATGCGGGGGGGACCGGCACCAGCGGGGCCTGGATCCAGCAGCTCAGCCTCGGGGCGGCGTTCAGCAGGGGCCTGGGTAAGGACGAGCACCAGTGGAGCGAAGTCGACCACTGGAAGGTGAACACCCAGCTGATGCTGTTCAGCGGGCGGGCGGGTTACGGCCAGGCCATCGGCGCGGCCTTTCCCCTGCAATCCACCGACCACCCCACCGGGCTATGGCTCACCGAGGCCACCCTGGAGCGCCAGCGCGGCCAGGGTGCGGTGGCTGTGAAGGCGGGCGTGCTGTCGCTGAACCCCGACTTCGTGGATATGCCGGTGTTCGATCTCTACGTGCACTCGGCCCTCGACAACACCCTCAACCTCACGGTGTTCGGGCTGCCGGCCAATCCCCTCACGGCTCCCGGCGCCGTGGCAACCCTCAATCTGGGGGAGGGAACCAACCTGCGCTTCGGGGCCTACTGGCTCAACTCCCAGACCCAGCTGGCACAGCTGTTTGGCGTGGACCCCCTGCAGCCCGTGTTCCAGGGCAATGCCCAGCTGTTGCAGTGGAGCACCAGCAACCTGCCGGGAGCCCGGCGGGTGGACACGCCAATCCTGCTGGGGCAACGGCGCATCGAGCGCCAGTTGCCGGCCCCGCAGCTGCTGCTCGGCGCGATCAACAGCAACACCGATGAACAGGGCAGCAACCGGGTGGTGTACGGGGCCCTGAACCTGCCGGTGGAGCTGCCGTTCGGCCTGGATCACCGGCTCTGGGCCGGTGTGAATGTGGGCCTCGATCCCAGCAACAACACGGCACCGCTGTTCCTGAGCGGCGGCTGGGCCGTGCAGGGGCTGCTGGCCGGCCGCCCCCACGATGTGCTCGCCCTCGGCCTGGGCCGCACCAGCTTCGGACCCTCCGAAGACGGCCAGCGCTACGAGGGCGTCATCGAGTTGAACTACAGCGCCGCCCTGAGCCGAACCCTGTCCCTGGGCCCGGTGCTGCAGCTGATCCTGAATCCCGGAGGCCGCGGTGATCTGCCGTCGATCGTGGCGGCCGGAATGCAGTTCCAGCTCAGTCTTTGAGCGCTGGCGTCACCACAGGCAGCACGGCCCAGCTGCGCTCCAGTTGGGCCGTGCTGCGGGCCAGCCCCTCGGCACACTCCACCTGCATCAGCAGGCCCGAGCCGCCCCACACCAGCCGCGGTGCCAGATCGAGCACGCCAGCCCCCAGCTCGCGGATGGGGCAGAAGCCAAGCCGGCGGAAATAACGCACCAACCGGCGGTGCTGGGGATCGTCGTCGCGGATGGCCAGGATCCGGGCCCGGCGGCAGGGGGTGGTCTCCAGGGCCCAGGCAAAGGCCGTGGCCGCCAGCAGCGGCCCAACGCCCAGGTTTGGCGCCGCGGCCGGGCGGCCGGCCACCTGGAGGGTATCGAGGTGCAGCCCATCGGCGGTGGGGAAGGCCCAGCCCTTGAGCTCCCCCAGCAGCACCAGGCGGCCATCGGCCTGGCGGGTGGCCACACCGGCGCGGATTGTGGGAAGCACGCCGATCTGGCGGCCGCTCTGCACGCGCAGCAGCAGCCCCCGCTCTGCGGCCCGGCCCTCCAGTTGCTCCAGCGTTGGCGCCATCAGGTGATCAGCAGCCGGTAGGCGGCATCGAGGCGATGAAAGCGTTCCACATCGCCGCCAAGATCCGGATGGTGTTCCTTGGCCAGGCGCCGGTAGGCGCGCTTGATCGCCTGCACGCTGGCGCCGGCCTCCAGGCCCAGCAACTCCAGGGCCCGCTGGCGGGGATCGGCCGTGCCGCTGGATCCAGCCGCCCCAGAAAAGTTGCCGGTGCGGGTGCCCTTGCGCCGCTGCTGCCGGCCTCCCGCACCCCGACGCTCCAGCTCCTCCACACGCCGCAGCAGCTCCTCCACCACCCGCTGCGGCTCATCGCTCAACCACTCCTGGGCACTGGGGCCATACACCGCAAAGGCGGCCCGCACGGCCCAGCGCACCCGGCTGTGGGGCCCGCGCAAGGCCTCTGCGAGTTCGGCTCCCAGCCCCGGCGCACGCCGGTCGAGCTCCTGCTCGAGCTCCAGGGCGGGATTCCACCACTGGCGCCGCTGGGCTTCCACCAGGCCCCGCAACCCGCCGGGCAACCCCATGCGCAACTCCTGCCACTGGGGATGGCGGGCCATGGCCTGGCCCCAGCGCTCCACCCGCTCGGGGGTGACGCCAAAACTGGCAGCGGTGGTGACGGGCGGCCGGCGCCTTGGGGCTGGCTCGGCGCTCGGCCTCGCGGTGCTTCCCCCCTGGAGCAGCAGCTCCAGCTGCAGCCGCAGGGCGCGCACCTCGCGGCGCAGGGCGTCGTTGTCGGCCAGGAGCGCTTCCACATTGGTGGTGATGGGCCGGCTGCCGGAGGCCGGCTTCCAGCGGCGCGGGTCAAATCCCATAGCGCTCCGCCAGCACCACCGCCTCCAGCGGCAGAGCCCCATAGAGATGGGGGAACAACTCGCCGCTCTCGGGAGCCGGTTCGGGGCGCACCGCCACCCCGAGCTGCTCCAGCCGGCGGGGATCGATGGCCAGCAGCACCACCGCTCCGGCATCCCGGTAAAACCGCTCGAAGGTGGCGGGCACCTGGTGGGCGTAGCTGGCGTGGATGAAGCCCACCTGCTCCAGCGCCAGCCCCCGGGTGGAGCGGCGGTACTCACCAATCGCTCGGGCCTCCTGCCATTCCGCCTGCAGCGCGAGGTGATACAGCCAGCGGGGTGAACGCCAGGAGCTGCGCCCAGCCCAGGGCGGCGCCAGCACCGCCGCCAGTTCGGGGCCCTCGAGAAAGCGCGCCAGCCAGTGCTGCAACGGCCCCAATGCCGGCTCGCCATCAAAGCCCTGGGGATCGGCGAGGCGGAACTGGCGCACAAACGGCAGCAGGGCCCAGTCCGCCAGCGACGGCCGCCCCCCCAGCAGCCAACCACCCAGCTCCAACCGGCGGCTCCAGTCCCGCAGGATCGCCATGGCCCCACGCCGGTGCTGGGGCGCCCGCACCTGGCCATCGGGCCCGTAGCGATCCGGATATTTGAAGCGATCTAGGTGGTGCTTGAACGGCCCGTCGTTCTCGGCGATCAGCTCCTCCATCAACGCAAGCTCGCTGACGCCCCAGCCGGCGAGCCAGCTCTCGGGATCCACTTGCTGCAGGGCCCAGTGCATGATCGCCAGGCTCTCGTCGATCACTCCAGCGGCACCCACCAACACGGGCACCGTTCCCTTGGGCGACACCTCCAGCAACTCCGGTGGCTTGGCCTTGAGGCTCACCTCGCGGAGCTCCAGATCCCGGCCCGGCGTCATGCCTGCCACGTGAAGGGCCAGCCGGGCGCGGATGGCATAGGGGCAGCGGCGGAAGCTGTAGAGGATCACGGGCTCACAGGTGCAGCACCAGCAGCACCCCAAGAATCACCGCACTAGACGCCAGGCTGGCTCGCTGAAACCAGAGATCGACCCGCCGCACCTGGGCCACTGCCAGGCCGAATGCGGCGCTCGTCTGATCCACCTGGGCCAACCGATTGGAGCCCCAGCAGAACACTGCAAACAGCCCCAGGGCCACCAGATAACACCAGATGTAAACCACATCCAGGAAGGTGAGATAGCTGAGCGGAGGCAACTCATCGGCCACGGTTTGGCGCATCACCACCAGGGTGAGCAGGGCCGTGGAAGGCACCGCTATGCGTACCTCACCATGGGTTGCATTGATGCTGGGGGCGATGAACACGGTGAGCATCACAATGGCCACGGGCAACAGCCACTGGGCCAGGGCCGTACGCTTCAGGGTGGAGAAAAACACCGACACCACCACCTGGGACACGCTCTTGGGTTGAGGGGTTGGGGTCGCGAAGCTGTCGTCATCCACGAAGCGATGCACATAGGGCTCCAAGGTGGCGCCATCCAGCCGGAACCCGGAAATTTCCACCAGGTCTCCCACCAGACTGGGGCGCGACTGCTCCGACACCAGGGCAACGGGGTGGGGCCCATCCAGGGAAAACTCTTCAGGGCCAATCTCCAGACGAATCGGCAAATTGATCTTGGTCATTGGAAAATCAACCAGATCAACGTCTTCACTCCAGAAATGACCTGAGAAGCGATAGGCCTGTTCATATTGATCACCATTGAACCTGCGCACCTCTTTGCGAACCGGCTGCACATCGAAGTCATAGGTCACGATGTTATTTACAAAAAAGATCAGCTGATCTGGCTCAATGCCATAACGCTCCATCAGATCCTGAACGGTCTGGGGCCAGGTCATCCAGAACCGGCCATTCGCCATGAAGGTTTGATCTGCCAGCGACAGGTTGTAGACATTGGTGATCTCCAGGCCAATGCGCACCACACCGGTGCGACCGGCCTTGGCGGCCTCTGCAAAACTCTGCATCCGCTCAAAGCGGGGTTGCTGCTCGGCCGTGTGAGCAGGGCCAATCCGGGACTTGGGCCTGGGGGCCTGCCGCAGGGGACCCGCGATCAGATTGAGCAACACCGCCACCACCAGGATGGCGGCCAGGAGCCACTGCCAACGGGCCCGAGGATTCCGCATCACACCGTGCTCTCGATCGGGGTGATGCCCAGGTGCTGGGTTCCCCGTTGCCGCGCCAGCTCCATCTGGCGCTGGCGCTCGCTGAAGCGCTCCCGGTCGGCGTCGCTGAAGCGATCGATGCAGTGGCGGCAGCTCACCCCTTGCACGTAGCTCTCCAGCTGCCGGTCGGCGGGCGCGAGCGGCAGGCCGCAGGCGTGGCAGAGGCTGTGCTCACCGGGCTCGAGCTGGTGATTCACCGCCACCCGCTGATCGAACACGAAGCACTCGCCCCGCCAGCTGCTGCGCTCCTCGGGCACCTCCTCCAGGTAGCGCAGGATTCCGCCCTCCAGGTGGTGCACCCCCGCAAAGCCCTGCTGCTGCAGGTAGGCCGTGGCCTTCTCGCAGCGGATGCCGCCGGTGCAGAACATGGCGATCGCGCGGGGCTGGCGCTCGGCCACCAGCGGCCGCAGCTCCCGCTCCACCCACTGCGGAAACTCGCGGAAGCTCTCGGTGCCGGGGTCGATCGCGCCTTCAAACGTGCCGATCGCCACCTCGTAGCGATTACGGGTGTCGATCACCAGGGTGCCCGGATCACGGATCAGCGCGTCCCACTCGGCCGGCGGCACGTGGGCACCCACCTCGGAGGCCAGGTAGGGCTTCACTGCAGGCACGCCCATGGTCACGATCTCGCGCTTGAGCCGCACCTTCAACCGGTGGAAGGCCTGAGTTGGGGCGTGGCTGAACTTGGCCTGCAGGCGCTCCAGGCCGGGCAACTGCCGCAGCCGCTCCAGCACCGCATGCACCCCGGCCTCCGGACCGGCGATGGTGCCATTCACCCCCTCATCGGCCAGCAGCACCGTGCCGCGCACTTCGGCCGTGGCCGCCAGCGCCAGCAACTCTTGCTGCAGGGGTTTCAGGCCCTCCAGCGCGGCAAAGCGGTAAAAGGCCGCCACGAGCACCGGGCTGGGGACTGAGCCCATCGCGTCCTCGATTGCCGCGGCCATCAACCGCAGGCGGAGCGCTCCGGCAGCTGCTCCTCCCAGGGGCTCACACCTGCTGCAGCCAGCAGTTCCCGATCGGCGGCCACATCAGGATTGCCGGTGGTGAGCAGGGTGTCGCCGTAAAAAATCGAATCGGCCCCGGCCAGCAGGCAGAGCACCTGGGCCTCGCGGGTCATGGCCTCACGGCCGGCACTGAGGCGCACCCGGCTGTAGGGCATGAGGATGCGCGCGGTGGCCACCATCCGCACAAACTCCAGCGGATCCACCGGCGGCTGCTCCTCCAGCGGCGTGCCCTCCACCGCCACCAGCGCGTTGATCGGCACGCTCTCGGGGTGGGGATCCATCGTGGCTAGCACCTGCAGCAGGGAAGCCCGGTCGGTGAGGCTCTCGCCCATGCCGATGATCCCGCCGCAACAAAGGGTGATGCCGGCCTGGCGCACGCGCTCCAGGGTTTCCAGCCGCTCCTGGTAGGTGCGGGTGGTGATGATCCGGTCGTAGTGCTCGGGGCTGGTGTCGAGGTTGTGGTTGTAGGCGGTGAGGCCCGCTTCGGCCAGCCGCTCGGCCTGGGCGTCGGTGAGCATCCCGGCAGTGACGCAGGCTTCCATGCCCAACTCGCGCACGCCGCGCACCATGGCGAGCATCGCCTCAAACGGTGCCCCGTCGCGGATGTCGCGCCAGGCCCAGCCCATGCAGAAGCGCTGGGCTCCCGCATCGCGCGCCGCGCGGGCGCGGGCCAGCACCGGCTCCACCTCCAGCTCCGGCCGCCCGGTCACGTCGCTGCTGTGGTGCATCGACTGGGGGCAGTAGGCGCAGTCCTCCTCGCAGCCCCCAGTTTTCACGCTGAGCAGCGAGGCCAGCTGCACGCGGTAGCCGGGATTGGCCTGGCGGTGCACCCCCTGGGCGCGCCAGAGCAACTCCATCAGGGGCTGCTCGAGCAAGGCCTGAATCTCGGCGGTGGTCCAGTCGTGACGCACCTGCACGGCTTCAGCGGCGGCAGGTCTGGTGGGGGTGAGGGTCAAGGCGAGGAATGGAGGCGGCGAAGGGAAGCGCTCAGACGGCATCAACGCCACCGAAGCGGCGGTTGCGGCCCTGGTAATCGAGCAGGGCGGCGTGGAGGGCCCGCTCATCGAAATCGGGCCAGAGCACGTCGGTGATGTGCAGCTCGGCATAGGCCAGCTGCCAGAGCAGGAAATTGCTGATCCGCTGCTCGCCGCTGGTGCGGATCAACAGATCGGGGTCGCGCTCACCGGCGGTGTGCAACTGCGCGGCGAACAGGCTCTCATCGATGGTGGCCGGATCCAGGGCGCCGCACGCCGCCTGCTCCGCCAGCAGCCGCGCGGCACGCACCAGTTCGGCCCGGCCGCCGTAGTTGGTGCACACGTTGAAGTGGATGCCGGTATTGGCGGCGGTGCGGGCGGTGGCATTGGCGATCAGCTCCCGCAGCCCAGGCGGCAGTGGCTCCAGATCCCCGAGGAAGCGGATGCGCACCTGCTCCTGCTCCAGGGCCTCCAACTCCCGCGCCAACACCCGCTCAAACAACGTCATCAGGAAGCCCACCTCCTCACCAGGACGGTTCCAGTTCTCGGTGGAGAAGGCGTAGGCGGTGAGGGCTCCCACCCCCCAGTCGGAGCAAAGGCGCAGGGTGCGCTTGAGCGATTCCACCCCCTCGCGGTGGCCCATCACCCGGGGCAGGCCCCGGCGGTTGGCCCAGCGGCCGTTGCCGTCCATGATCACGGCCACATGGGCCGGGAGCCGCGCCGGATCGAGGTCTGCCGGCAGGGGGCTGCGTGCACTGGCTGTGGTGGTCGCCAGGGCGCGACTCATCCGCGGGTCTCCGGCGTGTCCTTAGCCACGCTACGCCCGCTGGCGAGGGCCTCCGTGAGCAGGTCGTGCAGACGGCTGCTGGTGATCGGACGCTCCAGGCGCCCCTGGCTGGCCAGCGACAGGGTGCCGGTTTCCTCGGACACCACGATCGCCAGGCAGCGGTCAAAGCGCTCGGTGAGGCCGAGGGCCGCCAGATGGCGAGTGCCGTAGCGGTTGAGCCCCTGCCGCGAGAGGGGCAGGATCACCCCCGCCGCCATGATCCGGTTGGCCTTCACCAGCACGGCACCGTCGTGGAGCGGGGTGTCGGCGGCGAAGAGATTGAGCAGCAGATCCACCGACAACTGGGCATCCAGCGCAATCCCGGGGTTGAGGAAATCTTCCGGACGCAGGTCGCTGCCCACATCCACCACAATCAGCGCCCCCCGGCGGGCCTGGGACAGCCGCCCGGCCGCCTCACTGAGCACCCCCACCGAACCGGAGAGCAGCTGATCGCCGTTGCGGCTGCCGAAGAGCACGGCCAGCCGGCCCGTGCCGAGCAGCTCCATCAGGCGCCGCAGCTCCCCCTGCCAAAGGATTGCCAGGGCCAGGCTGCAGGCCAGCACCAGCGCATCCACCAACTTGGCCGTGAGCGGCAGATCGGCGTAGCGCTGCACCGCCCAGGCGAAGGCCACCAGCAGCAGGTAGCCCCGCAACAGCCAGAGGGTGCGGGCTTCGGTAACCCTGCCGAGCACCAGCACGCCCAGGCCCACCGCAAACAGCAAATCCACAATCAGCCGCACATCGACAGCCGCTGCCGGGGAGGCCGGAGCCAGGGGCGGGGCGGCCGCGAGTAGCCGGGAAATGGGATGAAGGGGGACGGAGGACTGCAGCAGTTCAACGAGCCGCAGTGCGCTCACAAAGCCCCCTAAACGATGGGATCAGGCTACCGATGAGAGCCGGGCGGGCAAAACGTCGTAGCGCAGTAGATCTTCCGGCTGCTCCCGGCGCTGCACCAGCTCCGCCTGGCCGTCTCCCACCAGCACGGCAGCGGGCCGCGGAATGCGGTTGTAGTTCGAACCCATCGAGGCGTTGTAGGCGCCGGTGGCCAGCACCACGAGCACATCGCCCGTGGTGGCCGGAGGCAGCTGGGCGTCCTTGAGCAGCACGTCGCCGGATTCGCAGTGCTTGCCCGCCACCGTCACGGTGTCGGTGGCTTCGGCGGTGGGGCGATCGGCCAGCAGGGCCGTGTACTGCGATTGGTAGGTGATTGGGCGGGGGTTGTCGCTCATGCCCCCATCCACCGAGAGATAGGTGCGGATGCCGGGGATCTCCTTGCGGCTGCCGATCTCGTAGAGGGTGACACCGGCCGTGGCCACCAGGGAACGCCCGGGCTCGCACAGCAGGCGGGGCAGCTCCAGATCCCGCTCGCGGCAGGCTGCAGCCACCGCTTCGGCCACGGTGCGCACCCACTCCTGGATGCTCGGGGGATCGTCGCTGGCCACATAGCGAATTCCGAGGCCACCGCCCACGTTGAGGTCGGTCACGGGATGGCCCAGGGAGCGGGCCAGCTGCAGGGCATCCGCCATCACCCCGGCCAGGTCACGGTGGGGCTGGAGTTCAAAGATCTGGGAGCCGATGTGGGCGTGCAGGCCGGTGAGCCGCGCCCAGCCGCATCCCTGGAGATGGCGCAGCACCGTTTCCAGCTGGTCGGGATCGAAGCCGAACTTGCTGTCGAGGTGGCCGGTACGGATGTACTCGTGCGTGTGGCACTCGATGCCCGGGGTAAAGCGCAGCATCAGCCGCACCGGCTCGCTGAAGCCCGGGGAGAGCTCGGCCAGCAGCTCCAGGTCGCGCCAGTTGTCGGCCACCACGGTGACGCCGCGAGCGGCGGCCAGCGCCAGCTCCTCGCGGCTCTTGTTGTTCCCGTGGAGCACGATCCGCTCCGGTGGCATCCCGCCCTGCAGAGCTGTGAGCAGTTCACCGGCGCTCACCGCATCGAGGCCCAGCCCCTCGGAGGCCACCAGGGCCGTGAGCGCCAGGGAGCTGTTGGCCTTGGAGGCGTAGATGGCCAGCGACGGGCCGGGGTAGTGGGCTTCAAGCGCTTCGCGGTAGGCCCGGCAGGTGCCGCGCAGGGTGGCCTCATCCAGCACATACAACGGTGTGCCGTAGGTGCGGGCCAGCTCACTGAGCCGGCAACCGCCCACTTCCAGCCGACCCTCGCTGTCGAGATCCGCAGTGATCGGTGCCAGGTTGCGGTTCGGGCTGGCGGCATCGCGGCCGGCCTCGAAGGGCTGGCTGCCCACCCGGGGCTCGCAGGAGATCACCATGGGAGGGCGGCATCCAAAGGGGCTTTCGAATGTACGGAACTCCCCCGGCGTCGAGCGAGGCGGCCCCGGTGCACCCCCTGCTGCCGGAGCACCTGGAGGCTTGCCTGGCCCTGGACCAGCAGTGCCTGGGGGGGCTGTGGACACCACAGCAGTGGGCCACGGAACTGGCCGAACCCCAACGGCCGGGCCTGGGGAGCTGGCAGGGAGACACGCTGGTAGCGATGGCCTGCGGCTGGCTGATCCTCGAGGAACTGCACATCACGCTGGTGGCTGTAGATCCCCAGCAGCGACGCCAGGGGCTGGGGCGCCGCCTGCTCGAGGCCCTGCTCAGCGAAGGCCGCCGCCGCGGCGCCGAACGCGCCACCCTGGAAGTGGCCCGCAGGAACGCCGCCGCGATCGGTCTCTACGGCGCCGCCGGCTTTCAGGAGGCTGGCTGCCGTCGCGGTTACTACCGCAACGGCGACGATGCCCTGATCCAATGGCTCAAGCTGGGGGCCTAGATCGCTAGCGCGAGGGTGCGGATAACCACCCTTTCTTGTTGCTGAAATCACCCAGATCCGTGATTTCCGATGAGTTGAAAGACCGGTCAGAGCGCTGCTGCCGCAAGGGATCTGCAGCAGATCATCGTCAAGCCGCAACACCCACCGAACCCTGATAGGTTGGTGTCACGTGCAACAGGCCCCGGCCCATGTTCGAGCGGTTTACCGAGAAGGCCATCAAGGTGATCATGCTGGCCCAGGAAGAGGCCCGCCGCCTGGGGCACAACTTTGTGGGCACCGAGCAGATCCTGCTGGGCCTGATTGGTGAGGGCACGGGCGTGGCCGCCAAGGTGCTCAAGTCGATGGGCGTGAACCTCAAGGACGCCCGCGTTGAGGTGGAGAAGATCATCGGCCGCGGCTCCGGCTTCGTGGCCGTGGAGATCCCCTTCACACCAAGGGCCAAACGGGTGCTGGAGCTCTCCCTGGAGGAGGCCCGCCAGCTCGGCCACAACTACATCGGCACCGAGCACCTGCTGCTCGGCCTGATCCGCGAGGGCGAGGGCGTTGCCGCCCGCGTGCTGGAGAACCTCGGCGTGGATCTGGCCAAGGTGCGCACCCAGGTGATCCGCATGCTCGGCGAGACCGCCGAGGTGGGTGCCGGTGGTGGCGGCGGTGGCAAGGGGTCCACCAAAACTCCCACCCTCGACGAATTCGGCAGCAACCTCACCCAGCAGGCCGCCGACGGCAAGCTCGACCCGGTGGTGGGCCGCCAGAACGAGATCGAGCGGGTGATCCAGATCCTGGGTCGCCGCACCAAGAACAATCCGGTGCTGATCGGGGAACCCGGGGTGGGCAAAACCGCCATCGCCGAAGGCCTCGCCCAGCGCATCAATTCCGGCGACATCCCGGACATCCTTGAGGACAAGCGCGTTCTCACCCTCGACATCGGCCTGCTGGTGGCCGGCACCAAGTACCGCGGTGAGTTCGAGGAGCGCCTCAAGAAGATCATGGAGGAGATCCGGGGCGCCGGAAACGTGATCCTCGTGATCGACGAGGTGCACACCCTGATCGGTGCCGGCGCCGCCGAAGGCGCCATCGACGCCGCCAACATCCTCAAGCCGGCCCTGGCCCGCGGTGAGCTGCAGTGCATCGGCGCCACCACGCTCGACGAATACCGCAAGCACATCGAACGGGACGCTGCCCTGGAGCGGCGCTTCCAGCCGGTGATGGTGGGCGAACCCTCGGTGGAAGACACCATTGAAATTCTGCGCGGTCTCAAGGACCGCTACGAGGAGCACCACCGCCTCAAGATCGCCGACGAGGCCCTGGTGGCCGCCGCCACACTCGGCGATCGCTACATCTCCGATCGCTTCCTTCCCGACAAGGCCATCGACCTGATCGATGAGGCCGGCAGCCGGGTGCGGCTGATGAACTCCAAGCTTCCCCCGGCCGCCAAGGAGGTGGATAAGGAGCTGCGCGAAGTGCAGAAGCAAAAAGAAGAGGCCGTGCGCGAGCAGGACTTCACCAAGGCCGGCGAACTGCGCGACAAAGAAGTGGAACTGCGCGAGCAGATCCGCTCGATCCTCCAGTCCCGCAAGAGCGACGCCCCCGAGGCTGAGGCCGGCGAGGACGCCGCTGCATCCACCGCAGACAGCACCGCCGCCGCCGCCACGGCCGTGGCTGAAGCTCCCGACCTCGACCGGGCCCCGGTGGTGACCGAGGAGGACATCGCCCAGATCGTGGCCTCCTGGACTGGCGTGCCGGTGCAGAAGCTCACCGAGTCCGAGTCGGTGAAGCTGCTGAACATGGAGGAAACCCTCCACCAGCGCCTGATCGGCCAGGACGAAGCGGTGAAGGCCGTGTCCCGCGCCATTCGCCGCGCCCGGGTGGGCCTCAAGAACCCCAACCGCCCGATTGCAAGCTTCATCTTCTCCGGCCCCACGGGTGTGGGCAAAACCGAGCTCACCAAGGCCCTGGCGGCCTACTTCTTCGGTAGCGAAGAAGCCATGATCCGCCTCGACATGTCGGAGTTCATGGAGCGCCACACCGTCAGCAAGCTGATCGGTTCCCCTCCGGGCTATGTGGGCTTCAACGAAGGCGGTCAGCTCACCGAAGCGGTGCGGCGCCGTCCTTACACCGTGGTGCTGTTCGACGAGATCGAAAAGGCCCACCCCGACGTGTTCAACCTGCTGCTGCAGCTCCTGGAAGACGGTCGCCTGACCGACTCCAAGGGCCGCACCGTGGACTTCAAGAACACGCTGATCATCATGACCTCGAACATCGGTTCGAAGGTGATCGAAAAGGGTGGCGGCGGCCTCGGCTTCGAGTTCTCCGGTGAGGCTGCGGAAGAAACCCAGTACAACCGCATTCGCTCGCTGGTGAATGAGGAGCTGAAGCAGTACTTCCGCCCTGAATTCCTCAACCGTCTCGACGAGATCATCGTCTTCCGTCAGCTCAGCCGCGACGAGGTGAAGGAAATCGCCGAGATCATGCTCAAGGAGGTATTCGGCCGCATGCAGGAGAAGGGCATCACCCTCTCGGTCACCGAGGCGTTCAAGGAGCGCCTGGTGGAGGAGGGCTATAACCCCTCCTATGGCGCCCGTCCGCTGCGCCGTGCCGTGATGCGCCTGCTGGAAGACTCCCTGGCGGAGGAGTTCCTCAGCGGCCGGATCGGCGAAGGCGATGCCGCCCTGGTGGATGTGAACGACGACAAGCAGGTGGTGATCCTCAAGCAGGGGCTCACTGCACCGATCCCCGAGCTGGCGGCTGCCGGTGCCTGAGGTCAGTCAGCACGCCATCGCCCCAGCCTCGGTGCTGCGGGGTGATGGCGCCTGGGCGGCCGCGCTGCCGCTAATCGCGGGGCTCTGCGGCAAACCGCTGCTACTAGGCCGCAGTGAAGCCACTGCGGCTGTGCGCGCTTCGCTCAGGGCCCAGCTGGAGGCCGTGGGGCTGGCCGTGCAGGAGTCCCATCTCCTGCACGATTGCTGCTGGAGCGACCTGCACCGCATCGGCGCCGAGCTGAAGGCCACCGGGGCCGATGCGGTGATCGCCGTAGGCGGCGGCAAGGTGCTGGATGCGGGCAAATGGCTGGCCGATCACCACCAGCTGCCCTGCATCACGGTGCCCACCAGTGCCGCCACCTGCGCGGGGTGGACAGCCCTGAGCAACATTTATTCAGAGCAGGGAGCCTTCGAGGGCGACGTGGCCCTGGCCCGCTGTCCAGATCTCCTGGTGTTTGACCACGCCCTGGTGCGCCAGGCCCCGGCCCGCACCCTGGCCAGCGGCATCGCCGATGCCATGGCCAAGTGGTATGAGGCCTCCGTGAGCAGCGGCGGCAGCACGGATGGCCTGATCCAGCAGGCCGTGCAGATGGCCCGGGTGCTGCGCGACCAGCTGCTGCTGGATGCGGAAGCCGGCCTGGCAGATCCCACCTCGGAGGCCTGGGTGCGGGTAGCCGAAGCCTGCGGGCTCACCGCCGGGGTGATCGGCGGCATCGGTGGGGCCCGCTGCCGCACCGTGGCGGCCCATGCCGTCCACAACGGCCTCACCCAGCTGGAAGCCAGCCACGGCCAGCTCCACGGCGAAAAGGTGGGCTTCGGGATTCTGGTGCAACTGCGGCTTGAGGAAGTGCTCGGCGGCAGTCAGTTGGCGGCCCAGGCCCGGCGGCAACTGGTGCCCTTCTTCCGCAGCCTGGGGCTGCCGCTCACGCTCGAAGACCTCGGCCTGGGCCAGGCCAGCCTGGTCCAGCTCCAGCAGGCCTGTGCCTTCGCCTGCCGCGATGGCTCCGATCTCCATCACCTGCCCTTCGCGGTGAGCGAGGCCGATCTGCTGGCCGCCCTGGTGAGCACCACCGCCGGCATCCCCAGCGAAGCCCTGGCATGACCCCAGCCAACGCGGCAGCCAGCGGCCAAGACAGCGGCCAAGACCTGGTGGCTTGGGCTGCCGCCGAGCTGCTCGACCCCCAGGGGCGGGAGTTGGCTGCAGCGATCCAGTGGTGGGAGCTGCCCGGCTACCCGCAGCAGTGGCCCGTGGCCGTGGTCGGGCAGGGGACGCCGGTGCTGCTGCTCCATGGCTTTGACAGCAGCTTTCTGGAGTTCCGGCGGCTGGCACCGCTGCTCCACCAGACCCACCAGCTGTTCATCCCCGACCTCTTCGGCTTCGGCTTCACCCCGCGGCCCAGCGATGCGTCTTACGGCCCCGCCGCCGTGCTGGATCACCTCGAAGCCCTGGTGGAGGCGATCCAGCGGCGCCACGGCGCCACCCCGGTGCGACTGATCGGCGCCTCCATGGGGGGATCGGTGGCCGTTGAGCTGGCCCGGCGCCTGGGAGATCGCATCGCCGAGGTGCTGCTCCTGGCTCCGGCCGGCCTCACCGGCCGCCCCATGCCAGTGCCGCCCCTGCTCGATGCCCTGGGGGTGCGCTTCCTGGCGCTGCCGGGCGTGCGCCGCGGCCTGTGCCGCACCGCCTTCGCCGATCCCGACCAGGACGTGGGCGCTCCCGAGCTCGAGATCGCCTCCCTCCACCTGCGGGCACCGGGCTGGGCCCAGGCCCTGGCGGCCTTCGCCCGCTCCGGAGGCTTCGCCGGTTGCGGCGAGCCACTGCCGCCCCAGCCCCTGGCCGTGCTGTGGGGCGCAAACGACCGCATCCTCCGGGCACCCCAGAAACGGGATGCCCTGGCTCTGTTAGGAGAACGGGTGCGGGAGCTCGATGCCTGTGGGCATCTGCCCCACATCGACCAACCCCAGCAGGTGGCCGCCACCTGGTGGGAGCTCACCCGCAGTGCCCAGCCTTCCCCCCTGCCCGCCACCGGATGAGCTCCAGCCCCAGCAGCACGCCCGAGAGCTCCGGACCGGTGATGCAGCTGCTGGCCAGTGGTCTGCAGCTCTGGGTGCGCCAGCAATGCGACGCGATCGAGAGCCTGGAAATCCGGCTGGAGGGATCGGCGATGGCCCTGCTGCGGGGGCGGCTCGCAGGGGTGCAGGTGATGGCGCGGCGCGTCACCTACCAGGGCCTGCAGATTGAGCAGGTGGAACTGCGCAGCGAACCGATCCAGGTGCAGATGGGCCAGGTGCTGCGGGGGCGGGGCCTGCAGCTCGACCATCCCTTCCGGATCCGCGGCCAGGTGGGCTTCACGGCCGACGGCCTCACCCGGTCGCTGGCGCGGCCCGAATGGCGCAGCCTGGGGGATGCCATCGGCGAGTCGCTGCTGGGCATCACGCCCCTCACCGAACTGCGGGTGCAGGCCAACCGGCTGGTGCTGGCAGCCCAGGGCGTGGCCGAACGGGGACTGATCGAGCTGGCCGCCGAGGTGCAGGCGGTGGATGGAACGGTGGAAATCCGGGGTGCGGACGCCTGCGCTGAGGGCAGCCCAAGGGCGGTGCACCGGCTACCGATGGACCCCAACATCACGATCGAGCAGGCCGCCATCGAGGGCGGGATGCTGCAGCTCCTGGGCGAAGCACACGTCTCCCCCTGATTCAGGAGGGCCTGATCAGC
>JBBASQ010000022.1:19097-37339 GCA_040399185.1 Prochlorococcaceae cyanobacterium
TGCAGCTCCTGGGCGAAGCACACGTCTCCCCCTGATTCAGGAGGGCCTGATCAGCGCTGGATGAGCGGCAACACCAGGGTGACCAGGGAATACACCACCGCCGGGGTGAACAGGTAGCTGTCGATGCGGTCGAGGATGCCGCCGTGGCCGGGGATCACATCGCCGGAGTCCTTGATGCCCGCATCGCGCTTCATCATCGATTCGGTGAGGTCTCCCACCAGGGCGAACAGGGCCACCACAGCACCCAGCACGGCCCCGAGCAGCCAACCCCAGCTCCACCCCAGCAGCACGCCCCCCAGGGCCCCCACCCCGCAGGCGCAGGCCACACCGCCCAGGGCGCCCTCCACGGTCTTGCCGGGAGAGATGGGCGAGAGCGGATGGCGGCCGAGGCGCCGCCCGATCACATAGGACCCGATGTCGGTGGCCACCACCAGAAAACAGGCCAGCAGGGTGAGGGCATTGCCACTGCTGATCGGCATCCCCAGGGCATGGAGATTGGGCGCCAGGGCCACGTCACTGAGGTCGCGCAGCTTGATCCAGTGGCTGGGCAGAAAGCCCAGATAGAAGAGCCCGAAGATCGAGGCGGCGATGTCGGCAATGGTGCCGGTAACGGGCTGGAGCAGCAGCCAGCCGCAGATCACGGCCCCCGAGGCCGGCAGCACCGCCGCGGCCACATCCCCCACGAACAACCCCCCACCCGCTTCCGCGCCGGCGGCGGCCTGGGTGGTGAGCAGCAGCAACTGCACCGCCACCAGGGTGGTTTTGGTGGCCGGCCGGATGCCCTTGAACTGGGCCATCCGGAAAAACTCCAGCAGCCCCAGGTGCACGATCAGCCCCACGGCCACCGTGAACCACCAACCCCCGAGCATCACCACCACAAACCCGAAGCCCCCGGCCAGCCAGCCGCTGAGCAACCGGGCCGCTGACGTGGCCTGACGGGACGACGGGGGGGGGATCAAGAGCGCTCGGCGGCGATCAGGAACAGCGGTTCAGCCGCGGCCAGCTTGGCCTGGCTGCCGCGGCGCTGCATGCGGTGCACTGTGGCCTGCACCACCTGCACATCCCGGGCCTGCAGCTGGCTGAGGGTGTCGGTGGCATCCACCAGGCCCTCCAGGCTGGCGGTGCTGATCACCAGCCGGCCGGAGGGCACCAGCACCTCCCACACCTGGCGCAGCACATTCCCCAGGGGCCGTCCCACCTCCAGCAGCACCCGATCCGGCGGGCCGGGGAGGCGCGGCAAATCGTCGGGGGCGGCACCGGCGTGGATCTGCAGGTTGGTGATGCCAAAGCGCTGGCGGTTGCGCTCCAGCAGTTCGATCGCCTCCGGGTCGCGCTCCAGGGTGTGCACCACCCCCTGGGGCATCAAGCGGGCAATTTCCAGGGCCAGGGCCCCGGTGCCGCCGCCCACATCCCACACCAGCGAATCGGCCCGCGGCCGCAGGTGGGCCAGGAGCATCACCCGCAGTTCCATCGGGGTGGGACTGAACCCCGGCGCATGCTCAAACGCCCCATCGGGCAGCCCCGGGGTCACGAAGTCCCATTGGTAGGGGTGCTGCTGCTGCATGGCTCGCCCCGCGGCCCCTACCTTCCGGCCAGAACCCTCACCGTATCAGCGATCTGGCCGGGCCACCGGCGGCGCTGCTCCACCAGCCAGCCGGCCCGGGCGGCATCGATCCGCTCCCCAGGGATCAGCAGCGGAATACCCGGCGGGTAGGGGCAGAGCGCCTCGGCGGCCAGGCAGCCGGCGGCCTGCTCCAGCGCCAGCTCCCGGGCCGGGGCGCGCCAGACCTGGCGGATCGGCAGCTCGGGTTCGGCCAGTGGGGGCAAGGGCGGTGCAGTGAAGGGCCCCATCGGCCCGGCGCCCAGGGCCCGGCGCAGGGACAGCAGCGCCTGGGGCAGCCGGCGCACCACCCCCCGGGGCGGGCGCATCCCCAGGCAGAAGGTGAGGGTGCCGGGCTCGGGCAGCTCCGCGATCACGCCCCGCTCCAGCAGCCAGCCGTCGGCCTCCAGGCCATTGATGCCAAGAGCAGCGGTGTGCAGCACCAGCCGCAGCGGATCCTGGTTGGCCACCAGGGGCAGGCCCAGGTGCCGGCACCGCGCCGCCAGGCGCACACCCACCGCCTCGGCCCGCTGCCGGCGGCGGATCCCGGCCGGGCTGGCGAGCTCCTGGATCGCCAGGGCACTCGATTGCAGCAACAGGGCACTGGGGCTGGAGGTTTGCAGCCAGAGCAGGCTGCGCTCGATGGCCTCCGGATCCACCCGGGCCCCCTGGGCCAGCAGGGCCGCACTCTGGGCCAGGCCACCGGCCGCCTTCTGCAACGACAACACCGTGAGATCCGCCCCGGCCGCCACGGGCTCCCCCCGGCCGTGGGCGCCGTCCACCAGCACCGGCAGGCCGGCCTGGTGGGCCTCGGCCACCAGGGCCGGTAGCTCGGCCGCCAGCCCCTGGTAGCTGGGCGCCACCAGCACCACCGCCGCCAGGGGCCCACCCTGCCGGGCTTCCGCGATGCGGGCGCGCAAATGCGCAGGAGTGGGCGGCAGCCAGAGCCCAGTGGCCGGATCAAAGGGCAGGTCGAACAGCACCGGCCGCAGATCCCCGATCACGCAGCCGTGCAGCAGCGAGCGGTGCAGGTTGCGCGGCAGCAGCACCCGCTGGCCGGGGCCGGCGAGCGCCAGCAGCGCCGCCTGCAGCAAACCACTGGCCCCATTCACACCAAACCAGCAGCGTTCCGCTCCCAGCAGGGCCGCGCACTCCGCCTGGAGCGCGGCCACCCGGCCCTCCGGCTCCAGGGGACCGCCCCAGTCGGGCAGCTCCGGCAGATCCCAGGAACCCGGGGGCTGGTGCAAGAGCCGCCGCAGCGCCGGCGCCAGGCCGCGCCCCCGCCCATGGGCCGGCAGATGCAGGGCCAGGGAGCGGCGCACGGGCGGGATTTCTAGAGTTTTCCGATTGTGAAACGCCTGCCGTGAGCGCCGCCCTCCCCGCGTACGACCCGGCAGCGGATCTGCGCTGGTTGCTGCTGAGGCCCCATGTGTGGATGAGCCGGCTGGTGGTGGTGCTGTGGCAGCTGGGCACCCTGGTGCTGGCCCTGCTGCTCCAGGGCAACAGCCGCGACGCCAAAACCCAGAAGCGACTGGCCCAGCGGATCCTGGTGACCCTCACCAATCTGGGCCCCTGTTTCATCAAGGTGGGACAGGCCCTCTCCACCCGGCCCGACCTGGTGCGCCGCGACTGGCTCGACCAGCTCACCCGCCTGCAGGACGACCTGCCCGCCTTCCCCCATGCCGTGGCCCTGGCCACGATTGAGCAGGACCTGGGGGCCCCCGCCAGCCAGCTCTTCGCCGACTTCCCCGACTACCCAGTGGCGGCCGCGAGCCTCGGGCAGGTGTACAAAGCGCAGTTGGCCGATGGCCACTGGGTGGCCGTGAAGGTGCAGCGGCCCAACCTGCCGTTCATCCTGCGCCGCGATCTGGTGCTGATCCGGCTGCTGGGGGTGCTCACCGCGCCGCTGCTGCCGCTGAACCTGGGCTTCGGGCTGGGCGAGATCATCGATGAGTTCGGCCGCTCCCTGTTTGAGGAGATCGACTATCGGCGTGAGGCCGACAATGCCGAACGCTTCGCCCGCCTGTTCGCCAACCACCCGGAAGTGATGGTGCCGCGGGTGGAGCGGCACCTCTCCGCCCAACGGGTGCTCACCACCCAGTGGATTAACGGCACCAAACTGCAGCAGCGCCAGGAACTGGAAGCCCAGCGGCTCGATCCGGCGGCCCTGATCCGCACCGGCGTGATCGCCGGGCTGCGCCAGTTGCTGGAGTTCGGCTATTTCCACGCCGATCCCCATCCCGGAAACCTCTTCGCCCTGCCGGGCAAGACCGGCCCCATGGGCCACGTGGCCTACGTGGATTTCGGGATGATGGATGAGATCAGCGACTCCGACCGCCTCACCCTCACCGGCGCGGTGGTGCACCTGATCAACCGCGACTTCCACGGCCTCGCCCGCGACTTCCAGACCCTGGGGTTCCTCAGGCCCGACGCCAACCTCGAGCCGATTGTGCCGGCGCTGGAGGAGGTGCTCGGTGGGGCGCTGGGGGAAAACGTGGGCAACTTCAACTTCAAGGCGATCACCGATCGCTTCTCGGAGCTGATGTATGCCTACCCGTTCCGGGTGCCGGCCCGCTTCGCCCTGATCATCCGGGCGGTGGTGAGCCAGGAGGGCCTCGCCCTGCGGCTCGATCCCAGTTTCCGGATCATCCGCGTGGCCTATCCCTACGTGGCCCGGCGGCTGCTGGCCGGCGACACGGCCGAAATGCGCGAGAAGCTGCTGGAGGTGATCTTCGATGGCAGCGGCCGGCTGCGGGTGGAGCGGCTGGAAAACCTGCTGGCGGTGGTGGAGAACGACGGCGACAGCGCCGATCTGCTGCCGATGGCCGGGGCCGGCCTGAAGCTGCTGCTCGGCCCCGATGGCAGCAGCCTGCGCCAGCGCCTGCTGCTCACCCTCGTGCAGGACGACCGCTTCAACACCGCCGATCTGCAACAACTCATGCAGCTGATGCGCCGCACCTTCTCGCCCCGCAAGATCGCCGGCGGCATGCTGTCGCGCCTCAATCCGCTAGCGGCCTGACTACACCAGAAACCAGCTCAAGCCCACGGCCGTCACCATCAACATCAGAATGGTTGGCGGCCAGATGTTATCCACCAGGCGGATCTTGGCCTCGATCGCGGCAGCCACTGCGGGATCAGTCTGGGTTTCGGAATCGTGGCGACGGCGCGCCACCCAAAGCGAGAGCATGAAGGTGATCAGCGACACCACGTAACACACCACATACACCTCATCGAGAAAGCTCAGATAAGGAAGGGTGGGCAGGCTCGACTGATACGCCTGCTGCAGAAACACCAGGGTGAGCAGCACCGTGGCAGGAATGCCCACGCGCACGTCGTCGAGATCACGGGGGAGCTTGGCGATCAGCACCACCATGGCCATCACCACCAGCAGGGGCTGCAGCAGCTTCCAGAACGAGGCCCACACCGAGGTGCCGTAATTCACCTCAAACACCGCCTGGCTGTAGTCACTCTCCCCTTCACCGAGGCCGAAGCCCGTGGCGAAGTGGTGGCGGTATTCCGCAAACGACCAACCCCGGTTCACCCAGCCGCTGATGTCGGAATAACCACCGATGCCACTCTCCTTGATGTCTGGCACAAGGCGCAGACTGCTGAAATCGAGTGAACCATCGGGATCATCGGCTTCCACCATGAGCGGCAAGCCAATGCTATTAAACGGGAAGCGCCGGAAATCGAGCCTGTCGATGTAAAACGTGCCCTGGTATCCGAACAGGGCGTAGTAACTGCCATCCGGACGCTTGATCGCCCCCTTGCCCAACGGGCTGAGCACGGTGGAGGCCGCCGCGCCGATCGAGTTGATCGGAACGAAAATCTTGCCGGGCTTGTAGTCGTTCGCCTCCAGGTAATCCTGCAGATCTTGGTCCCAGCTGTACCAGAGGTAACCCGTGGACTGGTACGAGGGATCGAGGAAGTTCACCGCATAGTTATTCACCGGGTACACGCCCACCCGCAGTTGATAGGGCGCGGCTTCAAAGCGCTCCTGGTCGTCGGCGGCCTCCTGGCCCTGCATCGGAATCCCCCGCAGGGATCCCAGGTCTTCGGGCCGGCGGTCGTGGGAGGTGAGCAGCCGCGGGGTGGTGGTGAGCCGCAGGGAATCGCGGGAGCGCACCTGCTGCACCTCCAGGCGGTTCAGAGCCTGCACCAGCACCAGCACCACCACCAGCACGAGTACGGCGATGGTCACGTTCCAGCGGCGCTTGCGCGGGGTCGCCATGGCTGGATTGCGGCAGTCGCGAGACTGTATCGATGCTTCCCCACGCCATGGCGCTATCTGCCCTGTCCCGAGCCCTGGGGATGAGCCTCGCCGTGGCCCTCGCCGGCCCCCTGGCCGGCTGCGGCACCGCCACCACCAACCGGCCGCCCCAGGCGGCCGCGGCCCGGATCGCCCCCGGTGGGGGTGTCGTGAGCGATGCGCCCCTGGCCCCGGGGGCGCCGATCCTGCTGGGGCAGTCGGCCCCCCTCTCGGGTCCTTCCGGAAATCTGGGCCGGGAATTTGCGAGCGGGGCTGACAGCCTGTTCCGCGAGGTGAATGCCAAGGGGGGCATTTTTGGCCGCCCGATCCGGCTGGTGCAGCTCGACGACCGCTACGAGCCGGCCCGCACCGCAGCCAACGCCACCCGCCTGATCGAGCGGGATGGGGTGTTCGCCCTGTTCGGCACCGTGGGCACCCCCACCACCGCCACGGTGCTGCCGCTCCTGGAGCGGCACCGCGTGCCCCTGATCGCGCCAGTAACCGGCGCAGCCCTGCTGCGCCAACCCGGCCAGACGGGCGTGTTCCATCTGCGGGCCAGCTACGCCGATGAGGCCGAGCAGATCGTGAAATTCCTGGCCCAGGCCGGCTGGACCCGGGTGGCCCTGGTGACCCAGAACGACGCCTTTGGCAAGGACGTGGGCCGCAGCCTGAGGGCCTCCCTGCAGCGGCGCGGTATCAAGCCCGTCAGCAGTGCCACGGTGGAGCGGAACTCGAGCAACACCGCACCGCAGGCGGAGCAGGTGGCCCGGAGTCGCCCCGATGCGGTGGTGGCGATCTCCACCTACGGCACCGTGGCCAGCCTGGTGCGGGAGCTGAACCGGCGCCACAGCCATCCCCAGGTGATGACGGTGTCGTTCGTGGGCACGGGTGCCCTGCTGCAGGCCCTCCCCCATGGGCAGGCCAACGGCATCGGCGTCACGCAGGTGGTGCCGTTTCCGTGGGATGGCCGGATTCCGGTGGTGCGTGACTACCAGCGCGCCATGCGCCGGACCAGCCCCGATGCCCGCCTCGGCCACCTGAGCCTGGAGGGTTACGTGGCGGCCCGGGTGGTGGTGGAAGGGCTGCGCCGCGCCGGCCCCGAGCTCACCCGCGCCCGCTTCGTGCGGGCCCTGGAATCGATGAATCCGTACAACCTGGGGGGGTTTGAGGTGCGCTTCTCGCCCACCAAGCGCAGCGCAGGGGGGTTGGTGGACCTCACCTTCCTCGGAGCCCACGCCTGGGAACCCTAGGCTTGCCGCTCCCTTCGCCCTGGTGAGTTCGCGTGCTTGAGACCGTTCCGGTGTCCGCCCCCATTGACCTGGAGGAAGCGGCCCTGGATGCGGCCAGCGGCTATTTCGGCGACCTCGATGCGGCCGAGATCTTTCTGGAATACGCGCCGATCCAGCAGCCCCCCTACGTGCTGGCGGGCATTGGCCTGGCCATGGGAATTCTGTGCGGGCTCACCTTCGCCAGGCTGGTGCAAAACCGGCTGGAAGGCTGGAAACAGGATCGGTTGGCCCTGCTGCCCCTGGGCACCCGCGAAACAAACCTGGCCTACTCCGGCGTGATTGTGGGCATCACGCTGTTCATCGGCGGGAGTTTGTCGGTATTCGGCTTCTCCCTCGGTGCGGCCCTGCTGGTGTCGTTCGTGCTGTCAATGGCCACGGCCGGTGCCCTGTGGGTGCAGCTCGAGCGCCTGATGGAGCAGGTGCAAAGCGGCAACTTCAAGGCTGTCGACTTCGACAACTTCGACCAGTTTTTCTAGGCGGCCAGATAGCCCTCCAGGCGCCGGGACTGGGCGCGGATGCCTTCCAGAGCCTTGCGCTCGAGGTTGCGGGTTTTGTCGCGGCTCATGCCGAGGGCCTTGGCGATGGAGCTGAGGCTCATGGGCTCCACTGGGCCACTGCCATCGCCTTCGATGCCGTAGCGCATCTTGAGCACCTGGGCCTGGAGCTCGGGCAGCTGATCGAGCAGGTCGCGCAGATCGCCCTTCATGCACGCGTCATCGAGCCGATCTTCGGGCAAGTCCGCATCGCCGGCCAGCAGATCCAGCAGCTCGGTGTCATCGCCATCGCCCACCTTGCTTTCCAGGCTCACCGGCAGCCGGGCGCGGCACAGCAGCTCTTTCACCTCCTCCTCCGGAAGCTCCACGAACGTGGCCAGCTCGGTAATGGTGGGGGTGCGCCCCAGCTCCTGGCTCAGCTCCCGTTGGCCCTTCTTGAGCTTGTTGAGGGTTTCGGTGATGTGGATCGGCAGCCGGATCGTGCGGCTCTTTTCCGCGATCGCGCGGGTGATGCCCTGGCGGATCCACCAGTAGGCGTAGGTGGAGAACTTGTAGCCGCGGGTGGGGTCGAACTTCTCCACGCCGCGCACCAGGCCGATCGTGCCCTCCTGGATCAGGTCCAGGAGTTCCATGTTCCGCTTGGTGTACTTCTTGGCCACGCTCACCACCAGGCGCAGGTTGGCCGCCACCATCCGCTCCTTGGCCCGGCGGCCGCAGCTGAGGCGCTTGCTGAGCTGGGCCGGCGTAAGACCCGCCTCGGCCGCCAGCAGTTCATGGCTGGGCTCCTCCCCGCCGGAGCGGAGCCGCAGCTCCTCGCGCTGCTCCTCGATGGCCATCAGGTCCTGCACCTGGCGGCCCAGGGTGATCTCCTGCTCGTGGGTGAGCAGGGGCACCCGGCCGATGTCGCGGAGGTAGCTGCGCACCAGATCGCCCCCACCCAGATGGGAGCCATCAGCTGCAGCCACGGGCAGAGAAGGCATGGCGAACGGGTAATTACGAAACTCTGTTGTTTCGTAACGCTATCACCAGTTCCCGGGCGCCCACCCACCGCAGCCGAGACTGGACTTCCCTGCGGTGGGTGGGCAATGGCATCGGCCGGCGGCTCCGAACGGCTGCAGAAACTGATCGCCAACGCCGGCCTCTGCTCCCGTCGCCGCGCCGAAGACCTGCTGCGCGAGGGCCGCGTGCAGGTGAATGGACGCACGGCCCAGCTCGGCGACAAGGCCGACCCCAGTCGCGATGCCATCCACGTGGCCGGCCAGCCCCTGGCCGGGCCGCCCGAACCCCTGGTGCTGCTGCTCAACAAACCGATGGGGGTGCTCTGCAGCTGCAGCGACCCCCACGGCCGCACCACCGTGCTCAACCTGTTGCCACCGGAGCTGGGCCAGGGCACGGGCCTGCATCCCGTGGGCCGGCTCGATGCCGACAGCCGCGGGGCGCTGCTGCTCAGCAACCAGGGTGAGCTCACCCTGCACCTCACCCATCCGCGCTACGGCCACCGCAAGACCTACCGCGTGTGGGTGCAGGGGCACCCCAGCGCGGAGGTGCTCTCCCGCTGGCGCCAGGGGGTGCGCCTCGATGGCCAGGCCACCCAGCCGGTGCGGGTTCGCATTCTCGAGCGCCGCGGCGATGCCACAGGCCTGGAGGTGGTGATGGGCGAGGGGCGCAACCGCCAGATCCGGCGCACGGCCGCCCTGCTGGGCCACCCCGTGCGCGACCTGCAACGGGTGGCCATTGGCGATCTGGGGCTGGGGCGGCTGCGGGAGGGGGAGTGGCGCCGCCTTGATCGCCGAGAATGGGAGGCCCTGGTGCCGCCCTCCTGAGCTCCCCGCGTCCCTCCCTGCCAGCTCGCCTGCGCACCTGGATGGGGCGCGGAGCCAAGGCACCGGCACCCACCGCCGAGCCCCCGGTGGATCCCCTGCTGGCGGCGGGACGAGACTTGCGGCTGCGGCGCGAATCCCGCGGGCTCAGCCTGCGCGACCTCGCCCTCCAGACCCGCATCAGCACCCCGGTGCTGGAGGCCCTGGAGCGGGGCTGGCGCGACCGCCTGCCCGAGACCACCTACCTGCGCACCATGCTGCCGCTGATCGAGCGGCACCTCGACCTGGAGTCCGGCAGTCTGGAGGTGTTGCTGCCCTCCTCCAGCCCCGGCACGCCGGGACGCCAGCGGGGCTCATTCCTGCGCCGGTTCACGCCCGGCTCGATCGAGGTGTACAGCAGCTGGCAGGGCACGGTGCTCTACGGCCTGCTCACCCTCGGGCTGATCTACGCCCTCAACCTGGAGCAGCAACGCCTGGCGGCCCAGGGTCTGCTGGCCCTGCGGCCAATTCCGCCGCTGCCGTTGAGCGAACAGCGCAAGCCGGCGCGGCCTGAGGCCACCCTGCTCAAGGCCATGCCCGAACTGCGGCCGCTGGAGCAGCCGGCGCTGGAGCGGGCCCTGCGCCGGGTGGGCCAGAGCGAGGGCCCCGCGGCGCCAAGCCCGTCCAGCCTGGCGGGCAACGGGGTGCTGGTGCTGCGGCTGCAGCAACCCACCCGCGTGGGCCTGAGCAGCGGGCGGGGGGCCCGCACCGATTTGCAGGGGGCCCGGGGCGAACTGGCCCTGCCGATCGAGGGGGGCTTCCAGTTGGAGCTGAACCCCGCGCCAGCCCGCAGCGCCGAGGCCCCCGCCGTGGAATGGAACGGGACGCCCCTCGCGCCCCAGCCGGGGACACCGGCCGGGCGCTACAGCGTGGGAACCGGCGCGGCTGCCGGCGCCACACCCCGGCCGTAGCGGGCGGCCATGGCGCCGTAGCCCCCCAGGGGACCGGCCAGCGAGGAGAGCGGGCGATCCAGCCGCCAGCACCAGTTGCCTTCCGTGGTGCCCGGTGTGTTGAAGCGGGCCTCATCGCCCAGCTCGAGCAGATCCTGCAGCGGCACCACCGCCAGATCAGCCGAGCTGGCGAGGGCCAGCTCCAGCAGTTGCCAACCCGGCGCCGTCACCGGGGCTCCCACCGCCGCTTCCACCCGGGATCGGGCCTCCCCACCGAGGCTGTTCCACCAGCCGATGGAGGTGGCGTTGTCGTGGGTGCCGGTGTACACCACCCAGCGGCGGCCGCGGATGTTGGCCGGGAGATAGGGATTGGCGGGGTCGCCGTCAAAGGCGAACTGGAGGATCTTCATCCCCGGCAGGCCAAAGCCATCCCGCAGCTGCTCCACCGGCGGCGTGATCACCCCCAGGTCTTCCGCCACCAGCGGCAGGCGGCCCAGGCGCCCGCGCAGGGCACAGCGACACCAGAGCAGGGCCAGCAGTGGCCAGCCCGGCGACGGCTTCCAGAGGCCGTGCTCGGCGGTGGCATCGCCCCCGGGCACGCTCCAGTAGGCCTGCAGGGCGCGGAAGTGATCGAGCCGCAGCAGATCGAACAGCTCCAGCTGGCGCTCCAGGCGGGCGAGCCACCAGCGGAACCCCGTGAGGGTATGGAGCGACCAGCGATACACCGGGGTGCCCCAGAGCTGGCCGGTGGCGGAGAAGTAGTCGGGCGGCACGCCGCTCTGCTCCTGCAGGCGGCCGCCAGCAGCCAGGGAAAACAGGGCAGGGCGGCTCCACACATCGGCGCTGTCGTGGGCCACGTAGAAGGGCAGATCGCCCAGCAGTTGCACCCCCTGCCCATGGGCCATCTGGCGCAGCTGCTGCCACTGGCGCTGCAACTGCCACTGCACCAGGGCCTCCACCAGCAGGGCCTGGCGATGGTCCCGGTCGAACCGCCTGAGGGCCTGGCGATTCCGGCAGGCCAGGGGGGCGGGCCATTGCCACCAGGGATCCCCGCCATGGAGGCTGCGCAGCACCATGAAGCGGCAGTGGTCGCGCAGCCAGAACCGCTCGGCCCGGCACCAACGCCTCATGGCCTGCTGGTGGTGCTGGGGCTGCCGGGCCCAGCAGCGCAGCAACTCCGGACCCAGGGCTTCGCCGCTCAGCGCCGCCGGATCGGCGTCGATGAAGCCCTCCTCATGCAACAGCTCTGGATCCAGCAAGGCCGGATTCAGGGCCGAACCGCTGGGGGAGCTGTAGGGAGAACCGGTGCCATCGGTGGGGGCCAGGGGCAAGAGCTGCCACACCCCCACGCCGCCCTTGGCAAGCAGGCGGACAAACGTGCGGGCAGCCTGGCCGAAGGTGCCATTGGGGCCCGGCCCCGGCAGGGCCGTGGGATGGAGCAGCACCCCGCAGCGGCGCTCAGCGGCCCTGGGCGAACCCGGCATCAAACGGCGGGCAGCCGGTAGCGGCTGATGATTTTCTTGGCAAAGGCGGGGATGTGGGCCTCCGCCTTCTCCGGATGGTTGCGCCGCACCCACAGGGCGTTGCGGGTGAAGTGGGAATCAATCGAGAACCGGCCGTACTCCAGGCCCTGGGGCCCGAAGCGCTCCACAAAAAAGCCGATCAGATTCGCCACCCACAGCGGCAGCTTCACGGCCTTGTCGTAGGCCTCAATGCCCTGCTGCACGGCCGCCTGGCGATCGCCGCGGCTGGTGACAGGCGCCACCTCCAGCTCGCTCTCCACCAGATCCAGCAGCACCTGACCCTTGGGATTGCGCACCGTGATCCACTGGCGGCCGAAGGTGGCGCCCATGTAGCCCACCACCAGGTCGGCACCGGCGTTGGTGTAGTCGAAGCAGCTCAGGCAGCTGGGGGCGAACACGTCCTTGAGCTTGGGGGTGTCGAGCCCGAAGAAGGGCACCGTCTCCTCCCGCCCATCGCTGTGGCGGAAGTGGATGCGGAAGTCCTGCATGAACTCGTAGTGCACCACCGTCTCCGGTGAGCTCACCGTGCTCTCCAGGAACGTCTGGAGCCCCTGGCGGCTCACGTTGTCGACGCAGGGGAGCCCGAGCACATAGAGCTCATCGAGGGGCAGGGTGGACTGCACGGCCCGCAGGGCCTGGATCTGGCAGCCCACGCCAATCGCCAGCAACGTTTTGATGCCACTGCCGGGGAGCTGCTCCAGCACCTCCAGGTTCGGCGAGAGGGTGGGCTTGTTGACCCGGGCGCTGAGCACCTCCTCAGGGGTGCGAGCCAACCGCGGCACGGGGGTGAAGCGGTCGTCGTCGCTCTGGCCCACGCAGAGCACCGCATCCACCAGGCCGGTTTCCAGGGCACGCACGCCGATGCGGCTCACGATCCCGGTCCACTGGGCGCCGTCGATCGGCTGCTGCAGCCGGGCGGTGACCATCCGCTGCTGCACACCGAAATAGAGCTCGTCCTCGTTATCGAGGTCGCGGCTGCGGCCATGGGCCTCCTCCTCCATCGCCTCAAAGCGCTGGTGGAGAAAGGCGCAGCTGTCCTTCACATAGGCCACCCAGCGGCTGTCGCACAGGCCGCACTGGCTGCAGAGGTCCTTGGCCGGATACACGCTGCCTTTGGCCAGGGGCCGGGCGCGCTCGTGGGGAAGCACGGTTGCCATGGCGCACAACCTATCGGTTGCACACAACATCGGTTGCGCACAACAACGAACAAAAGCCCCGGCGATCAGGCGGGAAGCGATCTGCCCCAAAGTGGCCCGGATGACCCGCCGCCCCTCGCCCACCCCCGCTCCAAACCGCCGCCAGCGGGCGGCGGTGCGTCTTGGCGCGGCGGCGATCGGGGTGGCGATCGGCTTCGGCGGCCTGGCCCTGCTCTGGCCCAAGCCCGACCGCTCGCTCGACACCCGCCCCCAGCTCACCCCAGCGGATCTGGCCAAGCCCCCCACCCGGCCGGTGACGCTGCTGGTGATCGGCATCGACGGCGAGCGGCTTGGGGATCCGGTGAACGGCGCCGCCCCCCGGGGCCCCGCCAACGCCGATGCCCTGCTGCTGGTGCGGGTGAATCCCGACGCCGCCACCCAGGTGCTCAGCCTGCCGCCGGAGCTGGCGGTGAAGCTGCCTGGGCAGGGCCAACCCCAGGCCCTGGGCACCCTCTACCGACTGGGCGGCGCGGCCCTGGTGGGGGATGCGGTGCGCGAGTTGGTGGGGCTCGATGGCACCCAGCCAGATCGCTACCTGGTGCTCAGCCGCTCCTCCCTGCGGGCCCTGGTGGACGGGCTGGGCGGCATCGAAGCCAACCCGCCCCAGGCCATGCGGTATCGCGACAAGACCCAGAACTTCAGCATCGATCTGCAGGCCGGTCTGCAGCGGCTGCAGGGGGCCGAGGTGGAGCAGCTGGTGCGCTTCCGCGACCCGCTGCGGCCGGTGCAGAGCCGCAGCGACGACCAGCAGGAAGCGGTGCGCGGTTTGCTGCGGGCGATGGCGCTGCCAGCCCAGCTGCCCAACCTTCCCGGCCTGGTGGCCAGCTTCAAGGGTGAGGTGGCCACCAACCTCAGCGAAACCGAAACCCTCAGCCTGCTGGCAGCTGCCCTGGGCCAGGGTGAAGCGGTGCAGTTCTCCACCATTCCCCTCAGTCCGCCGAAGGCGAGCCAGGCGCCGCTGCGCCAGCTAAGCCCCAGCGCCGCCCTGCCGCTCTGGCCCCCAGCTCAGCCCGCCACCGCCCCCTGAAGGGCCAGGGCCAGCCGCAGATCCACCCCTTCCATCGCTCCAGCTGGGCCGAGGGCACCGAGCCAGGGCAGGCCCTCCCGCCGCCGCTGCTCCGGCTGCCAGGGATCACCCCACTGGATCAGCCCCCGCAGGGGCACCGCGTAGTGGCGCAACAAGGCGGTGGTGGCCGCCGCCACCCCGGTGTCGAGCTGGGCGGCCTCCAGCAGCAGCAGGGTGGGCTGGCGCCAGGCCCCGAGGGCCTGGGCCCAGGGGCGCCCATCGGCCAGGCCCAGGCCGGGATCCACCGCCAGGGCCGTCAGCCCCGCACCGGTTCCGGGCTGGCTGAGGGAGGCCAGGGCCCGGTCTGGCTCCTGCAGGGGCTCCAGTGCCGGCAGCCCAGGAATCCCCAGCTCCCGGGCCAGCACCGGCAACGCCTGGGTGAGGCGCGCCGCCACCTCAACGGCCGTGCCCGCTGAGACCAGCACCAGCGGAAGCTCTTCACGAAGGCCAGAAAACGTCATCGTTGTTCGCACTGGGCGGACCGGCTCGCTTCTACGATCGGGGCGCAGCCGTCGCGCCCGCGCCCGCCGTGACCAGTTTCATGACCGCTGATCGGCTGGCTCACGAGGGGCGCGAACCACACACCCACCACGACAGCCGTCGCCTGCGCCTGTTCAGCGGCACGGCCAACCCCGACCTGGCCCGGGAGATCGGCGCCTACCTGGGCGTGCCCGATGGCCCCCGGGTGATCAAACGCTTCGCCGACGGCGAGACCTACATCCAGATCCAGGAGTCGATCCGGGGCTGCGATGTGTTCCTGGTGCAGCCCACCTGCGCGCCGGTGAACGACCACCTGATGGAACTGCTGATCATGGTGGACGCCTGCAAGCGGGCCTCGGCCCGCCAGGTGACCGCGGTGATCCCCTACTACGGCTACGCCCGCGCCGACCGCAAGACCGCCGGGCGCGAATCGATCACCGCCAAGCTGGTGGCCAACCTGCTCACCAAGAGCGGCGTGGATCGGGTGCTGGCCATGGACCTGCACTCGGCCCAGATCCAGGGCTACTTCGACATCCCCTGCGACCACATCTACGGCTCGCCCGTCCTGGTGGACTACCTGAGCACCCGCGACCTGGGTGAGGTGGTGGTGGTGTCTCCCGATGTGGGGGGCGTGGCCCGGGCCCGGGCCTTCGCCAAGAAGATGAACGATGCGCCCCTGGCGATCATCGACAAGCGCCGCTCCGCCCACAACGTGGCCGAAAGCCTCACCGTGATCGGGGATGTGGCCGGCAAGACCGCCATCCTGATCGACGACATGATCGACACCGGCGGCACCATCTGTCAGGGCGCCAAGCTGCTGCGCCGCAGCGGTGCGGCCCGGGTGCTCTGCTGCGCCACCCACGCCGTGTTCTCGCCACCGGCGATCGAGCGCCTGTCGGAGCCTGGGCTGTTCGAGGAGGTAGTGGTTACCAACTCGATCCCCCTGGCGGAGGATCGCCGTTTCCCCCAGCTGCGGGTGCTCTCGGTGGCCAACATGCTGGGCGAAGCGATCTGGCGCATCCACGAGGAGAGCTCCGTGAGCTCGATGTTCCGCTGAATCGCCGGCACCTGCTGGGGGTAGCGGCGGCCTTGATGGCCGCCATGGCCCCGTTGGGGGCTCTGGCCCAGGCACCCCAGGCCCAGCAGCGCCGCATCGGCGTGTGGCTCACCAACAGCCCCAGCCCGCTCTATTACGAGGCCGGCCGGATCGAGCGGGCTGTAGCCGAGCTGGCCGAAGCCGGCTTCAACACGCTCTATCCCAACGTGTGGAGCCGCGGCACCACCTTCCACCGGTCGCGCTATGCGCCGATGGAGCCGGCGCTGGAGCGCACCAACCCCAACCTCGACCCGATCTGCCGCTTCACCGCCGCCGCCCATCGCCGCGGCCTGGATGTGGTGCCCTGGTTTGAGTACGGCCTGATGGAGCCGGCCGATGCGGCGGTGGTGCGCGACAACCCGGACTGGGTGCTGCAACGGCTCGATGGCAGCACGGTGATGGAGCTGCACGGCAAGCCGATGGTGTGGCTCAATCCGGCCCATCCGGGCGTGCGCGATCGCTTCCTCGGGCTGATCAGCGAGATCGTGCAGCGCTGCGGCGTGGATGGGGTGCAGCTCGACGACCACTTCGCCTGGCCGGTGGAGCTGGGCTACGACGCCTACACCCGCGCTCTTTACCGCTCGGAAACCGGCAACGAACCGCCCAACGACTTCACCGACCGGGCCTGGATGCGCTGGCGCCGCCACAAACTCACCGACCTGCTGCGCGCCCTGCGCAGCCGTCTGCAGAGCATCCCGGTGGCCAAGGGAGAACTGCCGCGGCGCCGGGTGATCAGCCTCTCGCCCGGCCCGTTCCGCTTCGCCTACAACAAGTGGCTGCAGGACTGGGAGCTCTGGGCCCTGGGCCAGCTGATCGACGACCTGGTGGTGCAGAACTACGCCTACTCGGTGCAGGGCTTCGCCAAAGACCTCAACCAACCGGCCTTGCTCAAGGCCCGCCAGTGGGGGCTACCGGTGGAAATCGGAATCCTGGCCGGCTTCGGCGGCCGCACCCCGGGGATGGCCACCGTGGCCGAGAAAACACGCCTGTCGCTGGAGCGCGGCCACGGGGTGATCTACTTCTATTGGGAAGGGCTCTGGGGCCAACACGCCGGCCCCGAAGGGGCCGACTCCCGCCGCATCGGCTTCCGCCAACTGCTGCGCGGCAACTGAACGGCCCTCAGCGGGTTAGCCCAGGCACTGCTCCACCACTTCGCGGGTGTTGGTGGAGAGCTCGGCAGCGGCGAGTTGGGCGAGGGCATCGCGCATGCGGGCCTGGCGCTCGGGGCCGTAGCTCTGCCAGCGGCTGAACACCTTGGCCATGCGGGAGGCGGTGATCGGGTTGCGCTGATCCAGCGCGGCGATCTGCTCGGCCATGAAGCGGTAGCCACTGCCATCGGCGGCGTGGAACACCGGCGCGTTGCCGGCCAGACCGCCCAGCACGGCCCGCACCGAATTGGGCGCAGCCGGGTCGAAGCGGGGGTGCTCCAGCAGCCGCGCCACCCGTTGCAGCCCATCGGCAAACGGCGCGGAGGCCTCGAGCCCAAACCAGGCATCGAGGATCACTGGCTTGTGCTCCCAGCGGGCATAAAACGCCTCCACCGCCGCCTGGCGCTCGGGGATCGGATGGCACTGCAGGGCCCGCAAACCAGCGCGGGCCAGGGTCATCGAGGGGCCATCCACGGCAGCGCGGGCCGCTGACCTCACGCCGGCGTCGCCGGCGGCGGCACGCCAGGTCCAGATGGCGGCGGTGAGCTGGCGATCGCCGTTGCCCTCCGGCCAGGCCAGCCCCCACTGGAGCGTGCAGCGCTGCAGGGCGGCAGTGAGGGGTTCGGCCAGGGCCTCACCAAAACGGCGCTGCAACCCAAGCAGCGCCCCGAACAGGGCCGGCGGATCGGGCTCCAGCCCCTGGCTCACCGCCGCATCTTCCAGTTCCGGCATGCCGGGCAAGGCCATCAGCACGGCGCGGCTGGCCTCCGAGAGGGTGGGGTCGGCCAGGATCCGCCCGAAGGCGTCAATCAGCTCGGTTTCGAGCTGTCCATCTCCAGAGCCCGTAGCCCGGGCCAGCACCGCCTGGCGCAGCAGCACCTGGCCCGCATCCCAGCGGGCAAAGGCATCGCTGTCGGTGGCCAGGAGGTGCACCAGCTCGGCGGTGGGGCGGCCCAGCTCGAGCTTCACCGGCGCCGAGAACTGGCGCAGCACCGAGAGCGCCGGCGGATGGGCCTGGGCCGGCAAACCCACCAGGCGCAGGTGCTGCTCGGACTGATCCATCACCAGCAGCCGGCTGCCGTGGCCCCAGCCGGGAGCCAGCTCTGCCGCCTGGGCGTCGTGCTCGCTTTCCCCCTCCAGCCGCACGGGCAGGGGATCGCCAGCCTTGTCGATCAAACCGATCACCAGCGGCAGCACCAGCGGCTGCTTCTCGCCCTGGCCTGGGGTGGCCGGGGTGCTCTGGCGGAGGTGCAGCTCCAGCACGCCGACCTCACCATCCCAGTGCCGCTGGATGTGCAGCAGCGGCGTACCGGCCTGGGTATACCAGCGGCGGAACTGCGCGAAGTCGAAGC
>JBBASQ010000023.1:0-23689 GCA_040399185.1 Prochlorococcaceae cyanobacterium
GTTCAGTTTGGTGAGGGTTCGGCGGCTGTCAGGCTGCCGGCCCAGTGCAGCTTGTGGGTGAGGGTGCGGTAGTACGACGGACTCTGCTCCAGAAGCACGAAGAGGGCAGGGTGGGGACTGCGCTGCACCACCGCCCGATCACCGGGCTCCAGGGTGGTGGCGTGGGCTCCGTCACTCCAGAGCTTCACGCGGCGACTGGATTCGCCAAGGGGCCACACGCTCAGGCGCGAACGGGGTGGCACCACCACCGTGCGGCTGGACAGACTCATCGGGCAGATCGGGGTTACCACAATCGCCTCGATTCCAGGATGGAGGATCGGGCCTCCGGCGGCCATCGCATAGCCGGTAGACCCGGTGGGGGTAGCCAGAATCAAACCATCACCGCGGTACTGATCCACCACCTCACCATCGATCTCGAGCTCGAGCACACAGGTGGGGGAGAGGTCGTCGAGGCAGGGGCGCAGGTAGAGGTCGTTGAGCGCCACGTGGGGCCCATCCGCACCCACCTGCTCGGTGCCGTCCGCCCGGTCCACATGGGCAGCAAGCATCATGCGGCGCTCCAGGGCGAAATGGTCGTCCTGAAGCCGGGTCCACAGGCTGTCGGGGCCCGCTCCGAGGGTGAGCAGGCGCCGCTCATGGGTGAGAAAGCCCAGATGGCCGCCCACGTTGAAGCTCAGGATCGGCACCCCATGGGCCGCCAAGTGGCGAGCGGCACCGAGCACGGTGCCGTCGCCGCCGAGCACGATCGTGAGATCGGGGAGCTCGGGTTCGGTGGCCAGCAATCCCGGATAGGGATTGGCACTGAACCCGCTGGTGGCGATCACCACATGGGTGCCGCGATCGCGCAGCTCCTCCGCACAACGGCGTGCCTGGCGCTGGGCAGCCTGGCTGCCGGCGCGCACGATCAGCCAGACCCGCCTCAGCTCCATGGGGAGGGTTGGCTACCAGCGCAGCAGGTTGAAGCGCTCCATGTCCACCGTCTCGCGGTTGCGGTAGAGCGAGAGAAGGATCGCCAGGCCAACGGCGGCCTCGGCCGCTGCCACGGTGATCACAAAGATGGCAAACACCTGGCCACGAATCAACTCGCCATCCAGATAGCTGGAGAAGGCCATGAGATTGATGTTCACGGCGTTGAGCATCAGCTCAATGCTCATCAGCACCCGCACCGCGTTGCGGCTGTTGATCAAACCCCAAACACCAGTGCAGAACAGCACTGCGGCCAGCACCAGATAGGCCTGGAGGGGAATGGAGGTGGGCAGATCCAAACTCATCGGGCGGTCTCCTGAAGGGTGGTCTCCACGAGGAGAGGGGTGCGGGCCTTCTCGATCAGACCCTGGTCGGCCGGCTCGCCGGTGGCCACATCGGTGCTCAGCACATCGCGGCGGGCCAGCACAATGGCACCGATCATGGCCATCAGCAGCAGCACCGAAGCGAGCTCAAAGGGCAGCAGGTAATCGCTGAAGAGGTGTTCACCGATGCGGATGGTGGCCTCCTCGCCCACCGGAGCAGGACCGGGCAGGGCCCAGGGGGTGGTGAATGCCACGCGGATAAGCAGCACGAGCAAGCCGCCACAAACGAGACCCGACAACACCCGGCGCAGCGCGAGGCCGGGAATGGCCGACAGGTCTTCGCGCTTGTTCACGAGCATGATCGCGAACAGGATCAGCACATTCACGGCGCCCACGTACACGAGCACCTGGGCAGCGGCCACGAAGCTGGCGTTGAGCAGCAGGTAGAGACCCGCCACCGAGAGAAACACCCCGCCCAGCAGGAAGGCGGAATACACAATATTGGGCAGCAGCACCACGCCCAGGGCCCCGAGCACCAGGGTGGCGGAGAGGGCGACGAAGCAGATGAGCTGGGTGGTCGACGCGATCGTCATCAGCCGTTCTCCTCAGGGGCGGACTCGCTCTTGGGCAGGGTGGCAAGCACCTGCTCAGGCAGTTTGCCGGCCCGGGGAGCGGTATCGGGCACGCCGTGGGGATCCAGCGCACCCTTGGGCAGATAGGCCAGCTCCCGCAGGGGGATGACCGCAGGATCGGTGGTCACGCTGGTGGGGAGACGGCCGAGGGCGATGTTGTCGAAGTTGAGGCTGTGGCGGTCAAAGGCGGCCAGCTCGTACTCCTCGGTCATCGACAGGCAGTTGGTGGGGCAATACTCCACGCAGTTGCCGCAGAAGATGCACACCCCGAAGTCGATGGAGTAGTTGCGCAGCTCCTTCTTCTTGGTGGCCTTGTTCATGACCCAATCCACCACCGGCAGGTTGATCGGGCACACCCGCACACACACCTCGCAGGCGATGCACTTGTCGAACTCGTAGTGAATCCGGCCCCGGTAGCGCTCCGAGGGGATCAGCTTCTCGTAGGGGTACTGAACGGTCACCGGGCGGCGGCGCAGGTGATCGAACGTGACCGCCAGGCCCTGGGTCATGTACTGGGCGGCACCCACGGCATCGCGGGTGTAATCGCCGACTTTCTTGAGGAATCCGAACATGGACTGGCTCAGCGAGGAGGCGGGAGGGCGGAGAGAGCGGGAATCAGCCGCCGAAGAAGGCCGGGAAGGCCAGTTTCAGCCCTGCTGTCACCAGCAGGTTCACCAGGGCGATCGGAAGGAGAAACTTCCAGCCCAGGTCGAGCAGTTGGTCGATGCGCACCCGAGGGGTGGTCCAGCGCAGCAGGATCGCCAGGAACACCAGCAAATAGGCCTTGAGCACGGTCATCACGATGCCCACGGAGGCCGTGATCATCTGTACCAGGGGAGCATCGATGGGCTGGCCCAGCCAGCTCGCCAGCCATTCCACCGGAATGGGAAAGCCCCAGCCGCCCAGGTAGAGCACCGACACCAGCAGGGCCGAGAGCACCAGGTTGATGTAGCTGCCCAGATAGAAGAGGGCGAACTTCATGCCGGAGTACTCGGTTTGGTAGCCGGCCACCAGCTCCTCCTCAGCCTCCGGAAGATCGAAGGGCAGGCGCTCGCACTCCGCCAGGGCGCAGATCCAGAAGATCACAAAGCCCACCGGCTGGCGCCAGATGTTCCAGCTCAGGATCCCGGCACCGGTCTGCTGGTCGACGATGTCGACGGTGCTGAGCGAGTTGCTCATCATCACGATCGCCAGAACCGCCAATGCCAGAGGGATCTCGTAGGAGATCGACTGGGCCGCGGCCCGCAGACCACCGAGCAGGGAGTACTTGTTGTTGGAGGCGTAACCGCTCATCAGCAGCCCGATCGGCTGAATTGAGCTGAGGGAGATCCAGAGGAAGACGCCGATGCCGACATTGCTGATCAGCAGGTTCTGGCCGAAGGGCACCACCAGCCAGCTCAGGATCACCGGCACCAGCACCAGCACCGGGCCGAGGGTGAACAGCAGTCCGTCGGCGCGGGCCGGAATGATGTCTTCCTTGAAGACGAGCTTCATCCCATCGGCAATGGGCTGAAGGATGCCGAGGGCACCGGCGTATTCAGGGCCGATCCGCTGCTGCACGGCGGCGGAGATCTTGCGCTCCAGCCACACGTTCACCAGCACGCCCACCACGGCGGCCACCAGCACCAGCACCATCGGCAGGGGCAGCCAGAGCAGGTGGGCGGCACCTGGACTGAGGCCGAAGCCCTGCAGGGCCGCCTCAAAGCTGGCCTGCAGGTCGAGGCCGGGGGCGACCGCAGCCAGCAGGGGCCAGGAGGTGGGGTTCACCATGCCGATGGCGTGAGTGGGGGCAACTTAGGAGGGAGGGCTGGCTGATGGGCCAGGAGGCCGTCAGCGGTCTTCGATGGACGTGAACCCACGGGTCTGATGGCCGGTATAGATCTGGCTGGGCCGGAAGATCCGGTTGGCCCCCAGCTGCTCCTTCCAGTGGGCCAGCCAGCCGGCGGTGCGGGCGATCGCAAAGATCGGGGTGAAGAGGTCCTCGGGGATGCCGAGCTTGCGATACACCAGACCGGAATAGAAATCGACGTTGGGGTAGATGCCCTTCGGCCCCAGGCGGGAAGCTGCGGCTTCCTCGAGCTTGCGGGCCAGGTCGTAGAGCGGGTCGTGGCCGAAGGCATCGAAGAGCTCCTCGGCGAGCTTCTGCAGGATCACAGCCCGGGGATCCTTCACCTTGTATTCCCGGTGGCCGAAGCCCATGATCTTCTGCTTCTCGGCAATGGCGCGATCGAGCCAGGGCTCCACCTGGTCTTCGCTACCGATGGCCTCCAGCATGGCCAGCACGTCCTCATTGGCACCGCCATGGAGGGGACCGGCCAGGGTGCCCACCGCGGAGGCCACCACCGCATAGGGATCGGTGAGGGTGCTGGCGGTGACACGGGCACTGAAGGTGCTCGCGTTGAGGCTGTGCTCCGCGTGCAGGATCAGGCAGGCATCAAAGATGCGGGCCGCCAGGGGGTCGGGCTCCCGCTCGGTGAGCATGTAGAGGAAGTTCGCGGCGAAGGCCAGGTCGTCGCGGGGCTGGATCGGGTCTTGCCCTTTGCGGATCAGCTGGAACGCCGCCACCATCGTGGGGATCTTGGCGATCAGCCGAACGACGGCGGAATAGATGTATTCGGGGTTATCGAGGGCACGCCTCGAATAGAAGAGCCCCAGGGATGCGGCGCTGGCCTGCAGCGCGTCCATGGGGTGCCCCTGGGAGGGGAAGCTTTTCATCATGTCGCGGATGCGGAAGCTCACCCGCCGGTGCATCTGCACCTCGTGCTCGAACTCCGCCAGCTGATCGGCATCGGGAAGTTCGCCCCAGATCAGCAGGTACACCGTTTCCAGGAAGGTGCTGCTGGCCGCCAGCTCCTCCACCGAGTAGCCCCGGTAGGTGAGCAAACCCCGCTGGCCGTCGATGTCACAGATGGCGGAGTTGGTGGCCGGCACCCCCTCCAGGCCAGGCCGATAGGCGAGCTCAGGCGCCGCTGAAACCGGAGATTGGGATGCCGTGGGGCTCGCCGCCATGCCTCTGCTGCCGATGGAGCGAACCTACGGCCCTCCCTCAGGGCTGTGCCGTAGCGCTGGCTGCCGCCAGGAGGAGCTTTGGAGTGAGCAGCAGGCGCAGGCTGGGCACGGACTCCAGGGTGATTACCGCCAGCCCGGCCTTCTTGAGGGTGATCGCACCGGTGCGGGCCCCGAGCAGGCGGCAGGCCAGATCCCCCAGGTCGGGCTCATGGCCCACGAGCATCAGCCGCTCGGCCCCAGGGCTGCCCAACAGGGCCCAGGCATCGCCATCCGGGGCCAGCGCCTCGTGGATCTCGAGCACGGGCGCCAGGCCGGCAGCCACGGCAATCTCGGCCGTCTGACGCGCCCGCACCAGCGGACTGCTGATCAGGCGATCAGCCTTGAGCTGAAGGGCCGCCAGCCGCTCGGCCACGGCCCGGGTGCGGCGCAGGCCAGCCGGGGTGAGCGCCCGAAGCGGCTCGGGGGTGGGTCCACCCCGCTCCTCGGCGATGCCGTGGCGCAGCAGCAACAGTTCCCGGGGCCCTGGCATCGGCATCAGGCCAGATCCAGACGAGCGCTGAAGCGGTATCCCGCGGCATCGGGGGTGAGGGCCACGGCCAGGCCCTCGGCCGCCTCAGCCAGCGGTTGGCCGGCCAGTCCGGAGAGCAGGCGCCAGCTGCTCCAGCGGCTCAGCAGATCGCGGGCGCGGCTGCGTCCCACCGCCCACTGCAAGCCCGCGGCTGGACGATCCAGTGCCGCCAGCTGATCGAGCTGCTGGCGAGGCCCCTGCCGGGACTCACCCTGTTGGGCCAGGCGCGCCAGGTCCTGGCTCCACCAGGCCAGCTCCCCCTGGGGCAAGCGGGCGCCGGCCAGTTCCGCCTGCAGCTGGCCCCCCTCACCGCGGCCCTTGCGGGCGCCACCGGCCGCCAGGTGGGTCCACACCCGCACCGGCCGGCCATCCTCAAGCTGGAGGGGGGCTCCGATCAGACCGTCAGCGGCCAGGGCGGGCTCCAGATCTTGCGGAGCAGGGTCGTTGACACCGGTGCCCAGCAACCAGCCACCTTGCTCCTGGGCCCAGAGCAGGGGGCCGGCATCAGCAGCGCTCACCAGGGTCGGCAGGGGGCTGCGCGCCGGGGCCAGGGCCTGGGCCAACAGGGGCTGGAGGAACCCTGGAAGGCCGGCGGGGTTCTGGAGAAGTGCCACCGTCTCGGCATCGCCGCGCAGGGTGCTGAGCAGGGCGGTGGCCCGGCTCGCCGCCTGAGGGGCCAGGACCCAGCCATCGGCCTCAGCACCGGGGGCCCTGCGCAGGGCGGCCTCCAGGGCCAAACCGGAGCCCTCAGGCCTGAGGGAAGCCATCAGCCCTGACACGCGGGCCTCCTCAAGGGTGGCGGCCGGCAGGCCCAGCCAGTCGGCCATGGCGATGGGCCGCGCCGTCACCAGGGCCACCCCTTCGCCCAGGGCCTCGATGCCGCCGCGGAAGGCGTCACTGGCCGCCAGGTTCAGCTCGTCGATCTGGGACACATCCAGGGCCTGCTCCAGCACGCCGCGGCCGGAGGCGATCAGCACCAGGTCGTCGTTGATCAGGGCCGTGGCGATCGGCACCACATCGGTGCCCACCAGGGCACCGCGACCGCTGATCAGCCCCATGCCCCGGTAACTGCTGATCTGCAGATCGGTGCCGGCCAGGCTGCGGGTCTGCCAAAAGCGCTGCAGGAAGCGGCGGGCACCGTCGGCGTCGCGGCTGCGCAGGCTGAGCAACCAGCCGTCCGGGCGGCTTCCATCGCCGGTGGCCACCAGGGCCAGGCCGATCTCAGGCCCCAGCCAGCCCTTGAGCTCGCTGGCGTAATCCAGACCGGCCGCCGCAAAGGCGCCATCACGCAACCGGGCCACCGCGGCGGTGGCGGCCCGCCGCTGGCGGGGCGGTGCCACTGCCCGGGCGTAGGCCACGGGCACCTCACCATCGGTGAACAGGAACAGGCTGAGCGGTGCCTGGCGCGGCACGAAGCGCGAAGCCACGGGCACGACCAGGGGCTGATGCTGGAGCTGCAGCGGCGAGCGCCCAAGCACGAACCACCAGGCACCGGCACCCAGGCCAAGGAGCAGCAGGGCCACCGCCAGCACGATCGCCAGGAACCGGCGGGCTTTCATCGGCCCCAAGCAGGATGGGCCCATCCTGCCCGCAACCACCCCCGTGAGCACCCCGATCAGCATCCGGGCCCGCGACCTGGAGGCGCGCCTGGCGGCCGGCGAACCGGTGCAGCTGGTGGACGTGCGCGAAGACGAAGAACTGGCCCTGGCCCGCCTGGCCCATCCGGTGGTGCACCTGCCCCTGAGCCGCTCCGCCGAGTGGATGGGCGAGCTGGAGGGCCGGCTGGAGCGTGACCGACCTGTGGCGGTGCTCTGCCACGCCGGGGTGCGCAGCTGGCACTTCGCCTGCTGGCTCATCGACCAGCACGGCTATGGCGAGGTGTGGAACGTGCAGGGGGGCATCGACGCCTGGAGCGTGGAGGTGGATCCCTCGGTGCCCCGCTACTGAATCCGGGCAAGGCTCCCTACGATCCAGCCACCCTTTCCAGAGGTGCCACGCCGCCTTGCCCAGCACCGGCTCCAGCACGAACCCACCGGTCCTCCGAGGCCAGGCGGCGCTCACCCGCCGCCAACAGGAAGTGCTGCAGCTGGCCGTGCGCCATTACGTGGACACGATGGAGCCCGTGGGCAGCAAGACGCTGGTGAAGCGCTTCAGCCTGCCGGCCAGTCCGGCCACGGTGCGCTCGGCGATGGGGGTGCTGGAACAGCGGGGCCTGCTCACCCAACCCCACACCTCCGCCGGCCGCATCCCCAGCCAGCAGGGCTACCGGCTCTACGTGAACCAGATGATGCCGGCGCCGGGGGCAGCGGCACTGCAGCTGGAGCGGGAGCTGGCGGGCCTGAGTTTGCAGTGGGCAGCCCTTGACGACCTGCTGCTGCACCTGAGCCGGCGCCTGGCCGACCTCACCGGCCTGCTCAGCCTGATCACCCGCCCCCGGCCACTGCAACCAACCCTGCGCTCGCTGCGGCTGGTGCCTGTGGGCGAGCGGCTGATGGTGTTCCTGGTGGAAGGCGCGGCCTCCACCACCAGCCTCAACCTGCGCCTGCCCGCCAGCGGCGGCGGCGAACTGCCGGCCCTGGAGCGCTGGGCCAACCAGCAACTCCAGGGCCGGGGCGGCGGCCTGAGCTGGACCCAGCTGCCGCGGGAACTCCAGGTGAGCGGTGGGCTGCTGCGCCAGGCCCTCGACAGCCACGCCCAGCTGCAACGGCAGAGTTCCGCCCACACCTGGGCTTCAGGACTGGGGGGACTGCTGGGGCAGCCCGATTTCCAGCAGGGCCATTCCCTGCTGCCCCTGGTGCAACTGGTGGAGGCAGACCCACAGCTGGTGTTGGGGGCAGGCGAAGCGATCTGGATCGGGAGCGAGCATCCCCAGGCGGCTCTGGCGGGCTGCTCTGTGGTGCAGGCCAACTACGCCACGGCTGACGGCGGCGAGGGCCAGGTGGCCCTGGTGGGACCGATGCGGATGGCCTACGCCACCGCCCGCGCCGCCGTGCATTCGGTGGCGCAGGTGTTGGGGCGCCTGCTCAGCTGAGCCCTCAGCCCAGGGCGCTGCCGAGGCGGTCGGCCACGGTGTTCACGTCCTTGTCGCCGCGGCCGGAGAGGTTGAGCACCACCTCGGTGCCAGGGGCCAGGGTGGGGCAGAGCTGGTCGAGGGCGGCGAAGGCGTGGGCCGTCTCCAGGGCGGGGATGATGCCCTCCAGCTCACTCACCAGCCGCAGGGCCTGCAGGGCTTCGTCGTCGGTAACAGCCACATAGTCGGCCCGACCGATCTCGCGCAGATAGCTGTGCTCGGGGCCCACGCCGGGGTAATCCAGGCCGGCACTGATCGAATGGGCCTCCTGTACCTGGCCCTCGCCGTCCTGCAGCAGCAGGCTCATGGCGCCATGGAGCACGCCCACGCGGCCCTCGGTGATGGTGGCGGCATGGCGGCCGCTGGCCACGCCCTCCCCGGCGGCTTCCACGCCCACCAGGCGCACGGAGGTGTCTTCCACGAAGGGATGGAACAGGCCCATGGCGTTGGAGCCGCCGCCCACGCAGGCCACCAGCACGTCGGGCAGTCGGCCGAACGCTTCCTGACACTGGGCCTTGGCCTCCTTGCCGATGCAGGCGTGGAAGTCGCGCACGAGCATCGGATAGGGATGGGGGCCGGCCACCGAACCCAGGATGTAGTGGGTGCTCTCCACGTTGGTCACCCAGTCGCGGATGGCCTCGCTGGTGGCGTCCTTGAGGGTGGCGGTGCCGGCCGTCACCGGCTGCACGGTGGCGCCCAGCAGGCGCATCCGGAACACGTTGAGGGACTGGCGGCGCATGTCCTCGGCGCCCATATAGATCACGCACTCCAGGCCGAAGCGCGCGCACACGGTGGCGGTAGCTACGCCGTGCTGCCCGGCGCCGGTTTCAGCAATGATCCGCTTCTTGCCCATGCGCAGGGCGAGCAGGGCCTGGCCCAGGGCGTTGTTGATCTTGTGGGCGCCGGTGTGGTTCAGGTCTTCCCGCTTCAGCCAGATGCGGGGGCCGCCCTCGGCGCGGGCGTAGTGCTCGGTGAGGCGCTCGGCCTCATAGAGCGGCGTGGGGCGCCCCACGTAGTTGCGCAGCAGGTGGTTGAGCCGGCCGGTGAAGGCGGGATCGGCCCAGGCTTCGGCAGCGGCCGCTTCCAGCTCCGCCAGGGCCGGCATCAGGGTTTCGGGCACGTACTGGCCGCCGAAGCGCCCGAAGCGACCCGCGGGGTTGGGGCGCACCTGGGGCTGGAGCGCCTGGGGGTCGGTGATCGCGGGGGGAACGGTGCTCGTCACCAGGCGCTGCGCGTTTGCAACAAGCGTAAGCAGCAACAACAGGTCACCATGGAGCGACAGGCCCGCGGAGGGTGATGGCCAAAAAGGGCGGCTGGAGTGAGTTCGGCAGCATGAGCACAGCACCAAGCCTGCAGCGCCCGGCCGCAGAGCCGGCGCCCAAGGCCCAGCAGAAGGTGCGGGTGCAACGCACCAAGGCCGGCAAGGGCGGCAAGCTCGTCACGGCGATCACGGGCCTGGAGGCACCGGAGGCCGAGCTGAAGGTGCTGCTCAAGCAACTCAAGGCGGCCGCCGGCACCGGAGGCACCGTGAAAGACGGCGTGATTGAACTGCAGGGCGACCAGGTGGCCCCGGCTCTCACGGCCCTGGAACAGGCGGGCTACCGGCCGAAGCAGGCAGGCGGCTGACGCCGGGTGGCGTCACTGTGGGGCGATGCCCGTCACTCAAACCGCCCCTTACAACCTGCTGCGCAAGTACCGGGTTGCCTTCAATGGCCTGCGCCTGGCCATGCGCGACAAGGCCGTGGCCTACAAGCTCGTGCTGTCTGTGGCCCTGCTCGCCGTGGCCTTTGCGCAGCGGGCCTGGGTTGATTTCGGCCTGCTGCTGGTGGCCACGGCCCTGGTGCTGGCCGCGGAGCTGCTCAACACCGCCATTGAGGAACTCTGCGACTACGTGCAGCCGGAACGGGCGCCCCAGATCGGCGCCACCAAGGACATCGCCGCGGCCGGGGTGAGCCTCTGCGTCCTGGCCTGGGTGGGCGTGATGGTGCTGGAAGCCTGGCGCTTGCTGTTCTGAGGCCTGGTGGGGCACCCTCCACCAGGTGCATCAACCAAGGGGCGAGGGGTGATACTTCCACTTCCTGCCTGCCTGGACGCACGATGACAGCCCCAACGGGCCCCTACGGCGAACTCACCACCCAGGGCAACTCCACCAACATCGTGTGGCACCACAGCACGGTGAGCCGTGCCGCCCGGGCCCACCAGCGGGGCCACCGCAGCGCGATCCTGTGGTTCACGGGCCTGAGCGGCGCCGGCAAGAGCACCCTGGCCAACGCCGTGAACTCGGCGCTGTTCGAGCAGGGCCTGGCCTGCTATGTGCTCGATGGCGACAACGTGCGCCACGGCCTCTGCAAGGACCTGGGCTTCTCCGACGCCGACCGCGAGGAGAACATCCGCCGCATCGGTGAGGTGGCCAAGTTGTTCGTGGACGCGGGCGTGGTGGCGCTCACGGCCTTCGTGTCGCCGTTCAAGGCCGATCGCGACAAAGTGCGGGCCCTGGTGGACCCCGGCGACTTCATCGAGATTTTCTGCGCCGCAGACCTGGGGGTGTGCGAAGAGCGCGACACCAAGGGCCTCTACGCCAAGGCCCGCGCCGGTGAAATCAAGGAGTTCACCGGCATCTCCAGCCCTTACGAAGCTCCCGACAATCCAGAGCTGCGGATCGACACCGGCAGTCAGGACCTGGACGCCTGCGTGGCCCAGGTGCTCGCCTACCTGGAGGCCCAGGGGATCATTCCCCAGGCGAGCTGAGCGCCGGAGTTCTGAGATCGCGCCAGGCGTCGAGGAACGTCTTGGCGCAGCTGGCCACGGGCACGGCCAGCAGCAGTCCCAGCAGATCCCCCAGTCCCAGCAGGCTGCCCAGCCGCGCCCCGATCGGCAGGCTGATCAGCAGCCAAGCCGGCTGGAGCCCCACGATGCTGCCCATCAGCCGGGGCTGGATCACCTGGTCCACCACCTGCCCCACCGAAATGGCGGCGGCCAGCACCTCCAGGCCCGTGCGCGGATCCTGCAGGGCCAGCAGCACGCTCACCAGCACGATCGTGAGCGCGCTCGCGTAGGGGATGAGCGTGGTGAAACCGATCGCCACGGCGAACAGCACGCCATAGGGAATGGCCAGCAGGGTGAACACCACGATCTGAAGCCCGCTGAGGATCAGCGCCAGCACCACCTGACCCGCGAAGTAACCGCGGAAGGTGCGATCCAGCGTTCCCATCACCAGGGGCCGCAGGCCCTCGGGAAGCCAGCGGGCCAGGCCGGCCACGATCTGCTCCCCACCCAGCAGCAGAAACACGGCCAGCACCAGCACGATCACGGTGTTCACCGTGATGCCCACGGTGGCGCTCACCAATCCCAGAAGCCGCTGACTGAGCTGGCTGGCCAGTTGGCTGGTGCGGGTGAGCAGCTCGCTGCTGAGGTCACCGAAATCGGTAGGCAGGCCGCGCGCCGCCGCCCAGCTCTGCACGCCATCCAGCAGCAGCTCCCCCTCCACCAGCCAGCCGGGCAGGGCGGTGATCAGCTCGCCGAGCTGCTCAATCAGCCGTGGCACCAGCCACAGGGCCGCCAGCACGATCAATCCGAGGGTGGCACCGATCACCAGCAGCAGCGCCAGCAGCCGCGGCAACCCCCGGCCGGAGAGCCAGCGGGTGGGGATGTCGAGCAGGAAGGCGATCAGGGCTGCCCCCAGGAACAGGGCTGGGAAGGGGGCCAGGGGCAGGAGCAGCTGGCGCAGCACCCACAGGTTGAGCACCAGCAGCGGGAGCGCCAGGCTCACCCGCAGCCACAGGGGCAGCACCAGACGTTCCAGCATCAGCCCATCTGGGCCAGGTAGGCGGCGCTGCCCAGCTCCTGCAGGCGACCGTCCTTCGCCCGCACCTGCCCATGGAGCTCGGCGCGGTAGGCGGCCAGGGCCTCGGCGAGCGCGGGGTCGGCGATGGCCAGAATCTGGGCCGCCAGCAGCCCGGCATTGGCGCCGTTGCCGATGGCCACCGTGGCCACCGGGATGCCGGCCGGCATCTGCACGATCGAATGGAGCGAATCCACACCCGAGAGGGCGCGGGTCTGCACCGGCACACCGATCACCGGCAGGGTGGTGAGCGAGGCCACCATCCCGGGCAGGTGGGCGGCGCCGCCGGCGCCGGCAATGATCACCTGGAAGCCGCGGCCCACCGCCTGCTGGGCGAAGGTCACCATCTCCAGGGGGGTGCGGTGGGCCGAGAGAACTCTCACCTCACAGGCCACCCCGAAGCGCTCGAGCATCGCCACCGCCGGCTGCATCGTGGGCAGGTCGGAGTCGCTGCCCATCACCACGGCCACCCGCGGCTGAGGGGCAGGGGATGGGGAGGCAGCGCTGGCGCTCAACGGCCTGGACAGCAAGAAGATGGGGGCATTGTCCCCCGATCGCGGGCCATGCGCTGGATCAGCAATGTTCGTCTGCCCCGGGCCCGCCGCTGCAGCCACGGCAGCCAGCAGCGCTGGCGGGTGGCCGTGGATGGGGATGGCCTGATCGCGGCGGTGGAGCCGATCCCAGCCGGCAGCACGGCCGCCGGAGACGACTGGGGCGGCGACTGGCTGAGCCCGGCGGGGGTGGATCTGCAGATCAACGGCGGACTGGGGCTGGCCTTCCCGGAGCTCACCCCGCAGGACCTGCCGAAACTGCTGGAACTGCTGGAGCTGCTCTGGCGCGATGGGGTAGAGGCGATCTGCCCCACGCTGGTCACCTGCGGGGTGGCGCCGCTGCGCGAGGCACTGGCGGTGCTGGAGCAGGCCCGCCAGCAGCACCGGCCCGGCCGCTGCCAGCTGCTCGGAGCCCATCTGGAGGGACCCTTCCTGGCGCCGGAGCGCCGCGGCGCCCACCCCGAGCAGCACCTCTGCGCCCCGAGCCTGAAGGCCCTGCAGGAGCGCATCGGCGGCTTCGAAGACCAGATCGACCTGGTAACCCTGGCGCCCGAGCTGGAGGGGGCGGCAGCGGTGATCGAGCGGCTGCGGGAGCTGGGGATCGTGGTGAGCCTCGGCCACAGCGCCGCCACGGAAGGGCAGGCGCAGGAGGCTTTCCAGGCCGGGGTGACGATGCTCACCCACACCTTCAACGCCATGGCCGACCTGCACCGGCGGGCGCCGGGGCCAGTGGCGGCGGCCTGCCTGCGGGGCGACGTGGCCCTGGGGCTGATCGCCGACGGGGTGCACGTGGCGCCCACCATGGCGGTGCTGCTGCAACGGCTGGCCCCGGAGCAGGTGGTGCTGGTGAGCGATGCCCTGGCCCCCTACGGCCTGGGGGAAGGCCGGCACCGCTGGGACGATCGGCTGCTGCTGGTGGAAGACGGCAGCTGCCGGCTGGAGGACGGCACCCTGGCCGGGGTGACCCTGCCGCTGCTGGAGGGCGTGAAGCGCCTCGCGGGCTGGGGCGCGGCGCCCGAACGGGCGATCGCCGCGGCCACCGTGCTGCCCCGCCAGGTGCTGGGCGATGCACGCAGCGTGGAGGAGATGCTGGTGGGCACTCCCCTACCGGAAACCCTGCGCTGGCATGGGGGAACCACCGGGCTCGAATGGCTGCGCCCTGCCTAGGATCCGGCCCACTTCACTCCGTATTCATGAGCCCCGAGCAGCTGCTGGATCCCACCCAGGCGGGCAACACCAACGCAGCTGAGAAGGCGGCCGAGAAGGCCGAAGTGAAGGGCTACTTCGAAACCACGGGCTTCGATCGCTGGAACCGCATCTACAGCGATAGCGACGAGGTGAACGGGGTTCAGCGCAACATCCGCATCGGCCACCAGAAAACGGTGGACAACGTGCTGGCCTGGCTTGAGGAGCAGGGCAACCTGGGCAGCCGGAGCTTCTGTGACGCCGGCTGCGGCGTGGGCAGTCTCAGCCTGCCCCTGGCCCAGCTGGGCGCCGGCTCCATCGCCGCGAGCGACCTCTCCGAGGCAATGGCCAGCGAGGCCGCGCGGCGTGCGGCAGAAGCCGGCATCCCCACCAGCCAGCTGAGCTTCACCGCCTCCGATCTGGAGAGCCTGAGCGGCCGCTACGACACGGTGATCTGCCTGGATGTGTTCATCCACTACCCCCAGGCCCCCGCGGAAGACATGGTGCGCCACCTGGCCTCGATGGCCGAGAAGCACCTGATCGTGAGCTTCGCCCCCTACACGCCGCTGCTGGCGATCCTCAAGGGCATCGGCCAGCTGTTCCCCGGCCCCAGCAAAACCACCCGCGCCTACACCCTGAAAGAAGAGGGCATCGTGAAGGCGGCAGCGGAGGCAGGCTTCAAGCCGGTGCGCCGCAGCCTGAACAAGGCGCCCTTCTACTTCTCCCGCCTGATTGCCTTCGAGAAGGCCTGAAGCTTCGAGACAACGCTTCGAGACAAAGCCTCAGGCTGCAAGGCCCTGGGGCTGCTCGAACGCCACCCCCAGGGCCGTGAGCTGGTCGCGCACCTCGCTCCAGCACACCCACACCCGGCGACTGGTTTGAGCAGCCATCTGGAGTTCAGCCAGGTCGCCGCGCGCCACCTCCACGGCGTGGGGCGTGAGCAAGCAGGCACCGCCGGCACTGTGATCGAACAGATCCACGTCCAGGGGCGGGTAGATGCCCCGGTCAAACATCAGGGATCCCTGGCAGGGGCAATCCACCCGCTGGCGGCCATGGCGACGGCTGTCGATGCCGTGGGTCCACCACACCCGCCGGCCCTGCTCGAGATCCTGCTCCACCCGGAGATCGGCTCCCAGGCTGCCCTGGAGCTCGGCATCAAAGGAAGCCATCCCATTGCTTCGCTGCTTTTAAGCCTATGCAGCACTGGCTGAACGCACCACCCGGAAGGTGAGGTTCAGCCGGGGCTGCTGCACCCGCAACCGGCGGGGCAGGGCGTGCTGCCAGTGGCGCTGGGTGGGCGGATCCATCACCAGCAGATCGCCATGGGCCAGCTCCAGGGTGTGCGGCTGGGCCGAGGGCCCCTCGGCGCTTGAGGCCCCGGGCCTGGGACGCAGCCGGAAGCTGCGGGTGGCCCCCAGGCTCACCGAAGCGATCGGCGCGTGGGCATCAAGCTCGGGCTCGTCGTCGGCATGCCAGCCCATGGCATCGCGGCCATCGCGATAGAGATTCAGCAGCACGGCGTTGAAACGCCGGCCGCAGGGCGCCTCCAGCCGATCGAGCAGCTCCAGCACCGCCGGATGCCACGGCTCGATCTGCTGCTGCAGGCCGCTGTAGCGGTAGCTGCAACCGGGATCGGCCATCCAGCAGGTGAGGCGCGGCTGGAGATGGCGGCGGCCATAGAGCTGGATCGCCTCCTGCTTCCACGGCACCTCCCGCTGGAGCCGCTCGAACAAAGCCGCGGCCTCCTGGGGCTCCAGCCATCCGGGCCAGCACCGCAGCGCCAGGCCCGGGCCTTGAAGCTCCTGACAGCCCCGTGCAAACAGCGTGGGCTCAACCATCGGCGCTTCCCCGCAGCTCAGGGGGCAGGGGGGCCTCCAGCTGCAGCTGGCCCCCATCGGGCAGCGGCAGGCTGAGGCGATGGGCGTGGAGGCGGTAGCCGCCGTCGCCGGGCAGGGCATCGGTGCGGGCCCCACCGCCTGGGCCATAGAGGGGATCCCCCACCAGTGGCGCACCGCTTGCAGCGGTGTGGATGCGGATCTGGTGGGGCCGGCCGCTGGCGATCTCCACAGCCGCCAACAGGCCTTCAGGCCGGCAGTGCAGCAGGGTGAGCCGGCTGCAGGCGGGCAGGGCCCGGGGATCCTCGGGGGCGGCACACCAGAGCGTGCCCAGCCGGGGGTGGGGAACGCGACCAATCGGAGTGGTGATCGGCAGGCTGGCCCCCGCGGGGAGGGCATCCAGGGGCGAACCGGGCACGGGCGGTTGCAGCAGGGCCCGGTAGAGCTTGCGGCAGATGCTCGCGGAAGGCGCCTCCGTTGTGGCGTCACCCTGCAGAGCGGCCGTGCTGTCGCGCATCAAGGCACTCAGCCAGGCCCGGGTGGCCGTGCTGCGGGCACAGAGCAGCAGCCCGGAGGTGAAGCGCCCCAACCGGTGAACCGGGCGAGGTACACCGGCGGGATCCCCGCGGTGCCACCGCTCCAGCAGGCGCAGCACGGTGTGCTCCAGAAAGCCTCCGGCCGGCAGCACCGGCAGACCGCTGGGCTTGTTGAACACCACCAGGTCGCCGTCGTCGACCAGGGGGGCGGGAAGCCGCGGCACAGCGGGTTCCCGCCAAGAGGGACGATGCCAGGCGAGCCGGTCACCTGCCTCCAGCAGCGCATCCAGCTGCAGAACCTCCCCGTTGCGGGCAATCTCACCGGCTGCCAGGCGCTCGCGCCATAGCCCCGCATGGGAATGGCGATAGCGCAGGGCATAGAAGGCGCTCACGCTGATCCCGGCCTCGGCTGGCCGCACCCGGTCGGGATAGATCCAGCCGCCGTTCTGGGCTTCCGGCAGCCAGCCCGCAGTGGTCATCCGGCCGGGCAGGCAGGCGTCAGTTGCATCCCTGCACGGAGATCCGGTAGCTGAAGCCCAGGGCCGCTGGCTGAGTGCTGGATCCCACCCGGAAATTCATCAAGTTGGTGCGCTTCCCCGGCACCGCGGGGAACGGACCAAACATGCGCCCGGTACCCGGCTCGAAGGTGGGGGTTTCATTGATCACCTGCAGGCTGCTGCCGTCGGTAAAGCGCATGAAGCCCGCCACCGGGAACGTGGCCCGCTCGCTCGACGCCGACGTGAAGAAGAAGCGATAGCTGGCGAAGGGGCGATCGACGATGAAATCGGTGTTCCAGTTGGTGCGCCCCAGCAGCCGGTCAGGACCGATGCGCTTGCTGACTACGGGCTGACCACCGCCGCCAAGGGGGAGCAGAAAGCGACAGTTTTGCTGTGCTCGGGCCGGCTGGATGACGGCAGTCAGCAACGAAACAGCCAGCCCCGTTCCGATCAGGGGAAGGGCGCTGGGCTGGGCAGATGGGAGGAGCACCGTCATTCCACGAGGCCGTGCTCGAGGGCATAGCGCACCAGTTCGGTGCGGCTGGCGGTGCCGGTTTTGATGAACAGCCGGCTCACGTACTTCTCCACGTTGCGAATGGAGGTTTCCAGGCGCCGGGCGATCTCCTTGTTCATCATTCCCTCAGCCACCAGCTGGAGCACCGAGGCTTCCCGCGGCGTGAAGCTGTGCTCAGCGGGCACCGGTGCCTTCTTCTGGCCACCGGTGGCCAGCAGCGAGCGGATCTCGGTGATCTGCCGGGCCATCTGGCCGATATCGGCATCGGCGAAGCGCGCGGCCTCCGTCAGCAGGCGCTCCTGACGGCGCACCACGTTTTGCACCCGGGCCACCAGCTCGTCGGGATCGAAGGGCTTGGGGATGTAGTCGTCGCAGCCCGCCTGGAAACCGGCGATGCGATCGGCGGTCATTCCCTTCGCCGTGAGGAAAATCACGGGGGTGCCCCCGAGCCGCTCATCCGCCCGCAGCTTCTGCAACAGGCCAAAGCCGTCGCAGCGGGGCATCATCACGTCGGTGATCACCACATCGGGCAGGAGGTCTTGGGCCTTCTGCCAGCCCTCCTCACCATCGTTGGCCGTAGTCACCAGGAAGCCGTCGTCTTCGAGATAGGCACTCACGGCCGTGCGCAGCCCGGGCTCGTCATCCACCAGCAGCAGCCGCACCGGGGGCTGTTCCGGTGGAGCCTCAGCGGGTGGATGGGCCTGGGCTTCGGGGGTGTCGCTGGTCATCAGCCGACTGTAGGCAGGGTGTCTGGCCTGGCTTCAGCGCTGCCCGGTGCCCCCGGGGAGCACCTGCTCCGACTCCACCACGCCCCCGCTGTAGCCCAGCTGGCGCGCCACGGCCCGGAGCGTGGCGGGATCCTTGCCAGCGTGTTCAGGGGCACAGGTGGCCCACCAGACCAGGTGGTCGATGCGATTGGAGGCCGTGATCGGCCCACCTGGATTGATGGTGCGCACGAACAACCGTTTGCCGTCACTGGTAACCCGCAGCGGATCGGTGGTGCTGCAGCGGATGGTTTCGTTGCGCACCACCACGTTGTTGGGCGTCTCGTCCCACACCTTCACCCGGTAGAGACCGGGCTGATTGGCCTCGGGGGTGATGCCATACACACCGATGGCCTGCTTGCCACCGGGCACCACGCGCTCCAGCAGCAGCACCATGCCGCGGGGACGGGCGTCTTCCGGCACCACCGTTCCGCCCTCAGCACGGGCTGGCGCCAGGCCGGTCCCCTGCAGGGCCAGCAGCAAGGGTGCCGCAAGAGCCAGCAGCGAACGGAGCAACGGTGTGAGCATGGAGCCCATGCTGGCTTACCTCGACCACCACGCCACCACGCCCTGCGACCCGGCCGTGGTGGCGGCGATGGATCCCTGGTGGAGGGAGCGCTGGGCCAATCCCTCCAGCCGCCTCTACCGGCCGGCGCTGGAAGCCGCCGCGGCGGTGGAGCACGCCCGCACCCAGGTGGCTGGCCTACTGGGGGCACCGGAAGCCCGGGTGGTGTTCACCAGCGGGGCCACGGAGGCCAACAACCTGGCACTCAAGGGGGTGGCGGAGGCTGCTCTGGCCTCGGGCAGTCCGCGCCGGCGGCTCGTGAGCCTGGCAACGGAGCACCGGGCCGTGCTCGATCCGCTCCGTTACCTGGAGCGCCACGGCTTCCCGCTCACCCTGCTGCCGGTGCAGCCCGATGGCTTGGTGGATCCCGCCCAGCTGGAGGCCGCCCTGGGGCCGGATGTGCTGCTGGTGAGCGTGATGGCCGCCAACAACGAGATCGGTGTGCTCCAACCGATCGACGCGCTGGCGGCGCTGTGCCGTGAGCACGGGGCGCTGCTGCACTGCGATGCCGCCCAGGCCGCCGGCCACATCCCCCTGGCCATGGAGGCCATGGGCATCCACCTGCTCAGCCTCAGCGGCCACAAGCTCTATGGCCCGGTGGGCAGCGGAGCCCTGCTGATCGACGAGGGGGTGCCCCTGGCACCGCAGCAGCTGGGCGGCACCCAGCAGGAGGGCCTGCGGGCCGGCACCCTGCCTGCGCCGTTGATCGTGGGCCTGGCGCGGGCCCTGGAGCTGGCCGGAACCGATCGGGAGGAGCGGGCCACCCGACTCGGGGCTCTGCGCAACCAGCTCTGGAATGCCCTGGAGCCCCTGGGCGAGGTGCAGCTGAACGGGGCCCTGGCGCCGCGCCTGCCCCACAACCTCAACGTCACCATCGGCGGCGTGGACGGCACGGCCCTGCACCAGCAGCTGCGGCGCCGGATCGCCGTGAGCAGCGGCTCGGCCTGCAGCCAGGGCACCCCCTCCCACGTGCTCAAGGCCCTCGGCCGCAGCCGGCAGGAAGCCGCTGCCTCGATTCGCTTCGGGCTGGGACGCCACACCACCGAGGCCGAGATCGCCGAAGCGATCGAGGCGGTGCAGGACGCGGTTCAGGTGCTGCGGCGCTGAGCCACCCGCAGCTTGGCGCTGCGGCTGCGGGGGTTGGCCTCCTCTTCCTCGGGGCTGGCCACCAGGGGCTTGCGGGTGATGCGCTGCAGCCGTTCGTCCGTGAGAAAGGCGGTCTTCACGCGCCGGTCTTCGAGGGAGTGGAAGCTGATCACCCCGAACAGCCCGCCGGGCACCAGCCAGTCCGGGGCCTGCTGCAGCAGGCGATCCAGCACGCCGAGCTCGTCGTTCACGGCAATGCGCAGGGCCTGGAACGTGCGGGTGGCGGGATGGATGCGGCCGCGCCGCGCCGCCGGCGGGTAGCAACCGGCCACCAGGTAGGCGAGTTCGCTGGTGGTGCGGGGCTGGGCCGGATCACTCCAGGGCCCCTGCTCCTTGATCTTGCGGGCGATGCGGCGTGAGAGCCGCTCCTCGCCATAGCCATAGATGAGGTCAGCCAGTTCCGTTTCGTCCAGCCGATCGATCAGCTCGGCAGCGGTTTCACCGGCGTCGGTGTTCATCCGCATGTCGAGGGGCCCCTCGGCGCGGAAGCTGAACCCCCGGGCCGGCACGTCGAGCTGGGGACTGCTCACCCCCAGATCCGCGAGCACCGCCAGCACCGGCTCCGGCGGGGTGTAGTTGGCGAAGTTGGTGGCCACGATCGTGGCCCGATCGCCGAAGGGGGCGAGGCGCTCGGCGGCGGCGGCGCGGGCGGTGGGGTCCTGGTCGAGGCCGATCAGGCGCAGGCCGGGATGGGCCTCCAGCAGCAGCGCACTGTGGCCGCCACCGCCCAGGGTGCAGTCGATCAGCAGGCCGCCACCGGGATGCCCGGCCAGCAGCCCCTCGAGGGGCGCGAAGGCATCCAGCACCGGCTGGGCCAGCACGGGCAGATGGTGGAACGCCTGCGTCAGGGCAACCAAGGGACTGGGGAGTCCTTCCTAAGATCCCGCCACCATTTCCTGAGCCGTACGGCCCCATGACGCAGCTCGAGACGCGCACGGAGCCGATGGTGGTCAACTTCGGCCCCCATCACCCCTCGATGCACGGGGTGCTGCGGCTGGTGGTGACCCTCGACGGCGAGGACGTGGTGGACTGCGAGCCGGTGATCGGCTACCTCCACCGCGGCATGGAGAAGATCGCCGAGAACCGCACGAACGTGATGTTCGTGCCCTACGTGAGCCGCATGGACTATGCGGCCGGCATGTTCTACGAGGCGATCGTGGTGAACGCGCCGGAACGGCTGGCCGATGTGCCCGTGCCGAAGCGCGCCAGCTACATCCGCGTGCTGATGCTGGAGCTCAACCGCATCGCCAACCACCTGCTGTGGCTTGGCCCCTTCCTGGCGGATGTGGGTGCCCAGACGCCGTTTTTCTACATCTTCCGCGAACGGGAGATGATCTACGACCTGTGGGAAGCGGCCACCGGCCAGCGCCTGATCAACAACAACTACTTCCGCATTGGTGGAGTGGCAGCCGACCTGCCCTACGGCTGGCTGGAGAAGTGCCTCGACTTCTGCGACTGGTTCGGCCCCAAGATCGATGAATACGAGAAGCTGATCACCAACAACCCGATCTTCCGCCGGCGGATTGAGGGCCTGGGTGTGATCAGCCGCGAACAGGCGATCAACTGGAGCCTGTCGGGTCCGATGCTGCGCGCCTCTGGCGTGCCCTGGGATCTGCGCCAGGTGGACCACTACGAGTGCTACGACGACTTCGAGTGGAACGTGGTGTGGGAGAAGGAGGGCGACTGTTTCGCCCGCTATCGCGTGCGCGTGCAGGAGATGCGCGAGTCGCTCAAGATTCTGCGGCAGGCCTGCCAGATGATCCCTGGCGGCCCCACTGAAAACCTGGAAGCCCGCCGCATGGCCGAGGGCAAGAAAAGTGAGTGGTATGGCTTCGACTATCAGTACGTGGCCAAAAAGGTGGCGCCCACCTTCAAGATCCCCTCGGGCGAGCTTTACACCCGCCTGGAATCGGGCAAGGGCGAGATCGGCGTGTTCATCCAGGGCAACGACGACGTGACCCCCTGGCGCTTCAAGATCCGCGCCGCCGATCAGAACAACCTGCAGATCCTTCCCCACATCCTCAAGGGGGCGAAGGTGGCCGACATCATGGCGATCCTCGGCTCGATCGACGTGATCATGGGCTCTGTTGATCGCTGATCCCAACAGCTGGCTGCTGCTCTGCCGCACGGTGCGCTTCGGCGACACCGATGCGGCCGGGGTGATGCATTTCCAGCAGCTGCTGCGCTGGTGCCACGAGGCCTACGAGGAAAGCCTGGAGCGCTTCGGCATTGCGGCTGGCGAGGTGTTCCCCACCCCTGCGGCCATGCCAGACGTGGCCTTGCCGATCGTGCACTGCAGCGCCGATTTCCTGGCGCCTTTGGTGTGCGGCGATCCCCTGGCGATCCAGATCGAGCCTGAACGGCTGGATCCGGGCTGCTTCGAGGTGCGCTACAGCTTCCGCAGCGGTGAGCGGGACGTGGCCCGCGGGCTCACCCGCCACCTGGCGATCCGCAGCGACACCCGCAGGCGCTGCACCCTGCCGGCCCCGATCAGTCGCTGGCTGGAGGCGGCGAGCCTGACCCACGGGATCCGGCCCCTCTGAACGCCCAGAACAGGGCCGCCAGCTGCAACGGCAACAGGCTCGCCAGCAGCGCGAGGGGATGGAGGCCGTCGCGGGGCACCAGCCCGAAAGCACCAAAGCTCAGCAACGCCCCCAGCACCAACGCCCCCTGCGGGATCAGGCCGTGCGGCCTCAGAACCACTCCTTCACCCCATCCACATACATCTCGCGGAACTCCTCAGGGGTTTTGGTGAGGTAGATGATCCCCTCAATCAGGCCGATCACACCCATCACGAAACTGGCAATCCCGCAGGTCACCACACCGCCCGCGAGTGAAATCACCAGCATGATGATGCCGGGCTTGGTGTAGCCCAGGATGAATTTGTGCACGCCGAAGGAGCCCAGGAAGACCCCGGTGAGACCAGCGGCCAGCTTCTTGTTACTCAGCTCGGTGTCACTGATGGGTGTCATCGCGGCCGCAGGCGCATCACCCCGCTTCTAGCGAATGCAGCCAGGCCTGCCAATGGCCCCGTCTCCACTTGCCCGTCGCCGTGGGGGCCAGGGTGCCACAGCTCAACCAGCGCCGGGGACGCTCCGCCGGGGGCCACGCCGCCACCACATGCTGCAAGGCCTGGATCAGTGCCGGGGCCGGGGCTCCGGCCTGGGCTCGCACCAGGGCCACCAGCCGCTGGCCCCACTCCGGATGGGATTCCGGCAGCAGCAACACCGCCTCCAGGGGCAGCCCCCGGGCCGTGGCAACCGCCAGCAGGCGCGCCTCCAGCTGCTCCGGAAACACGGTTTCCCCGCCGCTGCTGATGGCCCCATCCAGGCGGCCCCCGATCCGCAATCCTTCGGCCGTGAGCTCGCCCCCATCGCCGCTGCGCCACCAGCCATCGGAGGTGCGTGCCAGCGGCACCAGCCTTCCACCATCGAGAAAACCCGGCGTGAGCCGATCGCAGCGGAGCTCCACAGCCCCCGTGGCGGGCTCCAGGCGCACCCCAACACCAGAGAGCGGCTGGCCGCACCCTTGAGCGCCAGCCAGAAACGCCTCAGGCGGCAGGGCCGTCACCATCGCCGCGGTTTCGGTGGCGCCATAGCAGGGAGCCAGCCGCAACCCCTCGGTGCGCGCCTGGGCCGCCAGCTCCGGCGGCAGCGCCGCGCCCCCCACCCAGATCACCGCCAACCG
>JBBASQ010000023.1:23789-25410 GCA_040399185.1 Prochlorococcaceae cyanobacterium
GGCGGCAGCAGCTCAGCGGCGGGCAGCTCCGGCGCCTGCTCACCCGGGCCGGCCAGCACCACCCAGTCGCCGCCGGCCCAGCGCTGCTGGAGAGCCTGCCAGTCCACCGGGCTCAGGCCTGAATGCCGAGCACCCAGCCCAGCCGCCCCCGCAGCAGCTCGAGGTCGTCGGGATCAATCCGGCCGTAGGGACCTTCCAGGGCCGAGAGCGGCAGCGTCACCGGCTGCTCGCACAGGGCGAGGCTGTCGGCCCGCAGGCCGTTGCCGCGGGTGGCGGTAATCAACGGGCGCATCAGGTTGCCCTTCTGGCCCAGATCACTGGTGAGCGGCAACACCACCACCGTGCTGGCCAGCTTGTTGTTCACATCCGCCGAGATCACCACACAGGTGCGGCGGCTGGCACCACCCAACTGCATCTCTCCGGGCCACACCACCACGTCGCCCTCATGCAGGCGGGCCATCGCTCAATCCGGATGTTCGATTGCTGCCAGATGATCGCGCGCCATGGCCTCCAGAGCCCTGAGGTGGTCGTCACCGAAGCCCTGCTGCTGCCGCAGCGCCAGGAACGCCTCCTCCAGCTGCTCGGTGGACACCACCTGACCAGCCTGCGTCACCGGTTGGGTGGCCATCGGCACGGACTGGCGCTCTGTGGGCGAACCCTAGGCATGGTTTTCTCCCCAGACCACCAGCGGATCGGCGGCAAACAGAGGCCCCGCCGGCAACCACCCCGGGGCCAGGCCCGGTGCAGCCGGCGTGGGGCCCCGGGCCTGCAGCCCGGCCAGGTGCTCCACCCAGCGGCGGCCGATGCCCGTTTCAAAGGCGGTGCTGAGCATCAGCCGGGCACGGCCCGCCAGCAGCTCCGCCAGCAGGGGGCGCGGATCACCCTCCTGGCTGGGGCGGCGCACCTGCCAGCCCGGCCAGCTGGCCCGCAGCGCTGGGTTGGCATGCAACGACTCATCCAGGGCCAGCGGCAACCGGGCCGAGAGCTGCTCCAGGCCCTCCTGGTCTGCGGGAGGGAGGGGTTGCTCCAGCCACTCCAGCCGGGGTTCGTGTTGAAGGCGCTCAGCCCAGGCCCAGGCGGTGCTGCGCGTCCAGCCGCCATTGGCATCCAGCCGCAGGCGGGCCTCCGGGGGCAGGCGCTGCAGCAGCAGCTCCAGCAGCTCCCGTTCGCGGGGATCAGCGGCCGCCGCCACCTTCCACTTCACGCACAGCGGCTCACCGGTTGCACCTTGCCCAGCCCGCTGATCCAGCAACCGCTCCAGGGCGGCGAGCATCGCCTCGCCACCGGGCAGCAACCGGGCCGGGGGGGGAGCTGGCAGCCAGCCCCCGGCAGGCACCAACCCATCCAGCTCGGCGAGGGCGGCCCCCAGGGCAAACCCCAAACAGCCGGGCCAGGCGGCCTGGACCAGTCCCTGCTCCAGGAACTCCCGCCCAACCTCCCTGGGCAGGGCCTCGATGGCGGCCGCCGCGGCCTGCCACGCCAGGGGCCCCTCCAGCTCCAGCGGGGCCGCCTCACCCCAGCCCAGGCGCCCATCCGGCCCCTCCAGCCGCAGCAGCCAGCCGCGCTTATGGGTGAGGGTGCCGCGGGCCGTGGGGAGCGGCTGGGGCAGGGCAAACGCAAA
>JBBASQ010000023.1:25510-34978 GCA_040399185.1 Prochlorococcaceae cyanobacterium
CCACCAGCGCCCCAGGGCCAAGCCCAGCGCCAAACCCAGGCCATTGAGGGCCTGGAAGCGCAGGGCCAGAAACTTGCTGCCGGCAATGCGTTCAGGCACACGGTGGTGATCCCGCAGCAGGGCGATCAAGCCCCGGGCCGGGGGCAGGCCGATGGCGCCCAGCAACGCCGTGAGAGGCCAGTGGTTCACCAGCACCGGTGCCCACTGGAAGGCCAGGGTGAGCGCCACAAACCAGGGCACCAGCGCTGCAGCCCGGCCGGTGCCAAGGCGCACCACCGGCGAGTGCTTGCCGTTGGCGGCGTCTTCCTCCACCTGGTGGAAGTGGGAGCAGAACAGCACCAGCGTGGTGGCCACCGCCGGGCCGCTGCCCAGCACCAGGGCCTGGCGCCAGGGCACCCCAGCCGCCTCAACGGCAGGACCGAGGGCCAGCAGACCGGCCGCCGTGGCCAGCGGCCCGAAGGCCAGCCAGCACAGGGGCTCGCCCAGGCCGCGGTACCCCAGCCGGAACGGCGGCCCCTGATACACGTAGCCCAGGCCGCAGCAAGCCAGCACCAGCGCCAGCACCGCGGGGCTACTGCGCCAGGCCACCAGGGCCATCAGCAGCAGCCCCCCCAGCAGACAGCCGTTGGCCAGGGCGGCCACCCGGTCGCGCCGGCCGGTGAGGTTCACCACCGAGTGGGGCTTGCCGTGGGTATCCACGCCGGTGTCCGCATCGAACACGTCGTTGGCCAGGTTTTCCCAGGCCAGCAGCAGCACCGCCGCCAGCAGGAAGGTGAGCAACTGATCCAGCCGCACCACCTCGCCGCGGCCAAAGCGGAAGCCTGCCGCCAGCAGCACCGGCATCACCGCCACCGAATACATCGGCCACTTGATCGCGGCCTTCCAGAGGCGGCGGCGATCGGGCAGCGGCCCGGGCTGGGCGTAACGGCTTGCGACGACCTCAGGCTGTGTCATGGGCGCCGGCGCCGCCAGCCGCTGCAGGGCCCATACATTTGAGCAGCTTCCCCAGCCCTCTCCGCCAGGCCCCTTGGTGCAGGCACTCCCGGCATTTCACGAGCTGCTGGCGAACGCCGAGGCGTTGGCTGCCGGGATCGAGCCCGATGGGGTGCTCAGCCTGGCCATGCCGCTGGCCCCAATCGACCCCCTGGCCGCCCTGCCCCTGCTGGCCGAGCAGGCCGGTGATGGCTTTCGCTTCCTCTGGGATGGAGCCCCGGGCCTCTGCATCGCGGCAGCCGGCCGCTGCAACAGCCTGGAGCTGAGTGGCCCCCGGCGATTCGAGCTGGCCCAGCGCTTCTGCAGCGCCACCCTGGCCCGGCTGGACATCCCAGACGCCACCCCAGCCCTGGCCCGGCCGCGGGTGCTGCTGGCCTTCGCCTTCTTCGACGCCCCACTGCATCCCGGCAGCACGGCTGTGCCCGGGGTTCAGGCGGTGCTGCCCCGCTGGCAGCTGAGCCGCCACGGCCAGCACTGCTGGCTACGGCTGCAGCAGAGCCTGGGGGGAGACGTGACGCCCCGCCAGGTGGCGGAGGAACTCTGGGAGACCGCCCGGAGCCTGGCCAACCGGCCGCTGCCGGCAGCGCCGACCACCGTGGTGGCGGCCCATGGCGAAGCCCAGTGGCCCGAGCTCTACCGGGCCGCGGCCCTTCAGGGCCTCGACCTGGTGAACAGCGGTGCCCTGCACAAGCTGGTGCTGGCCGTGCGCCAGGAGCTGGTGCTGGAACGCGCCGCCGATCCCCTGGGCCTGCTGGCTCCACTCAGGCGCCACCAGAGCGGCAGCTGCCGCTTCCTCTGGCAACGGGATCACCAGGCCGCCCTGCTGGGGGCCTCACCGGAGCGGCTGCTCACGGTGCGCTCCGGGCAGCTGCGCAGCGATGCCCTGGCCGGCACCGCCCCCTACAACTTGGCCAGCGAGCTGCTCCACTCCGACAAGGACCGGCGCGAGCACGAGCTGGTGGTGGAAGCGATCACGGCCGGGCTGCAACAGGCGGGGCTGAACCCCCGCAGGCCGCGCCATCCCCGCCTGGCCCGCCACGGCCAGCTGGCCCATCTCCACACCCCGATCACGGCGCCCCTGAACGGCCACCATCCCCTCGCGCTGGCGGCCACGCTCCATCCCACGCCGGCGGTGGCGGGCCTGCCCAGGCGCGAGGCGATCGGGTGGCTGCGCAGCCTGGAGCCCTTTGAGCGGGGCCACTACGCCGCCCCGATCGGCTGGATCGACAGTGCCGGCGACACCGATCTACGGGTGGCGATCCGCAGCGGAACCCTCCGGGGCAACCGGCTGGAGCTCACCGCCGGGGCCGGCCTGGTGCGCGGATCCCAGCTGGAGCGGGAACTGCAGGAGGTGGCCCTGAAGCTGGGCGTGCTGCAGCAACAGCTCAGCGTGCCGGTGGGGTGACCACCTCTCTGCTGCTGCTGGCGGGGCTGCTGGGGGCGGCCCTTGTGCTGAGGCGGCAGCTGGGCCGCGCGCGCCTTCAGCAGGTGATCTTTGAATCCGACACCCCCGCCGGGCGCAGCTTCGACCTGGCACTGCTGGCCGCGATCGTGCTGAGCGTGCTGGTGGTGGGACTGGAAACCGACGCCGGCCTGCATCGCCAGTTCGGCACGCAGTTTCGGGTGCTGGAGGTGCTGTTCTCCGTGCTGTTCAGTTTCGAATATCTGCTGCGCTTGCTCTGCAGCCCCCAGCCCCTGCGCTACGCCCGCAGCTTCCTGGGAATCGTGGACTTCCTCTCCAGCATTCCCACCCTCGCCGCGCTCGGAGCAACGGGCAGCCAGCCCCTGGCCGTGATTCGGATCGTGCGGCTGTTGCGCGTGTTCCGCATCCTCAAGCTGGGCAACTATCTGCAGGAAGCCCAAACCCTGCGCAATGCCCTGATCGCCAGCCGCCGCAAGATCCTGGTGTTCCTGCTCACGATGGTGACGCTGGTGGTGATCATCGGCGCCCTGATGTATGTGATCGAGGGCCCGGCCAGCGGCTTCACCAGCATTCCGGTGGGCATCTACTGGGCGGTGGTCACCATCACCACCGTGGGCTACGGCGACGTGGCTCCCATCACCCCCCTGGGCCGGATCACGGCCTCGGTGGTGATGCTGCTCGGCTACAGCATCATCGCGGTGCCCACCGGCATGATCACGGCGGAACTGAGCCAGGCCTCCCGCAGCGCCGCGGCCCTGCCATCGAAGCCCTGCGGCCGCTGCGGTCAGTCGCACCACGCCCGTGGCGCCCGCTTCTGCCACCAGTGCGGCCAGTCGTTGATCGGTGCGAGTTAGGGGAGCTGGGGCTCAGGGCAGCCGCTCGATCGTGAGATCGGCCAGGGGAAGCCCCCCCAGCCGTTCCACCTCGCGCACGCCCGTGGGGCTGGTCACATTGATCTCGCTGAGGCGGCCATCGATCACGTCGATGCCCACGAAGAACAACCCCTCCGCCTGAAGCGCCGGCGCCAGCTCCGCACAGATGCGCCGCTCGGCCTCCGTGAGCTCCGCGGGCTCAGGGGACCCGCCCACCGCCAGGTTGCTGCGGAACTCACCGCCGCTCGGCACCCGGTTCACCGCCCCCAGCGGCTCGCCATTCACCAGAAGAATGCGCTTGTCGCCGGCACTCACCCCCGGCAGGAACGCCTGCACCATCACCGGCAGGGTTTCCATGGCGGTGACCAGCTCAAGCAACGCCCGCAGGCCTGGCGTGGCCGCCGAGGCGAAGACCACACCCTGGCCGGCCCGGCCACCGAGGGGCTTGAGCACCACTTCACCGTGCTCACGGCAGAACTCCGCCAGCTGCTCCACCCGGCTGCCCACCAGGGTGGGTGCCATCAGATGGCTCCAGCGCAGGGCGCTGAGCTTCTCGTTCCAGGCCCGCAGGGCCGCGGGGCGATTGATCACGCGAACGCCGTGGCGCTCGCCGAGCTCCAGCAGGTGGGTGGCATAGAGGTAGGCCTCATCCACCGGAGGGTCCTTGCGCATCCACACGTGCCCGAAGGCATCCAGCGGCAGGCGCTGACGCTCGCCCAGGGTGAACCAGGGCTCGGGCACCTGCCAGGCGCCTTTCTCGACGGCCATCGGAGCCAGGCCCACCGGCTGGGCCGTCACCCAGGTGCCATGGCCCCGGCCGGCCACAGGTCCCGGCCGCTCCGCCGCGGTGAGATCAGCGGGCGTGGCCACCCACACCGGCAAACCAGCCCGCTGGGCCGCCTGCATCAGGGCCACGCTCGAATCCTTGGCGGGATTGAGCCGCGCGATCGGATCGATCACGAAAAGCTGGGCCCGCTCCGCTGCGGAAGAGCCCTCCAGAACAGCGCTCACCGCTCAGGCCGCCAGGAGAGCGTCGAGCTGACCGCTGCGCTCCAGGGCGTGCAGGTCGTCACAGCCGCCCACGTGATCACCGTTGATAAAGGTCTGGGGCACGCTGCGCCGGCCGCCGCTCTTGGCCGCCATCGCCGCCCGGGCCGCCTCGTCGCCGTCGATGGCGTATTCGGTGTAAGCCACCCCTTTGCGGTCGAGCAGGGCCTTGGCGCGCACACAAAACGGACAGGCGCGCCAGGTGTAGATCTCAACCGTTGCCGCCATCGGGGCCTCTCAGAGGTGGGCAGATCCTAGGGATGGCAAGCCCGCAGGCACCCTGCGATACGGTCGACCCATCTCTCAGGCTGATCGCCGTGACCACCACCCCGGTGCTCGACCTCACCGACTTCAAGCGCGACCTTTCCGAGCTCACCGACCGCCTGGGCCAAGCCCAGGACTGTCTTTGACGTTGCTGCCCTGAAAGCAAAGCAGCAAGACCTGGAGCAACTGGCCTCCCAGCCCGACTTCTGGGACGACCAGAAGCAGGCCCAGGCCAAGATGCGCCAGCTCGATGAAGTGAAGGCCCAGCTCGAACAGCTGGGCAAGTGGCAGGCGGCCGTAGCCGATGCCGAAGCCACCCTCGAGCTCTACGGCCTCGAACCCGACGACGACCTGCTGGCCGAATCCAACGAGGCCCTGCAGAAGCTGCGCGCCGATCTCGACCGCTGGGAACTGGAGCGCCTGCTCAGCGGCCCCTACGACAAGGAAGGGGCGGTGATCAGCATCAACGCCGGAGCCGGCGGCACCGACGCCCAGGACTGGGCGCTGATGCTGATGCGCATGTACACGCGCTGGGCGGAAGACCACGGCATGAAGGTGACCGTGGACGAACTCAGCGAAGGGGAAGAAGCGGGCATCAAGAGCTGCACGATCGAGATCGAGGGCCGCTACGCCTACGGCTACCTGCGCAACGAAAAGGGCACCCACCGCCTGGTGCGCATCTCGCCGTTCAACGCCAACGACAAGCGCCAGACCAGCTTCGCCGGCGTGGAGGTGATGCCCAAGATCGAGGAGGAGGTGAAGCTCGACATCCCGGATAAAGACCTGGAGATCACCACCTCCCGTTCCGGCGGTGCCGGCGGCCAGAACGTGAACAAGGTGGAAACGGCGGTGCGCATCCTGCACATCCCCACCGGCCTGTTCGTGCGCTGCACCCAGGAGCGCTCCCAGCTCCAGAACAAGGAGAAGGCGATGGCGCTGCTGATGGCCAAGCTGCTGGTGATCGCCCAGGAGCAGCGGGCCGCCGAGATCGCCGACATCCGCGGCGACATCGTGGAAGCGGCCTGGGGCAACCAGATCCGCAACTACGTGTTCCACCCGTACCAGATGGTGAAGGATCTGCGCACCCAGCACGAAACCACCGACGTGCAGGGCGTGATGGACGGCGACCTGGATCCCTTCATCCAGAGCCTGCTCCACGCCGGCGTCGAGGTGGGCGGCGGCGCCAGCGACGACTGATCGCCATGACGGAACCGCAGGCCCCCAAGGAAAACCCCAGCTTCGTGAAGCTGGCCATGCGCAACATGGTGCGCAAAGGACGCCAGAGTCTGTTTCACTTCGGCCTCACGGCCCTGGGGCTCACAGGCTTTCTGGTGTTGATCGCCTGGCTGGGCCGGCCCCAGGTGCCCGGTGGCTGACATGCCCGATCTCGATCTGGCCTTCGAGGCCGATCCCGACCTCCCCGCAGCCTTGCTGGAGCAAGCGGGTCTGCTGGCCGAGCCCTACGCCGGCTCAGAGCGCTGGCACCAGCTGTTCAGCCTCTGGCTGGCCGAACTGGCCGACGAACTGCCCGAGCGCCTGCAGGCGCAGGCCTACTGCGTGGGGCTGGGCCTGGTGGATGACACCGCCATCGCCGAGCTCAACAGCGACTGGCGCGAGAAGAACGGCCCCACCGACGTGCTGGCCTTCGCCGCCCAGGACGAAGGCGACGACGGTTTGGCCTTCCCGATGCCCAGCGGCATGGACGACGGAGCCGACGACGATGACGAGTGGGAAGAGCCCGGCCTCGAGCTGGGCGACATCGTGATCTCGCTGGAAACCGCCGCCCGGCAGGCCGGCGAGCACGGCAACGACCTGCCCCGCGAGCTGCTGTTCCTGGCCAGCCATGGCCTGCTCCACCTGCTCGGCTGGGACCATCCCGACGAAACCCAGCTGGCGGCGATGCTGGAGCGCCAGGATCGGCTGATCCACGCGGCCCAGCTGGCGGGCCTGGCATGACCCCTTCCACCCAGCCGCCCCGCAACACCCGCCAGGCCCGCGGAACACGCCGGCAACGGCGCCTGGGGGCCTGGACCGTGGCCGGCGACCTGCCCGCCAGCTTCCGCTACGCCGCCCAGGGGCTGGCCTACGGCTTCCGCAGCCAGCGCAACTTCCGCATCCACGTGATCACCGGCTCGCTGGTGTTTGCCCTGGGGCTGTGGCTGCAGCTGCCCACCGCCCAGCTGGCGGTGCTGGTGCTCACCGTGGCGGCGGTGCTGGTGCTGGAGCTGATCAACACCGCCACCGAAGCCGTGGTGGACCTGGCGATCGGCCGCCAGTTCCACCCCCTGGCCCGCATCGCCAAAGACTGCGCCGCCGCCGCCGTGCTGGTGGCCGCCCTGGCCTCGCTGCTGATCGCCGTACTGCTGCTGGCTCCGCCGCTGCTGGCCCGGCTGGGCCTTTGAATGACGGGGCGTTGAGGGGTAACCGCTGATGCTGCTCGTTCTCGACAACTACGACAGCTTCACCTTCAACCTGGTGCAGTACCTGGGCGAACTGGCGGCCGACTTTCCCCTGGCAGCCGAGCTGCGGGTGGAGCGCAACGACGCCCTCACGCTTGAACAGATCCGCGGGCTCAACCCAGCCGCGATCCTGATCTCGCCGGGCCCGGGCGACCCAGATCAATCCGGCGTGTGCCTGGAGGTGCTGCGGGAGCTGAGCCCCACGGTGCCAACGCTGGGCGTGTGCCTCGGGCACCAATCGATCGCCCAGGTGTATGGCGGCAAGGTGGTGCGCGCCAAGGAACTAATGCACGGCAAAACCTCGCCGGTGCTGCACGAAGGCGAGGGGGTGTTCGCCGGCCTGCCCAATCCGCTCACGGCCACCCGCTATCACAGCCTGATCGCCGAGCGCGAAAGCCTCCCCGCCTGCCTGGAGATCACCGCCTGGTTGGAAGACGGCACGATCATGGGCCTGCGCCACCGCGACTACCCGCACCTGCAGGGCGTGCAGTTCCACCCCGAGAGCGTGCTCACCCAGGACGGCCATGCCCTGCTGGCCAACTTCCTGCGCTCGGCCCAGGGCTGATCTCCTCAGAGAAGGCGTGTAGGGTCCGAGGCGATCGGCCGGCCCCCATGCCCCTGCCTTCCCGCCTGAGCTCCCTGATTGCCGCCGCTGGCATCGCCGCGCTCCCGGCAACGGCCATGGCACTCCCCGCCCAGGCCGGCAGCGGCGTCACCATCACCAGCTACGGCCACAGCGCCCTGCTGATCCAGGGGGGCGGCGCCACCGTGCTGGTGAATCCGTTCAAGGCGGTGGCCTGCGCAGCCGGGCTGAGCGAGCCGCGGGTACGCGCCGACGTGGTGCTGGCCAGCAGCCGCCTACCCGATGAGGGTGCTGCCGTGGCCAGCGGCAAGCTGCTCAGCAGCCCGGGCTCCTACCGGGTAGCGGGCCTGAAGATCGATGGCATCAGCGCCCCCCACGACCGGGTGGGAGGCCGGCGCTTTGGCATGTCCACCCTGTGGCGCTGGCAGCAGGGCGGCCTGAGCTTCGCCCACCTGGGCGGCACCGCCGGCAGCATCAGCCCGGAAGACAAGGTGCTGCTGGGCCGCCCCGACGTGCTGATCATCGGCGTGGGCGGCGGCGCCAAGGTGTACACCGGCAGCGAGGCGGCCGAAGTGGTGCGCGAGCTGCAGCCGCGCCGCGTGATTCCGGTGCAATACGTGAGTGGCAAAACCACTCCGAAAACCTGCGACCAGGGCGGCGTTCAGCCCTTCCTCCAGGCCATGGCCGGCACCCCGGTGAAGCGCACCGGCGCCACCGTGAGCCTGCCCGGCAAGCTCAGCGATTCCACCCAGATCCTGGTGATGCGCTGATGGCGGTGTAGGCGCTCCAGAAGCGTTGCATCTGCTCGGTGGTGCCGATGCTCACCCGCAACGAGCCATCGATGAGCGGCTTGCCCGCCATGGAGCGCACCAGGATGCCGGCCTCCTTCAGGCGCCGCTCCACCTCCGCAGCCGGGCCCTCGGGCCAGATGAGCAGGTAGTTGCCGCCGGCCACGTGGTGGCGCACACCAGCCTCAGCCAGGGCACTGGCCAGCCAGTCGCGGGCCCGGAGCACCTCGGCCACGTAGGCATCGGTGTAGGGCTGATCGGCGAGGGCAGCGAAAGCGGCGGTCACCGCAAAGCTGTTGATGTCGTAAGGGCCAGTAACCCGGCTCACCCGATCCACCACAGCTGCATGGCCGATCGCAAAACCCATGCGCAACCCCGCCAGTCCGGCGGTCTTGGCCAGTGAGCGCAGCACCAGAAGATTGGGTGTGGCTTCGAAATCGGCGAGCGGCAGCACGCTGTCGCCGGTGAAGGCCTCATAGAGCTCATCCACCACCACCAGGGTGTGGGGCGCTGCCTTGGCAAGCGCAATGAGCGGCTCCGGCGCCAGGCGGGTGCCGGTGGGGTTGTTGGGGTTGCAGATCAGCAGCAGCCGGGGCCGCTCTGCGAGAGCTGTACGGATCCTGTCGAGCGGGAAGGCGAAGGTCGGCCCCTCGTAGGGGATGGCCTCGATCGCCATGCCCTGCATCTGGGCGCAGGGGGTGTAGTAGCCGAAGGTGGGACTGGTGGTGAGCACGCGCTCGCCGCGGTCGCCGTAGGCGTGGAACACCGCGTGGATCGCCGCATCCACCCCGTTGAATAGACCGATCTGCTCGGGCTGCAGGGGCTGGGCCAGGTTGGCGATCAGCGCTTCACGCAGGCCGTCGTATTCGGGATAGATGGCGATGTGATCGGCCGGGATCGCCCGCAGCGCCTCCACCACCTTCGGGCTGGGGCCGATGGTGTTCTCGTTGAAGTCGAGCCGCAGCATGCCCCGCCGCCCCTCGAGGGGCGCGCTGTAGGCCTTGAGGCTCTCCACCTCAGGGCGAGCCGTGGGGAACGG
>JBBASQ010000024.1:0-4449 GCA_040399185.1 Prochlorococcaceae cyanobacterium
AACGGCTGGGTTTTAAAGCGGTTCGCCAGAACGGCAGCCATGTGGTGTTGAGGTGTGGCAGTCGGGGTTGCGTAGTTCCGCTGCACAAGACGGTCAAGGTGGGCACCCTGGCGGGTTTGCTGCGTCAGGCCCAGGTTGATGTGCAGGAGTTCCTCGATCGTCTTTGAGAATGGCCGCAAGTAGGCCAAGGGGCGACTGGCGCGGGAGAGTGCGCTCGTAAACATCAGTCAAGCCATCGCTCTCTGGCTTGAGGTGGAGGCCGAAGGAGCTTGTGTAAAAGGCGTGGAAACGCTCGAATTGGCGGTGTGATCACCGCCGCTGCACCGCTTCGGACGGCTAATCAAGACGAACAGCTGTAGTGCGACACCCCACCGGCGTTGAAGAACTCGCGGGGCTTGAGGCGGTCGTAGTGGGCGGCTAGCTCAGGGGATGGATCCTCGTAGGGATGGCTGAACAACGCCTGCAGCTCCTGGATCGCTCGGGTGTCGCCATCGGCGGCCTGTTCGTAGGCCGGGGCGATCAGCCATTCGCGCCAGGTGATCGCTGGATTCGCGCGTTGCATGGTGGCGGCGGCCGCTGCGGGGTCGCCGATCTGCTGCCGCCAGCGTTGCAGCCAGCGGCTCCATTGCTGATCGAGCTCCTCTGAACTGGGCAGGTAGAAGCTTTCCTTGAGCGCGTCGATCTGCTCCGGGATAGCCGACAGCCGGCGGAAGAAGATCGTGTAATCGGCCCTGGAGTTCACCAGCAGCTGCAGCAGCTCCTGCACCAGATCAGCGTCGTAGCTGGCCAGGCCGAGCTTGCCCATCCACATCGCCTCCAGCGCCTGCTCCATCGCCGCCGGAAAGCCCGCGCGGATTTGATCAAGCTGCTCCAGTGCCGCGCTGTCGCCCTCCAGCAACGGCCGCAGCGATTTACTGAACATCCCGTAATTCACCTCAGCCGCCGCCGGCTGATTGAAGAAGCAGAAGTGCTCACCGCCGCCGGTCCAGGGCTGGAAGCGCGGATCAAACAGTTCGCAGAAGCCGAAGGGCCCGTAATCGAGCGTGAAGCCGCCAGCGGCGCAATTGTCGCTGTTGAAGTTGCCCTGGCAGTAGCCCACCCGCATCCAGTTCGCCACCAGCGCCGTGAGCCGCCCGCGGAACAGGCGCGCCAGCTCCAGCACCTGCTCCGCGAAGGGCAGGGCGGCGTTGATCTCGGAGCGGTAGTTGCGCTCGATCAGATGGGCCGTGATCATCTGCAGTTCGCGCAGGGCTCCCGGGTGGGCGTTGCTGCGCGCCCGGCGTGCAAACAGCTCTAGCTGGCCCACCCGCAGAAACGACGGCGCCACCCGGGTGGTGATCGCCGCCGGGTTGTTCACCATCACGTCGGGCTCAAACGCGCGCGACCCCGGCGCATACCAGGGCCGGCGCACCCCCTCGGCCCGCGACATGTAGAGCGTGAGCGAGCGGGAGGTGGGCACCCCCAGGGCCTGCATCAGCTCCTGCGCCAGAAACTCGCGCACGCTGGAGCGCAGCACCGCCCGGCCATCGGCACCGCGGCAATAGGGCGTGGGGCCGCCGCCTTTGAGTTGCAGCTCCCAGCGCTGGCCGTTGAACACGCCTTCGAACACGGAAATGGCGCGGCCATCGCCGTAGCCGTTGCCGGTGCCGAACGGGCACTGCTGGGTGTATTCGGTGCCGTAGATCGAGAGGGCATAGCCCGTGGCCCAGCCATGGGGGCGCATCGGCCCGGTGGCCACGCTGATGTCGCCGGAGAACAAGCGGCGGAACTGCTCATCGTGCGCGAGTGCTTCGTCTAGGCCCAGTTCGTTGAACAGGGTGCTGCTGTGCGCCATGTATTCCGGCGCCGGAATCGGCGTGGGCCTTACCGGCACGTAATGGCCGGAGAACACCTGGCGGGGCTGGTGGTCGCGGCCATCTGCCGTGGCGTCGGGATCCGCCTGCAGCCCATCCAGCAGCGAATAGTCGGCCCGCTGGGCGAACTCCGCGAAGGTGGTGGTGAGCACGGGAGACGGCACTGGAATGCTCATCCTGGCGAGCCAGGCGTCTGCGCTGACGAGGAGCTGGAGCTCAGTTGAGGCGCTGCATCTGCCAGGTGACCCACGTGCCCACCGGGCTCCAGAGCAAGTAGGGCAGCAGCAACAGCCAGGCCGGCACGCTCACCGGCGCCACCGCAATCGCGAGCGCCAGGCCCCACACCCAGCCGATGAAGCCGATCGCCGTGCCGTTGCGCAGCCGGCGTGTGCGGCAGATCACCAGCGTGTAGCTCTGCACCAGCACAAGCAGCAACAGGTAGCCCGCCAGCAGATCCCAGCGGCCGCTCGCGTTCCAGCTGATCAGCGCCGACGCGTAGAAGCAGCCATAAATCACCAGCCAGATCAGCGGAATCCAGCGCTCAAACGTGAGCCAGCGCGGCCGCCTCAGCTGCAGAAACCAGCGGAACTCCTCCCGCCGCGGGTTGAGCCCCACCGTTATCCCCGCCATCACCAGCAGGATCAGCAGCGCCGCCAACACGGAATCTCCAGGGTGTAAGCCCAGCCTGATCGGTGTTGTCCAACGCGCCCACGGCAGCACCCGGCGCGATTAAGTGTGTGCCCGTAGGACGAGAGCCCCTGGAATGACGTCACGCACGCGGCCCGTGCTGCTGGTGCTCCTTGTGGTGATCTGCCTGGTGCTGGCGGACCAGATCGCCCGCGGCCTTGGCATCCCGCGCGCCGGGGGCCTGCTCTGCCTGGCCAACCTGGCCACCCTGGTGATCTGCATCAAGTTGGGCTGGCGCCAGGCCCTGGTGGGCGTTGGGAGCCTGGCGGCGCTCACGGTTCCGGCCGTACTCAGCCAGGGCAACCCCACCGCGGCCACCATCCTGATGACACTCACCGCGCTCGGGCTCGGCCTGAGCGCGCGTCGCCAACTACAGCCGGTGTACTGGCTGATGGTGGTGAGCCTCTGCCTGCTGATCACCAACAGCCCGCTCCCGCCGGGAACTTCCCCCGCCGAGCTGGCGCGACTGGTAACCGGCGTGCTCGCCTCAGGCGGTGTGGCCGCCCTCCTGCACAGCCTGCTGCTTCCCCCAAGGGGCCAGGCGGCTGCCCCTCCCTCACTATCTGCGGTGGCACACAGCTGGCGCCGCTGCCTGGCCTACGGCCTGCTGCTGGCCACCACCGCCCTGATCACAACCCCGATCGCCCTGGCCCATCACTGGCACACCAGTGGTCTGTGGCTGATCCTCACACCGTTCCTGGTGCTCAAGCCGTTCGTGAAGGATTCCTGGCGAGTGGCCCTGCACCGCTCCCTCGGCACCCTCGCCGGCGTGGTGCTGGTGATGGTGCTGGCCCTCGCCCTGCCCCACACCCTGCCCCTGCAGGTGCCGGCCATCGCGATGGCCGTGATCACCGCCGCGATCGCCGCACGCCACGGCCACCCGGCCCTACTGATCACCGCCCTCACCGCCACGATCGTGCTGTTCAACAGCAACGACGCCGACCTGCTGCTGATGGCCGATCAACGCCTCCAGGCCTGTGGCATGGGCATCGCCATCACCCTGAGCGTGATGGCCCTCGCGCACCCAATCGAACACCGCTTGCAGGCGGCGCGAAACCTCTGACCACTCCCCATCGGGGCGGCGTCACCCCACAAGCTTGCGGCTTTCAGGTTGAAGCTGCAAAGTCATTGCCCTCTGAACAATAAAAACGAGCTGCGCTGTACTCCAACCCGCCATCAACACACCGTTGATGGCCTGACATACACTCAGCAGCCGCCAGCACTTGCCCAACGTAATATCTCCATAGCCAACAGTGGTGAAGGTAATCCCTGAAAAATAGAGACTGTCCGCGAGCCCACGAATGGCGCCGACGTGGCGATAGACCCAAGCCCATAGGACAATGTCTAGCAATAAGCTTGCAGCCGTTAGCAGCGCCCCCAGCACAATGACCAAGAGGTGGCGCAGCCGACTTGTCGAGCACCAGGCGCTGACCTGCCCCGAGTGGTTCAGATCGACTTGGACGGATGTAATCCAGGCATGAACAATGGCCGTGGCCACGATCATCCCCACCCCAATCCCAACAATGGTGCCCATTTCGGGACAACTCGACACTTGCGGTGTCGGTCGATAGCCGCCCAGGAATATCCCGGCCGCAGCCACACCCGCCAGCAGGGGCCATCTCAACAGCTTCCAACTCATTGCTTACCGGCGGCCACAGAGGCCTGAAGCCCCAGGAAATGGGAAACCCATATCGATTAAAAGATGAGCAAGAAAAGCATTTGGCTCACCCTCTAAACAGCCAGCCCTTGAAGCGACGCGTTAGGAAGGGCATCACCACGTAGTTGAGCAGCCCCACCATGATCGTCAATTTAACCAACATGCGGAGAATCGCTGGCCACGAGCCCAGCAGAGCGGCCACAAGGGGGCTAATCACCAAGAACGTGCTCGCAACACCAATCCACACCAGGA
>JBBASQ010000024.1:4549-34557 GCA_040399185.1 Prochlorococcaceae cyanobacterium
GCCACAAGGGGGCTAATCACCAAGAACGTGCTCGCAACACCAATCCACACCAGGATGGCCTGCTTGTAGCGCTTGGGCGGGGACTGGGAGGGTCGTCCGGGGAGCTGGAACCAGGGTTCCAGGCCCGTGAGCGTCTTGATGGATTCTGGCTCGCGAATCAATGGCTGCACGCGCTCAACCCAGTCCCTACGGGTCTCCGATTGCATCCAGGTTTCCAAATGGGCGCAGGTGTCGAATTGCACCACGACCACGTGATCAGGGGATATCCCCAGCTGGGGACGCAGGATGTGGGCCCCTTGATATCCGTCAAAGCGAAGAGCATCTGCAGCGATTCCTTTAAGCCACTCTTCGTAGCCCGCTTCCCGACCAGGGCGGACGCGATGGGTGATGACGGCCGTGACCTGAACGGTTGGATCCATCAAGGGAGAGCGCGGCAAGCTGCAATCGAGGCATTCTGAACTGTGAAGGCCCCTGAGGCGTGGTGTTCCCGCAGCTTGCAATCTTCGGCTTCAGCCTGAATATGACCCCGCGTCAGGCGAGCTTCTGCCGCGACAGCTCCCGGAAGGCGTTGTTGAGCAGCACCACATCATCGAAGGATTGCTCCAGATCCTTCAGGCGCTGGGCATCAAATAGGTGATCCAGATCGAAGCTGAGGATCGGCCGGATTCCCTCTGGCACCTCGAGGAAATCGTGGAGTTTGCGCAGCATCGTGCTCGAGTCTTCCAGGGCATCCTGCAGCTTGCGTGCCTCCGCTTCAAACGCGGTGAGCGCCTCCTGCAGTTGGGGAATCGAGGGCTCCAACAGTTCGTTGCCCTCCGCCTTGGCGAGCGTTTCAGCGGCCGATTCCCGCAGCTCCTGCAGTTGGTCGAGGGCGGCGCGCGTCCAGGTCACTTCCCGCAGACACTCCAGTGCCGCCCGGGTGGCCTTGGCCTCCACCGCCAGGTCGCCCACCATCGTGATGCCGTTGGCCTCGAGAAACCGCCCCACGCCGGCGGTGCTGCGCAGCCCGCGCAGCACCGCCGGGGGATTGAGCCGCCGCGGGCTGGTTTTCAGATAGGCACCGCCGGCACCGGTGTGAATCAGATCGAGCACCAGCGCAATCTGGGGCTGGGCCGTGTCGCCCTGCAGCTCGATACAGCGCACCACGCCATAACGCCCATCCACCACGCACACATCGCCTGCGAAGCGCCGGGATGCCGCCTCCACGATCGTGCGCAACTGCCCGAAGCGATGGGAGGCTGCCACCCACACCACCAGGCCGCACGCCAGCAACACCCCCGCCGCGGTGAGCACCACAGGCCAGAACACCAACGCCAGCACCGCCAGGGCCAGCACGCATCCGGCTGCCGATCCGCCGTTCTGGTCAGCCATGGCCGCAGACTAGGTCGCCCAGCCCAACCGGCCCATGGAGAAAACCCTCAAAGGCGTGGCCTACGTGAGCGTGTGGGTGCTGCTCTGGGGCACCGCCGCTTCCCTCGCCGACTACGTGCTGCTCGAGCGCGAGGCCTATACCCCCGGCACCCCCGGCCAGCTGATCACCTTCTTCTCCTACGGAGCCGCCACCGTGGTGCTCGCGATCCGCCTCGCCGGCCGCTTCCTCAAAGACGACGCGTGAGCCGCGTCAGGGCTGAATCGGGGCGCGGTTGAGCTGATCAGTGACATCCCCGGTGAGGGCCGGCGACTGCATCGCCAGCACGCGCATCCCACCGCCAGGGCTCCACTTCACCTTGGCGAACTCAACCCACACCGGATAGGGATTGTTGGCGAGCTGGAAGGAGTAACTCCCTGCGTTGAGGTTGGCGATCACCGTCCAGAGCGTGACCCAGGTGTCGTCGGTGGTTAAGGCTGAAGTTGATGCTGAATAGTCCTCAGCTCCGGCCGGAACGGAGATGTTTTTCATCACGCCGTAGAGGTTGGCTTCCGCCTCGTCTTCGCTCTTGGCCTTCGGCAGAGTGGAGAGATAGGTGGAGCCCCGCACGAAGCGGGACGGCGGGTCAATGTCACCCGGAAGTGAAAGTGTCCCGCCAAAGGGCTTGTAGCGCTTGAGGTTGCGCAGCTGCCAGTCGAGCGGCGGCTCGTTGGTCATCACGCGGGTGTCAGCGCCGCGATGCACCACCAACCGGCCATCGATGAACTCCACCACGGCCGAATCACCGCTGCGGTCTGCCAACGACAAATGGAGCCCCCACTCACGGCCCATCACCTTGTCGGACACCACCTGCACCTGGCGCAGCCCCGTCAGTGCCTCCTCCACCGTGGCGAAGTTGTCGAGCACGAACTCCACCATGCGGGTGTTCGACAACCCAGGCCGCTCCGCCTGACGGGTTTCGTAGCGGCTGCCTCCCAGATACAGCAGGTTGGCGTTCAGTCCACGCTCATTGAGCCCGTCAGACACCAACTTCCCCAGGCTGAGCACACCCACGCTTCCGTAGCGCACCTGCCAGCGCTTCACATTGGCGTCGTTCACCCCCAGCAATCCGCCGGCCGTCATGCCCGGCGAACGCAGCACCAGGGCGGCGTTGTCGTTGATGAACAGGTCCATCGTGCGGCCCACCACCATGGCCTGGCCGTTGGCCCTGGCACTGGAGAACACCCGGCTGCAGGCTTCCGCCGGTGGTCCCCCAGCACCCAGGAGGGCCAGAGCAGCGAGCCCCAGCGCCAACCGACGTAAACGCACTGTCATCGCTGGCGTTGTTAGGGCACGGGATTGGAGCCATCGTGCTGCAGCCCAGGACCGCGGGCAATGAGCAACATCACTGATTGCCGCTGCCGGTGGACGGGCCGATGCTGATGCCATCGAACTCGGAGGCCCACACAGATGGACGACACTCCACCGGGTCAGCGGTCAGGAGCGAGCTGACTGAAGGCCCCTGCTCCAACAGTCTTCAAGCATGAGTGGGCGGGCCGGCTGGCCCCTGCAGCCGACACTTCACCTGCACCGCCTCAGGTGCCCCCTGAAGGTCTCACCGCCTGACACCTGGACCCATGGCCCCAGGTGCCTCCCTCGGCAGCTCCGAAGCCAAGTCCCAACGACCGAGAACATCATCAACAACCACCGCTAAGCCGGCCTCAGCAATGGGGCCGGCTTTTGCGTGCCATAAGGCACAACTTCACAGAATCTTTCGCCTCAACCCGTTACCGCAGCCCACACATGGCCAGGGCCGATCCATAACTTGAAACGACTTCCCGGCGCACCGATGGCTGATGCAAAGCCGAGGCTGGATCCTGCCAGCCTCAAATGGCACGACGACGGTGAACTCTCCAGCCAGGACCTCTTCAATCTGGTGTGCCGCCTGAAGGCCGTGGAGCCAGGCGAGCGCGGCAACGAGCTATGGCGGCTGGGGCAGAAATATCCCAAACCCGCCCGCTCCTGAATGACCAGCCCCGAGCTCTCGAGCCAGCTCACCGCGATGGCCATCGGGGCCTGGGCGAGCCAAATGATCCACGTGGCCGCCGAGCTCGGGGTAGCCGATGCCCTGGCATCGGGTGAACAACCGGTGGAGGCGTTGGCGCAGAAGGTGGGCGCCCATCCCGACAGCCTGTTCCGCCTGCTGCGCGGGCTGGCCAGCCTGGGACTCTTCCGCGAAGCCAGCTCGCGCACCTTCACGCTCACACCCCTCGCGGAACTGCTGCGCGACGACCACCCCCAATCGCTGCGCCACTTCGCGCGCATGCTCGGGGAGGAGCACTACCGCAGCTGGAACCAACTGCTGCACAGCGTGCGCACCGGCGAGAGCGCCTTCCAGCGGGAGTTCGGCATGGGCGTGTTCGCCTGGTACGAGCAGAACCCGGAGCGGGCGGCGGTGTTCAACGCCGCTATGGGCGACTTCTCCCGCATCGAGGTGGCGGGGTTCCTTGCTGCCTACCCGAGCTTCGATGAGATCCACCACCTGGTGGATGTGGGCGGCTGCCGCGGCCAGTTGCTGATCAGCGTGCTGCAGGCCCATCCGCATCTGCGCGGCACGGTGTTGGACCAGCCGGCGGTGGTAAAGGATCTGCCAGTGCCGCCTGAGCTCGAAGGAAGGCTGAACGTGGAGGCCGGCGACTTCTTCTCAGCGGTGCCGGCAGGTGCCGATGCCTATCTGATGAAGCACATCCTTCACGACTGGCACGACGACGCGTGCCTGCAGATCCTTGGGCACATCCGCAGCGCCATGGCCCCGGGAGGCCGGCTGCTGATCCTGGAGCCGGTGATCCCGCCGGGCAATGAGCCGTTCCCCGGCAAACTGCTCGACCTCAACATGCTTGTGATGACCGACGGCGGCCGCGAGCGCACCGCAGGCGACTACGCGCAGCTGCTGCAGCGCGGCGGCTTCCGCCTGCACCGGATCATTCCCACCCCGAGCCCAATCAGCGTGGTGGAAGCGCTGGCGGCGCAGTAGAGCAAGGCCAGCGCAACAACCGCATGAATTCGTTACTGCGCGCCCCTTGACCCGCGGAAACACGCCCGCAGACAGTGATCCAAACGGCACATCTGCGATGAACACGGCCTGCCTCCGCGGCAAGCACCTGGCGCTTCGCGATGTGAAGGCGCCCTACCGCGGCACGTGGATGATCTGCGCCGGCACGGACGGCCTCTACTGGGCTCTCCACGAAACCTCAAATGAAAGCAACACCGTGGATGTGGTGGAAGAGTGCGCCTTCAAGGAGAGGAGTGAGGCATCGCGTTTCGTGCGGCACCTGGTGCTGCATGGCTGGTCGGTGGTTGAGGCCCCGAGCGGCCCGGGCTCCATCGGGCTGTTGTGGTGAGCCGATGGAGCTATGGCGATGCCGCCCTGCGCTGAAGAGCGGCAAACTTCACCATCGGTAGCGATGCACACTGCAGCTGCCGTTCCGGCCATTCAGAACAGCGGCAATTCACCGTGGAAAGGTGATGTCTTCTCGCCCACCCGTCCCGCTGGAGCAGGCGCCCCTGGCGCAGCAGATCCGGCGCCACCTTTTTTACAGCCAGGCGAAATCACCGTCGCTGGCCACCACCCACGACCACTACCGCGCCCTGGCCCTGGCCGTGCGCGACCGGCTGCTGCAGAACTGGGTGGACACGGCTGAGACCTACACGGCGAAGGGCGTGCGCACCGCCGCCTATCTCTCTGCCGAATACCTGCTGGGGCCCCACCTGGAGAACAACCTGGTGAACCTCGGCATGCGCGAGGAAGCCGAACAGGCCTGCCGCGACCTCGGGTTGGATCTGCAGGAACTGATCGCCACCGAACCGGAGCCGGGCCTCGGCAATGGCGGCCTGGGCCGGCTGGCGGCCTGCTTTCAGGAATCCCTGGCCAGCCTTGAACTGCCGGCCATCGGTTACGGCATCCGCTACGAGTTCGGCATCTTTCACCAGCACATTGGCCCCGACGGCCAGCACGAAAGCACCGATCCCTGGCTGGCCAAGGGCAACCCGTGGGAGGTGATCCGGCCGGAGTGGAGCTACCCGGTGCGCATCGGCGACCACACGGTGATCGGCGTGGCCTATGACACGCCGATCGTGGGCTACGGGGTGCGCACCGCCAACACCCTGCGGCTGTGGTCGGCGATGGCGCCGGAGTCGTTCGACTTCGCCTCGTTCAACGCCGGCGACTACACCCGCGCCGTGTTGGCCAAGATCCGCAGCGAAACGCTGAGCAAGGTTCTCTACCCCAACGACGAGCTCGAGCAGGGGAAGGTGCTGCGCCTCAGCCAGCAGATCTTCTTCGTGAGCTGCTCCCTGCAGGACATGCTCCGCATCCTCAAGGGGCAGGGGCTGGCGGTGACCGACTTCCACCGCAAGTTCGCCGTTCAACTCAACGACACCCATCCCGCCATCGCGGTAGCCGAGCTGATGCGGCTGCTGGTGGATCAGGAGGGCGTGGCCTGGGAGAAGGCCTGGGAGATCACCACCGCCAGCCTCAGCTACACCAACCACACCCTGCTGCCGGAAGCCCTCGAAACCTGGGGCGTGGCGCTGTTCGAGCACCTGCTGCCCCGCCATCTCGAACTGATCTACGAAATCAATGCCCGCTTCCTGCAGGTGGTGCGCCTCCGCTATCCCGGCAAGCCGGAACTGCAGCAGCGCCTCTCGCTGATCGAGGAGGGCGAGCACCGGCGGGTGCGCATGGCCCACCTCGCCGTGGTGGGCAGCCACCACACCAACGGCGTGGCCGAACTGCACAGCCAGCTTCTGCGCGATCACGTGCTGCGCGATTTCGCCCAGCTGTGGCCGGAGCGCTTCACCAACGTGACCAACGGCGTGACGCCGCGGCGCTGGCTGGCGGTGGCCAACCCGGGCCTGGCTGCCCTGCTGGATGAGGCCCTTGGCGGGGATCGCTGGCGACGGCATCTAGAGGATCTCGCCGGCCTGGAGCCGCTGCTCCACGACGCCGCCTTCCTGGAGCGCTGGCAGCAGGTGCGCCATCAGTCGAAGCTCCGCCTGGCCCACCACATCCAGCGCGAAACCGGTGTGCTGGTGGATCCCACCTCCCTGTTCGACGTGCAGGTGAAGCGGATCCACGAATACAAACGCCAGCACCTGGCCGCCCTGGAGGTGGTGCAGCGCTATCTGCGCCTGCGCAACGGCGAAGACCTGCCGCCCCGCACCGTGATCTTCGGGGGCAAGGCGGCACCGGGTTACGCGATGGCCAAGCTGATCATCCGGCTGATCGTGTCGATCGCCGACATGGTGAACCTCGACCCGGCGATCGGCGGCCGGCTGCGGGTGGTGTTCCTGCCCAACTTCAGCGTGAGCCTCGGCCAGCTGGTGTATCCCGCCGTGGATCTCTCCGAGCAGATCTCCACGGCGGGCAAGGAGGCCTCCGGCACCGGCAACATGAAGATGGCGCTCAATGGGGCCCTCACGATCGGCACCCTCGATGGCGCCAACATCGAGATCCGCGAGCGCGTTGGCGACGACCACTTCTTCCTCTTCGGCCACAACGCCGAGGAGGTGGCGCAGCTGGCCAGCAGCGGCTACCACCCGATGCCCTGGCTGGAGGGCAACGACGCCCTGCGCGCCGCCATCGACCTGATCGGCAGCGGCCACTTCAGCGAGGGCAACCGGGAGCTGTTCCATCCCCTGCTGGCCAGCCTCACCAGCCACGACCCCTTCCAGGTGGTGGCCGATGCCGCCGACTACGGCCGCGCCCAGAACGCGGTGGATCGGGCCTGGCGGGATCCCACCAGCTGGACCCGCTCCTCGATCACGAACACCATGCGCTGCGGCTTCTTCAGCAGCGACCGCTCCATCGCCGACTACGCCGAGCGGATCTGGAATCTCCAGCCTGTACCAGTGGAGGGTTAGAAGGCGGTGCGCCGCGCCGCCAGCAGCGCCTGCACGAACCGGCGGCGCTGGAACCGGGTCCACACGTCGGCTGCCACGAAGGCGGCACGCTGCTGGTAGCGCGCCCACCACTGCTGCAGGTCGGGGCGGGTGAGCAACGCCATCTCCCCGGCCATCGACAGCCGGGCCACCAGCACCGCCAGCACCACATCGGCACTGGAGATGGGCTCACCGAACAGCCAGCCACCGGGGGCCACCACCGGCAGGCTGGCCAGGTAAGTGCCCACCTGCTGGCGCATCCGCTCGAGCGTTTCCGCCGGCGGGGCAGCGGTGAACGTGGCCAGGCGCTGGCGGTCTTGCTCCGCCTTGGCCCGCAGGCTCGCGCCCCCATCGGCCGCCGTGGCGGCCCGGGCATCCAGGCTGCGGCTGAGGCCGGCGAGCAGCCGTGCCACCAGCGGCCTGGCCATCGGCCGGGTGGCAAGCAGCTTGCTGAAGGTGAGCGTTTCGATCGAGATGGCGTAATGGCCTGCCACCGCAGCAGCAATGGCCTCGCGCCGCCGGGGATCGGCATCGGCCCAGCGATCACCGGCCCGGCCAGCCGCGAACTGGAGGATGTCGGCGCTGTCGGTGAGCAGCAGTTGGGGTCCCCGCAGGGTGGGCACCGTCATGTGTGGATTCAGCAGCCGATAGGCATCACTGAGCTGCTGCTTGGCCAGGTGAATATCCATCAGACGGCTCACGTAGCTCACGCCCGCCTCGGCAAGCGCCAGCCGCCCCACCATGGAGTAATAGGAAGGTGCGGCGTGAAAAAGCTCAAGCATCGGCGGCGGGCTAGTGAACCCCGGCACAGCACCGATGGTATGGAGATTTTCCGCAGGTTTCCATACAGCCCCAGAGGGCCAGTGTGTGGATTCACGCACGCAAACGATCCCGATGCTTCATCCCCCTGAAGCACAGATCCGGCGGTGATCTGTTGCGTCATCCAAACAATCTGGGCCGGCATGTTGCCAGCGAGCCCAGCCCCATTCAGAACGGAATTCAGCTCGCCTGATCGCCGTTGGCTCAGTACCTCATCCCCAGGGAGAGCCATCCGGGCGAGGCCCGGGTGGCCGCCACCCCCGAAACCGTGCACCGGCTCACCGGCCGGGGCCTGCGCTTCCTGATTGAGCGCGGCGCCGGTGCCGCCTCGGGCTTTCACGACCACGCCTACAGCGACGCCGGTGCCGACCTGGTGGATCCGGGCCATGACGCCTGGGGCGAGGTGCGCGGCGTGCTCTGCGTGCAGCCACCACCGCCTGAGCGGCTGGAGCGACTGAGCTCCGGCACCCTGCTGATGGGCCTGCTCTCACCCCACCGCGCCCACCATCTGGTGGACACCCTGGTGAACCGTGAGGTGTCGGCCCTGGCCCTGGAGCTGCTGCCCCGCATCAGCCGCGCCCAGGCCATGGACGTGCTCTCCTCCCAGGCGAGCATCGCCGGCTACAAGGCCGTGCTGCTCGCCGCCGCGGCCCTCAACCGCTACGTGCCGATGCTGATGACCGCAGCCGGCACGATCCAGCCCGCCCGCGCCCTGATCCTCGGAGCGGGCGTGGCGGGTCTGCAGGCCCTGGCCACCGCCCGCCGCCTCGGGGCAGTGGTGGTGGTGAGCGATGTGCGCCCCGCCGCCCGCGAACAGGTGGAATCGCTCGGCGGCCGCTTCCTGGCTCCGCCGGAACAGGAGGAGGCCCCGGCCGAAGTGGGGGGCTATGCCCAAGCCGCCAGCGAGGCCTTCCTCACGGCCCAGCGCCGCCAGCTGGAGGAGCAGCTCGCCCAGGCCGACATGGTGATCTGCACCGCCCAGGTGCCCGGGCGCCCCGCCCCCCGGCTGATCAGCGAGGAGATGCTCGACTGCCTGCGCCCGGGATCGGTGCTGGTGGATCTGGCGGTGGCCCAGGGCGGCAACTGCGCCTGCACCGTGGCCGGCGAAACCGTGATCCGCAACGGCGTCACCCTGATCGGCGCCGACGCCCTGCCGAGCTCGGTGCCGCACCACGCCAGCGCCCTCTACGCCCGCAACCTGGCCTCCCTGCTGGAGCACGTGCTCGACAGCTCGGGCGTTGAGATCGGCAGCCCGGCGATCCCGCGCGAACCACTCCCCTTCAACCTCGACGACCCGATCGTGGACGGCTGTCTCTTCATCCATGGCGGCGCCTGCCGCCGCCCCGACGTACTTGGCCTTGAAGTACTCAGCAACGGAGGTGCGGCATGAGCAACCTGCAACAGGCCCTGTGGGTGCTGCTGCTCGGGAGCCTGCTGGGCTTCGAGCTGATCGGCAAGGTGCCGCCCACCCTGCACACGCCGCTGATGAGCGGTGCCAACGCCATCAGCGGCATCACCGTGCTGGCCTCGCTCACCCTGATCGCCCGCGCCGGTGACAACACCGCCCTGCTGGTGCTCGGCGGGGCGTCGCTGGCCTTCGCCCTCTTCAACGTGATCGGCGGGTTCCTCGTGACCGACCGGATGCTCGCCATGTTCTCGCGCAAGTCATGACCACCACCTCCTCGCTTCTGGCCGGCGCCATTGATCTGAGCGCCGTGCTGCTGCTGGCCCTGGCCCTCAAGGGGCTGTCACGGGTGCGCTCCGCCCGCAGCGCCAACGGCATGGCCGCCCTGGCCATGGGACTGGCGGTGTTCGGCCTGCTGCTGCAGGAACCGCTCAGCCCCACCGCCTGGCTGTGGGTGGGCATCGGCGCTGCCGTGGGCGGCCTGGCGGGCCAGGTCACGGCCCAACGGGTGCCGATGACCGCCATGCCCGAAACCGTGGCGCTGTTCAACGGCTGCGGCGGCATGGCCTCCCTGCTGGTGGCCCTCGGCGTGGCCCTGTTCGAGCAGGGCGGCGGGCTGGTGGAACAGGTGTCGATCGTGATCTCGGTGTTCGTGGGCGCGATCACCTTCAGCGGCTCACTGGTGGCGATGGGCAAGCTCCAGGGCTGGATCGGCACCCCGGCCTTCACCCAGAGCCGCCTGCGCCACGCGGTGAACCTGTCACTTGCCGGCGCATGCCTGGCGGCCGCCGTGCTCTTCCCCGCCCATCCCGGAGGCTGGGCGCTGTGGACCCTGGTGCTCTCCTCCACCCTGCTGGGCATCGGCGTGACCCTCTCGATCGGCGGCGCCGACATGCCGGTGGTGATCTCGCTGCTGAACAGCTACTCCGGTGTCGCTGCCGCGGCCGCCGGCTTCGTGGTGGCCAGTCCGCTGCTGATCGTGGCCGGCGCCATGGTGGGCGCCGCGGGCCTGATCCTCACCCAGGTGATGTGCACCGCGATGAACCGCTCCCTGGTGAGCGTGCTGTTCGGGGGCGCCCTAGGCGCTGCAGCCAGCTCCGGCGGCGGGGATGGCAACCAGGAATACAGCCGGATCACCAGCTGCAGTCCGGAGGAATGCGCCATGGCGCTGGAATGCGCCGAGCGGGTGGTGTTCGTGCCCGGCTACGGCCTGGCGGTGGCCCAGGCCCAGCACGCCCTGCGCGAGCTGGCCAAGCTGCTGGAGGCCAACGGCACCGAGGTGAGCTACGCCATCCATCCGGTGGCGGGCCGCATGCCGGGCCACATGAACGTGCTGCTGGCCGAGGCCGACGTGCCCTACGAGCAGCTCGTGGAGATGGACACGATCAACCCCGAGTTCCCGCGCACCGATGTGGTGATCGTGCTGGGGGCCAACGACGTGGTGAATCCCGACGCCAAAAACGACCCCAGCAGCCCCCTGTTCGGCATGCCCGTGCTGGAGGTGCACCAGGCGCGCCAGGTGTTCGTGGTGAAGCGCAGCCTCGGTGCCGGCTACGCCGGCATCCGCAACGGCCTGTTCGAGCTGCCGCAGACGGCCATGCTCTTCGGCGACGCCAAGGCCGTGCTCAACGGCCTGCTCAGCGAGCTGCGCGATCTGGGCGTTGGCAAGACACCGGCTGCCAAACCGGAGGTACGCACCCCAGTAACCGTTTAGACGTCCACCACCTCGGGATACTGCGGGCGCCAGCGCAGCGCCGTCAGGCGCTCCCGCACCTCGGCGGCCGTTGCGGCCCTGGTGGCAGCTCCCTCCTCCAGGGCCGCCAACGCCACCGCCTCCGCCACCCGCTCCGACACCGTCTGCACCTCGGCCAGCGGCGGCATCAGCGAGGCATCGGGATCCCGTGCTGCCGGGATGGCCTCAGCCAAGGCCTCCAGGGCCGCATCGATCATCCCGTCGCTCACCATCCGCGCCCCCACCGCCAGGGCGCCATAGCCGAGCCCCGGAAACACGAAGCAGTTGTTGCACTGCCCGATCAAGCGCTGGCGGCCGTTGCAGGCCACCGGCTCAAACGGACTGCCAGTGGCCACCAGCGCCCGGCCCTCGCTCCAGGCCAGCAGGTTGGCCGGGGTGATCTCCGCCAGGGGGGTGGGGTTGGAGAGCGGCAGCACGATCGGCCGGTCCGTCCCGCGGCAGAGGGCCTCGATCACGGCCTGATCAAACGCACCCGCCACGGTGGACGTGCCGATCAGCACGGCGGGCTGCACCGCCTCCACCACCGCCTGCAGGCCGATCGGTGCAGAGGGATCCAGTCCCAGGGCGGTGAGCTCCTCTGGCCCATGGGCATAGGGCCAGGCGGGCGCGGGCACATCGGGCAAGCCGGTGTGCAGCAGTCCAGGCCTGTCAATCAGCCACAGGCGCCGGCGCGCCTCTTCCGGCGTAAGGCCGGCGCGGATCAGCAACCGCTCCAGCCCAACGGCAATGCCGCAACCCGCCGTGCCCGCCCCAAAGATCACGATCTGCGCGTCGCGCAATGGCTTGCCCAGGCCTTTGAGTCCAGCCAGCACAGCTGCGCAGGCCACGCCACTGGTGCCCTGGATGTCGTCGTTGAAGCTGGGCACACGCGCCCGATAGGTATCCAGCACGCGGCGCGCATTGCCCACACCGAAGTCTTCCCACTGCACCAGCGCACCCGGGCACACCCGCTCCACCGCCCCCACGAACGTCTCCAGGAAGGCGTCATACGCCGCGCCGCGCAGACGCGGTTCGCGCAGACCGGGATAGGTGGGGTGATCGCGCAGGTCGTGGCGGTCGGTGCCCACATCGAGCATCACCGGCAGCGTGGTGGCCGGATCCACGCCGGCGCAGAGCGTGTACACCGCCAGCTTCCCGAGGCAGATGTGGATGCCACCGGCCCCCTGATCGCCGATGCCCAGGATCCCCTCGGCATCAGTCACCAGCAGCAGCTGGGGCCGCCAGCCGGGGCCATCGGGGGAGAATCCCTCCACCGCCTCGCGCAGCACGGCTTCCAGCCGCTCCTGCTGCGGCGCGCAGAGGTACACGCCATGGGAAGGGGTGCGGTAGCTGCGGCTGAAGCTCTGGATCGCCAACCCCACCGTGGGCGTGTACACCACCGGCAGCAGCGCCTCCACCTGCTCCTCCAGCAGCCGGAAGAACAGCACGAGATTGCTCTCGCGCAGGCTCTGCAGGTAGGCGTAGCGCTCCAGATCGCTCCCCATCGCCGCCAGCGCCGTGCGGCAGCGCTGCATCTGCAGTTCCAGGGTTTCCACCTGCCAGGGCAGCAGCGCCTCCAGCCCCAGCGCTTCCCGCTCCTCCCTCGTAAACGCCGTGCCCTTGTTCAGCAGCGGATGGCCCAGCACGGCCGCGCCCCGCAGCGCAGTGGAGATCCTCATCGGTGCCGGGTGCTCTCAGGCCCGGCCTCTCTACGTCACCTGCCTGGGGCCGAAGTGTTCAGAGATCGCGGAACCGGTCGCGGACCGCCTCCACCTGGGGGATATGCGCCTTCACCGCGTTCACGCATTCGGCGTCGAGCTTGCCGGCGGCCACCAGGCGCTCGAGCTCGCCCACCGCAGCCTTGATCGTCCAGGGTTCCTTGTAGGGGCGGTGGCTGGTGAGGGCATCGAGGATGTCGGCCACGGCGATGATCCGCGACTCCAGCGCGATCTCATCCCCCTTGAGCCCGTGGGGGTAGCCGGAGCCGTCGAGGCATTCATGGTGGCCGGCCACCACGTTGCGCATCACGGCCGAATCGGGGAGTTTTTGCAGCCCGAATTCCCCGATCAGGCGTTCCAGCACATCGATCCCCTTTTGAACGTGGGTTTCCATCAGGGCGCGCTCCTCGGGATCAAGGCGGCCCGGCTTGAGCAGCACACTGTCGGGGATGCCGATCTTGCCGATGTCGTGCAGCGGGGCAAACAGATAGAGATGCTCGATGTACTCATCGCTGAGCCCATAGCTATCGGCCAGGGCACGGGCGATCAGGCGCGAGTAGTGCGCCATCCGCTCCAGGTGGCCGCCCGTTTCAAAGTCGCGCAGGTTCGCGAACTCGCGGGCCACCTGGGCTGAGGTGGTGATCGAACGGACCAGGTTGAGTTCGTTCGAAATGGTCATGTTGATCAGGGTGCTGAACAACGAGAGGTTGCGCTGCACCTGGGCCGTGAAGGCTGCCGGCTTGCGGGAGTCGTAGAAGAGAAAGCCAATGAACTGATCCCGGTCGTAGAGCGGCACCGTGAGCGAGGAGCGGTAGCCCTCCTTCAGCAGCCAGATCGAGTGCAGGGTGTTGCCTTGCACCGCCGCCGGAATGTCATCGAGCACGCGGCAGTCGCGGCTGGTGGCGAGCTTGCTGAGCGACTCGCTGTCGGTGAGGCGGAATTCGTAGCCCTTGATCGCTTCACCTTCGCGCGTGCTGTTCACGAAGGTCTTGAGCATGTCGTCCTTCTCCTCGTAGAGCACACAGGCGATGCGATCCACATCCGGCACCTGCTCCAGCAGCTGCACGTGGAGCTGACGCAGGCGGGCATTGAGGGCATCCCCCACCTCTCCCACCAGCTGATGGGACTCGCTCCCTTCCTCCAGGGGAAAGTCCGCACCCAGGGGAATCGGAAACGTCATGGCCCAAAGCTGCGGACAGCCTGCGTTGCACCCCTAGCCATCAGGGGCGCTTTCTGAAACTTAGGGGCGACGTGCTGCAACGTGGCGCACCCGCCAGAAAAGGGATCACCCCATGCGTAACGAGAAGCAACCTCTTCCGGCCGCCAGAGCAGCAGATCCAGCGGGAATCGCGGCCGGCAGGTTCTGCGGATCTCAAGGACCTTGTCCAAGGCGCGCCCGTCGTAGGGCATCACCACCAGCAAATCTGCATCGGAGTCGGGGTTGTCGTGCCCCCGAGCCATTGAGCCGCTGCGTGAACCGCTCCACTGCCTCTCGCGTGGCCAGCGGCCCCAGCAGCGGGGGACGCTCCAGTTCCATGGGGCCATCATGACCGGATTGCACCGCCTGGGAGGCAACACCCCGTGCCGAACGCCAGCCACCACAGGCCGCTGACGCGGGGGCTGATGGCGGCCGTCACGGCAGGGCTGCTCCTGAGCTGTGCGGCACCAGGATCGGGATCGACGGGGGGCGTTGAAACCCAGCGTGAGACGAAGGCGACCAGCCCCGTTGCCCTGAACCAACCGCGCCGCTATCCCCAGCTGCCGGCGACGCCGGAGGCGATCGCCACCCGGCTGGTGGAGCTGGAAACCACGATCCGCGATGCCGCCACGCCCGATGCGGCGCTGCCACCGCTGGCCCACCAGCAGCAGGTGATCTACCGGGTGCTGGCGCGACAAACGGCGCTGGCCGCAGCCGTGCTGCCGCACCTGCCGCCGCCATGGCAGCAGGTGGCCCGGCGACACCTGAAAGCGCGACGCGAATTCCTGGCCATGCATCGCGGCCCGGCGCGCACGGTGCTGCCAGCCTGGCGGATCATTCCCCCGCGCCCGGCCGAGGAACTGCTGCGGCACTACCGGGAAGCAAGCGCCGCCACCGGCATCCCCTGGGAGGTACTGGCGGCGGTGAACCTGGTGGAGAGCGCCATGGGCCGCATCGACGGCGTGTCGGTGGCCAACGCCCACGGGCCGATGCAGTTCCTGCCCAGCACTTGGACCGAGCCAGGGATCGGCAAGGGCGGCGACATCCGCAACCCCCGCGATGCCATCCACGCCGCTGCCCGCTATTTGGTGCGGCGCGGCGGCCTGCGCGACATCCGCCGCGGCCTCTGGGGATATAACAACAGCGATCACTACGGGGCTGCGGTGCTGGAGTACGCCGCCCTGATGCGCGCCGATCCCGCCGCTTACCGCGGCTTCTACAACTGGGAGGTGCACGTGGCCACCAGCGCCGGCGACCTGTGGCTGCCGGTGGGCTACAGCCAAAGCACCCCGATCAAAGTCCACCACTACCTGGTGCAACAGCCGGAAGCAGTGCCGCCGATGTCGCCCGCAACACGGCGCTGACGACACCCAGGCTGCATCACCCCAAGCGCCTCGTCAGCAGGCTTAGGGGGCAAGGCCTCCAGCCCATGGACGACCTCATCAACACCAGCACCGCCGAGGGCCAGCAGCCCCTGCCCGTAGTGCTGACGCTCGACACCGTCTCCTCCAACTCCAGCACCACTCCCCTGTCGTTCACGATTCCGCTGCACAGCACCCAGAACGCCCCCAGCTGGCAGGAACTGCTGGGGCAGCGCTGAAATCAACCGGGCAGCACCTGGCGCCAACCGCCGGCTTCAATCACCCGCAACGGCGTGTCGAACAGGCGGCTGAGGGGTGCATCTTTCAGCAACTGTGAGGCAGGGCCATCACCCACCACCGCGCCGTTCTGGAGCAGCACACAGCGGCTCACCTCCGGGATGATCGCTTCGATCTGGTGGGTTACCAGCAGCAGGGTGGTGCCGGCCTGCGCCAGGCACCGCAGGGTTTCCAGCAGCTGATGGCGCGCCCGCAGGTCGAGGCCGTTAGTGGGCTCATCGAGCACCAGCACTTCGGGGCTGTGCACCAGGGCGCGGGCCAGCAGCAGGCGGCACCGCTGGCCGTCGGAGAGCTGGCGGAAGGGCCGGCCCTGGAGTGCCTCGAGCCCCAGCTCTCGCATCAGCGCAGCCACCTTCTCCCGCTGAGCGGCCGTGGCCACCTGGCTGCGGCCGATGCCCACCGAGCCGAAGAAGCCCGAGAGCACCACCTGCTCCGCCGGCACGCTGCCCACGTAGCCCGCCTGCAAATCGCTCGACACCAATCCGATGCGGCTGCGCAGATCCCACAGGTTCACGGTGGTGTCGCCGAAAATCCGCAGCTCCGAGCCCGGCTTCACCACCGGATAGAGCTCACGGCTGAGCAGCTTGATCAGCGAACTCTTGCCCGAACCGTTAGGGCCGAGCACCACCGTGTGCTCGCCCAGGTGCAGATCAAGGCTGAGATCGGTGAACACCGGACGCGGCCCCAGCCACGCCTCCACCTGCCGCAGCTGCAGATAGGGCGCCGAGCTCATGCCGGCTCGCGCACCTTGCGGGCGGCGATCACGGCCTCGGCGGAGGTGATCAGCGCCAGCAGCAGGAAGCCCCCCAACCCGTAGAGCTGGTTCTGCTGAATCACATCAGCCTGCAATACCGGATCCAGGTCTTGATCCAGCACGGCCCCGATCACGAACCAGGCGGTGGCGATGCCGGAGGTGATCCAGTAGGCACGCCAGCGCCGTTGGTAGATGTAACCGGTTCCCAGACCCGGCAGCACGTTGAGCAGGCCCGCCAGCCAGGGGCTGGAGGCGGCAAGGATCTGCTCACGGCTGGGCGTCATCGGTTCGAAACGGCTGGCGCGATCCTGGCGAAGCCACCGCCCGGCTGGGGGAGCATGGAGCAATGAGCCAGAGCACCGCCCTGCAGGCCCGGCTGGATGAGCTGGCCGAAGCCTGGAACGAAGCCGAGATCTCGCGGCCGTCGCTAGGCCGCTGGATGGCCCAGTTTCCGGAGGCGGATCAGGCGATCGCGCTGCGGCTGCTGGAGTGCATGCAGGTGCACGGCTGGGCGCGGCTGATCCGCGAATGCCGGCTGCTGCACGAGCGGCTCTGCGCCGATCTGACCGAAGACGGCTTCGATGGGGAGCGCTGCACCGACATCGACTTCACCCGGGCCTTCACCTGCAAGAGCGGCGATCTGGTGTCATACGTGTATCGCAAGGCGAACCGCCTGCCCGTCACCTGCTTCCACAACGTGGAGGCGCTGTATGCCGCACCGCCCGCCCCCGATCAGCGAAGGGCGCTGGTGGTGCTCGACGACTACATCGGCACCGGCTCCCAGTTCCTGTTCACCTTCGTGGCGCGCAACGCCGCCAATCGCGCGCTGATGCAGCGCTATGAGCGGGTGCGGCTGGCGGCGATCGTGGTGCACGACGATGCCCGCGAGAAGTGGCGGCTGCTGCAGCGGCGCCACATCAGCGAGGTGATGGCGATCGAGGAGCGGCAGCTCACCTGCGTGGATTTCGCCCCCGAGCGCGACACCCTGATCGCGGCCCTGGAAGCGATCGACTGGCGCCGCGCCGGCTTGCTGGCCGTGCAGCGCGACTTTCCGGTGCTCGCCCATCCGGCGCTGTCGCCCCAGGAGCGCGACACCCTGCGCGACTTCCTGCATCGCCAGCAGGAGGGCGCCGGCACCACCGAATTCCTGCTGGGCCACCACTCCTTCTTCTACGGAGCGCCCAACGCCCTGGCGCGGGTGCTGCTGCCCCTGTTCAAGCGAATCGAAGACTTCACGGTGTACCCCCGGGAGTCGCAGGTGGGGCTGCCAGCCGACATCCTCGATTACGACATCGACAACCCCGAGCCCATCACCGCGCTGTGGCCGCGCTGACGGATCGCCAAACCCTCCATACGCTGCGGGCATCGCCTTCAGCGCCATGGCCCCGCTCCAGCAGCTCCCCTCCCATCTGGTGAACCTGCTGCGCCGCACGCCGGCCCTGGTGTTCGCCATGGCGGTGCTCGGGGGTGGGCTCACGGTGGCCGGCAGCGTGGCGGTGAAGGGGCTGCGCAGCGCCAACGACACGATCACCGTGACCGGCTCCAGCACCGAGCGGATCACGAGCGACTTCGCCGACTGGACCGTGCTGGTGAGCGTGGGTGGCGCCAGCCAGCAGGAGGCCTACCAGGCGCTGCTGCCGGCGGTGGAGCGCACCGTGGCGTTTCTCAAGGCCCAGGGCATCCAGCCCGGCGAGATTGAACTGGGCAACGTGAAGACGGAGCAGCAGCAGGTGCGCGACCCCCGCACCGGCGAGCTGCGCAGCGTCACCTGGGGCAGCTCCCAGAGCGTGAAGGTGAGCAGCGCGAATGTGCGCAAGGTGCAGCAGGTGGCCGGTGCGATCGCGGAACTCATCGGCCAGGGGGTACCGCTCACGATCAACGAGCCGGCCTACACCTACACCAAGCTCGCTGAGAAGCGGGTCGACATGCTGGCCAAGGCCACCCGCGATGCGCGCCAGCGGGCAGTGGCCATTGCCAGGGAAGCGGGCTCAGGCATCGGGCCGATCACCCGCGCCGACACGGGCACCTTCCAGATCACCGTGCCCAACTCCACCGACATGGGCAGCTACGGCGCCTACGACACCACCACCATCGACAAGGACATCACGGCCGTGATGGGGGTGACCTTCAGGGTGCAGTAATTAACGCTTCTGCAGGTCGCGCACACCGGCCACGCCGTCCACGATCTCACCCACCAGCACCTGGTCGGTGATGTTCACGAACAGGCCGTTCTCCAGCACGCCGGGGAGGTTGTTGATCTCCCTCTCGAGGGCCACCGGATCGGCGATGCCACCGTCGAACTTCACGTCGAGCACCAGGTTGCCCTGGTCGGTCACCACCGGGCCCGCCTTCTTCACGGCCATGCGCAACGCGGCGGCGCCGCCCATGTCCCTGAGCTGGCCCTGCACCTGACGCCAGGCGCCGGGCAGCACCTCCACCGGCAGCAGGAAACCGAGGTTGAGGCGCTCCACCAGCTTGGTGGAATCCACCACCACCACAAAGCGATCGGCCCGGGCTGCCACCAGCTTTTCCTGCACGTGGCAGGCGCCGCCGCCCTTGATCAGCTGGAAGGCCGGATCCACCTCATCGGCGCCGTCGATGGCCAGGTCGATCCGGTCGATGGCGTTGAGGCTCTTGAGGGGAATGCCCAGCTCGGCCGCCAGCACCTCACCCTGGAAGGAAGTGGTCACGCCCACGATGTCGGTGAGCTCACCGCTCTTGAGCTTGGCGCCCAGGGCCTGGATCATCAGGGCTGCGGTGGAGCCGGAACCCAGGCCCACCACCATGCCGCTGCGGATCTGCTCGGTGGCGGCACTGGCCACGGCCTGCTTCATCTGATCTTGCAGGTCCGACATGCCCCTCTCGCATCACTTGGGTCGAGACCTTACCCCGGCTGCGGCAGGGCCGCCGGGCGAATCGTGAGGCTCAGCTCCTTCTGGCCCCGGATCACGTTCAGCGCCAGCGGTTCACCCACCTGGGCCTGCTCCACCTGCTGCAGCAGCTGGGACGGGTCCTTCACCGGCTGGTCGGCGGCTCCCACCACCAGATCGCCACGGCGCAGGCCTGCTTTCTGGGCCGGGCTGTCCTCAAGCACCCGCTGCACCAGGGCGCCGTCGTGCTCCGGGAGCTGCAGCAGGGCATTGGGGTCGCGGTTGTTGTCGCGGGCCTGGCGCACGCTGAGCGGCACCAGCTGCAGGCCCAGGTAGGGATGCACCACCTGGCCACCGGCCGCCAACTGGGCCGCCACGCCCTTGGCCAGGTTGATCGGGATGGCAAAGCCCAGGCCTGCCCCAGGGCCCGAGCGCACCAGGGTGTTGATCCCGATCACCTGGCCTGAGGCGTTGATCAGGGGTCCGCCGGAGTTGCCAGGGTTGATGGCGGCGTCGGTCTGGATCAGATCGAGGCGCTTGTCGGAAAAGCCAAGGCTGTTGATATCGCGGTGCAGGCTGCTCACGATGCCCAGGGTCACCGTGCGCTCCAATCCATAGGGACTGCCCAGGGCGATGGCCCAGTCGCCCACCTCCAGCGCCTCGGAATCCCCCAGCGGCGCGGCCTGCAGATCGCGCGGGGCCTTGATCTTCACCACGGCCAGGTCGGTCACCGGATCGGCGCCCACCACGGAGCCATCAAGCTCCCGCCCATCGGCCAGGGTCACGGCCACCGCATCCACCGCATCCACCACATGGGCGTTGGTGAGCACCAGGCCTCGGCCGGCGTCGATCACCACGCCCGAGCCCTGACCCCGCTCCCGCAGCGTGCCGGAGGGGTCCCCGAAGAGATCCCGCAGAAACGGATCCAGCAGCACCGGATCAAAGGCCTGGCGCGCCACATCACGCTCGGTGTCGATGCGCACTACCGCCGGAGCCACCGCCCGGGCCGCATCGGCGACGAAACTGTGGGGCGCCTCCGCCGCCGCCGGAGCCACCCAGGGGCCTGCACTCAGCAGCAAGGGCAGCAGCACCGCCAGCAGGGCCCTGATCACGATGGGCATGCGCATCACGGAACGACGCTAGAGACCGCGTCGTCCACGCCGTGCCAACGCAGCAGCCGCTGCTCGAGCGCCCCCATGGCATCGAGCTCGAGCCAGCGCCCGCCGGGGTCGGCAGGACGGCCGAGGGGGCAGGGCTGCACCGGGCCGAAGGAGCAGAGGGTGGAGGGGCAGCCCAGCAGCGTCACCGGCGCCAGGCCCGGCGCCCGCTGGGGCATCCAGCCCTGCCAGTGCTGGTGCCCATGCCCGAACAGCACCGCCCGCAGCCCTGGCACTCCGGCCAGCAGCTCCAGCAGGGCCGGGCCATCGTGCAGGCCGATCCCATCCATGCCCGGATCCCCGATCGGCACGGGCGGGTGGTGGACGGCCACCAGAGTGGGGGTCTGGGGGCACGGCGCCAGTTGCCGGGCGAGCCAAGCCAGCTGGCGTTCACCGATCCAGCCGCCGGTGCAGCCGGCGCGATGGCTGTCGAGCAGCACCACCCGGCAACCGCCGAGCGTGAGCACCGCCGGGGCGATCAGGGCCTGGCGGCCCAGGGCTGCCCGCAGCAGGGCCGGATGGTCGTGGTTGCCTGGCACGAGCGCCACCGGCGCCTGCGGCAGGCCCAGGGCAGCGCGGCGCCCCAGCAGGTCGCGCAGGCGCCCGTAGCCCTGCCAGGTTTCGTCCTGACAGAGATCCCCGCTGATCAGCAGCAGGTCGTGGGGCTCGCGGCCGGCCTGCTGCAGCGCCGCCTCCAGCCGCTGCAGCGGCACGCGCTCCCGGTAGCGCCCCCGGGGATCGGCCAGCAGATGGGGGTCACTGAGCTGCAGCAGCCGCATGACGGGTCCGTGAGCGGGCCGACACAACGGATTTAGGTTGCTCCCAGTGCGCAAGTCATGCCATGGCGGCCATCCCCCCCGGCGAACGCCGCCTCTGTTCCCTCTGCAAGGTGGAGATCCAGGGTCTAGCCGGGGGCACCGAACTGGTGCACTTCAGCCAGGGAGCCCCCGGCACCCGCGCCAAGCTCTGGGCCCGCGTGTGCCAGTACCTGCGCAGCGATGAGCAGAAGGCGCAGTGCATCAACCTCGACCCCAGCCTGCGGGGCACCGTGGTGCAGACCGACTACTACGCCGAGGCCCCGATCGTGGATCTCTCGGCCATGGCCGGCGGCAGCGGCCCCACCGACCCGGCAGCCTGATCCAGCGGTGCCCCATCCCCTGATTCCCGATCTGGAAGCCCTCGCCCGCGGCGTGCTCGAGCCCACCGGATTCGAGCTGCGCGGCGTGCAGCTGCACACCCACCGCATCCCCCTCACCGTGCAGGTGATGGTGCAAAAGGGCGATGGCACCGACATCAGCCTGGATGAATGCGCCGGGCTGAGCAGCCCACTGGGGGACGCAATCGAGGCGGCCGGCCTGCTCCCCGACGCCTATGTTCTTGAAATCAGCAGTCCCGGCATCGGCGAGGAGCTGCACGACGACCGTGATTTCCGCAGTTTCCGCGGATTTCCGGTGGAAGTGCTCTACCGCGATCCGAAAGGGGCTGAGGTGCGGCGCGAGGGCCTGCTGCTCGAGCGCGACGCTGAATCCGTGCACCTGAACATGCGCGGCCGCACCAAGCGGATCCCCCGCGGCGATGTGATCGCCGTGCGGCTGGTCACCCCAGCGAGTGACGGCTGAGGTCCGCCCACAACCGAATCACCCACAACTGAATCACCTCAAAACCGAAAACCGATGGCCCTTGTCCTGCTCCCCGGTCTCAACAACCTGATCGAGGACATCAGCGAAGAGAAGAAGCTGCCACCTGCGGTGGTGGAGGCCGCCCTGCGGGAGGCCCTGCTCAAGGGCTACGAGCGTTATCGGCGCACGCTGTACATCGGCATCAGCGAAGACCCATTCGAAGAGGACTACTTCTCCAACTTCGACGTGCAGCTCGACCTCGATGAGGAGGGCTACCGGGTGCTGGCCTCGAAGATCATCGTGGAGGAGGTAGAGAGCGAAGACCACCAGATCGCCCTCGCCGAGGTGCAGCAGGTGGCCGACGACGCCCAGATCGGCGACACCGTGGTGCTCGATGTCACCCCGGAGAAAGACGACTTCGGCCGCATGGCCGCCGCCACCACCAAGCAGGTGCTGGCCCAGAAGCTGCGCGACCAGCAGCGGCGCATGATCCAGGAGGAGTTCGCGGATCTGGAGGATCCCGTGCTCACCGCCCGCGTGATCCGCTTCGAGCGGCAGAGCGTGATCATGGCCGTGAGCAGCGGCCTGGGCCGCCCCGAGGTGGAAGCTGAGCTGCCGCGCCGCGACCAGCTCCCCAACGACAACTACCGGGCGAACGCCACCTTCAAGGTGTTCCTGAAGGAGGTGAGCGAGGTGCCCCGGCGCGGGCCCCAGCTGTTCGTGAGCCGCTCCAATGCCGGGCTGGTGGTGTACCTCTTCGAAAACGAGGTACCCGAGATCCAGGAAGGCTCAGTGCGGATCGTGGCCGTGGCCCGCGAAGCCAATCCCCCGAGTCGCTCGGTGGGCCCCCGCACCAAAGTTGCTGTGGATTCGGTGGAGCGCGAGGTGGATCCGGTGGGCGCCTGCATCGGCGCCCGCGGCTCCCGCATCCAGCAGGTGGTGAACGAGCTGCGCGGCGAGAAGATCGACGTGATCCGCTGGTCGCAGGACCCGGCCCAGTACATCGCCAACTCCCTGAGCCCCGCCCGGGTGGAGATGGTGCGCCTGGTGGATCCCGAGGGCCATCACGCCCACGTGCTCGTGCCGCCCGATCAGCTCAGCCTGGCCATTGGCCGTGAGGGTCAGAACGTTCGCCTCGCTGCCCGCCTCACCGGCTGGAAGATCGACATCAAGAACGCCCACGAATACGACCAGTCCTCCGAGGACGCGGTGGTGTCGGAGCTGATCGCCCAGCGGGAGGAGGAGGAGCGCCTGCAGGCCGAAGCCGAGGCACGCCTGGCCGCCGAACAGGCCGCCCGAGCTGAAGAGGATGCCCGCCTGCGCGAGCTCTATCCCCTGCCTGAAGACGAGGAGGAGTACGGCGAAGAGGGCCAGTACGAGGAAGGCACCTACGAGGAAGCCCCCTCAGACGAAGAGCCCGCAGCGGAAGCCACCGAGGCCGAAGCCATCGCCGAGACCGACGCTGACGAGGACGAGGCCCGGTGAGTTCCCGGCCGGTTCTCCGGCGCTGCGTGTCCTGTCGGGAGCTCTTCGACAGGACCCAGCTCTGGCGGGTGATCCGGCTGGCCGAGGGCGGCATGGCGCTTGATCAGGGCATGGGCCGTTCGGCCTACCTCTGTCAGAGCCAAAGCTGCCTCAACGACGCCAGACGGAAGAAGAAGCTGCAACGGGCCCTGCGCTGTCAGGTTGCGGATTCCATCGTTGAGGCCCTGGAGCATCGCCTTGCCAACGGCGACGCTTCAGGCTCTGAGGCAAGATGACCATTGGTCGCAGTGCGTCTGCGGCCTGGCGCCCACCGGTCCTCCAGCGACCGCGGGCTCCGACCACTGGAGACCTGAATGACCAGCAGCGGCAAAGTCAGAATTTATGAGCTGTCCCGGGACTTGGGCCTGGACAACAAGGACGTGCTCGACGCCGCCGAGAAGCTGTCGATCGCGGCCAAGAGCCACAGCAGCTCCATCAGTGACGACGAAGCCGCTCGCATCCGCAACCTGCTGAAGACCGCCAATGGCGCCAAGCCGGCGGTCGCTCCTGCAGCAGCACCGGCCGCTCCCGGCAAGGCGATCCTCTCGGTGAAGAAGGCAGCCGCCCCTGCTGCGCCGAGCGCTCCCGCTGCGCCGGCCGCCCCTGCAGCCCCAGCCAAGCCGGCCGCCGCCGCACCCGCCAAACCGGCAGCTCCCGCAAGCCCGGCCAAACCGGCTGCACCTGCTGCCGCTGCCGCCAAGCCCGCAACGCCGGCGCCCCGGCCCGCAGCCGCCCCTGCGCCCAAGCCCGCCGCTGCAACCCCGGCACCGCGTCCCAGCGCTCCCGCTGCGCGGCCCGCGGCGGCCGCTCCAGCTCCCCGCCCAAGCGCGCCGCCGGCCCGGCCCGCCGCTCCGGCCGCCAAGCCAGCAGCACCGGCTGCCGCCAAGCCCGCTGCAGCCAAACCCGCCGCTCCTGCACCGCGTCCCGCCGCTCCCGCTCCCGCCCGTCCCGCGGCAGCTACCCCGGCACCGCGTCCCAGCGCACCCCCGGCCCGCCCAGCGGCACCCGCCAAGCCCCCGGTGGTGATCGCCAGCAAGCCCGCCCGCCCGGCGGCGCCCGCCCCTGGCCGTAAACCCGAGGCCCCGCGCCCCGGCGGCCCCGCCAAGCCCCAACTGGTGGGCCGTCCCATCAGCGGCGCCCCGTCCGGTGGGACCCGCCCCGCCCCGCCCGCCGGCCGGGCTCCCCTGAGCCAGCGCCCGGGCATGCCCCAGCGCCCCGGTGCCCCCGTACGGCCCGGCCAGCCCAGCGCAGGTCGTCCGGCGGCTGGCCCGGGCAGGCCGGCCCAGGCCCCACTGGAACTCGTCGGCAAGCCGATCCGCCGCGATGGCGCCGGGGCCGCCGGCCCCGGCCGTCCTGGTGCCCCCGTGCGCCCGGGCATGCCCGCCGGCATGCGCAAGCCGATGGCGCCGGGCGAGCTGATGCAACTGCAGAAGCCCAACGGCCGCCCCACCGCTCCGCCGCCGCGCCGCCCCGGTGAGCGCCCTGCGGGCACCGAAGGCGCCAGTGGCACCACCACCCCGGATCTGGTGCGGCCCACCGCCACACCACCCGCGGCACCCCGCCGCCCCGGCTTCCGCCCTGCACCGGTGGGCGCGGCTGGCCGTCCCCGCCGTCCCGACTGGGACGACAGCGCCAAGCTCGAAGCCCTGCGCTCACGCACGCCGCAGAAGCAGCGCACCAAGGTGCACATCATCGGCGAGAACGATGATGCGCTCACCGCCGAAACCAGCGGCTACGCCGGCGAACAGGAAGCCGTGGTGCTCTCGGCCAGCCTGGCCCGCCCAGCCAAGCCGCGAGCCATGGCCGCTGCGCCGAAGCCCACCGGGGCGATGCGCAAGCGCCGCAAGGAAACCACCCGCCAGCGGCAGCGCCGCCGCGCCATGGAGCTGCGTCAGGCCCGCGAGGCCAAGCAGCAGCGGCCCGAAATGCTGATCGTGCCGGAGGGCAACCTCACGGTGCAGGAGCTGGCCGAGAAGCTCGGCGTGGAGAGCTCCGAGATCATCAAGAGCCTCTTCTTCAAGGGGATCATCGCCACGGTCACCCAGAGCCTCGACCTCTCCACCATCGAGGCCGTGTCTGAAGAGTTCGGCGTGCCCGTGCTCGAAGACGACGTGGAGGCTGCCGCCGCCAAGACGGTGGACATGATCGAGGAGAGCGACCTGGCTCACCTGATCCGCCGCCCGCCCGTGGTCACCGTGATGGGCCACGTCGACCACGGCAAGACGAGCCTGCTCGACGCGATCCGCAAGACGCGCGTGGCAGCCGGCGAAGCCGGTGGCATCACCCAGCACATCGGTGCCTACCAGGTGGAGATCGAGCACGCGGGCGAACCCCGCAAGCTCACCTTCCTCGACACCCCGGGCCACGAGGCGTTCACCGCCATGCGTGCCCGTGGCACCAAGGTGACCGACATCGCCGTGCTGGTGGTGGCGGCCGATGACGGCGTGCGTCCCCAGACCCTGGAAGCCATCAGCCACGCCCGCGCCGCCAAGGTGCCGATCGTGGTGGCGATCAACAAGATCGACAAGGAAGGCGCCTCCCCCGACCGGGTGAAGCAGGAGCTCTCGGCCCAGGAACTCGTGGCCGAAGACTGGGGCGGCAGCACCGTGATGGTGCCGGTGAGCGCCATCAAGGGCGAGAACATCGACAAGCTGCTGGAGATGATCCTGCTGGTCTCCGAAGTGGAAGACCTCCAGGCCAACCCCGACCGGATGGCCAAGGGCACCGTGATCGAGGCTCACCTCGACAAGGCCAAGGGCCCTGTGGCCACCCTGCTGATCCAGAACGGCACCCTGCGCACCGGCGATGTGCTCGCCGCCGGTCCGGTTCTCGGCAAGGTGCGCGCCATGGTGGATGACACCGGCAAGCGTGTGAAGGCCGCCGGTCCGTCGTACGCCGTTGAGGCCCTGGGCTTCAGCGAGGTGCCCACGGCCGGCGATGAGTTCGAGGTCTACCCCGACGAGAAGGCCGCCCGGGCCGTGGTGGGCGATCGCGCCAGCGAAGCCCGCGCCACCCGTCTGGCCCAGCAGATGGCCTCCCGCCGCGTGTCGCTGGCCTCGATGTCTGGCCAGGCCAGCGAGGGCGAACTCAAGGAGCTCAACCTGATCCTCAAGGCCGACGTTCAGGGCTCCGTTGAGGCGATCCTCGGCTCGCTCGAGCAGCTGCCCCAGAAGGAGGTGCAGGTGCGGGTGCTCCTTTCGGCACCGGGCGAGATCACCGAAACCGACGTCGACCTGGCTGCCGCATCCGGCGCCGTGATCGTGGGCTTCAACACCTCGATGGCTCCTGGCGCCAAGCGCGCGGCGGATGCCACGGGCGTGGATGTGCGCGACTACGACGTGATCTACAAGCTGCTCGAGGACATCCAGATGGCCATGGAAGGCCTGCTGGAACCCGAGCTGGTGGAGGAAAGCCTCGGCGAAGCCGAGGTGCGGGCGGTGTTCACCATCGGCAAGAACGCCGTGGCGGGCTGTTACGTCACCAACGGCAAACTGCAGCGCAACTGCAAGATCCGGGTGCACCGCGGCAAGGAGAAGGTGTACGAGGGCGACCTCGACTCCCTGCGTCGCAACAAGGACGACGTGAAGGAAGTGGCCACCGGCTTCGAATGCGGCATCGGCTGTGATCGCTTCAATTCCTGGCAGGAAGGCGATCGCATCGAGGCGTTCAAGTTCGTCACCCAGCGCCGTACCCTCTCCACCTGAGCTTGGCTCGCCACGAACCTCTGATCTGGCTGCAGCTGCTCAGCGCCGCTGCCCTGCCCCTGGAGGTGCTGCTGGTGCTACTGCTGCTGGCAGGGGCCGATCCCGGCCCCGTGCCTGGCCTGGAGCGACTGCTGGCCTGGGCCATCGGTGGCCTGGCTCCGGCTGTTCTGCTGTGGAAGCGGCCGGCCAATCCGTTCTCCCTGCTGCTGGTGCAGGCCCCCCTGCGGGCCCTCACTCCGGCGCAGCGCACCCTGCTGGCCGCCCCCACCCTGGTACCCCGGCTGGCTGGGGGGTTGGGGGCGCTCTTGCTGCTCCCTGGCCTGTGGTGGATCGATCAGACCGCCGCCCTGGCGGGGCCGATGGCACTCCTCCCGGAGGCCAATCGCCTGGTCGACCTGCTCCTCACCGTGCCGGTACTCGCCGTGATCGTGTGGCAGGTGCAGCAACTGGCGCAGGCGGCAGGGCTGCTTCTCAGGCCATCCGGCCCAGCCGCTGGCCATTCCCCGCTCACCACGGAGCAGATCGAATCTCAGCGTCTCTGCATGGGGCTGCCACTCCTGCTGCTCACTCCGCTCAGCAGCCCTGGGGCACCTGCGGTCGCCGCTCCCCCCCCACCGGCCGAACCCGCTTCAGACGTTGGGGTCCCTGTTGCGATCGAACCAGAGCAACCCGCCGAAGAGCCCCAGGGCCCCAATCTGGATCAACAGGTCGACTGAGGGCACCGCATCTCCTGCTGCCGAGCGCATCGCCATGGTGGCCAGGCCCACGGCACCAGAAGCAGCCAGGGCCACCCAGAGCGCTCGGCGCAAACCACGCCACGGTGTGCGTGCCTCCTGCAACAGCCGCGCGCGCAGTTCCGGATCGAGCGACGGACGTTTCGACCCCATCGGAACCTCAAAGCACAGCACGTGGCCGAATGCTAATTTCATGCCTTCGCCGGTGTAGCTCAGCGGTAGAGCAACTGATTCGTAATCAGTAGGTCGCAGGTTCAAATCCAGTCACCGGCTTGCTTCAAAACCAAGACATCACAGGGCCTGAACAGGCCCTTTTCTGTTGTCGAAGCGATCAGATCTGCCGCACAAGCATGGCCAGATTCAGCCAGTGCGGCACTCAACAACAAGCACCACCGTGCACGGCAAGGCCAACCATCTCCATGAACCACTGATGCAATCCACCGCACCCCGCTCCTGATTGGAGCAGGGGCCGCCAGGCTGTGGCCGCTGCGTTGCCCGCCCTCACCATGACCTTGAAGCAGCGCCGGGACCTGGCGTTTCTGGTGCTGGCCGGGCTGTTCCTGGGAACGATGGGGATGTTGAACATCCTCGGCCTCACCCGATTCCTGCAGCTGGGCTCGATCGGATCGTGGCCGATTGTGGTGGCGGTTGGGGCCCTGCCCTATCCGGTGACATTTCTCTGCACCGACCTGATCAGCGAACTCTGGGGCGAGCAGAAGGCCTCCCAGCTCGTGTGGGTGGGACTGGTGCTGAATGGCTGGATCGTGCTGATCCTGTGGCTGGGTGGCGTGCTACCTGGGATGCCGGATGCCCCGGAGGCCACCTTCTTTGATGTGCGCCGGCTCGCCTTTGGAGCCGTGGGGGCCTCAATGGTGGCTTACCTGGCAGCCCAGTTCACTGATGTGCGGCTGTTCCATTTCTGGAAGCGCTTCAGCAAGGGCAAGGCCCTGTGGCTGCGCAACAACGGCTCCACCCTGGTGAGCCAGCTGGTGGACACCACCGCCGTGGTGCTGATCAGCCACTACGCCAACCACGTACTCCCCGTGAGGCCAGGTGAACCGGTGGTGCCGCAGCTGGTCAGTTTCATCGCCAGTGGCTATCTGTTCAAGGCGATGGCTGCCCTGGCCGACACCCTCCCCTTCTATTGGCTGGTGGGCTGGCTGCGGCGATGGCTGAACGTGCCAGGCGAGGGATCCGAGCTGCTGGAGTGAGCCGCCGACTGCAGCTCTGGCGTCGCATCCCCCCAGGGGCCCAGCTCAGAGGAACTCAGGCAAGGCGCCGGGCGGATGGTCCTCGGCGGGCAGATCCCGTAGCAGGGTGAAGTCGGCGAAATCAAAACCAGGCCCCACGCAGCAGCTCACCAGGCTCCACCGCCCCAGAGTTCGGGCCGCCTGCCACCAGCCAGCCGGCATCACCGCCAGGGGCTCTGGCATAGCTGGGTGGCCGACATCACCCTGGGCTGATGCAGCCACGACGGAACCCAGGCAATGGCGCTGGATTGCAGCGCCTCCCGGCGGCAGCGCCAACAGCTCCAGGGGATCGCCAGCGGCGAAATGCCAGGTTTCATCGGCCCGGCTCACCCGGTGCCAGCAGCTCACGGCACCAGCTTCCAGCAGGAACAGGATCGCCGTGAGGCCGGAGCGCTGCTGACCATCCGCCCGCACCACCGCCTGGCGGCTGCGATGCATTTCCCGGTACCAGCCCCCTTCCGGGTGGGGCACCAGGCCGTAACGCTCAATCAGAACTTGCGCTTCCATACAAACGCTTCCATGCAAAAAGCCCCCTCGCAGGAGGGGGCTCGGGATTCCGTCGAAACGAAGCCTCTGGC
>JBBASQ010000025.1:0-8205 GCA_040399185.1 Prochlorococcaceae cyanobacterium
ATGATCGAAACCCTCACCCACCGCGACATGAGCTCGCGGCTGGTGAGCTTCCTGCTGGTGCTCTGCCGCGACTTCGGCGTGCCCAGCAGCGAGGGGATCACGATCGACCTGCGCCTCTCCCACCAGGCCATCGCCGAGGCCATCGGCTCCACCCGGGTCACGATCACCCGGCTGCTGGGCGATCTGCGCAGCGAGGGGCTGGTGTCGATCGACCGCAAAAAGATCACCGTGTTCGACCCAATCGCCCTGGCCAAGCGCTTCAGCTAGGCCCGCCCGGTCGCGTCGGGGATACTGGGGCCCCCTGGAGCTGGTGGTGTCGGGCTGGCTGCTGATCCTGAGCCTGCTGGTGCTGGGGGGCGTGCTCTCCACCCTGGGCGACCGACTGGGCAGCCGGGTGGGCAAGGCCCGGTTGAGCCTGTTCAACCTGCGGCCTCGCGACACCGCGGTGGTGATCACGGTGCTCACCGGCAGCCTGATCAGCGCCGTCTCGCTGGGCCTGATGCTGCTGGTGAGCCAGCAGCTGCGGGTGGGGCTGTTCGAGCTCGACCAGATCCAGGCGCGCCTGCAGGCCAGCCGCTCCGCCCTCGCCCGCAGCCAGCGCGAACTGGCCCAGGCTGAGGCCGGTCGCCGTCAGTCGCAGCAGCAGTTGCGGGAAGCCCAGCAGCGGGCCACGGCCCTGCGCCTCGAGCTGGCCCCCCTGCTGACCCAGCGCCAGCAACTGCTGGCGGAGCGCGACAAGCTCAGCCGTGAGGTGCAAAGCCGCGACGCCGACATCCGCCGCAACAAGGCTGAACTGGCCCGGGTGCAGCGGCGCATCGACGCCAGCGCCCGCGAGCTGCGGCAGCTCGAGAACAACCTGATTGCACTGCGCCGCGGCGATGTGGTGATCGCCAGCGGCCAGCCCCTGGCCACCGCAAAGGTGACCCTGCAGGAACCGGGCCAGGCGCGCTCGGTGATCAACGCCATGCTCCAGCAGGCCAACCGCTTCGCCTTCCAGCGGGTGCTGCCCGGCCAGCAGCCCAACCGCCAGATCCTGCTGGTGCCCCGGAGCGACATCACCCGGCTGGAGGAGATGCTGGCCAAACCCGGCAGCTGGGTGGTGAGCATCCTCTCGGCCGCCAACGTGCTCCGGGGCGAGCAACAGGTGCTCGCCTTCCCCGACCTCCGGCCGAACCGGCAGGTGGTGCGAGGCGGGGAAGTGCTGGCCAGCACCACGATCGAGGGCGACCTGCGCAACCCCGACGGCATCGCCCGTCGCCTCAACCTGCTGCTGGCCGCCGCCTACGCCAAGGCCCAGCGCCAGGGCACCCTCACCGATGGGCTCCAGTTCGATGCTGGCGCCCTCAATCAGCTCACCCGCTCCCTGGCCGAACGCCCCGCCGGCGAGGTGGCCCAGCTGGAGGCCGTGGCCCTGCGCGATGCCGACACCCCCGACCCGATCGGGGTGGAGTTCCGCTGGGTGCGGCCCCGGGTGTCCCCAGTGCCGCGCCAGCTGTGACGGGCGGCTGGGCCGCCCTGGATCCAGGCCGCAACAAGTGCGGCCTGGTGCGCTGCAACCCGGAGCGCACCACCGTGATCGAGGCGCGGATTGAACCGGCCGAGGCCTGCCTGCAGCGGCTCTCCGCCTGGCAGCGCGAGGGACTGGAGGGGGTGGTGCTGGGCGATGGCACCGGCAGTGGGCCGTGGCCCGGCCAGCTGCGGCAGCTGGGACTGGCCGTGGAGGTGGTGAACGAACGGGGCAGCACCCTGGCCGCCCGCGATCGCTACTGGGAGCTGCTGCCGCCGCGGGGATGGCGGCGCCTGCTGCCACGGGGGCTGCGGCTGCCGCCCCGTCCCGTCGACGACGTAGTGGCCCAGCTGCTGCTGGAGCGCTGGCTGGGCGCGATGCTCGGCCGCACCCTGGGCCTGGAGACCCCGCTGCTGGAGCAGGAACGGGCCGCCCGCCGGGCTCAGAAGCGGGCGCGCACCGTGAAGGCGTAGTCGCCGCCGGGCTCGAGCTGGTAGTCGGCCTTCACCAGAAAGCGCAGCAAGGCGTCCTGGATCAGGGCCCGGCCCAGGGAGGGCTCCACGCTCAACTGGCCCTGTTCAAAGCGCCAGATGAACGTCCAGTGAAACCCTCCGGCACTCACCTCCCCTTCCAGCAGCCGGTCGCTGAAGCTCTGGTGGAGCACCCGCAACTGGGCGGTGGTGGCAGGAAGACGGGCCATGGCCTCAGCCTGCCTGGGGTTCCGGGCGGAAACCGTTCAAGCGGTTACCAGCGCGCTCATAGCCAAGGCGCTGAATCAGCCCAAAACCCGCCTCCACCTCCGCGAGCACGGCATCGAGGGTGGGCTGCTCGGCCGGACTGAACTTCCCCAGCACGTGACCCACGGTGCGCGCCTTGCGCTCGGCGGGATTATCGGCCGGTGCGCCGATACCGATGCGCAACCGGGGAAAGTCCTGGGTGCCGAGGTGGCTGATGGTGCTGCGCAGACCGTTGTGGCCGCCGGCACTGCCGCTCTGGCGCAGCCGCAGCCGCCCCAGGGGCAAGTCCATGTCGTCCACCACCACCAGCAGGTTCTCGGCAGTGAGGGAGAACCAGTCGAGGGCGGCGCGGATCGAACGGCCGCTGTCGTTCATGTAGGTCTGCGGCATCAGCAGCCGCAACCGCCGCTCTCCCTGGCCCACTTCCGCGAGGAGCCCATGGAGCTTGGGCTGGTTGCGAAACGCCGAACCCTCCTGGGCCGCCAGCCGCTCCAGGGCCATGAAGCCCACGTTATGGCGCGTGCCGGCGTACTTGGCCCCGGGATTGCCGAGGCCTACCACCAACTGAAGGCTCACCGGATCAGGCCTGCGGTGCGTCGCCGCTGCTGGCCGGGTCTGGAGGGGCAGAAGGTACCGGCGCGGTAGCTGCCGGCAGCGAAGAGGGGGTGGCCGCTTCGGGGGCCTCGGGCTCGGGGAGAGCTGTGGTTTCCGTGGTGGCAATCGCCGAGCGGAATTCCTTTTCGAACTCACTCGAGGCCGACTGGAATCCCTTGAGGGTCTTGCCGAGGGTCTTGCCGAGCTCAGGCAGCCGCTTGGGGCCAAACACCAGCAAACCAATGGCTGCAATGACAGCCAGCTCGGGCAGGCCGATCCCAAAGAAATTCATGGTGTCCTGCCCGATCCGTTGCGATCAGCCGATGCCGTTCCAGTTCACGTTGATGCCTTCCAGCAGCAGCGACTTGTTGTACAGCTGAAGGATCACCAGCAGGAACACCAGGAAGAGGGCCATGAAAACCCCCATGACGGGGGTGGTGCCCCAACCGGGAACGACCTTGCCGTACTCGGAATTCAACGGACGGAGCAGGTCTCCCAGACGGGTGCGTTGGGCCATGGAAGCTCGAGCCTCTCGGGCTTGCAATCGGTCTGGGTACTGTAAAGGCCACGCCCACCCAGGGGCGTGGGGCTGACGCGAGTTGTGATGCTTCGCGCCTGCCCCCTGCCGACATCCGCCTGTTCCAGGCCCCTCCCCCGCAACGCGATGGAAACCACAAGCTCTCCGGCCCTCTCGGTGGCGATCGCGGTGCTGACCGTGCTCCTGGCCCTCACCGGATTTGGCGTGTACACCGCCTTCGGCCCGCCGTCGAAGACCCTCTCCGACCCCTTCGACGACCACGACGACTGACGGGATCAGGGCCTAGCCAACCGCCAGAACGCCAGTTCCCAGGGCCTGAGCATCCCCAGTTCGTGGTCGCGCGGCTGGGGCGCTAGGGGCTGATCCAGCCCATCCAGGCGCTGCGCCAGTCGCCAGTGCGGGCCCGGATCGAACCGGCGCCGGCAGGGGCTGAGGTTTTGCAGGGCCAGCACGGGTCCGGCGTCGGTGCTCCGGCAACCGATCAACACCAGGCCAGGCTCCAGCGGGGGGAGGGCTTGGCGCTGGTCGGGATTGGCCGGATCCGCAGCAGGCCCGAGCCAAAGGGGCTCCCGCAGGCGCAGCGCCTCGGTGGGAACCTCAGCCCCACTCCAGCTGCCGCGATAGGGCATCAGGGCCAGGCGCTGGCGCTGCCAGCCGTTATCGGCACCGGGATCCGGCCAGGTGGGTGCCCGCAGCAGCGACACCCCCAGCCGCTCAGCCGACGCCGACACCCCCTGCGGCCCATCCAGCAGCACCGCCAGCCCGCCCCTGGCACCGCCAGCGGCCGCCACCGAAGCCAGCCAGCTCACCGCCGCCACTTCCCAGCGGGCCTGCTCCCGCGGGTTGGCGGGCTCGGCCGGGCGCTCGATCACCCCGCCGGGCGTGTCGGCCGCCCAGCGGCTGGCAGTCCCAGCCAGGGGCAGCTCCAGGCGCAGCAGTTCATGGCGCTGGCGCCAGTCCACCGCGAGGGTGAGCTCCAGCCAGGGACAACCCGCCAGCAGCAGGCCATCCAGCCGCACCGCGCTGCCGCCGCAGCGCCCGCGCCAGCAAAAACGCACGGCCAGCGGCCCCTGCTCCAACAACTCCGGTGCGCCCTGCCAGCTCCAGGGCAGGGGGTGGTCGGCGTAGTCGGCCGCGAGATCCCACGCATCCCAGAACTCCCCCGCATCGCGGTAGCGCCGCAGGGCCAGCGGCGCGGCCAGCTGCTCCTGCCCGGCGCCATCCCAGAGCTGCTCCACCCCCTCTGGCCCCAGCCGCACCTGCAGCTGGCCATTGGCGATCAGCCAGCCCTCCCCATCGGGCGTCACCCGCACGGGATCCTGCAACCCCTCCACGAACAGCGCAGCCACCCCCTCCGCGCTCTGGCGCTCCAGCCGGCAGGCCGCCACGCCCGCCAGGGCCGGGATCTGCACCCAGGTGCCACCGCCGCTGGCGGGTTGCTGGGGCAACCGCACGTGGTTCAGGCTCCAGGATCCCGGGGGCAGCCGCCGGGTGATCGGCCTGGGCTGCAGCGGCTGGAGCTGGGCGAGCCACCAGCTTGCGCAGGCCCTTGAGGCTGCGACTGGGGCCCCTTCCAGCCAGAGGCGAAGGGCCCGATCTCGGGCGATGCGGGTCTGCCGCCGGGCCTGGCGCCACTGGGGCTCGGCCTGCTCGAACACCTCCGGGATGGAGGTGCCGGGAAGAATGTCGTGGAACTGCTGGAACAGCAGCGGCTCCCAATCCGGCGGAGCATCACCCGGGAGCACGGCCGAGCCGGCCAGCACCTCAGCCAACTCAGCCTCCCGCAGCAGCCGCTCCAGCGTGCGGTTGTGCCGTTTCTGATCGGGCCGGCTGGTGGCACAGCCGCGGTGCAGCTCCAAATAGAGCTCGTCGCGCCACACGGGCAGGCTCGCCGCAGCGGGCTCCAGCACCCCCAGATAGGCGCGCAGGCTGCCGTGGCGCTGGGGCGGGGATTCCGGCACATCGGCCCACAGCCGCAGCTGCTCGAGCATCTCGGCGGTGGGACCGCCGCCGTGGTCGCCCACCCCTGGCAGCCACAGGGCTTCGGCCAACCCCGTGGCCTGGTGCCACTCCTGGCGGTAGCGGGCGATCGCCAGGGGGTCGCCGTCGGTGCCGATCGGGGCGTTCATCAGCGCCAGCACCTCGGCCCCGCAGCGGCCGCGCCAGCGGAACAGCCGATGGGGGAAGCGGTTGGAGGCGTTCCAGGCCAGCTTGTGGGTGCAGAACCAGCGCACATCGGTGGCCGCCGCCACGGCGGGGAGCCCGGCACTGAAGCCGAAGCTGTCGGGCAACCAGGCCAGGGGGTGGGCCAGCTGGGGAAACAGGCGCTGGCTCTCCCGCTGGCCGTGCTGGAACTGGCGCAACAACGACGCGGTGGCGATGAGCACGCAGTCGGTTTCCACCCAGGGGCCATTGATCGGCTCGAAACGGCCAGCGCTGACGGCCCGCTGCAGCCGCGCGAACAGGGCCGGCCGATGCCGCTCCAGCCAGGCGTAGAGGGCCGGAGTGGAATGGGCGAAATGGAGCTCGGGGTAGCGCTCCATCAGATCCAGGGCTGACGCGAAGGTGCGCTCAGCCGCCTGCCAGGTATCGGCCACCGGCCAGAGCCAGGCCAGATCCAGGTGGGCGTGGCCCAGCACGTGCACCCGGGGCTCCCCGTCGGCAGCGGTGCCGTCTGCAGGGAAGGCAGCAGCCAGCTCGCGCAGCTCCGCACGCACCGGCCCCAGCAGGTCGTGGGGATCGGCGGCATCCCGAGGCTCCAGCTCGAGCCGGCTGGTGATCAGGGCGCCGTCGTCGTGGAGGGGGCTGCGCAGCCGGAGCTCCAGCGCCAAACCCTGGCCCTGCCACCACGCTTCGGGAAGCGGCCAGCGGCAGGCCGTGTCGAACAGATCACCCTGGTGAATCAAGCGGCCATCCGCCCGAAGTTCCACCAGATCAGCCCACCAGCGCAGGCACAGCCGGGCCCGGGCCGCACCCACCAGGGGCCGCCAGGCCTCGGGGCAGAACAGCTCCACAGTGAGGCGGCGCCACTGGCCACCCCGGGGCCAGATCACCAGGCCCCGTTGATGCCAGTCGGGCCGATGCCGGGCGCCCCAGGGGTGGGTGAGTGCTGCCCCCGCACCGCCATGGGGCTGCTCGCACTGCCACAGCGGCAGGAGATCCCAGCTGGCGCGATCCGGGCCCTGGTTCACCTGCAACCGTGACGGAAACGTTTCAATCCTGGGAGCTGGACGGCCCCTGGGCGGGTCCGATGCCGGGTTGGCCAGCGGGGGCCCATAGGATGATGCGGCAGCCGCACGGCAGGTGAGGCCCTTTCGGCGCTGTCACCATTGCCGGCCCGACAGCCGGATCCTCCCCGCCCTTCGACCCCGCAGGCCCCACCATGCTCGCCCTCAAGATCTCGGTTTACTCGGTCGTTTTCTTTTTCATCGGGATCTTTGTGTTCGGCTTCCTGGCCAGCGATCCCAGCCGCACCCCCAGCCGCAAAGACCTCGAGGACTGACCCTTCGGGGCGCTGCCCCCCAATCCTTCGTGGCAGGATCGCCGCCGTTCGTTGAACATGCGTGCGGCGGCATTCCAGGTCCAGCCATCGGGTCCTGGCCGCTGCACAGCTGGGCCTGATCACATTCAGCTGCATCCCGTTCAGCGGCCCCAGCGTTGCCGCTGAATTGGATCCTTCAGCACCTTCAACGGCAGCGACAACAACGACGACGGTCAGTGCGGCCGATGTCACCCCTGGCGGAGCCCCACCCCAACGCGCCGCCGCCACCGAGGGGCTGGAACTGGCCCCGATGGAGATCGGGCTGTCCGCCAACGAGCAGAGCTACGACGGCCAGCTCGGCCGGGTGGTGGCCAACGGCAACGCCGCCGCAATCCTGGCGGGCGGGCGGATCCGGGCCGACCGGATCGAATACGACGTGAACTCACGCACGGTGTATGCCATTGGCGCCGTGCGTTTCCAGCGGGGCCAGCAGTATCTGCAGGCCAGCAAACTCCGCTACAGCCTGCTGGAAGGGGTGGGCGAGATGGAAGACGTGTACGGGGTGCTCGACCTCGACACCAGCGCCCAGGATCTCGACATCGAGCAGCCGCCGTCGCAGCCCCTCGGCCCCACGCCGCCGATGGCCTGCACCCCAAAGATTCCGGAGCTGCCCAACTGGCATCCCTACCCCTGGGCCGCCACGGTGTGGGCCGGCCAGATGGTGAATGCCAACTTCGGCGAAACCTTCCTGTTCCAGGGCAGCTGGCGGCCCGAGTACCTCACCGGTATCAACATTCAGCGCCGACTGCTCGACGGCGGACCGTTCACGCTGGAAACCGACGTGAACCTGATGGGCCACATCGCCCGGGCGCAGCAGGGCGGTCCCTTCAACCAGCCGGTTCCCAATGGCACCGTGCCCGCCCAGAACTTTGGGGAGGGCACCGTGGGCCTGGGCCTGCGCCTCTGGCTGCGCCCGTGGCTGAACATTTTTGTGGTGGAAGGCGTCAGCCTGAACACCGACTTCAGCTACTACGAGCAGACCTACCGGGAGCGGTTTTCCAAGTTCCTCAACTACCTGGCCTTCGAAGTGGAGGCCCTGGTGGATCCCCAGTGGTCGCTGGTGGGGCGGATCCATCACCGCTCGGGGGCCTATGGCACGTACAACGGTGTGAGCGAGGGCAGCAACGGCTATCTGCTGGGCGTGCGCTATCGCTGGGGAGAGCAGAAACCACCGAACCGGGTCATTGCGGCGATGCCACCGGCCCTGGGCTGTCCAGGCACCAGCCCCGAAAGCCTGCAGCGGCCCCGCACCCTGAACGAGCAGCTCGACGCGGTGGCCACCGGCAAG
>JBBASQ010000025.1:8305-33553 GCA_040399185.1 Prochlorococcaceae cyanobacterium
CGCCAGGTCACCGACGCGATCGATCAGCGGGTGAGCGATGTGCGTTTCGAGCGCAGCCTCAAGGCCGAGCGCCGCTTCGGCTTTCCGAGTCAACTCACCACACCCGACACGGTGAACCAGTACGGCGCGGTGCGGCCCACCCAGCTGCAAAACCTCACCACGGCCGGCAATGCCGAACTGGTGAAGGGCACGGTGAGCCGCTGGCGGTTCCAGGCCAAGCGGATGACGTTCACCCCAGGCAGCCTGCAGGCTGACCGCGCTGCCTTCACCAACGATCCCTTCACCCCCGCCCAGTCGTGGTTGAACTCCGAGGACATGGTGGCCACCCTCCAGCCCAACGGCGACACGGTGATCAAGGCGCGCCGCAACCGGCTGATCCTGGATGAGCGCTTGCCGATCCCAGTCACCCGCCAGACCCGCATCCAGAAAAAGGAAGATGTGGACAACCGCGTGGTTCTGGGTCAGGACAACACCGACCGCGGCGGCTTCTTCGTGGGCTACAAACTCCAGCCCATCGAATTCGGCAACTCGGGGCGCCTGGAACTGCAGCCCCAATTCCTCATGCAGCGAGCCATCAATGGCTACACCAGCAGCTATCCGCTGCCGGGGCAGTCTGCCGACGCACCCCCCAGCTCCCAGCCCAATACGGCGGGGGATCTGTTCGGCCTGGTGGCCAAGCTGCAGACCCCGATTGCCGGCTTCCGCAGCGAAGCCAACCTGGAGATCTCCACCTTCAATCCATCGAACTTTGCCAACGGCACCCGCAGCTGGGGCGATATGGCCCGCGCGGTGAATCTGCCGCTGCTGGGGGAGAGCACCCTGCGGCTGTTCGGCGCCTACCGCTACCGCACCTGGAACGGCTCCCTCGGCGAGCAGGACGTGTACTCCGCCTACGGCGTCTCACTGGATGACACCGGCGCTCTGCCGAACTGGGGCAAGTTCTCGAGCAATTACTTCTGGCGCATTGGCGTGGGCAACTACCAGGGCAATGACTTCAGCACCAACAACCTCATCGATGAATGGCGAGGCAATCTGATCGCCTCCCTGAACGGTTCTCTGCCGCTGTGGACCGGCCAGGCCCTGCCTGCCACCCCCCAGCAGGCGCTTGCCTATTCACCCAAGCCGATCGTGCCCGGCCTGCGGATGAATGCCAACGTGACCACGGAACTCGCCTACTACGGCGACGGCACCAATCAGAACACGATCACGCTCTCGGGCGGCCCCACACTCACCCTGGGGCACTTCAGTAAACCCTTCTTCGACTTCACCGAACTCACCATCACCGGCAGCGGCACCCTGCGCCAGGGCATCAGCCAGTTCAGCTTCGATCGGGCCGTTGATCTGGGCACGATCAATGTGGGCCTCACCCAGCAGCTAGCCGGGCCGCTGGTGTTCAGCGGTGGTGTGGGCTACAACGTTGACCCCAACTCCGGCTTCTACGGCAGTGTCACCAACTCCTATGTGGAGGTGCGCTGGCAGCGCCGCAGCTACGACATCGGCGTGTACTACAGCCCCTACGAAGGCCTGGGCGGCATTCGCGTGCGCCTGAACGACTTCAACTTCAAGGGCACCGGCACCCCCTTCGTGCCCTACAGCGGCAAGCCCGGCCCGCAGCGACGGTTGTTCTGAGCCAATTCAGACAGAGGAGCCAATCAGGCGAAGGCACTCAGGTAAGGCAGCCGGGCCGCCGTGGCCGCCAGCTCCTCCCCATGCGCCAGCAGCTGGCCGGTGGCATCCCACTGGCCGCTGGCCAGCATTTGCTGGGGCCCTGGGGCAATCTGCACCTCCCAGCTCTGACCAGCGCCAGTGAGGTTGCCGGTGGGCACATCCAGGCTGAATGCCTCCTGGGGCTGGGCCGCAGCGGCCCCCTGGATGGCCAGCATGGTGGCGTGATCGGCCACGGCACAGGGGATGCCCAGGGCCAGGCAGTTACCGAAGAAGATCTCGGCGAAGCTCTCACCCACCACGGCGCGAATACCCCAGCGCATCAGGGCCTGGGGGGCGTGCTCGCGGCTGGAGCCGCAGCCGAAGTTGCGGTTCACCAGCAGGATCGAGGCGCCCTGGTGCTCAGGCCGATCGAAGGGATGGGCGCCGGCGGGATGATTGGCCAGCTCAGCCCGGTCATCGGCGAACGCCGCGGGGCCGAGCGCATCAAAGGTGACGCACTTGAGGAACCGGGCCGGAATGATCCGATCGGTGTCGATGTCGTCGCCACGCACCACCACGGTGGTGCCGCTGACGCCGGTGATCGGGCCCTGGGGGAAAGGAGCGGAAACGGTCATGGCGATCGATCAGGCGTTGAACAGCTGGCGCACGTCGGTGACGCGGCCGGTCACGGCGGCAGCGGCCACCATGGCGGGGCTCATCAGCAGGGTGCGGCCACTGGCCGAGCCCTGGCGGCCCTTGAAGTTGCGGTTGGAGGAACTGGCGCTGATCTGGCGGCCCTCCAGGCGATCGGGGTTCATGGCCAGGCACATCGAGCAACCGGGCTCGCGCCACTCGAAGCCGGCGGCGGTGAACACCTGATCGAGCCCCTCAGCCTCAGCGGCGGCAGCCACCTGCTCACTGCCGGGCACCACAAAGGCCTTGATCCCCGGTGCCACCTGACGCCCTTTCGCCACCGCCGCCGCGGCCTGCAGATCGCTCAGACGCCCATTGGTGCAGCTGCCGATGAAACACACATCCACAGGGGTGCCGGCGATCGGGGTGCCGGGCTGCAGATCCATGTAGCGGTAGGCCTCCTCGGCGAGAGGCCGCTCGTCGGGTTCGGTCTGCTCGAGGGTGGGCACGGCCTCATCCACACCAATGCCCTGGCCGGGGGTGATGCCCCAGGTCACCGTTGGCGCGATGGCGGCCGCATCGAAGCGCACCTCATCGTCGAAGACGGCATCCGGGCCGCTGGCCAGGGACTGCCACCAGGCCACAGCCCGATCCCACGCCTCACCGCTCGGGGCATAGGCACGGCCCTTGAGGTAGTCGAACGTGACCTGATCGGGGTTCACATAGCCGCAGCGGGCGCCGCCCTCAATGGCCATGTTGCAGAGGGTCATGCGCTCCTCCATCGAGAGCGCTTCGATGGCGGGGCCGGCGAATTCGTAGGCATAGCCCACACCACCCTTCACACCGAGCACGCGGATCACGTGCAGCACCAGGTCCTTGGCGAACACGCCGCCCTGGAGCTGGCCGTCCACCCAGATGCGGCGCACCTTGAGCTTGCCCATCGCCAGGCTCTGGCTGGCCAGCACGTCGCGCACCTGGCTGGTGCCGATGCCGAAGGCGATCGCCCCGAAGGCGCCGTGGGTGGAGGTATGGGAGTCGCCGCAGGCGACAGTCATGCCCGGCTGGGTGAGGCCCAGCTCCGGAGCGATCACATGCACGATCCCCTGGCGGCCGCTGCCGAGGCCGTGCAGGGTGATGCCGTGCTCGGCGCAGTTCGCCTCGAGGGTGGCGAGCATCTCCTCGGCCAGGGGATCGGCGAAAGGCCGGGCCTGGGAGGTGGTGGGCACGATGTGATCCACCGTGGCCACGGTGCGCTCGGGGTGACGCACCGGCAGCCCGAGATCCTTGAGGGCTGCGAAGGCCTGGGGGCTGGTCACCTCATGGATGAGGTGCAGGCCGATAAAGAGCTGGGTGGACCCACCGGGAAGGTCGGCGACACGGTGCAGGTCCCAGACCTTGTCGTAGAGGGTGCCGGCGCTCACGGAGCCATCACGGTTGACCGACCAACCTAGGCCGCTGGGTTTCAGGCCCCCTGAAGCTGCCGCCGCAGCCGGTCCAGGGCCTCCCCTGCGGTGAGCAACTGGATCCAGTGCCGGCCGCGGGTGGAGCCAAAGCGCACCCCCTCACTGGTGGTGCCATCGGGGCCGGCCACGGCGATATGCACCAGCCCCACGGGCTTCTCCACCGAACCGCCCCCGGGCCCCGCCACCCCGGTCACGGCGATGGCCCAGTGGGCACCGGTGGTGCGGCGGGCACCCTCGGCCATGGCGATGGCCACCGGATCACTCACCGCACCGTGGCGGGCGAGCACCTCGGCGGGCACCCCGAGCAGCTGCTGCTTCACGGCATTGGCGTAAGCGATCACCCCGCCGAGGAACACCTCGGAAGCCCCCGGCACCGCCGCCAGGGCAGCCCCGATGCCACCACCGGTGCAGCTCTCCGCCACGGCCAGGGTTTGACCCCGGGCCCGCAGCAGCTCGAGCACCACCACCGCCAGACTCTGTTCATCCGCCCCATAGCAGGCACCGCCGGTACGGGCGCGCAGCTCCGCCTCCACCGGCTCAAGCAGTACTGCGGCGGCTTCAGGGGTGTCGGCGCGGGCCGTGATCCGCAGCTTCACTTCCCCGGCGCCGGCGTAGGGCGCCACGGTGGGGTTCTCCAGCGCCAGCAGATCGGCCAGTTCTTCCGCCAGGGCCGCCTCGCTCACGCCCCAGAAGCGCAACATGCGACTGGCAAACACCCCCTGGGCCACCCCGGCCTGCCGCAGCCAGGGGGCTGCGGTGGCCTGCCACATCGCCTTCATCTCACTGGGCACCCCCGGGAAGGTGAGCACCGTGAAGCCGGGCACCGGGCTCCAGATCATTCCGGGAGCGGTGCCGGTGGGGTTGGGCAGCACCGCCGCCCCTTCCGGCAGCAGCGCCTGCTTGCGGGTGCTGGGCGAACACACCCGCCCGCGCGCTGCCGCCTTGGCCTGGATGTCGGCCCACACCTCAGGGTGCTCCACCAACGGAGCGCCGAAGGCAGCAGCGATGGCCTCGGTGGTGAGGTCGTCGGGGGTGGGGCCGAGCCCACCGGTGGTGATCAGCACCCGGCAGCGGCCGGAGGCCTCACGCACGGCCTCAATCACCCGCTCGCGGTTGTCGCCCACCACCGACTGGCGGAAGTGGGGCATGCCCAGCACGGCCAGCTGTTCGGCGATCCAGCGGGCATTGCCATTGGTGATGTTGCCCAGCAGCAGCTCGGTGCCAATGCAGAGCACCTCAGCGGCGCCACTCACGGCTGGGCGTCCTGCAGGGGGGCCTGGTCGTGCTGGGCCTCTTCCTGCTGGATCTGGCGCCGGGCCACCACCACCACCCCGATCAGCACCCCAGTCGCGAGGGCCAGCCAGAGGAAGCGGAGCTCGGCGTTGGCCACCACCAGCGCCAGGGCCGCGAGCCACTGGGTGAAGGCATAGATGAGCAGCACCGTGCGGCGATGGCTGAAGCCGGCCCGCAGCAGGCGGTGATGCAGGTGGCGGCGGTCGGGATAGAAGGGCGAACGGCCCTGGCTCACCCGCCCGAAGATCACGGCCGACATGTCGGCGAGCGGCAGCGACAGGATCAGCAACGGCAGCAGCAGGCTCACGCTGGTGATGCCCTTGGCCGGCCCCACGATGCTGATTGCCGCCAGGGCAAAACCAAGGAAATAGGAGCCGCCATCACCCATGAAGATGCGGGCGGGGTTGAAGTTGTGGCGGAGGAAGCCCAGGCAGGCTCCCGCCAGAGCCGCCGCCAGCAGGCCAGCGGCAGCCTGATCCAGGCTGAAACTCACCGACAACAGGCCAATCGCGGCGATGCCGCTTACCCCTGCCGCCAGACCGTCCAGGCCATCGAGCCAGTTGATGGCATTGGTGATGCCCACCAGCCAGATCACGGTGCCGATCAGGCTCAGCCAGTCGGGGAGCTCCAGCACGGTGGAGGCACCTCCCAGGGCCGGCAGTTCGATCGTGCCGATCTGCACGCCCTGGCTCCACACGGCCATCGCCACCGCCAGCTGGATCGCCAGGCGGGGGAAGGGGGAGAGGGCGAACAGATCGTCCGCCAGGCCCACGAGAAAAAAGCAGAGGGAGCCGGCGAGGGTGGTCCAGATGAGCTGATCCTTGGCCGGCGCCAGCTCAGCGAAGCCTCCAAAGCTCCAGGTGATCGCCAGCGCCACCGTGAAGCCCACCACGATGCCCACACCCCCGAGCCGCACCATCGGGGTGGTGTGCTGCTTGCGGGGGTCGGGAGTGTCGGTGAGGCCATAGCGCAGCCCCAGGCGGCGCACCACAGGCACCACCAACGCCGTGATCAACGCCGCGGCCACCAGCGTCAGCAGGGCAGCCGCGTTGGGGCTGTAGGCGAGCGTCACGGGCGGCAGCCTTTGCGGCCCACGTTACGGACCGCTGCCACCGTCACACGTGTTGAAGCTGACGCTCTGCGGAATAGAGGGGGAAGCGTTCACACAGGGCCGCCACCCGCTCGCGGCAGCGCAGCTCGATCGCCGTGTCTTCCGGGTTGAGCAGCCGGTCGGCGATCACATCGGCCACCTCACGGAAGGCGGCCTCGTCGAAGCCGCGGGTGGTGCAGGCGGCGGTGCCGAGGCGCAGGCCGCTGGTCACGAACGGTGACTGGGGATCGAACGGCACGGTGTTCTTGTTGGCGGTGATGTGCACATCGCTCACCAGCAGGTCGGCCACCTTGCCGGTCATGCCGATCGAGCGCAGGTCGAGCAGCACCAGGTGGTTGTCGGTGCCGCCGCTCACCACATCGATGCCGCGCTCCTGAATGCGCGTGGCCAGTGCCTGGGCGTTGGCCACCACCTGGCGGCTGTAGGCCTGGAAGCCGGGCTGGAGTGCCTCGCCGAAGGCCACGGCCTTGGCGGCGATCACATGCTCCAGCGGGCCGCCCTGGGTGCCGGGGAACACGGCCTTGTCGAACTGCTTCCCGAATTCGGCATCGCGGCAGAGGATCAGGCCGCCGCGGGGACCGCGCAGGGTCTTGTGGGTGGTGGTGGTGACCACATCGCAGTGGGGCACCGGGCTGGGGTGCACGCCCGCGGCCACCAGGCCGGCGATGTGGGCCATGTCGGCCAGCAGGTAGGCCCCCACCTCATCGGCAATGGCGCGGAAGGCTTCGAAATTGATGGTGCGGGGATAGGCCGAGTAGCCGCACACGATCAGCTTCGGCTTGTGCTCGAGGGCCAGCTGGCGGATCGTGTCGAAGTTGAGCTGCTGGGTCTCGGGATCCACGCCGTAGTGCACGGCCTTGAACCACTTGCCGCTCACGTTCACCGGCGAACCGTGGGTGAGGTGGCCGCCGTGGCTGAGGTCCATGCCCAGAATCGTGTCGCCGGGCTGCAGCAGGGCCAGGAACACGGCGAAATTGGCCTGGGCGCCGCTGTGGGGCTGCACGTTGGCCCAGGCAGCGCCGAACAGCTCCTTGGCCCGCTCGATCGCCAGCTCCTCAATGGCATCCACGTGTTCGCAGCCGCCGTAGTAGCGCTTGGAGGGCAGACCCTCGGCGTACTTGTTGGTGAGCACCGAGCCCTGGGCCTCCATCACGGCGCGGGAGGCGAAGTTCTCGGAGGCAATCAGCTCCAGGTGGGTCTGCTGACGCTGCAGCTCCTTATCAATCAGGGCAGCGATCGCCGGATCACTGGCCGCCAGAGCGGTGTTCATGGAGGCGGCTCCGGACTCGGCCATGGCGACAGCGCACGCGGTGTTGCCATGAATCGTAAGGAAAGGCCCGGGCCGGCCCCGCCACCGGTTGGCACAAAAAAACCGCCCGAAGGCGGTTGGTGATTGAAGCGCGCCTGGAGAGATTCGAACTCCCGACCCTCTGATCCGTAGTCAGATGCTCTAATCCGCTGAGCTACAAGCGCAAAATTCAAGGGCTGTTGCCGCTTGATTCAGGCGTCGGCTGATTTCGCCGACCTGGGCATTCTCACCGCACGGGGGTGCCCTCCGTCAACCTCCGGCCATCCGACGCCCGCGGCGGCGCCATGATCGCGGCAGAGGCTCCTTCCGCTCGATGCCGATCCGCTGGTACGGCCCCGCCAACCCCGACGACCCCCGCTACCGGCACTTCGAGCGGATCGTGAACCTCACGCTGCACGCGGGCCTGTTCGCCGCCGTGAACAGCGGCCTGTGGGTGGTGGAGGAGCTGCGTCACCCCTGGAACCACCTGAACTGGCTCACGCTGGGCTGGCTGGCCGTGCTGCTGGTTCACGGCGGCGTGGTGGTAGCGCTGCGCCCGGCCAGGGATGAAGCCGAAGCCTGAGCTCCAGCCCCAACCCTCAACCTCCCAGTGCCATGACGCTGTCTGCCTCCGCACTCCACGATCTGGAAGTGGCCCTGGCCGACCGGCTGTATCTCCAGATCGCCGGCTGGCATCTCTATTTGGGGGATGCGGGCCTGGCCCAGCCCCTGGCGATCGAATGCTCGGCCCGGCTCGACCAGGGGGCCACCATCGCCGCCCGCCAGGCCCTGGAGGCGGTGCAGGTGCCCATCGGGGGCGGGAGCACACGGCTGCCCCTGGCCCGGTTGATCCCCGCCGGCCAACTGCGTGACCTGGAGGATGTGCTGGAACCCTTTTGCCGATAGGGTTGCCGCCTCCGGCTGCGGGTGCTCGTGCTGCTGATCGAGGTCACCAATGCCCGGGAGGTGGTACGGCAGCGGATGGGGAAGCTGGGCGGCCGGCTGATCGGCCGCGTGGTGGACGCCGAAGCCCAGGTGGAAAAGGTGCTGATCCAGGAGCTGGAGAACGCCTTCCGGGAATTCGGCATCGAAGCGCGGATCTTTTCCGTGGGCGGCCCCCAGATGATCGGCCGCTCCCATCTGGAGATCCCGTTGCAGGTGCGCGAGGAGCGCCGGGTGCGGCTCAGCGGCGGCGAATCCGGCCCCCCAGCTGCGTAACCAGCTGACGGGCCTCGGGGACACCGCTGGCCGACGCCACCAGCCCGAACACGGCGAGTCCCAGGGCCCCGGCGAGTCCGGGACGCAACAGCAGGCCGGCCAGGTTGTGGGGCCAGCTGAGCCCCTGGGCCAGCGCCCAGGCCAGCAGGCCGCCCAGGGTGGCCGCCAGCAGCAGCAGCAGGGTGTCGCGCCCCCACACCAGGAGCGGCAAGCCTCCGAGGCGCAGATGCAGCACCCACAGCAGGGCACCGCAGGTGAACACGTTCACGCCCACCGTGGCCAGCACCAGCCCTGAGGCCCCGAAGTCGAGCGTCGGCAGCTGCAGGCCCCAGGGGGTGGGGCCACCCACCAGCACCCAATCGAACAGGGCATTGAGGCCGATCCCGGCCACCGACAGCCGGAACGGCGTGTTGCCATCGCCGAGGGCATAGAACACCCGCACGAGCACATCGCGGGCCAGGTACACCCCCATGCCCACCCCGTAGGCCATCAGCAGGTTGTCCACGAGATCTCCAGCCGCCGCATCGAAGGCGCCGCGCTCGTAGATCAGATCCACGATCGGCCCGGCCAGGCCCACCATCAGCGCCCCCAGGGGCAGCATCGAGGCACTGGAGAGCATGAGCCCCTGGCGGATCCGGGCGACCAGCTGGGGCCGATCCTCCGGAGCGGTGAGCCGCGCGTACACCGGCAGCAGGGGCACCAGCAGCGCGTTGGAGATCAGCCCCAACGGCGTCTGCACCAGCAGGTTGGCGTAGCCCAGGCCCGCCGCGGCCCCGGCGATGCCCGAGGCGAAGAACAGATCCACGAACACGTTGATCTGGAGCATCCCGGAGGAGAAGGTGGCCGGAGCCATCACCTGCAGCACCTCGCGCACGCCGGGGTGGTGCCAGTCCCACACCAGCTGGAAGCGATGCAAACCCTGGCGCGCCAGCGCCGGCAACTGCACCAGCCACTGCAGCACCGCACCGAGGGTGGTGGTGGCCGCCAGCACCACACCGCCCAGCAGCACGTAGCGATTGCTGGTGATCGCCGGCCCCAGCTGCCACCACAGCACCCCAATGCCCGCGATCACGGCCACGCTGGAGAGCAGAGGGCTCACCGAAGGCAGCCAGAACTCATCGGCGGCATTGAGCGCCCCGAAGCCCAGGCCGATCAGGCCGGCCAGCAGGGCCATCGGCGCCATCCAACGCAGCTGCATCACCGCGATGGCGTGGCGCTCGGGGTCGAGCCCCGGACCCACCAGATCAATCAGGGGGTCGGCCGCTACCACCAGCAGCAGCGTCACCACCAGCAGCGCCGCACCCACCAGGGTGTTGATGGCGGCCAGCACGTGGGCGCCCTCCTGGCGGTCGCGGCGGGCCAGCACGCTCACCATCGCGCTGTGAAACGGGCCGTTGATCCCCCCCAGCAGGATCAGCAGAAAGCCCGGGAGCACATAGGCGTAGTTGTAGGCGTCGTAGGCGGCACCCACGCCGAAGGCCGCAGCGATCACCTGCTGACGCACCAGACCTGCCACCTTGCTCAGGGCAGTGGCCACCGCCACGATCAGGGCGATGCGCTTGAGCGAGCGCGAGCGGGGCGTGCTGGCCATCCGGGCCGGGCCGGGGGCCCGCAGGGTCGAGCGGAAGTATGGCGAGGGGCAGGATGGCCGCCAGCCACCGCCCCAGTCCGCCCATGGCCCCATCGGTTCTGCAGGTTGGGCCGCTGGTGGAAGGGGTGCTGCTGAAGCGCTACAAGCGCTTTCTCGCCGATGTGGAGCTAACGCAGGAGGGCCCCAACGGCGAAGCGCCCGGCAGCGTGGTGACCGCCCACTGCCCCAACACCGGCCCGATGACCGGGGTGCTGCTGCCCGGCGGCCGGGTGCGGCTGCGCCACGACCCCTCCCCCAGCCGCAAGCTGGCCTGGACCTGGGAGCAGGCCGAAGTGCCCGGAGCCGACGGCACCCCGCTCTGGGTGGGCATCAACACCGCCCTGCCCAACCGGCTGGTGCGGGCCACGATCGAGGCCGGCCTGCTGGAGCCCTGGCTGGGCCCGATCGGCGCGATCCGCGCCGAAGTGCCGTACGGCGCCAATCGCCGCAGCCGCATCGACCTGCTGCTCACCCCGGCCGAGGGTGCGGCTGATCCCCGACCGATCTACCTCGAGGTGAAGAACACCACCTGGACCCGCGGCGAGCTGGCCCTCTTCCCCGACACGGTGACCGAGCGGGGCCAGAAGCACCTGGAGGAGCTGGCTGCCCTGTTGCCGGCGGCCCGCGCCGTGCTGCTGCCCTGCCTGAGCCGCGCCGACGTGCGCCGGTTCGCGCCGGGCGATTCGGCCGATCCGCGCTATGGCGAGCTGTTCCGCGCTGCCTGCGCCGCAGGGGTAGAGGTGCTGCCCTGCATCTACAACTTCTCGGCCAGCGAGGTGTGCTGGACCGGGCTGGCCGAGGTGCTGGAGCGCGAACCGGAAGCCGGCTGAGCGCCGGCCGGGGCCCATAGAGTTCGCGAACCCGTGCCCAGGCCGCCGTGGATACCCGTGCCTTCAAGCGCTCGCTGCACCACTCGGAGCGCTACAACCGCCGCGGCTTCGGCCTCGGAGAGGAGGTGGCCGGCAGCCTGCAGACGGCCTACCAGAGCGACCTGATCGCCAGCATCCGCGAGAACGGTTACGGGCTCCAGCGGGGTCGGCTCACGGTGCGGCTGGCGGAGGCCTTCGGCTTCTGCTGGGGCGTGGAGCGGGCCGTGGCGATGGCCTATGAAACGCGCCGCCACTACCCCACTGAGCGGATCTGGATCACCAACGAGATCATCCACAACCCCTCGGTGAACGCCCACCTGCGCGACATGAACGTGCAGTTCATCCAGGTGGAGCAGGGGGTGAAGGACTTCTCCGAGGTGGCCAGCGGCGATGTGGTGATCCTGCCGGCCTTCGGCGCCACGGTGCAGGAGATGCAGCTGCTCAACGAGCGCGGCTGCCACATCGTGGACACCACCTGTCCGTGGGTCTCCAAGGTGTGGAACACCGTGGAGAAGCACAAGAAGCACGCCATCACCTCGATCATTCACGGCAAGGTGAAGCACGAGGAAACATTGGCCACCAGCTCCTTCGCCGGCACCTACCTGGTGGTGCTCGACCTGGCCGAGGCCCAGCTGGTGTGTGACTACATCCTGGGTCAGGGCGACCGGGACTCATTCATGGCGCGCTTCGCCAAGGCCTGCTCCCCCGGCTTCGATCCCGACCGCGACCTGGTGCGCGTGGGCGTGGCCAACCAGACCACGATGCTCAAGAGCGAAACCGAAGAGATCGGCAAGCTGTTCGAGCGCACGATGCTGCAGCGCTTCGGCCCCGCCGACCTCAACGACCACTTCGTGGCCTTCAACACGATCTGCGACGCCACCCAGGAGCGCCAGGACGCCATGTTCGCCCTGGTGGACGAACCCCTCGATCTGATGGTGGTGATCGGCGGCTACAACTCCTCCAACACCACCCACCTGCAGGAAATCGCGGTGAGCCGCGGCATCCGCTCCTTCCACATCGACACCCCCGAGCGCATTGGCCCGGGCAACCGCATCGAACACATGCCCCTGGGGGGCAACCTGGCGGTGGAGGAGCCCTTCCTGCCGGAGGGGGAGATCCGGGTGGGCATCACCTCCGGGGCGTCCACGCCCGACCGGGTGGTGGAAGACGTGATCGAACGCCTGATCGCCCTGAGCGAGCCGGCACTGGCTTTACATTGAGTAAAGGTCGAGCCGTTGAGGCACCCGGGGGTCTTCTGTCGTTGTCCACGCTTTCCCCCAGCACCACCCAAACTCACGCCCATCCGGCCGAGCTGGTGAACGCCCCAAGCTCCTCAACCCTGCGCCACAGCGAGGATTCCCGGGTGCGCTGCTACGCCAGCAGCTTCTCGGATCTGATGGAGATGCGGGCGCCAGTGGATGTGGTGGGCCGCTATCTGGACCACCACGAAGGCTGGTTCCGCCGCTGCGCGTCCCCGATGACGGTGCGCCCGCTCGGGCCCCATGGCTACGCGCTCACGCTGGGGCGCTTCGGCAATTTCGGCTTTGAAGTGGAGCCCACCATCGGGCTGGAGCTGCTGCCCCAGGCGGAGGGGGTCTACCGGATCGTCACGGTTCCATCAGACCAGCCTGAGACGGCTCTGGACAGCCTCTACGACGTGGAGTTCAACGCCGCCCTGCGCCTCGAGGCCCTGGAAGACGCCCACACCGAGGTGCGCTGGGATCTCGATCTGAGCGTGTGGATCCAGCTCCCCGGTGTGCTCACCCTGCTGCCCGATGGGCTGGTGCAGAGCAGTGGTGACCACCTGCTGCGCCAGATCGTGCGGCAGATCTCCAGGCGACTCACCTGGAAGGTTCAGGAAGATTTCCATGCCAGCCATGGGCTGGAGTGCCCGCCTCGCCGGCGGGCCCAGTTCTGAAGCCTGATGCCCGGCTCAGGCCGGGCGGTTCTCCCAGATCTTGTTGAGGATCTGCATGCCGGTGACGGCCTGCCAGAGGAACAGGGTCATCATCAGCATGTTCAAGCCCACATGGGCTTTGCGGGCGATCAGGTTGCCCTGCTGGATCAGGGGGATCAGGGCCACAGCCAGGGCCACCAGGCAGGTCATGCCGATGCCCGCCAGCAGGTGGGGCCCCACAAAGAGCTTGCCGTTGTTGAGGTAGGTGACGGCCATGCCGCCGAAGGTGCCGAGCACCATCAGGGCCAGCATCAGGCCGCCCACCTGGAAATGGCGCTTGGCGTACTGCCCCTTGATCAGCTGCTTGCGGGTTTCGGCGTCAGCGGTGCGGGTTTTCTTGGCCTTGATGCCAAGGAACATCCCGTAGCCGGAGAGGGCCAGCAGCGCCCACATCAGCAGCGGGTGCAGGAAGTTGAGGTTGTAGGCGAGCGACTCGGGCATCGATATCAGGGCGAAACGGGCCTGTGGTGGCGCGAAAGCTCGGGCGAAGCTACAGCTCGCCGCCCCTCAGTGCAGGAAGTGGCGGCGACCGGTGACCACCATCGCCAGGCCGAGCTCATTGCAGGCGGCGATCGAATCGGCATCGCGCACACTGCCGCCGGGCTGGATCACCGCCGTGATGCCGTGGCTGGCGGCCAGGCGCACGGTGTCATCGAAGGGGAAGAAGCCGTCGCTGGCCAGCACCGCGCCGCGGGCCTTCTCTCCGGCGGCCTCCAGCGCCAGCCGGGCCGAACCCACCCGGTTCATCTGGCCGGCACCCACGCCCAGGCTCTGGCCGTCCTTGGCCACGGTGATCGCGTTGGAGCGCACGTGGCGCACCAACTTCCAGGCGAAGCGCAGATCATCCAGCTCCTCGGCGCTGGGCTGGCGCTCGCTCACCACCTGCCAGGTGCCCTCATCCACCAGCTGGTCATCAAGCTCCTGCACCAGCACCCCGCCCAGCACGGTGCGCAGCTGCTGGCGCGACGCGCGGGCGATGGCCTCCGGCGAGAGCTCCAGCAGGCGCAGGTTGGCCTTGGCGGCCAGCTGGGCGCGGGCGTCGGCATCAAAGGCCGGGGCCACCACGCACTCCAGGAACAGGCTGGTGAGCTGCTGGGCGGTGGCACCATCCACCGGCGCATTGATCGCCACGATCCCGCCGAAGGCGCTCACCCGATCGGCATCAAGGGCGCGGGTGAGGGCATCGGCCGCGTCACGGCCGGTGGCCACGCCGCAGGGATTGGTGTGCTTCACCACCACAGCAGCGGGCTGGCTGCCCGGGCCGTAGCCGAACTCGCGCACCGTGGCCAGGGCGGCGTCGAGGTCGATGAGGTTGTTGTAGCTGAGCTCCTTGCCCTGCAGCTGCTCGGCGCCGCCCCAGCCGGCAGCCGGGGCGCTGTGCCAGGTGGCGGGCTGGTGGGGGTTCTCGCCGTAGCGGAGGGTCTGGCGGGCGGGCAGCTCCAGCCGCAGCGTTTCAGCCGGCTGAGCTTCGCTGGCTTCCTGGGCGAGGCGCGCCGCCAGCCAGGTGCTGATGGCGGTGTCGTAGTCAGCGGTGTGCTGGAACGCCGCCAGGGCCAGGGCGCGGCGCAGGGCCTGATCGACGGCTCCGGCCTTCAGGGCCGCCAGGAAGCTGTCGTACTGCGACGGACTGGTGAGCACCGCCACATCGGCATGGTTCTTGGCGGCAGCGCGCACCATTGCCGGTCCGCCGATGTCGATGTTTTCGATGGCGGTGTCGAAGGCCACGTTGGGGTCGGCCACCGTTTCCCGGAAGGGGTAGAGGTTCACCACCACCACATCGATCGCATCGATGCCCTGGGCCGCCAGGTCGGCCTGGTGCGATGCCTCGGAGCGGCGGGCCAGGATGCCGCCATGGATGCGGGGGTGGAGCGTTTTCACCCGGCCGCCCAGGATCTCGGGCGCGCCGGTGTGTTCCGCCACCTTGGTGACAGGCAGGCCTGCCGCCTGCAGGGCTGAAGCGGTGCCGCCACTGGAAATCAGGCGGTAGCCGGCGTCGAGCAGTCCCTGGGCGAGGGGCACCAGCCCCTCCTTGTTGGACACGCTCAACAACGCGGTGGGGGCCATGGCAGCGGCATTGGAGGGCTGAACGCCAACCTACGCAGCAGCCCCGATGCGCGTTTGATGGCCCAGAGCCCGATCCAAGCCGGCAGCGGCCTGCCCGAAGCCGCGGGCGAATGCCTGCTGAGCGGCCCCGCCACCGCCGAAACCCGGCTGGTGCTGCTGCACGGCTGGGGCGCCGACGCCGACGACCTGCTCGATCTGGGCGACCTGCTGGCGGGGCCGCAGACGAGCGTGGTGGCGCTGCGGGCCCCGGAGCCCCATCCATACGGCATGGGGCGGCAGTGGTATGGGCTGCAGCCGATCGACTGGAGCCAGTTGCCGGGAGCCCGGGCGGCCCTGCAGAACCGGCTGTCAGCGCTCAGCGCCAGCGTGCCGCTGCAGCGCACGGTGCTGCTCGGCTTTTCCCAGGGGGGCGCCATGGCCCTGGATGTGGGCAGCGGCCTGCCGCTGGCGGGGATCGTGGCCTGCAGCGGCTATCCCCACGAGGGCTGGGCACCGGTCGCCGCGGCCAGCCAACCGCTGCCGCCGGTGCTGCTCAGCCATGGCCGCGAAGACCCCGTGGTGCCCTTCGCCGCCAGCGAAGCGGTTCTCACCCAACTCAACCAGGCCGGCGCCGAGGCCCGGCTGCTGCCGTTCAGCGGAGGCCACACGATTGATCAGGCAGTGCTGCCAGAGATTGCGGGCTTCGTGCGCAGCTGCCTCCAGTGAATCCACCAGCGCCCACCCCCGCAGCAACCATGAAAAAGCCCGGCTGCTGGGAGCCGGGCAAGGGAAGCCGCGCAGAGCGTGAATTCAGCCGGGAGTGCTGATCAGACGAAGGCGTACTCGTACTCCTCCATTTCCTCCCAGTCGTCGGCGGCGAGAGCTTCCAGGCCCTCGAACAGCACGTCTTCACCGATGCGATCCACAATCTCCCGCAGGGAGGGGAACAGGAAGTGGTTCTCCTCGGCGTACTGGGCGCTGAACAGTCCCTTCTCGCCCCAGAAGAAGCGGTCGGTGGTGTGCTCGTTGCGACGCACATTCAGGATCGCCGGAGCGGTGATGCCGTTCTCCGCGATGTAGCGGCGAGCGGCGGTCACGGGCTTGTGGGAGCCGGTTTCGAGATTGAAGGTGGACACGTGGGCGAGAACCCGCTGGCCCGCCAGACGGCGGCGGCTGATCCGCTTGCGCTTCTTGGACATGAAAGAACTCCCCAGGAGTGGGGTGGAGGGGGACGAGGAGAACCGGGAGGCGCACCACAGCGAGGTGGTACGGGGGATCCGGGACAAAACCTTCCGGCACGGAAGGGCCGGCACGGGAAGGCATGAGCAACGCCCAACCATCTGGTGCCCGGAGCAGAAGGGAACCGGCATGAAACCGGCCACGAAAATCAGAACAGTCCGCCCAACCGGACTGCCGGATCACACCAAGACGCAACTACCTCCTGCTGTAGCCTCGACCGCGTGGGAACGCAACCTTGGCCTTACAGAAGGCTTGAGACCTGGCCGACCGCTCGCGGGCTGCGAAGTATTGGTCGATACCGAGATCTTAAGACTTTTTCCCAGATTTCCCACGTCCCTGCGGAACTTTTTTTCGGCGCAAGGGGCTGATTGCGTCAGATGCCTGTTTCCACGCGGTTTCTGACACTGCTGCGATGCCAGCTTGCCCAGTTTGCGGATCGGGATGATCTGCGTTCGCTGATCGTCTACGTGGCCCAACCCGGGGCCAGCAGTACGCCAGACCTGGTGCCCGTGGGCCAATGGCCCAGTGAGGGGCTGGTTCTGCCCACGGTGGGCCCCGACAGCCCGCTGCGCCAACCGGCCGAGGAGCGGCGCTGGCTGCCACTGCGCCACCAGGAGGTGCTGCTGGGTGCCCTACAGGTGGAAACCACCACCGTGCCCTGGCCCACCCCACTCAGCCGACGCCTGCAGGCCGTGGCCCTCTGCCTCACCGAAGCGCTGTGCCTGGATCTGGAGCAGCAACGGCTGCAGGCCGAGCTGATTCGGCAGCGCGAGCAAACCAAGCTGCTGTTGCACCAGCTCCGCAACCCACTGGCCGCGCTGCGCACCTTCGGCCAGCTGCTGCTGCGGCGGCTCGAGCCCGGCAGCCCGCACCGCAGCTTGGTGGAGGGTCTGCTGGCCGAAGAGCGCCAGCTCAACCGCTACGTGGAAGCCCTCGACCGGCTGGGCGACACCACCCCACGTCTGGACACCCAGGCCCCGCCCACACCCCTACTGCTGCCGCCGATCGGCAGCGCTGCCGGGGCACCCCTGGCTCCGGCCCTCGCGCCGCTGCTGAGCCGAGCCGCTGCTACCGCCTCGCTGCAGGGCCGCCCCTGGCACCCACCGGAACGCCTCCCCACATGGCTCGGGGATGCCGGCGCCGTGGCCGAAATCGTGGCCAATCTGCTGGAGAACGCCTTTCGCTACAGCCCCGGCGGCTGCGCCGTGGGCCTGCACTGCCAGGGCGACACCGCCGATGGCTGGTGGCTCACGGTGTGGGACGCCGGCCCTGCGATCGCCGACAGCGAGCGGGTGATGATCTTTGAGCGCGGCGTGCGCGGCAGCAGCAGTGCCTGCAGCTCCGGCACCGGCCTGGGGCTGGCGCTCGGACGGGAACTGGCCCGCAACCTGGGCGGCGAACTGGAACTGGTGAACCCACCAGCGGCGGTGAATCCGGCCCTGCCCAGCGACGGCAACGCCTTTCAGCTCAGGTTGCCGCCCGCGCCACCAGCCCCATGAGCAGCAGGCCCAGCGCCTCGCTCCACTCCACACAGGCGCCATAGGTGTCACCGCTGTGGCCGCCCAGGCGGCGACCAATCCAGCGCGGCACCAGCAGCACCGGCACAAGGGCCAGTCCCCCAGCGGCCATCGCCACCCCAGCCCCCGGCCAGCTGCGCAGCAGAGCTGCCAGCAGCGGCGGCAACACCAGCAGCGCCGGCAGCAGCTCCCTCAACAGGCCGCGCTGGTGCGCGCGGTGGAAGCCCGCCGTGCCCCCCTCTCGCAGATAAGGGAAGGAGTGCATCGCCAGCAGGGGCGCGATCCGCGCGCTCCAGCCGCTCCACGCCAAGGCGAACACCACGGCCACGGGCGCCAGCACCGCCAGGCAGAACAACCCGGCCAACTTGAGCAAGAGCACCTGCACCAACGCCTGCACGCCGGCGGCCCCCACCCGGCTGTCCTCCATCGCGGCCAGGGCCCGGTCTCCGGCCGCGAGGCCATCGGCCATGTCCATGGCGCCATCGGCATGCAGGCCGCCGCTCAACCCCAGCCCCAGCGCCAGCACCAGCAGGGCACTCGCCTCCGCAGGCAGCCAAAGGGCGGTGAACCACCAGAGCAGCCCCTGCAAGCCACCAAGCACCACACCCACCAGGGGCGCGAAGCGGGCGATGCGCTCAAAGCGCGGTGCAATGCCAGGCCAGGCGGGAAGCACCGAATAGAAGATCCACGCCCCGGCCGCATCGGCCAGCGCCTGCCGCAGCCGGCTCAGCAAAGGGGGCATCACCACGGCATCTAGCGTTTGGGCCGCACCAGCACGGCTCCATCACGATCCCATCCTTTGCCTTCACGGTGACGGCGCGCAGCAGCCGCACCCGCGCCCGCTGCGGCTGCTTCCACACCCCCCATGGGGTGGTGGAAACGCCGCGGTTCATGCCGGTGGGCACCCTGGCCACGGTGAAGGGGGTCACCGCCACCCAGCTGCGCGATACCAGCGCCCAGATGGTGCTGGCCAACACCTATCACCTGCACCTGCAGCCGGGCGAGCAGATCGTGGCCGACGCGGGCGGGCTGCACCGCTTCATGGGCTGGGACGGACCGTTGCTCACCGATTCGGGTGGCTTCCAGGTGTTCAGCCTGGGCGACATCAACAAGATCGACGACCACGGCGTGGTGTTCCGCTCCCCCCGCGACGGGGCCCGGATCACGCTGACGCCCGAGCGCTCGATGGAGATCCAGATGGCGCTGGGGGCCGATGTGGCGATGGCCTTCGACCAGTGCCCCCCCTATCCGGCCAGTGAGGCGGATGTGGACGCGGCCTGCCGCCGCACCCACGCCTGGCTGGAGCGCTGCATCACCACCCACCAGAAGGCGGATCAGGCCCTGTTCGGGATCGTGCAGGGGGGCTGCTTCCCCCACCTGCGGGCTGAGTCGGCGCGGGTAGTGGCGAGCATGAACCTGCCCGGCATCGCCGTGGGCGGGGTGAGCGTGGGGGAGCCGGTGGAGGAGATGCACCGGATCGTGCGCCAGGTGGGGCCGCTACTCCCCGCCGACAAACCCCACTATCTGATGGGGGTGGGGACGCTGCGGGAGATGGCGGTGGCGGTGGCCAACGGCTTCGACCTCTTTGATTGCGTGCTGCCCACCCGACTGGGTCGCCATGGGGCGGCGCTGGTGGGCGGGGAACGCTGGAACCTCAAGAACGCCCGCTTCCGCCACGACCACACCCCGATGGATGCCAGCTGCCCCTGCCCGGCCTGCCGACACCACACCCGGGCCTACCTGCACCACCTGATCAAGAGCGAGGAAATGCTCGGCAAGATCCTGCTCAGCCTGCACAACCTCACCCAGCTGATCCGCTTCACCACGGCCATGGCCCAGGCGATTCGAGAGGACTGTTTTGCAGAGGATTTCGCTCCCTGGGAACCGGAATCCCCGGCCGCTCACACGTGGTAGCTTCCAGCCAACGAACTCAGATGTAACCAGGGATGGCTGTCTCCGCGCTGCTGGCCTCCACCTCGCTGCACACCCTGGCCCAGCTGCCCGAGGCCTATCAGGCCTTCGGTCCCCTGGTGGACATCCTGCCGATCATTCCCCTCTTCTTCCTGCTGCTGGCCTTTGTGTGGCAGGCCTCGGTGGGCTTCCGCTGATCAGCGGTTTCCGACCGGCCTAGCCGCCCTTGAGCACCGCAACGGCGAAGCGGGGCAACGCCAGCATCCGCCGCCAGCGGTGGGGCTCCTGCACCAGGCGATAAAGCCATTCCACATGGAGCGCCCCCATCCATCGGGGCGCTCTTTTTTTTGTTCCGGCCCACACATCGAAGCTGCCGCCCACGCCCATCCAGAGGCCCGCACGGCGCTGGGGCAGTCCGGAGATCCAGGTTTCCTGCCGGGGCACCCCCAGGGCCACCAGCACCAGGTCTGGCCGCGCCGCCACAATCTGGCGCTCCAGCGCCGGCCAGGCCTCGGCGGGCTGGTAGCCATGGGCGCTGAACACCAGCTGCAGGCCAGGCAGCGCCTGGCGCAGGCGCGCCGTGAGCTGGCCCATCACCTCCGGCGACGCCCCCACCAGGGCCACGCGCCAACCCACCGCGGCCGCGTGCTCCAACAACCGGTGGGCCAGTTCGATGCCCGGCGCACGGCGCACCCGGAAGCCCTGGCGCCCCAGGGCCCACACCACGCCGGCACCATCGGGAATCACCAGTTTTGCCGCTTCGATTGCCGCACCCAGGGCGGGGTCGGCCAGGGCGGCCATGGTCATCTCGGCGTTGAGGGTCACAACCTGGCCGCCGCCCCGCTCCTGGAGGGCGCAGGCCGCCACGAACACATCCGGGCAGACATCCACCGGCACGCCCAGCACCCGGGTGCGGAGCGCTTCGGTTGCGGTTGCTGCCATCGGGGGCCTGCCTCAGAGAGAGAATCTATGGCTGGCCCTGCAACTGGCTGAGCCCCAATGCTGAGATCCGGGATGGCCGCTGCTGCTTCCAACCACGGCGGCGGCGCTGCACCAGGGAGCGACCCCGCCCGCGAACCCGGAGCCGCCTGGGCCCTGCTGCAAGACCTCGACCACCGGATCGACCAGGTGGTGCTGGGCCGCCAGCACCCGATCACGGGTCTGCTGCCGGCCAGCACGGCCCACACCGTGCACGGCAACTACGGCGACGCCTGGGTGCGCGACTGCGTGTACTCGATCCAGTGCGTGTGGGGCCTGGCCCTGGCCCACCGGCGCCTGCGCGGCCCCTGCAAGCGCGCCTACGAGCTGGAGCAACGCGTGCTGCAGCTGATGCGCGGCCTGCTCAACGCCATGCTGCGCCAGTCGCAGAAGGTGGAGCGCTTCAAGCACAGCCTGCACCGGCTGGATGCGATCCACGCCAAGTTCGACACCGGCAGCGGCAATCCGGTGGTGCCGGATGACGGCTGGGGCCACCTCCAGCTCGACGCCACGGCGCTGTTCCTGCTGCAGCTGGCCCAACTCACCCGCTCCGGCCTGGTGGTGGTGCGCTCCAGCCACGAGCGCGACTTCATCCAGAACCTCGTGTATTACGTGGCCCGCGCCTACCGCGTAGCGGACTACGGCATCTGGGAGCGGGGCGACAAGGGCAACCACGGCCTGCCAGAGCGCAACGCCAGCTCGATCGGCATGGTGAAGGCGGCGCTGGAGGCGCTGGAGGGCCTGGATCTCTACGGCCCCCATGGCGACGGCAGCTGCTGCCTGGTCATCCCCCACGACGCGATCGTGCGGCTGCGCCGGGCGCTGCAGGGATTGCTGCCGCGGGAGTCGGCGAGCAAGGAGGTGGATTCGGCCTGCCTGTCGGTGATCGGCTACCCCGCCTGGGCGGTGGAAGACCGCCAGCTGGCCGATCGCACCCGCACCAAAATCCGCGCCGAGCTGGGCGGTGCCTACGGCTACAAGCGCTTCCGGCGCGACGGCCACCAGACGGTGGTGGAAGACCACAACCGGCTGCACTACGAGCGCGAGGAGCTGGCCCAGTTCGAGCACATCGAATGCGAATGGCCCCTGTTCTGGGCCTTTGAGCTGATCACCGCCTGCTGTGAGGAGCGCTGGGATGAGGCCCGCCAGTGGCGCCAGCGGCTGGCCAGCGTGAGCGTGCTGGTGGATGGCCAGCCGGTGCTGCCGGAGCTCTACCTGGTGCCGGAGGAGAGCGTGGAGGCCGAGCGGCGCCAGCCCGGCAGCCAGCCGCGCGTGGCCAACCCCAACGTGCCCCTGCTCTGGACCCAGAGCCTCACCTGGCTTGCAGACCTCCTGCTCAACGGCCTGATCACCCCGGCCGATCTCGACCCCAGCGGCCGCCGCCATGCCGCTCCACTCGGAGCGGAGCAGGTGCTGGTGGCCCTGGTGCCGGCCAACGAGGGCATCGCCCAGGCACTGCGCGGGGCCGGCCTACCGGTGGCGGGCGATGGGCGGCCGGATTCCCTCCGGGTGGCCAGCTCGCGGGAGCTGGCGGAGCGCATGGCGCGGGTGGGGGCGAACGGCCGGCTGGGCCTCAGCGGCCATCCGGCAGTGCGGATGGAAACCATGGCCACGGCCCGTCTCTACCGCCAGGGGCCGGGGGGCGAAAACGCCCTCGCCTTCCTGCCCGCCGTGCTGGAGGAGGGCACCTTCTACCTGGCCGACGACCCCGAGCAACTGGTGGATGCGGTGGCCGCCGAGCTGCGGCTGCTGCGCCGGCACTGGCGCGGGGCCGGCGCGCCGCTGCTGCTGATCCCGGTGGGTGAGGGCCCGTTCCGCGCCTCCCCCGACACCTTCCTGCGGCTGGGCGACCAGCTGCGCGGGGGCGAGCTCGATGGCGTGCCGGTGCAGCTGGCGCCACTGGCCCAGCTGATTGATCAGGCGAGTTGGGTGGATCTGCCCGAGGAGGCTGCCGCCATGGCGACCGAGCCACTGGCACCGCCGGTGCCGCTGCGGGCGATCACCAGCCTGGAGCCGCTCTCCGCTGCCGAAGAGCTGGCCCTGGAGCGCGAGGCCACGGCCTCGGCGGTGGCCGAACTGGCCGATCGCCTCTGGCAGAGCACCTCCCTGGCCGAACAGGGCGAGGTGCTCGAGCAACTGGAACGCCGCCTGGGGCTCGATGCCCAGCTGCAGGGGCCTGGGGATGGGGAGCCGGTGAAGCTCGCCAACCTGCTGGAGGAGGTGTATCGCCGCGCGCTGGCCGAGAGCGACTGGAGCGAAGTGCGCCGCATGGCCGGTGCCCTGGGCCTGGTGCATCCCCAGCTGGAAGACGCGCTGATCGACCTGCTGGTGCGCCAGAAGCAGGTGGTGGTGGGTCGGAACTACACCAACGACTCGCTGATCAGCGAGCCGATGGGCAGCCAGGCGATCGCGGCCATGATCCGCCGCTTCAGCAGCGAGGACAGCCGCGACTGGATGCTGCAGCAGGAACTGCTGCTGGCGCTCGACGGCCTGGCCCGCCACGAACCGGCGCTGCTGAGCGGCAGCCTCACGCTGCAGCTGGGCCAGCTGCTGCTGCTGCTCACCAGTGAACTGGCAGCCGAAGCCGACCTCACCCCGATTGATGCCTACGAGCGGCTCTGCAGCCAGCCGCCCCACGCGATCCGTCGGCGCCTGCGGGCCGTGCTCGCCGATGTGGAACACGCCCGGGCCTCCCTGCAGCGCAAGGAGCAGCTGCACGTGAGTGGGCGGGTGCGCTGGGAGGTACCCGACCCCCTGGAGGAGCTGCCCAAGGGCGGCGACTGGATGCAGCACCGCCAGCGCCTGGGGGCCCTGGGCCGAGTACCGCGCGACTTCTACCCCGGCATCTGGGACCTGCTGCACCACTGCCGCGGCCTGGTGATCGGCGACAAGCTGGAGAAGCGCAACCGGCTGGAAAGTCAGCCGCTGCTGAGCGAGAAGACTCCGGGGGAGCGCAACTTCGCCGCCCTGGTGGATCACCTGCTCAGCAAAATCGAGGCAGCGGAGTACCGGCAGCTCTGCACCGAAACGCTGATCACCCTGATGGCGTTCTTCGGGGCCAACCCCCAGGTGCGCTTCGACGACGACCTGGCGCTCGATGTGGTGATCGGCCACGCGGTTCGTGTGGGCTGGCAGGGGTCACATCCGGAGATTCCCGCGGAGGAGTACGGCACCCACAAGGCCGAGGCATGGGATCGCTTCTACCGCTCCTCCCCTGCCAACTGCCGCCGCTGGCAGCTCGAGGCCCTGCGCCAGCTGGCTGAAGGCTCGTTGAGCTGAAGCCGCAGGGCTCCGGTTCAGATCGGCTGGTCGAGGGTCATGCAGAGGTTGGGCTGCTCCACGCACTGCTCAATCAGGTCGGCCAGCTGCAGGGCGCGGGAGGCCTGGAGGCCATCCACGGCCGGCTTCTCCTCACCACGCACACAGCGCAGGAAGTGCTCCAGCTCGGCATAGAGCGGCTCGATCGAGGTGGTGCTCACCTCCTCGATCACCCCATCGGAGCGGTACACCAGCTCGCCATGGTCGGCACTCACCGACTCATGGGCACGGCGGTGGATATGCAGCGTGCGGTTGAGGAAGTCGGTTTCCACCAGGGCGTTGCGGCAGTGGGCGCTGAGGCTGCGGATCTTGCGGTGCGCCATCTTGCTGGACGTGAGGCTGGCCACCACCCCATTGGCGAAGCCCAGCGTGGCGTTCACGTAGTCGATCGGGCCCTCGGCACTGCGGCCCCCGGCAGCAGCCAGGCGCACCACCGACGAGGCGGCCAGCTCGAGCACCAGGTCGATGTCGTGAATCATCAGGTCAAACACCACCGACACGTCGTTGGCCCGGTCGGCATTGGGGCTGTGGCGGCGGGCTTCCAGCACAACCACCTCTTCGCCGGCGGCCACCTTCACCAGCTCGCGGAAGGCGGGGTTGAAGCGCTCGATGTGACCCACCTGCAGCAACCGGCCGGCCTGATCGGCGGCCTGGATCAGATCGGCCGCCTCCTCCTGGCTGGCGGCGATCGGCTTCTCGATCAGCACATGCAGACCCGCCTGCAGGCAGGCCAGGCCCACGCGGTGGTGGAGCAGCGTGGGCACAGCAATGCACACCGCCTCCACCTCGCCAAGCATGGCGGTGTAGTCGGGAAACCAGCGGCAGCCGAACTGCTCCGTGGCCAGCTTGCCTCGGGTTTCATCCGGATCAGCTACGCCCACCAGCTCCGCATCGCGCAGCAGGCTCAGCACGCGGGCGTGGTGCCAGCCCATGTTGCCAATGCCGATGACACCCACACGCACCGGGTTCATGGCAATGGCCCCTCAGATGCGGCGATTATCGGTGATCACCTACCGCCTCCGGTGCACAACAGCACCGAGCCGTGGAACGGAAGTGGGGGTCGCGAGGATCGAACTCGCCTAAGGCGGATTATGAGTCCGCTGCATTCACCAGATTGCTAGACCCCCAGGGGC
>JBBASQ010000026.1:0-17399 GCA_040399185.1 Prochlorococcaceae cyanobacterium
AGACCAGGTTCTGCCTTGGCAGCACCTGGAAGGACCACTGCCGAACAGCACCCTGACGAAGCACCGCCAGGAGGCACTCCATCAGAAGCAGTCAATCAATGGATAGCTGCGCCCACTGCAGCCTGAGAGCCAGACCGCTGATAACACCGCAACCCCGCCAGCAGCACCCAGCCGGCCACGTTGATGCGGCTGTCGTAAAAGGGCATGTCGGTGGCATGCAGGGCGGCAAGCACCAGGGCTGAGGCCCACCAGGCCCGCTCGGACACTGGGGCCGCCACCATCCCGTGACGGGCGGCGCGGATCAGCAGCCAGAGCACCAGACCCACCACCAGCGCAGCCACTGGCAGGCCATGGCTGATGGCCAGATCCAGCGGCAGGTTGTGGGGATGGCCGTGCCAGAAGCCGGTGCGCAGCGGGTAGATCACGCTGAAGGCCGCCGCTCCCCATCCCAGCCAGGGGCGCTCGGCCACCAGACCAACGGCCACCTGCCACTGGCTCAGGCGCGTGATCGCCAGGGGCCGCCGGCCCTGGGAATTGAAGTCGTTGAGGCGGCCCCAGATCGACTGGGGCACCAAAGCTCGGGCCGGCTCCTGCAGCACTCCCGGGATCCCTGGAAGGGTGGCGAGGGCCACGGGCACCAGGGCCAGCAGCAGCAGCGGCAGCAACCAGCGCCAGCTCATCGGGCCACCCACCAGCGGCAGGGCCAGCAGCAATCCGCCCCAGGCATTGCGCGAATCCGTGAGGAAGAGCGATCCGGCCACGCCCGCAGCGATCGCCAGCACCACCGCGCGACTGGGCCAGCGCAGCCGCGGCTGCAGCAGGGCCGCCAGGGCAAATGGCCAGGCCAGCGCCAGCCAGGAACCCGTGATGTTGGCGTAGTCGAAGAGGCCGGCCAGGCGAGCGGGGGGATTACCCCCCGCCTTTATGTGCCAGATCACCAGGCCGCCCAGGATCTGCCAGGGGCCGCTCCACCCCAGGAACAACTGCCCCAGACCCGTCACCACCACGGGCACGGTGCCGGCCAGCAGCCACAGACCCATGCGCCGACGCGCCTCGGGGGTGGCCACATAGGGCTGAAAACCCCAGAACGCCCAGAAGAACGGCAGCCAGTTCCCCAGTCCCACCCAGGCCAGCCAGCCACTCAGGGAACCGAGGCACCCGAGCACCATCAGCACCGCCGCAGCCACCAGCGCCCAGTTGGCCCGATCCCGCCAGGGCGAGGGCCGGTGGCGGCTGCCCTGAATCAGGGCCACCAACAGCAGCAACCCAGCCACAAGGGCACTACTGGCTAGAAACAGCAGGCCAATCTGAAAGCAACGCCAGCCCAGGGGTGCCGTGCCCTCCGGCCGACCCGCATCGAGCCGTTGCAGCAGCGGGGAATCCGAAGCAAACGGCAGGGCCATCAATCGAACACTGCCGTGCGGCCGCGATACACCATCACCTGACGGCGCAGATGCAGACGAAGGGCCCGGGCCAGGGCGAGGCGTTCACAGTCACGGCCCTTGCGGATCAGGTCGTCCACCTCATCGCGGTGGCTCACATGCACGGTGGCCTGCTCAATGATCGGGCCGCCATCCAGCTCCTCAGTCACGTAGTGGGCGGTGGCACCGATCAGTTTCACGCCCCGCTCCCAGGCCCGGTGATACGGCTGGGCCCCCTTGAACGCCGGCAGGAAGGAGTGGTGGATGTTGATCACCTGCTGGCTGCCGCTGCCGCAGTAGCGCTCGAGAAAGCCGGGGCTGAGCACCTGCATGTATTTGGCGAGCACCACCAGCTCAATGTTGTGCTCGGCCAGCAGCCGCAGCTGCTCCTGCTCCACCTCGGCCTTGGTGGAAGCGGACATGGGCAGATGCACGTAGGTGGCTCCGAAATCACGGGCCACCGGTTCCAGATCCGGGTGATTGGAGATCACCAGCGGCACCGCCATCGGCAGCTCGCCGGAACGGGTGCGCCAGAGCAGATCCACCAGGCAGTGGTTCTGCTTGCTCACGAAGATCGCCACCCGGGGCGTGTCATCGGAGAAGTGCACCTGGCCCTCACCGCCGAGGCGCTCCGCCAGCGCTGCTACCGCAGGGGCAATGGCCTCGCGCGGCAGGCCAAACCCTTCCAGCTGCCACTCGATCCGACTGAGAAACAGCCCTGCCCCGGCGTCGGTGTGGTGATCGGCGTGGCGAATGTTGCCGCCGTTGGCCGCCACCCAACCGGAGAGCTCACTCACCAGGGCAGGGCGATCCGGGCAGATCACCTGCAGGATCGCGGTGGGGGCAGTCATCGGCAGCCGACGCTCGGCAATGGCCACAAGCTTGCCGGATGGCTCCGGTCGCCCCGGGGCCGAGCCCCTCAGGGCAGGTGAGCCAAGCCACCTTGACCACGTGGAGGGTGCGCTCCAACGGCCGACGGATGGAGGCGAGGGGGAGGGCGGCGACGCGCACGGGAGCGGGCCCCAACTCATAGCCATTCCGCTTTAGCGGGATTCTGGGGGCCGTGCAGATTTGCCTCAACCGCGGGGTTCAACGCCAGTGGGGGCAGATAAAGTCGGCCATCCGAGCCGCCCATCCAAGGTGTTCCCCATGGTTTCCGCGCCTGCCTCCGGTCTCCCCGCCGCCCTGGCCCAGCAGCTCCGCAGGCTCGTGGGGCTGTGCCTGGCGATGGTGCTGTGCGTGGGCCTGGCCTCCTGCGGTGAAGGCAAGGCCAAGGCACCCACCCTCAGCCCCGACGACATCGCCTATATCGAGCGCCAGGCCGAAGGCTTCCTGGCCGCCCGCGATCGCCTGCCTGACCTGGCCACCCTGGTGAACGAGCGCGACTGGACCTTCACCCGCAACCTGATCCACGGCCCCATGCAGGAAGTGGGCCGCGAAATGCTCTACATCAATCGGCGCCTGCTGCCCGCTGATCGCCCCGAGGCCACCAAGCTCGCCAACGAGCTCAAGTCGTCCCTGGCCCAGCTGGATGAGGCCGCCCGCCTGCAGGACGCCAATCAACTGCAGAAGGCCTACATCGCCGTGGCCAGCGGTTTCGGCAAGTACGCCCAGATCCTTCCGGCCCAGGTGCAGGAAGACCTGAAGCAGGCCTGATCGACACCAGCACCATCCCGAATTCCCCGATGCCGGCGTCCCGATCCAGCTCCGTGCTGGTGGTGGGCGCCGGCATTGTTGGTTTGGCGGCGGCGTGGCAGCTGGCGGAGCAAGGCCACGCCGTAACCCTGGTGGATCCAGCCCTGGCTGCAGGCCACAGCAGCGCAGGCAGGGGCACAGACAGCGGCAGCCGGGCGGCACTTGGCGTGCTGATGGCGCGGGTGTTTCACCGCAGCAGCGGCCGCGCCTGGCGGCTGCGCCAGCAGAGCCACCAGCTGTGGAACGCATGGCTGGCGGAACTGGAACGGCGCGGGCATCAGCTGCCGTGGCGCCAGGGCCTGCTGCTGCTGGCAGCAACCCCAAACGAACTGGAGAAGCAGCAGCGCATCGCCGCCGACCGGGCCCGGCTCGGAATCCCGATGCAAACCCTCGGGCCCGAAGAACTCAGGGGATTCCATCCCGCCCTGCCTGGTGAACCCCTGGGGGGCCTGCTCTCGCCGGAGGACGGCCAGCTCGACCCTGGGCCGGTGATGGCAGCGCTGCTGGCGGAAGCCACCCAAGCGGGTGTGAGCTGCGTGGCGGACAAGGCCGTGGCCCTGGAGCGCGGCACGCCCTGGCGGGTAGCCCTGGCAGGCGGGGCACGCCTGGAAGGCGACTGGCTGGTGCTGGCCCTCGGCCTCGGAACCACAAACCTGCTCGCCGGCCTTGGGCACTCCCTGGCGCTGGAGCCGGTGCTGGGCCAGGCCCTCGAGCTGGAGCTGGCGGCCGATCCCCACTGGCATTGGCCCGGAGGCGTGGTGTGGGGCGGCATCAACCTGGTGCCACGGCCGGATCTGGATTCCGGGGGCCGGCGCCTGTGGCTTGGGGCCACGCTGGAGCCGGGTGCGCAGGGGAGTCTTCAGGCCCTGGAGGAGCTCCGCAGCCTGGGCGGCACGGCACCGGCATGGCTGCAGCAGGCCACGGTGGTGCGCCAGTGGCAGGGTCTGCGCTGCCATCCCCAGGGCCAGCCGGCGCCGGTGCTGGAGCAGCTCGAGCCGGGCCTGCTGATCGCGACGGGTCACTACCGCAACGGGGTGCTGCTGGCCCCCGCCACCGCAGCCTGGCTCTGCGAGCAGATCGGGGGAGCGCCAGCCGTTCGGTATCAGCCCGGCAAGCTGGCGCCTTGAACGGCCCTTAACCTTCGGCCACTGCCTACCGCCCTGCATTCGATGGCTCCCAGCACCTCCCGCCGCCGCCAGGCGCTTGTCGGCGCCGTGGGCCTCGGCAGCCTGATGGCCCTGGCCGGCTGCGGTGGGGGGCCTGCTCCCCTGCAGGGCGCCGGGGCCAGCTTCCCCGCCTCGATCTACCAGCGCTGGTTCAGCGACCTGGCCGCCAAGAAGGGCGTGCAGGTGAACTACCAGTCGGTGGGATCGGGCGCCGGGGTGCGCCAGTTCCTGGCCGGCACCGTGGATTTCGGCGCCAGCGACGCACCGATGAAGGCCGACGAGGTGGCCCAGGCCAAGAACGGCGTGGTGCAGCTGCCTCTCACCGCCGGGGCCATCGCCGTGGCCTACAACCTGCCCGGCTGTGAGCTCAAGCTCAGCCAGGCCCAGGTGGCGGGCATCTTCGAGGGCAAGATCCGCAATTTCAAGGAGCTGGGCTGCGCCGATCAGCCGATCCAAGTGATCGTGCGCTCCGACGGCTCCGGCACCACCAAGAATTTCACCAGCTCCCTCTCCGCCTTCAGCCCCTCATGGAAGGCCGGCCCGGGCAGCGGCAAATCGGTGAACTGGCCCACCGGTGTGGGGGCCAAGGGCAACGAGGGCGTGGCGGCATCGCTGCTGCAGCGCAAGGGCAGCCTGGGCTACGTGGAGGTGTCGTATGTGCGCGGGCCGCTGCAGGCCGCGGCGATCCAGAACGCCGCAGGCACCTTCACCAAGCCCGACAACGCGAGTGCCAGCCAGGCCCTGGCCTCGATCGAGCTGGGAGCCGACCTCACCGGCAGCAACCCCAACCCTCCGGCCGGCTACCCGATCGTGACCTTCACCTGGGTGCTGCTCAACAAGACCGGCAACGGCACCAAACTGCCGTCGCTGCAGAAGGCATTCGGCTATGCCCTGAGCGAAGCAGCCCAGGCCCAGGCCCCCGAGCTGGGCTATATCAGCCTGCCGGCTCCGGTGCTGGAGAAGGCCCGCGCTGCCCTGGCCACGGTGACCCAGTGATCCAACGCGCTGGCTGATCAGCTCAATCCTCGCCATGAAAAAAGCCCCCGATCCGGGGGCTTTTGTGTGAGTGCCTGGTGAGGAGGGAAGTAGTCACTCCCCCCTCAACCCATCACTTGCTCTCGGTGAATTCGGCGTCGATCACGTCGTCGCCGGCAGCACTGCCAGCGCCAGGAGCCTCGGCACCATTGCCACCGGCGGCCGCTTCAGCACCCGCAGCCTGCTGATACACGGCGGCACCAGCGGCATAGAGGGCCTGCTGCAGGGTTTCGAGCTCGCTCTTCATGGTGGTGAAGTCGTCCTTCTCCACCGCTTCCTTGAGCTTCTTGCTCGACTCCTCCACCTTGCTCTTGTCCTCGGCGCTCACCTTGTCGCCCAGCTCGCCGAGCTGCTTCTCAGCCTGGTAGATCAGGGTTTCGGCCTGGTTCTTGAGGTCGATGCGCTCGCGCTTCTCCTTGTCGGCGGAGGCGTTGGCCTCGGCATCCTTCACCATCTTCTCCACCTCGTTCTCACTGAGGGTGGAAGCACCGGTGATCGAGATGCTCTGCTCCTTGCCGCTGCCCTTGTCCTTGGCGGTCACGCTGAGGATGCCGTTGGCGTCGATGTCGAAGGTCACTTCGATCTGAGGCACGCCACGGGGAGCCGGAGGGATGCCATCGAGGCGGAAGGTTCCGAGCGACTTGTTGTCGCTGGCCATCTCGCGCTCACCCTGCAGCACGTGGATCTCCACGTTGGTCTGGCCGTCCACCGCGGTGGAATACACCTCCGATTTCTTGGTGGGAATCGTGGTGTTGCGGGTGATCATCTTGGTCATCACGCCACCGAGGGTCTCCACGCCGAGGGACAGCGGGGTGACGTCCAACAGCAGGATGTCCTTCACCTCACCGGCGAGCACACCGCCCTGGATGGCGGCACCCACGGCCACCACCTCGTCGGGGTTCACGGTCTGGTTGGGGTCCTTGCCGGTGATGCGCTTCACCAGCTCCAGCACCGCGGGGATGCGGGTGGAACCACCCACCATCACCACCTCGTCGAGCTCGGAGGAGGAGAGCTTGGCGTCCTTGAGGGCCTGCTCCACCGGCACGCGGCAGCGGTCGATCAGCTTGCTGGCCAGCTCCTCGAACTTGGCGCGGGTGAGGGTGAGATCGAGGTGCTTCGGACCCTCAGGGGTGGCCGTGATGAACGGCAGGTTGATCTCGCTCTGGGTGGCGCTGGAGAGCTCGATCTTGGCCTTCTCAGCGGCCTCGGTGAGGCGCTGCAGGGCCTGCTTGTCCTGGCGCAGATCGATGCCTTCGTTGCTCTTGAAGGTGTCGGCCAGGTAGTCGACGATCACCTTGTCGAAGTCGTCGCCACCCAGGTGGGTGTCACCGGAGGTGGAGAGCACCTCGAACACACCGTCGCCCACCTCGAGCACGGACACGTCGAAGGTGCCGCCGCCCAGGTCGAACACCAGGATGCGCTCGTTGCTCTTTTTGTCGAGGCCGTAGGCCAGAGCAGCCGCGGTGGGCTCGTTGATGATGCGCAGCACCTCAAGGCCGGCGATCTTGCCGGCGTCCTTGGTGGCCTGGCGCTGGGAGTCGTTGAAGTAGGCGGGAACGGTGATCACCGCCTGGGTGACGGTTTCACCCAGGTACTTGCCGGCGTCTTCGGCCAGCTTGCGCAGCACCTCGGCGGACACTTCCTCCGGGGCAAACTGCTTGTTGAGCACCGGACACTTCACCTTCACGTTGGAGCCCGCCTTCTCCACGGAGTAGCTCACTTCCTTCGATTCCTCGTTCACCTCATCGACGCGGCGGCCGATGAAGCGCTTCACCGAATAGAAGGTGTTCTCAGGGTTCATGACCGCCTGGCGCTTGGCGATCTGGCCCACCAGCTTGTCCTGGTTTTTCGTGTAGGCCACCACGGAAGGGGTGGTGCGGAACCCTTCGGCGTTGGCGATCACCGTGGGCTTGCCGCCCTCCATCACGGATACGCAGCTGTTCGTGGTGCCGAGGTCAATACCGACGACCTTGCCCATGGGTTCCCACCTCCGTGGCGGTGAATTTGGATTGCATGCATCCTCTGCAGTGGGAGTGGGGCCAGGCGAGGTGTGGTTCCCGAACAGGACCCGAACAGGCCCTTACCGTGCCGCTGAGCCGCCGCGCCCCCATGGCCCCCATCCAGCCCTTCGCCATCTCGGGCACCACCCAGCTGCTGGCGGTGCTGGGGGATCCGGTGCGCCATTCGCTCTCGCCGGCGATGCACAACGCAGCAATCCAGGAGCTCGGCCTGAACTGGGTGTACCTGGCCCTGCCGGTGGGCCCCGAAAAACTGGCGGTACTGGTGGAGGGCCTGGAAGCGATTGGCTGCCGCGGCATGAGCGTCACCATTCCCCATAAGCACGCGGTGGCGGCGCTGTGCCGGGAGCTGAGCCCCCTGGCCGAGCGGGTGGGAGCGGTGAACACCCTGGTGCCCCTGGAGGGGGGCGGCTGGCACGGCACCAATACGGATGTGGAGGGCTTCCTGGCGCCGCTGCGGGGTGAGGCATGGCAGGGCAAGGAAGCGCTGGTGCTGGGCTGCGGTGGCAGCAGCCGGGCCGTGGTGGCGGCGCTGGTGGAGCTGGGACTGGAGCGGATCACCGTGGCGGCGCGCCGGCGCGAGAGCCTCGAGGCCTTCGCCGCCGACTGCCGCGCCTGGGCGCCCCAGCTCCACACCCTGGAATGGGCTGGCGACAGGACGGGCAACGCAGGACCAGCTGACAGCCCGCTGCTGCCCCTGCTGGCCCGCGCCTCCCTGGTGGTGAACACCACGCCGGTGGGCATGGCGTCAGCCAGCGATCCCACGGCCGCCGACCACTGCCCCCTGAACCCCACCGAGCTGGAGGCCCTCACCCCGAGCTGCTGCGTGTACGACCTCATCTACATCCCCCGCCCCACCCGGCTGCTGCAGGCCGCCGCCGCCCGCGGCTGCCGCACGTTCGATGGCCTGGAAATGCTGGTGCAGCAGGGGGCTGCAGGACTACGGCTATGGAGCGGGCGCAACGACGTGCCGGTGGAGGCGATGCGCGCCGGCGCCCTCGAGCAGCTGGGAAGCGGCCACTAGCCTGCGGTCACGCTCCCCCGCCAGCCGCCCATGCAGGCCCCACCGATCTGGCAACGGCTGCTGGCCGCCGCGGCCTACCTGCTGCCCTGGAGCGATGCCATTCCCTTCGGCCGCGCCCTGTTCGGCCTATTCCCTGCCCTGCAATGGCTCACCCTGCCGGCCCTGCCGATTGCCGTGGTGGAGCAGGCCGTGCCCTTCGGCGGCCTGGTGCTGTTCCTGGTGCTCTATCTGGCCGTGGTGCGCAACGCCCGGGTGCCCTACGGCATCCGCTTCAACGTGCTGCAGGCGATCCTGATCGACATCGTGCTGGTGCTGGTGGGCCTGGTGTTCCAGGTGCTGCTGAATCCCCTGGGTGGCGGCTTCGCCCTCCGCACCCTGAGCAACACCGTGTTCCTGGGGGCCCTGGTGGTGGTGGCCTTCGGGGTGGTGCAGAACCTCAGGGGGAAGGACGCCGACCTGCCCACCATCTCCGAGGCGGTCCGGATGCAGCTGTACTGATGCTGCTCCCGCAAGCCCCGGGGAGGCGCTGCGATAAGTTGTTGAGTCCGTCGCTGGTGGGACCCGTCCCGCTGGCCGCTGCCAAAGCATTCGTCTGGCGACCATGACGCAGCCTTATTACGAAACGATGTACATCCTTCGTCCGGACATTCCGGAGGAAGAGGTGGAGAGCCACATCACCAAGTACCGCGACCTCGTGACCGAGTCCGGTGGTGAAGTGCTCGATTGCCAGATGCGCGGTAAGCGCCGCCTGGCCTACCCGATCGCCAAGCATCGCGAAGGCATCTACGTACAGCTGAACCACAACGGCAACGGCCAGCACGTGGCCCCCCTGGAGCGCGCCATGCGCCTCTCGGAAGACGTGATTCGCTACCTCACCGTCAAGCAGGACGGTCCGATGCCCGCTCCCCGCAGCATCCCGATGGTGAGCGGCGAAACCGCCGCCGCCGAGCCCGCAGGCGTCTGAGCTTGTAAATAACGAGGCAAATCAGTAGTGTCCGGCCATGGAGCCGGAAGCACGCAAAGATTCCCTCCCCCCCGAACCGAAGTGGTCCTCACAGACCGCTTCGGTTTTTGCGTGGGCGGAACGGAATCTGGTCTCCAGCGAAGATTCGGGCCAGCGTCTACCCCAGCAGCGTTCCGCCGACGCCCTGGCCCATCAGCAGCGGCTGCAGCAGGAACTGGATGCCGCCCGGGCTGAACTGGCCGCGATGCACGAGCTGCTGGAGGAAATCCCGCAGATCTTCGAGCGCAAATTCCAGCAGCGCCTCCAACCGATCCTGGAGGACAACGCCAACCTTCGGAATCAGTTGCAGCAACTGCAGGGCGCGCCAGAGCCCGGGCGACAGCTCCAGCTACCAGCCGCCCGGCGCACCCCCCGCCTTCGCAAGGCCCTACGCCACGCCTTCGGATTGCCGTCGCCCCACCCGCAGGCGGGAAGCGACGACGACAGGGCCCAGGCGGCCTGAGTTGACCGGGAGGCTTCAGCCCCGGCGGGAAGCGGCCCAGAGGCGGGTGGGCAGGCCCCACACGTAGATGAAGCCCTCGGCCGCCCTGTGGTCGAACTGGTCTTCGGCGCCGTAGGTGGCCATGTCGGGCACGTAGAGACTATTGGCGGTGCTGGTGCGGCCCACCACCGTGGCGTTGCCCTTATGGAGCTTCACGCGCACGCTGCCATTCACGGTGAGCTGGGTGCGGTCGATGAAGCCGTCGAGGGCATCCTTGAGCGGGCCATACCAGAGGCCCTGATACACGAGATCAGCCCACTGCTGCTCCAGCTGGCGCTTGGTGCGCAGCACGTCGGCGGCCAGGGTGAGGCTCTCGAGCTCCTGGTGGGCCTTGATCAGCAGCAGCAGGCCGGGGGTTTCATAAATCTCGCGGCTCTTGATGCCCACCACCCGGTTTTCGATCATGTCGAGCCGACCGAAACCGTGCTTGCCGGCCAGTTCATTGGCCTTGCGGATCAGGCTCACCGGATCGAGGCGCACGCCATCGATGCTCACGGGATAGCCGTTTTCAAAGCCGATCTCCACCACCTGGGGCTGATCGGGGGCCGCCTCCACGCTCACGGTGAGGGCATAGATCTCCTCGGGGGGCTCCACGTTGGGATCCTCCAGGGGGCCAGCCTCGATCGAGCGGCCCAGCAGGTTGAGATCGATCGAATAGGGCGACTTCTTGCTCACGGGCGAAGGAATGCCGCAGCGCTCGCCGTAGGCGATGGTTTCCTCGCGGCTCATGCCCCACTCCCGCGCCGGGGTGAGCACCTTCAGATCAGGTGCCAGGGCGCCGATGGCCACGTCAAAGCGCACCTGGTCGTTGCCTTTGCCGGTGCAGCCGTGGGCCACGGCATCGGCACCCACCTCGCGGGCGATCTCCACCAGGCGGCGGGCAATCAGGGGCCGGGCCAGGGCGGTGGAGAGGGGGTAGCGACCTTCGTAGAGAGCGTTGGCGCGGATCGCCGGGAAGGCGAATTCGGTGATGAACGGCTCGATCAGGTCGCCCACGATCGACTGGCTGGCGCCGGAATCGAGGGCCTTCTGGCGGATGGGCTCCAGCTCATCGCCCTGGCCCAGGTCGGCGGCGAAGGTGATCACCTCCTCCACACCCCACTCATTCTTGAGGTAGGGGATGCACACACTGGTGTCCACGCCACCGGAATAGGCCAGCACCGCCTTCTTCGCCCGACCCATCAACGCGTCTCCTGCGCTCAGTCGACCGATTCTCTCGCGTCGCCTGCGGGCAGCCGCCAGCGCAGCAGCAGCACCACGGCCATCAGGGCCGGCGGAAGCAGCACCAGGCTCCACACCAGCAGCGGCTGGATCGGCAGCGGTTCCGGCCAGCGCTCCCCTGCAGCCACCAGGGCAGCACTCACCGCCAGGGCGAGGGCCCAGGACCGCAGCAACGCGCGCAGCTTGGTGACAGGCATGAGGCCTTGGAAATCCCAAACGGTATGGTGGTGGATTGGCCCCAAGCCACTAGCGATCAGCGATACCCGACCGCATGAGCACTCTGGCCTCCAGCGGCGCCAGCCGCCTCGACAGTGTCAACCCCTCGCTTACCCGCTACCAGCGGAGCGAGCCGGCACCGGTTCTCCCCCTGCGCGATGAGCCCGACCTGCTGAGCTGGCTGGAAACCAGCGGCCGCCTGGTGGCCGATGAGGACACCGCCACCGCGGACGTGAGCACCGTGGAAGAGGAGGAGCTCTCTGCGCTGATGGGCGAGAAGGAGGATTACAACCAGGCCGACGAACAGCCCGAAGAGGACTGGGAAGACTGAGCCCGGCGCGGGACACTGGGGCCTGCTGGCCCCGGCACCTTGGCCCCAGGTTCACCGTCTCCCGCATCCCAGACATCAGCGTCTCCAACCAAGCCCGGCAGCGGCCGCCTCGCAGCGGCACTGCTGGGCTTTGTGCTGCTGGCGGCCTGCCTGCTCAGCGACGCGCTGGTGCCCAACTCGCTGCTGAGCCTGCCGCTGGTGGTGGCCGCGCTGGTGGCGGGGGGCACCACCGCCTGGGGCGTGCCACGGCTGCGGCGGCTCAAGCTGGGGCAGGTGATCCGCCAGGAAGGGCCCCAGGCCCACCACAGCAAGGCCGGCACCCCCACGATGGGCGGTCTGCTGGTGGTGCCCGTGGGGGTGCTGATCGGCGCCCTGGTGAGCCCGCGGGATCCGCGGCTGGTGGCGGTGGCGGCCATCACCCTGGCCTACATGGCCATCGGCGCCATCGACGACTGGCGCAGCCTCACCAAGCGCACCAACACCGGCCTCACCCCCCGGGGCAAGCTGCTGCTGCAGGCCGGGGCAGCGGTGCTGTTTCTGCTGTGGGCCTGGCAGGGCCAGTGGCTGGGGGGTCCGGAGGCCGGCACCATCGCCCTGCCCCTGGGCTGGCTGCTGCCGATCGGACTGTTGATCTGGCCGCTGGGCCTGTTCGTGTTCCTGGCCGAGAGCAACGCCACCAACCTCACCGACGGCCTGGATGGTTTGGCGGCGGGCTGCGGCGCCGTGGTGTTCACCGGCATGGGGCTGCAGCTGATGCTGCGCGGCCATGAAGGCGATCCCTCGCTGGCGGCGTTCTGCGTGGCGATGGCCGGCTGCTGGCTGGGTTTCCTGGCCCACAACCGCAACCCGGCCCGGGTGTTCATGGGCGATACGGGCTCGCTGGCGATGGGCGCGGCCCTCAGCGCCGTGGCCCTGCTGAGCAACAGCCTCTGGCCGCTGCTGCTGATGGGCGGGGTGTTCCTGGCCGAATCGCTGTCGGTGATCGTGCAGGTGTGGGTGTTCAAGGCCACCAAGAACCCGGCCACCGGCCAGGGCCGCCGGGTGCTGCGCATGGCGCCGCTGCACCACCACTTCGAACTGGGTGGGCTGGATGAGCAGCAGGTGGTGATCCGGTTCTGGGGTGCGAGCCTGTTGCTGGTGGTGCTGGGGCTGGTGCTCCTGCCCTGAGCCCCCTCCAACCTCCGTAGCCCCCATGGCCTACTTCACCTGGAAGGAAACCGGTCTCACCGCCGACTGCGCCAGCCTCGAGGCGATGGCAGCCCGGTTCGAAGAATCGGCGGCACTGATGCGTCGCATGGCCGATGAGGGCTTCCGCGTGGAGCGCCACGCCGACGGCCAGCGCATCACCCACCCGGATCCGGCGGTGTTCGAGGCCTACGGCTTCGTGAGTGAGGAGCCGCCCGTGCGCCAGCTCACCTTGCTCAACTAACTGGCACGACGGAAGAAACCGATCACCCAAACGAGCACAAAGGCCAGCGACGAAGCGCCCAGGTAGATGAGCGCCCACTTCTGCATCGTGGCGATGTCCCAACCGAACAGCAGGCCGTTGGCTGCATCGCCAGCCGTGCTGAAGGCCAACAGCCGGCTGGAAACAACAAGCGCAGGGATCAGCTGAGCCATCAACAACGCCCCGCGGTGTGCCGCCCTCTCTAGCAGCTTGAATCGGGCCCAGCACCGCCCAGCTCCGATGGCAACACCGGTTCTTCCCCGCACCCTGATGCTGCTCGGCAGCGGTGAGCTGGGGAAGGAGGTGGCCATCGCCGCCCAGCGGCTGGGCTGCCGGGTGATCGCGGTAGACCGCTACCCAGGCGCCCCGGCCATGCAGGTGGCCGATGCCTGCGAGGTGATCACCATGACCGACGCCGCGGCCCTCAAGGCCGTGGTGCGGGCCCACAAACCCGATCTGGTGATCCCCGAGATCGAGGCGCTGGCGGTGGATGCGCTGGCAGAGCTGGAGGCTGAAGGCATCACGGTGATCCCCACGGCCCGGGCCACGGCCGTGACCATGAACCGCGACCGGATCCGCGATCTGGCCGCCGGCAACCTGGACCTGCGCACGGCCCGCTTCGCCTACGCCGAGAGCGCCGAGGAACTGGCCGCCGCTGCCGAACCCCTGGGTTGGCCGGTGGTGGTGAAGCCGGTGATGAGCTCCTCGGGCAAGGGGCAGAGCGTGGTGCGCAGCGGCGCAGAGATACCGGCCGCCTGGGAGGCCGCCATGGCGGGCGCCCGCGGCGCGGGGGCGCGGGTGATCGTGGAGGAGTTTCTCCAGTTCGAGCTGGAGATCACCCTGCTCACCGTGAAGCAGTGGAACGGGCCCACCCTGTTCTGCCCGCCAATCGGCCACATCCAAGAGCGTGGCGACTACCAGTGCAGCTGGCAGCCGGCGGCAATGGGGGCGGAACAACTGGCAGCCGCCCAGGCGATGGCCAAGGCCGTCACCGATGAGCTCGGCGGCGCCGGCCTGTTCGGGGTGGAGTTCTTCCTCTGCCGCAGGCCGGGCACCAGCGAGCCAGGGGATTGTGAGGTGGTGTTCTCCGAGCTCTCCCCCCGCCCCCATGACACGGGCCTGGTGACCCTGATGGGCCAGAACCTCAGCGAGTTCGAACTGCACGTGCGGGCCGTGCTGGGCCTGCCAATCCCCGAGATCCACTCCCTGGGGCCCGCCGCCAGCCGGGTGATCCTGGCCAGCGAAAGCCTGGAGAGCGTGCAGTTCACGGGGGTGGCCGAGGCCCTCGCCGAACCCGACACCCAGGTGCTGCTGTTCGGCAAACCCGATGCCCGCCCCCAGCGGCGCATGGGGGTGGCCCTGGCCCGCGGCACCAGCGAGAGCCAGGCCCGCGACCGTGCCGACGGGGCAGCCGCGCGTATCCAGATGCTGCCAGCCCCCTGAAGCGGCCGATACCCACTGGTGCGGGACAGATCCGCTCCTTATGGTGCGCCGATCAGGAAGCGCCATGAGTCAGGCCCAGCCCCGTCCACCCCGCCGGCGCCGCAGCGATCGCACCAGCGGCAACGGCCGGCAGCGCCCGGTGGGGGATGTGGCAGACCTGCGGGAACGGCGCGAGCAGCGCAAAAAGAACGAAAAAGCCAAGGCCGAGCGGCAGCGGCGGGGACAGCAGCCCCGCAGTGCCCACCCAGCCCCGGCCAGCCAAGGCAAGGCCGGTCGCCGGATTCCCCTGATTCCTTTTGCCCTGGGCGTGGCCCTGGGCTACGGGCTGGCCGGTCCGCTGCCCCACCTGGCCAGCGGAGCGTTGGCCGGGCTGCTGCACGGGCCGGGCAAGCTGGCGGAGCTCGTGAATCCCTTCGGCGTGGGTGAACGCCAGGTGCTGGTGCTTGGCACCGACAAGGTGGCGGACAACACCGATGTGATGTTCACCGTGCAGGTGAAGGACGGCACCACGACGGTGACCCAGGTGCCCCGCGACACCTTCGTGGAGAGCGACGCCTATGGCGTCACCAAGGCCAATGCCCTGTACATGCTGGGCGGCGCCGATGCCGCCAAGCGGGAGGTGGGCCAGCTGGTGAACGCACCGGTGGGCCGCTACCTGAAGGTGAACCTGCGGGCGGTGGAACGGCTGGCCGATGCACTGGGCGGCGTGGAGGTGGACGTGCCCAAGCGCATGTACTACGTGGACAACAGCCAGGGGCTCTACATCGACCTCTATCCCGGTCGCCAGCTGCTCAAGGGGGAGGCGCTGGAGGGGTTCCTGCGCTTCCGCAACGATGAACTGGGCGACCTGGGGCGGATGGAGCGGCAGAAGCTGGTGCTGCGGGAGGTGTTCCGCAAGCTGGCCCAGCCCAGCACCCTGGCCCAGCTACCGGCGCTGATGAAGATCGCCGGCGACGACGTGAAGACCGATCTCACCCTGGTGGAGATGGGCCAGCTGCTCACCGCCATGGCCGGCAGCAAGCTGGCCACCGGGCAGTTAGCCGGCCGGGTGTTCTGGCAGAACGACCTCAGCTACTGGATGCCGAACTCCAACAGCCACTACGCCGGCGTGGAGAGCAATGACCCCATGCCCTGAGCGTCAGCGCTTGAGGAAGTGGTGATGGTCGAGGCCTTCCAACAGGCCCCAGGCCTGGGGCTTGGAGGCGAAGTACACCCGCCGGTGACCCCGCAGCGTTTCCAGGCAGGGATCATGGTCGTGGGGCACGACGCCGAGGGTTAAGCCCGAGAGCAGCTGGTCATCGCCCTGCTGGCTCGCCTCCACCAGCACCGACGCCAGCGGCAGCCCCCAGCCATGGGCCAGAAAGCGCAGCGCTTCGGTCTTGGAGGCCGGCAGGGGCAGCACGTCGATGAAGCGGTGGTGGAAGAGGTAGGGCCTGGCCGGCAGGCCGTGCTGACGCAGGGTTTGGCGCACCAGCGGCAACAGGCCGTGATCCGAGATCGGAAGCACATAGCTCACTTTGAAAGCCCCTTGGTCTTCAGGACCTTGCAGCTCCAGGCGGCCCTTGAAATCGGCCAGCGCCGCTAACACCGCCTCCCGATCCCAGCCGGGGGCAATGTGGTCGGTCCAGGCCGCGTCCACCGTCCAGGTGTGGGGTTCACGGCTGCGTCGATGGATTTCCGTGCCCGCCCGCGTGATCCACACCAGGGGTTCAGGCAGATGGAGCTCGCGGTAGCGCAGGCGGGCTGCCTTGAACGCCCGGCCCGTGCTCACCACCAGCGCCAAACCGGGATCCGCCAGCAGGCGGCGACGCAGCTCCCCAAGGCTGGCCTCATCGGGCGTGGCCAGGGACACATCCAGATCCAGTACCAGCAGCCGCTGACACGGTGGTGCGGGCGCCGGGTGGAGGGCAGGCAAAGCTGACCCGGGCTGATCCGCAGCCGCCACAGCCGGCGCAATCGCCCCCAGATAGTGCAGGACGTGGGCATCCCAGCTGAACGACCGGCTCACGGCTTCGATACCGGCGCGCTGCCAGCGGCTCCAGCGCTGGGGATCGGCAAAGGCGCTTTCAATCGCTTTCTGCAGGGCATCGAGATCCGATGCATCCACCAGCAGGCCATTGCTGCAGCGGGCCAGGATGTCGCGGGGACCGCCATCGTCGGTGGCCACCACCGGCAGGCCACTGGCCGCGGCCTCCAGCAGGGTGAGCCCAAACGGTTCGGTGAGGGCCGGGTTCACAAAGAGCCCGCCCAGCGAGGCGGCCCAGCGGTAGATCGCAGGGATCTGATGGCGATCGTGTTGCTTGGGATAGGCCACCTGGCCGTAGAGGTTGAAGCGGTCCACCAGCTCGAACACCTGCTGGAACACCTCACGCTGTTGGCGTTCCAGTTGGCTGGGATCGTCGCGACACCCCAACACCAGCACCAGATTGTGGTGGCGACGCAGGTGCTCTGAGCGACCGAACGCCTCAACCAACGCGGGAATGTTCTTGCGGTGATCGGCACGGCAGATGGTGAGCACCGGTGGCAGGTCCGGCTCCCGCAAAAACGGAGCCACCATCGCGGTTACCGAGGGATCGCCCACCGCCCGCTTGGGGGGGAAGAACAGGCCGGTATCCACCCCGGGTGGGATCACCTGGGCATCGTCGGAGCGAAAGCGGGCGTAACGGCCGTACTGGGTGTCGCGCTCCTGGGCGGTGCTGGTCACCACCAGCTGGCTGTGGGCTAGGGCGAGCTCTTCGGCATCGATGCGCCGTGCCATCGCGAACTGCTGATCGATCTGGCGGCCGTCCAATCCAGCGGCCAGCAGGCGGCGGCGCTTCTCGCGGCCCAGGGAATGGCCTGTGAACACCAGTGGCACCCCCAGCCGGCGCTGGAGCA
>JBBASQ010000026.1:17499-31194 GCA_040399185.1 Prochlorococcaceae cyanobacterium
CGGCCCAGGGAATGGCCTGTGAACACCAGTGGCACCCCCAGCCGGCGCTGGAGCAACGCCCCCACATAGCCGGCATCGGCGTAGTGGGCGTGGATCCAATCGGGCAGCCGGTCCTGGCCCAGCAGGCGCTCCACCAGCGAATCGGCCAGTTCATCCAGGAACGGCCAAAGCAGTTCCTTGCGCAGGTAGCGCCGGGTCCCGAAGGGCAGACGCAGGATCGTCAGATCCGGGGCAACGCGCTCGGAGGGACAGGCGTAATCCGCCGAGACGCGCCGATCGGCCACCAGGCGGGTCACCACATCCACGCGGTCCACCTCGGGACGGGCCGCCAGGGCCCGGGCCAGTTCGAGCACGTAGGTGGTCTGGCCGCCGGTGTCGGGATCGCGACCCAGCTCCAGGTCGCGGCCTCGAAACAAACCATGCAGATGCAGGTGGAGCGCGTAGTAGCCCATGACCCACCTGTAGCCCGTTTTTCCAGGCCAGAGCGGCGCAACAACAGCCCAAACGACAGACCTAGCTCAGGATCCCGTTTGAGACTCAGCTCGTGCACAGGGATGCCGGCGGACCCGGCCAGGGCGGATCAGCAGCGCTTCAACTGTGTAGAAATTCACACGATTCGCGCGATTGAGGCCCGAGGTCCTCAGCAATCGCCAAACAGGGCCCGCTCCAGGGTGTTGAAGCATTCCAGGGTTTCGTCGGCGTCCATACCCGACACCGCGAGGGCCACGGTGCCGCGGCGAGGGTTGCAATCCACGGCCAGGGCCACCGGCACCTCGGCGTGATCAGCGTGATACGTGGCGCTGCCGCCATCCGAGGCGTAGAGGGTTTCAGGGTGCAACGTGAAACCCAGCTCACGGGTGAGCTGGGCGATGCCAGTGAGGGACGCCACCAGGCCGGCGTCGGAGCAGATCGCCGTCGTGTAAACGGCGGGAGCTGGATCCTGGGCCTGGGCCTCGTCCTCAAGGATCAGGCTGCTGGCCAGCGACTTGACCAGGATGCGCATCGCTCGGGGGCGGATTCACTGGTGTGGAGAGTAGGGAGCAAGCACCAGATCTGGTGTCACTGTCACGACGCAACCACCATGGGTTGAGGTGGATGCTGCGCCAACACCTGTTTGAGATAGCGCCCCGTGTGACTGGTGGGATGTTCCGCCACCTCTTCTGGCGTTCCCGTCACCACGATCTGACCGCCCTTGTCGCCGCCTTCTGGGCCGAGATCGATGATCCAGTCGGAGCAGCGGATCACATCGAGGTTGTGCTCAATCACGAGCACGGAGTTGCCCTTATCGACCAGCCGCTGGATCACATCCATGAGCTTGTGCACGTCGTAAAAGCTCAGGCCGGTGGTGGGCTCGTCGATCAGATAGAGCGTTTTGCCAGTGGCCCGGCGTGAGAGTTCGGTGGCCAGCTTCACCCGCTGGGCCTCACCGCCGGAGAGGGTGGGCGCCGGCTGGCCGAGCTTCACGTAGCCCAAACCCACATCCACCAGCGTGCGCAGGCGATCCGCCGCCTGGGGGATGGCGGAGAACACCTCGCAGGCCTGCTCCACCGTCATCTCCAGCACATCGGCGATGGTGAAGCCCTTGTATTTCACCTGCAGGGTTTCGCGGTTGTAGCGGGCGCCCTTGCACACATCGCACTGCACGTACACATCGGGCAGGAAGTTCATCTCGATCACGTTCACGCCCTGGCCGCTGCAGGCCTCACAGCGGCCGCCCTTCACGTTGAAGCTGAACTGGCCCACCTGATAGCCGCGGGCCTTGGCCTCCACCGTGGCGGCAAACACCTGGCGGATCGGATCAAAGGCGCCGGTATAGGTGGCCGGATTCGAGCGGGGCGTGCGGCCGATCGGGCTCTGGTCGATCACGATCACCTTGTCGATCGCCTTGATGCCCTTCAGCTCCTGCACCCCCGAAGGGAACGGCACCTTGAGGCCGAGCTTGTGCTCCAGTGCCGGATGCAGGAGCTCGTTCACCATCGTGCTCTTGCCGCTGCCGCTCACGCCGGTCACGCACACCAGCCGGCCCAGCGGGAAGTCCACGTCAAAGCCGCTGAGGTTGTTGCGCTCGCAACCCACCAGCGTGATCTTGCGCGAGCCAGCAGTGCGCCGCTCCGCCGGGGTGGGAATCGATCGCCGCCCACTCAGGTAAGCCCCGGTGAGCGACTCCTCCGACGCCAACAGCGCATCGAGGCTGCCCTCGGCCACGATTCGGCCCCCATGCACGCCGGCCCCCGGGCCGATGTCCACGATGTGGTCCGCGGCGCGCATCGTGTCTTCGTCGTGCTCCACCACGATCAGGGTGTTGCCCAGGTCGCGCAGCTTCAGCAGCGTGGCCAGCAGCCGGTCGTTGTCGCGTTGGTGCAGGCCGATGCTCGGCTCATCCAGCACGTAGAGCACGCCGGTGAGGCCAGCCCCGATCTGGGTGGCCAGGCGGATGCGCTGGGCCTCGCCGCCTGAGAGCGTCATCGCCGGACGATCCAGGCTGAGGTAATCGAGGCCCACATCCAAGAGGAAGCGCAGGCGCATGCGGATCTCCCGCAGCACCAGATCGCCGATCTGGATCTGGCGGGCATTGAGGAGGGGTTCCGCTCCCTCGCTCTCGCCCACCCCCATCAACTGCTCGATTCGCCGCAGGCTCTCGCCCACGCTGCTGCTGGTGAGCTCATGGATCCGGTAGGGGCCCACCCGCACCGCCAGGGCCTCGGGCTTGAGGCGCAGGCCGTGGCAGCTGGCGCAGGGCACCAACTCCAGAAACTTCTCCAGCTTCTGGCGCACGGCCTCGCCACTGGCATCGCGCAGCTGACGCTCCAGGATCGGCAGGATCCCCTCGAATGGCCGCACATACGTCTCCGACTTGCGGTAGCGGCTATCGGCCTGGATGGCGATCGGCTCGCGGGAGCCGTTGAGCAGCACGTCCTGCTGCTCGGACGTGAGCTGGTTCCAGGGGGTCTTGATTTCGAAGCCAAAGGCCTCGCCCACTGAATAGAGCAGGGAGAAGTAATAGGAGTTGTCCTTCTCAGCCCAGGGGGCCACGGCGGCATACACCGGCAGGGAGGGATCGGGGATCACCCGCTCCTCGGTGAACTTGCGCAGATGGCCGATGCCGTGGCAGTCGGGGCAGGCGCCGTAGGGGCTGTTAAACGAGAACAGCCGCGGCGAAAGCTCCTCCATCACCGCGCCATGCACCGGGCAGGCGAAGTTCTCGGAATAGAGGCGCTCCTTCTCCACGCCCTCCGGCAGCTCCTCGCCGCTCTTGGGCACCACCTCCACCAGCGCGAGGCCGTCGCCGCGCTTGAGCGCCGTGCGCAGGGAATCGGTGAGGCGCTCCTGGATCCCCTCGCGGGACACCAGGCGATCCACCACCACCTCGATGTTGTGGGCGTGGTTCTTGTCGAGCTCGATGTTGTCGGCCAGCTCGCGCACCTCGCCGTTGATGCGCACCCGGGCGAAGCCCTCGGCCACCAGGCCGGAGAGCAGCTTCACGTGGGTGCCCTTCTTGCCGCGCACCACCGGCGCCAGCAGCTGATAGCGGGTGCCCTCGGGGAGCTTGAGGATCTGGTCCACCATCTCGTCGATGGACTGGGGCCGGATCGAGCGGTCGCACTCGGGGCAGTGGGGCTCCCCGGCGCGGCCGAACAGCAGGCGCAGGTAGTCCTGGATCTCCGTCACCGTGCCAACGGTGGAGCGGGGGTTGTGGCTGGTGGATTTCTGGTCGATCGAGATCGCCGGCGACAGCCCCTCGATGGCGTCCACATCCGGCTTGTCCACCTGGCCGAGGAACTGGCGCGCATAGGCCGAGAGGCTCTCGACGTAGCGGCGCTGGCCCTCGGCAAAGATCGTGTCGAAGGCCAGGGAGCTCTTGCCACTGCCGCTCACGCCGGTGAACACCACCAGGCGGTTGCGGGGAATGGTGAGATCGACGTTCTTGAGGTTGTGCTGGCGCGCGCCGCGCACCCGGATCACGTCCTCCAGCGAGCCGCCGCTCAGCACCCGGCTGCCGTCCAGCTGGGCCTCCCGCTGCGCAGCCTTCTCATGCAGGGTGAGCGCAGGCGCGTCCTGGGTGGCCTTGCTGCTCTTGGCGCGGGGCATCCGGCCGGCTCGAGAACGGCTGATTCTATGGGCGGCGCCCTGAGGTTCAGGTGCGCACGAGCGCAGGCAGCTCCAACCCAGGCAGGGCCTGGCGGCAGAGCTGCTCACTCACCTCCCACAGACGGGATCCCTGGTCGGGATCCAGGGCAGCTGGGGCCACGCGGGCCGGGGCTGGCCAGCCATTGAGGCCACCGAAGCGGCTGGGGCCGTAATGGCCACCAGGCTCCGCCTCGGGCGCCGTGGCGGCGAAGAGCTGGGGCAGGGCCCCCATGGCGGCGCTCTGGAACAGGGGATCCATCAGCCGATACGCCACCGCTTCGAGGCGGGCGCCACTGGCCGCCACCGAGGCGGGCTGAAGGTTGGTGCGAGCGAGCCCGGGGTGCGCCGCCAGCGACCACACCCCACTGCCGGCGGCCTGCAGGCGACGCTGCAGCTCCAGGGCGAGGGCCACATTGGCGAGCTTGCTCTGGCCGTAGGCGGCCCAGCGGTCGTAGCGGCCCTCGCCGTTGAGGTCGTCGAAGTTGAGCTTTCCGAAGTACTGGGCACCGGAGGTGACATGCACCACCCGGGCACCGGGCTGGGCCTGCAGCAGCGGCAACAGCAGCCGGGTGAGCAGGTAATGGCCCACGTGGTTCACCCCGAACTGCAGCTCGAAGCCCTGGCGTGTCCGCATCCGCGGCGGTGCCATCACCCCCGCATTGGCCAGCAGCAGATCCAGGCGGCCGTAGCGCTCCTGCACCTGCTGCGCCGCCGCCTGCACACTCTCGAGATCGGCCAGATCCAGGGCCACCACGTCCAGAGCACCGGCACCCAGCAGCTCCTGGCGCGTGGCCTCGGCCTTGGCCAGGGAGCGGCAGGCGAGCAGCACCGTGGCTCCGGCCGCCGCCAGGGCCCGGGCTGATTCGAGCCCGAGGCCGCTGCTGGCGCCGGTGATCAGGGCCACCCGGCCCTGCTGGCTGGGCATGGCGGCCAGGGTCCAGCGGCGGGGGAAGGTGGTGGTCATGCGTGCTGCTCCAGCAGGCTGGCGGCGTAGCTGCGAGCCTCGCTGTGGTCGCCCCCGGCGAGTTCGGCCAGCTCCGCCTGGCGGGCCTCAGTGTCCCGCAGTGGGGACACTCGGGTGTGGGTGATGCCGTCCACCACCTGCTTGCTCACCCGGAAATGGTGGTCGGCCGCGGCGGCCACCAGGGGCTGGTGGGTCACGCAGAACACCTGGCGCTGGGCGGCCAGACACCGCAGCAGTTCCCCCATCGCACCGCTCACCCGGCCGCTCACACCGGTGTCGATTTCATCGAACAGCAGGGTGACGTGCGGATCGGCCGCGGCCAGGCAGGTTTTCAGGGCCAACAAAAAGCGGCTCATCTCACCGCCCGAGGCCACCTCGGCCAGGGGCGCCAGGGGCTGGCCTGGGTTGGCGGAAAACAGAAACTGCACCGCATCGGCCCCCTCTACACCGGCCGCCGCAGGCTCGATCTGCACGGCGAAGCGCACGTTGGCCAGGCCCATCGGCCGCAGCGCCTCCATCAGCTGCTGCTCCAGGGCCACCGCCGCGGCCTGGCGGCGGGCGGTGAGGTGGCCATTGAGGCGGTCGCGCTGCTGGCGGGCCCGTCCCTCGCGAACCTCCAGCGCCTGCAGGGAGGCCTCACCACCTCCCGGGCCGAGCTGGTCGCGCAGCCGATCACGCAGGGCCATCAGCTGGGCCAGATCCTGGCCATGGCGGCGTTCCAGGGCCTTGAGCTGGGCCATGCGCTCCTGCAGCTCCGCCAGCCGCTCGGGGTCGCTCTCCAGCGAAGCCCCATAGCGATCAAGGTCGCGCACCAGGTCTTGCAGCTGGGCCAGGGCATCGGTGGCGCTGCTGCTGAGCGATTCGAGCGAGCCATCGAGCTGCTGCATGGTGTGCAGCTCCTGTTCGCAGGCCGCCAGGTGATCAAGCACCGAGGGGGCCCCTTCCGCCCCCTCCACGAGCCGGCCCATCAGGGTCATCACCCCCTCCTGGAGGCGCACGCCATGGGCCAGGCGGTCCTGCTCCTGCTGCAGGCGCACCCGTTCCTGGGGATCATCCAGTTGGGCGGCCTCCAGGTCCGCCAGCAGCTGCTCCTGCCGTTCGCGCTCCCGCTGCAGCTGCTCCCAGCTGGCCCGGGCTTCCTCTAGAGCAGCAGCTGAGGCCTTCCACTGCTGAAAGGCCTCAGCCACAGGGCCCAGGGCCTCCAGCACGGGCTCACCACCGAAACGATCCAACCAGCGGCGCTGCTGGCCGGGGCGCGCCAGCTGCTGGGTCTGGCCCTGCACGGTGAGATCCAGCAGCAGCGGGCGCAGTTCCTGCACCTGGCTGCGGTTCACCGCCACACCGTTGAGGCGGTTGCGGCTGGTGAGGCGACCATCGCTGAGGCGCCATTCGCGACTGAGCAACACCCCGCCGTCGTCGGCTTCCAGCTCCTGCTGGGCAAGCCAGGCCTGCAGCGGCGGGGTGAGGCTGAAGCAAGCCTCCACCAAACCCTGACGGCTGCCCTGGCGCAGCAGCCGGCCACCGCCACTGCCTCCAAGCAGGGCATCGAGGGCATCCAGCAGGATCGACTTGCCAGCACCGGTTTCACCGGTGAGCACCGTGAAGCCGTCCCGAAAGTCGAGCTCCAGCCGCTCAATCAGAGCAATGTTCTCCAGGCGCAGTCCGGTGAGCACGGCCGCTGGTGAGTGGAACAGGTGTTCGCCCCGACCGTAGCGGCAGTCCCTTTCCTTTAGAAGGGGGGAGGACCTCCAAATCCCGCCGCCGGTGCCTGAGCAGACCACCGCCCTGGAACAGGCCACGGCCGCCATGCGCGCCGCCGTGTTTGGCACCGACCCAATGGCGCCGCCGCCGCCGGTGGAGCCGCGGATCACGCCGCCCGCCGATCCCCAGGCTCCGATCAACGTGGGGTTGGGGGGCGGCCGCCAGACCGAACTGAGCGACTTCATTGAGGCCGCCGGCCTGCTCACCTACGACCCGGCCGCAATCACCCGCATCTACGCCGGCCATCCCCAGCGCCTGATCCGGCGGCTGCGGCAAACCCTGGTGCCGATTGGTCTGTATCTGCTGAGTGTGGGCTTCGACTGGGTCACACGCCGGCTCGACGACAAACAGCACGCCCGCGCCCGCGCCCGGGAAGCCGCCGATCTGGTGGCCTCGCTGGGACCCGCCTTCATCAAAGCCGGCCAGGCCCTCTCCACCCGGCCCGACATCGTGCCGCCGCTGCTGCTGGAGGAGCTGGCCCAGCTGCAGGACCAGCTGCCCGGCTTTGACTCGGCACTGGCGATGGCCTGCATCGAAGAAGACCTGGGCGCTCCGGTGGAGGCGATCTACGCCCAGCTCGACCGCGAGCCGATCTCGGCAGCCTCCCTGGGCCAGGTGCACCGGGGCGTCCTGATCACCGGCGAGAAGGTGGCCGTGAAGGTGCAGAGGCCGGGCCTGCGCGAGCAGATCACGCTCGACCTCTACATCGTGCGAAACATCGCCGCCTGGCTCAACCAGAACATCGGCCTGATCCGCTCCGATCTGGTGGCCCTGATCGATGAGCTGGGCAAGCGGGTGTTCGAGGAGATGGATTACTGCAACGAGGCCAGCAATGCCGAGGCCTTCGCCGAGCTGCATGCCCACAACCCGCGCATCGCGGTGCCACGCATCTACCGGCAGGCCACGGCCCGGCGCGTGCTCACGATGGAATGGATCGATGGGGTGAAGCTCACCAACCTTGAGGCCGTGCGGGGCCTGGGGGTGGATCCCGACGAGCTGGTGCAGGTGGGCGTGAACTGCAGCCTGCAGCAACTGCTGGAACACGGCTTCTTCCACGCCGATCCCCATCCCGGCAACCTGCTGGCCCTGCCTGATGGCCGCCTGGCCTACCTCGACTTCGGGATGATGAGCGAGGTGAGCCGCGAGAGCCGCACGGGCCTGATCCAGGCCGTGGTGCACCTGGTGAACCGCAACTTCGGCAAGCTCTCCAAGGACTTCGTGAGCCTGGGCTTCCTGGCGGAAGACGTGAATCTCGAGCCGATTGTTCCGGCCTTCGAGAGCGTGTTTGGGCAGGCCCTGGAGATGGGGGTGAGCCGCATGGACTTCAAGGCGGTCACCGACGACCTCAGCGGCGTGATGTATCGCTTCCCATTCCAAGTACCGCCCTATTACGCGCTGATCATCCGCTCGCTGGTGACCCTGGAGGGGATCGCCCTGAGCGTGGATCCCGACTTCAAGATCCTGGGCGCCGCCTATCCCTACTTCGCCCGGCGCTTGATGGAGGATCCGGATCCCGGCCTGCGCAACAGCCTCAAGGAAATGCTGTTCGACGGGGAGATCTTCCGCTGGCAGCGGCTCGAAAACCTGGTGGCCAGCGCCGCCCAGGGGAGCCAACTGGACCTGGGCAACCTGCTGGATCAGGTGCTCGATTTCCTGTTCTCCGCCAACGGCGGCCTGCTGCGCCAGCAGCTCACCGAAGCGGTGGTGGAACAGGTGGATGCGCTGGCCTGGGCCACCGCGCTGCGCCTGGGCAAGCGGTTGCCGGAGCAGCTCCAGCCCCCGGGCCTGCGGCGGCGGGCGCTGGAGCCGGCTGGTGATCCCCTGCTGGATCTGGAACCGGTGCGGCAACTGCTGGTGATCCTGCAGGCCTTGCCGGGCTTTGAGCCCCAGTTGCTGCTGGCCCGGCTGCCGCGGGTGCTCGGGGAACCCGAACTGCGCCGGATGGGTGTGGAGGTGGCCCGGGGGCTGGCCCAGCGCTCGGTGGTACGGCTGGTGCGCGATGTGCTCGTACCGCCCATGCCGATCAGGCAGTCGGCGTAGGGTTTCGGCACTCCAGCTGAGTCTTCGGTGAGCAGCGTCCTGAGCCGTCGTCCGCGCAAGCGCCAGGCCCTGCTAGCGGCCGCCCTGGGAATCGGGCTGGTGGGTCAACCCCTGCTGCCGGCTTCGGTGCAGGCGGCAGAAAACCTGGTGTTCGTGACCGGGGCCTTCCGCCGCTCGATCTCCGTGGACGATCTGGCCCACCTGGCCAAAACCGGGGAGGCCCGGGGCCTGCTCGTGGACGTGCTGGCGATCAGCCGGCAGAAACCTGAGGCAGTGGCCAGGCTGCTCAACGAATCAATCACCCTGCCGGTCACCCTGGTGAGCCGGTTGCTGAACACGCGGATCGGCGAGGCGATCCTGCAGCGGGTGGCGCGCATCCTCTACCCGATGAAGGCCAAGGAGGTGGGCGTGCCGGCCCTGCGTTCGGCCATCGTGATGGGGATCGTGGAGGGCAAGGGCTCGCTCTCGGCCATCAGCTTCTTCCGCGCCTACCCCACCCGGGAGCTGGAGGTGAGCATCCCGGCGCTGCTCAGCCTGATGAGCAAGGCGAGCTCAATCAGCGAGCTGGTGCGCTTCTTCTCCGAGTCCCCCCTCGATGGGCTCCGCGGCGAGAACGGCGGCAAGGCGGAGAAGGCCCCTGAGGCCGCCCCGTAGATTCGGGCCAGCCCCTTTCCCTTGCCCGTGCCTCTGCTCCGATCCCTGCGGCGCCTGGGTCTGGGCGGTGGCCCCAAGCCTTCCATGCAGGACTGGCCGGGCCTGATCGAGGGCTATCGCCGCTGGCTCCCGGTGAGCGACGCCACGCCGGTCATCACCCTGCGAGAAGGCGCCACCCCACTGATTCCAGCGCCTGCCATCGCCGAGCGCATCGGCCGCGGCGTGAAGGTGTATCTGAAATACGACGGCCTCAATCCCACCGGCTCCTTCAAGGACCGGGGCATGACGATGGCCATTTCGAAGGCCAAGGAAGCCGGTTCCGAGGCGGTGATCTGCGCCAGCACCGGCAACACCTCCGCGGCGGCCGCGGCCTACGCCCGGCGCGGCGGCATGCGGGCCTTCGTGCTGATCCCGGATGGCTATGTGGCCCAGGGCAAGCTGGCCCAGGCCCTGCTCTACGGAGCTGAGGTGATCGCGATCAAGGGCAACTTCGATCGGGCCCTGGCCATCGTGCGCGAAGTGGCGGATCAATATCCGATCACCCTGGTGAACTCGGTGAACCCCTACCGACTGCAGGGACAGAAAACCGCCGCGTTCGAAGTGGTGGATGCCCTGGGTGAAGCCCCCGACTGGCTTTGCATCCCCGTGGGCAACGCGGGCAACATCACCGCCTACTGGATGGGCTTCAACGAGTACCGCCAGGCGGGCCACAGCCGCAAACTGCCGCGGATGATGGGCTTCCAAGCCGCCGGCTCTGCCCCGTTGGTGGTAGGGCAAACCGTGGAGCAGCCCGACACGATCGCCACGGCGATCCGGATCGGCAACCCGGTCAACCGCGACAAGGCCCTCAAGGTGCGCAGCGAGAGCGGCGGTGAGTTCACGGCCGTCACCGATGCCGAAATCATCGACGCCTACAAGCTGCTGGGCAGCCACGAGGGTGTGTTCTGCGAGCCGGCCAGTGCGGCTTCCGTGGCCGGCCTGCTCAAACGACACGAGGAGGTGCCTGCCGGCGCCACGGTGGTGTGCGTGCTCACCGGCAATGGCCTGAAGGACCCCACCACGGCCATCGAACACAACGACGCCAAGTTCCATACCGGCCTCGAGGCGGATACGGCCACGGTGGCCAGCGTGATGGGCTTCTGAGTTCCAACCCCTTCCAACCCGCTGCCAAGCCCCGCTGAGCGGGGCTTTTTTATTGGCCAATCACTGAACCACGGCCCAACCAGGCCAGAAAGCGTCTGCGCGGAGCCTGCGGAAAACCCTGAAGAGACTGGGGAAGACCAGCGCATGGCGAGCACCTCCTGAGCACGCCCGTTTTCCGCAGCCCCGGGAAACATCGGAAAACCCCAACCTCTCCGCAGCAGGGGAAAACCGATTCCGCAGTGCTCTTTGTCGAAGATCCCTGTACTGGCCAGGGGTGGACGGGACTTTCCCCAGTTCCCCCAGCACCTTCCACTACGGGGTTCTTTCTTCTTTTTTCTTTCTTTGATCCGTTGATCAGCAGAGTCGCGGGCCGGCGTTGCGGAATCAGGCCCCCTGTGGAAGCGTGGGTGCGATCGTTGGCACGTCCGGGACCCCGCACCCCATGAAGCTGGTCTGTTCCCAGTCGGAACTGAGCTCAAGCCTCCAGCTGGTGAGCCGTGCGGTGGCCGCCCGCCCCACCCATCCGGTGCTGGCCAACGTGTTGCTCACGGCCGATGCCGGCACCGGCCGGCTGAGTCTCACGGGCTTCGACCTGAGCCTCGGTATCCAAACCAGCCTTCCCGCCAGCGTTGAAACCAGCGGCGCGATCACGCTGCCCGCCCGCCTCTTCGGCGAGATCGTGGCCCGTCTCTCCTCGGATAACCCGATCACGCTCAGCTGCCCTGAGGGCAGTGAGCAGGTGGAGCTCACCAGCGTGAGCGGCAGTTACCAGATGCGGGGCATGCCCGCCGAAGACTTTCCCGATCTCCCCCTGGTGGAGAGTGGGGCTCCCATTCGTTTGCAGGCCGACGCCCTGGTGAAGGGCCTGCGCGCCACCCTCTTCGCCAGCAGTGGCGATGAGGCCAAGCAGTTGCTCACGGGCGTGCACCTCCGCCTCGATGGCAGCGGTCTGGAGTGCGCGGCCACCGATGGCCATCGTTTGGCCATGCTCCAGTTGGATGACGCCGCCAAGGCCGTTCCCACGGAAGAGGGGGACGATCGTGAGCTCTTCGCCGTGACCGTGCCAGCCCGTTCCTTGCGCGAACTCGAGCGGTTGCTCTCGGGCCGTCAGTCGGAAGAGCCCCTGAGCCTGTTTTGTGACCGCGGCCAGGTGGTGTTCCTTTGGGCCGATCAGGTGCTCACCAGCCGCAGTCTCGATGGCACCTATCCCAATTACCGCCAGCTGATCCCGGAAAGCTTTGCCCGCCGGATCGTGGTGGATCGCCGTGCCCTGGTGTCGGCCCTGGAACGGGTGGCCGTGCTGGCTGATCAGCACAACAACGTGGTGAAACTCAGCGCTGAGCCGGCCCAGGGCCAGCTGGTGGTTCAGGCTGACGCCCAGGACGTGGGCAGTGGTTCGGAGGCTCTGGCCGCCGAAATTGGGGGCGATGCCATTCAGATCGCGTTCAACGTGCGCTATCTGCTCGATGGCCTCAAAGCCATGGCCGCCGACCAGGTGGCCCTCTCCTGCAATGCCCCCACCACCCCGGCCGTGCTCACCCCCATCGATGAGAGCCGCTTCACCTATCTGGTGATGCCGGTGCAGATTCGCAGCTGAGCTCCGCGCCTCCAGGTCGTTGACCCTTCCCCAGCAGCTGCTGTTGCGCGACCTGCTCAAGCTGCGGGTGCGCTGTTCCCAGGGCCTCGATCGCGGTGCCGGGGTGGCCGGCTGGATGCATCCGCCGGTGCATCGGCTGCTGGGCTGGGTCACCAGGCCCTCGGCCTTTGGTGAGCGGCGCCTGGTGTGGCGCCTCGATCAGCTCCGGGATGTGGGGGAGCTGGAGGCGCTGGCCAAGGGCGAGCCCGCGGAAACTGATGCGGACACGATCCTGCAGCTGCCCACCTTGTTTGACGCGGCTTTGCTCGATCGTCGCGGCGAGGTGATCGGCACGCTGGTGGATGCGGTGGTGGAGCTGCGCAGTGGGCGGATCCTCGAATACCTGGTGAGTCGCAGTGATCCGCGGCTGCCGGGCAGCAGTCGCTGGCGCCTCACCCCCGACCGCATCGCCGATCAGAAACCGGGGCAGGTATTCACCCGACTGGAGGGGCTTGATGATCTGCCCCTGGCCAGGGCCAGTGTGCGCCAGGAGTGGCTGCGCCGTTCCCGTCGTTGGCGCGACCAGGTGCAGGATGCCGGTACCCGTTTCGAGCAGCGGGTGGAGGGCTGGCTGGAGGAGCCGCCCTGGGACGCGCCCGAGCCCCGGCGCAGTGTCTGGGAGCCCGATGGCGCCGTCCAGCCTGACGATGACGAAGGCTGGGATGTCCGTGAATCCGGGCGCTCAGCGGCATCCAGAGAGGCGGAACCCTGGGATGACCAGTGGGACGACCTGCCGGCTGAGCGCTACGAGCGTCGCCCATCTCGCCGGGCCTCCCGCGACGACGACGATCCCTGGATCTGAGGGTCTTCCCGGACCGATGAACCCCTTCGGCCACACTGGAACCATCTGACAGGCAGGCCGTGGTTGCAGCCCCCGACTACTCGGTACCCGAGGCCCTGAAGAAGGAGAACCTCAGCCAGGCCGATTACGAGGAGATCTGCCGCCGCCTCGGCCGTGCCCCCAACCGCGCCGAGCTGGGCATGTTCGGGGTGATGTGGTCGGAGCATTGCTGCTACCGCAACTCCCGCCCCCTGCTGCAGGGCTTCCCCACCACCGGCCCGCGCATCCTGGTGGGCCCCGGCGAGAACGCCGGCGTGGTGGATCTGGGCGAAGGCCAGCGCCTGGCCTTCAAGATCGAGAGCCACAACCACCCCTCGGCGGTGGAGCCCTTCCAGGGCGCGGCCACCGGTGTGGGCGGCATCCTGCGCGACATCTTCACGATGGGTGCCCGGCCCATCGCCCTGCTCAACGCCCTGCGCTTCGGCCCGCTGGAGGACGAGCGCAACGTGGGCCTGATGGAGGGTGTGGTGGCTGGCATCGCCCACTACGGCAACTGCGTGGGCGTGCCCACCGTGGGCGGTGAGGTGG
>JBBASQ010000027.1:0-29425 GCA_040399185.1 Prochlorococcaceae cyanobacterium
TTCTCAGCCGGCAACGCCGACGGGAAGCAGCATTTTCAATCCACCGGCGCCCTCTCTTGGCGCATGGAAGACCTCTACAACCTTGGAGATGCAGACTTTAACGATCTGCACACGAGCCTCCTGATTACAGGCATCAGCGCCTGACGGCAATCCTCAGGGATTGGCGAGGCCCGGAAACACCATCAGGTCGACATGGCCACCGGTGGGGTGGCGCCACTCCCGGAACTCCTCCGCCAGAGCCTGTTGCTCAGCACCCAATAAGGGCGACGCGGGTCAGCCGGTGCTGACCTAGCGGACTTCTGGCGCATCGAGCACAAAGCGGTAGCGCACATCGCCACACCGCAAGCGTTCGATCGCCTCATTGACGCGATCCATCGGCAGGTGCTCCACCTGCGGGCGGATGTTGTGCCGCACGCAGAACTCCACCATCTTCAACAGGCTGGCCGGTGAGGAGGTGGGGCTGCCGGTGATGGAGCGCCTGGCCATGATCAGATCGAAGGCGCCCACCGGAATCGGATCGAGCACAGCACCGAGCTGATGCAAGCGGCCGCGGGGAGCAAGGGAACCCATCACGGCGCCCCAGTTCAGCGACTGGTTCACGGTATTGATCACCAAATCGAAGCGCCCGGTGAGGGTCGGGAGCTCCTCCAGGGCCTTCACCTGATGGGCACCGAAGCGCTTCGCCTCCTCTGCCTTGCTCAGGTTGGTGGTGAGCGCCGTGACCTCGCAGCCCCAGGCCCGCGCGAACTGAAGGGCCATGTGGCCCAACCCACCGATCCCGATCACCGCCACATGGGCCGTGGGTGACACCGCCTCATCAATGAGGGGCGCAAACACGGTGATGCCACCGCAGAAGAGGGGGCCGGCCAGAGCGGGATCCATGCCCTCGGGTAGGGGAATCGCCCAGTCCTGGCGGGCCGTCACGTGGGTGGAGAAGCCCCCCTGGCGCCCCACGATGGTTGCCTCCAGGGAGGCGCAGAGGTTGCCGGTGCCGCCCAGGCACTGGGGGCAGTGCGTGCAGCTGCCGCTGATCCAACCCAGGCCCCGCACTTGACCGATCACACCGGGGTCGACGCCGTCACCCACGGCCACAACCCGGCCCACCACTTCATGGCCCGGCACCAGGGGATAGGCACTCAGGCCCCAATCGTTGTCCAGCATCGAGAGGTCGCTGTGGCAGAGGCCGCAGTGCAGCACCTCCAGCACCAGCTCATCGACGGCCGGCTCCAGCATTGGGCGCTCAGCCCGCTCGAGAGGGGCACCGGCTTCACGGGCCTGCCAGACAGTGATCGACACGATGCGAGAGCAGAGATGCCCCTGTTCTAGGCAGACCGCTGCAGCGAGCCCTGGGCTTGGGCCTCGTTCCAGGTGATGCCGCGCCAGTGCTCCGCCAAGGCCGTGCTCACGCCACTGGCCAAGCGACTCAGGGATTGGCCAGGCCCGGGAACACCATCAGGTCGATATGGCCGCCGGTGGGGTGGCGCCACTCGCGGAACTCCTCCGCCAGGGCCTGCTGCTCGGCACCGAGTGAGAGGGCCTGCAGATCCTGCAACCGCTGATGCACCAGATCCAGGGTGTCGTCGATGAGTTTGGCGGCCTGATCGGCAGTCATGGGATTACGGCATGGTGGCGCTGTTGTATCCAGGGCAAACCAGGGCGGCTGTAGCAAGCGCAACCGGGTCAGCCCGCGCTGACGCAGCCGTGGATGTAGTGCAAACAACATGGCCTCACCGATGGCAGCGCTACGACGGGATCACAATCCCACCAACTTCCAGAACCATGGCCACATTCACGATCGAAATCGAAGGTGGCACCTCCTTCCCCTGCGCCGATGACACCTACATCCTCGATGCAGCGGAAGAAGCAGGGGTCGACCTGCCCTCATCGTGCAGAGCTGGCGCCTGCAGCGCCTGTGCCGGTCTGCTGCTGAAGGGTTCGGTCGACCAGGCCGACCAATCCTTCCTGGATGACGAGCAACTGGAGCAGGGGTATGCCCTGCTCTGCGTGAGCTACCCCACCAGCGATTGCCTGATCCGCTCAGACGTGGAGGGGGAACTGGTCTGAGCGGAGGGCTCAGCAGGACCTTGGTGGGCACAACAGGGCCTGGGCCTGGTGGGCATTCCACTCCTCACCGCGCACAGGCTCCGCCAGGGCCGCACTCACGGCGCTCACCAGCAGCAACAGGGGCAACGACGACGGATCGCCCTGGAGGGTGAACACAAAGGCGGCGCAGAACACCGGCGTGCCATTGGCGGCGGCGAACAGGGCGGTGGCTCCCACGGCAGCCAGCTGGGCCAGGGCCCGTGCATCCACGCCGGCCAGATGGTGCAGGGGCATGGTGAGCAGGGCGCCGAGGGTCATGGCGTCGTGCATCAGGCCGCCCGGGGCACCGGCGGCGATGCTCAGCAGCGACGCCAGCCAGCGCCACAGGAGGGTGAGTTCAGTGCCACCGGCGCGCCCCTGCAGCAGGGCCTGGAGCGACAGCGAGCCGTCATTGAGGCTGAGGCCACCACTGGCCAGGGCAATCAGCGCCAGCAACAGGGCGATCCCCAGCACCGTGATCCAGCGGCGCTCGGTTATCTGCCGCTGCACCAGGCCCGCCAGCGGGATCAGCAGCCGCACAAACAGGGCCCCCAGGCCGCTGCCCACCAGGGTGAGCAGTAGCGCCCAGCCCCAGAGGCCAGGGGCCAGCGGCCCCAGCAGCGCCCCCGGCAGCCGCGCCGGCTGGCCGAGGCCTCCATTGAGCAGGCCGCCCACGCCAGCCAGCACCAGGCTGGGGAGCACCAGCGGCAAGCCCTGGCGCCGCCCCAGCTCCTCGAGGCCGTAGGTCACCGCCAGCAGGGGAGAGCGAAACGCGGCGCCCAGGCCGGCCGAGCCACCGATCACGGCCACCAGGGGCAACGGCATGGCCGCCAGGGGCCGCCACTGGGGCCAGCGGCGCCGGATGGCCAGCAGCACGCTGGCCCCGAGCGCCGCCGACGGCGATTCCACCCCCACGGTGAGTCCGCCGAGGTGGGTGAACAGCAACAACGGCAACCGGGCCAGCTGCACCCGCAGGCTGAGCTTCTCGAGCCAGGCCGGCTCCCGCTGCGCCGCCAGCGGCTCAGACGCCCGATCCAGGGCCAGCACCGGCGCCAAGCCGCCGCCGCGGCCCACCCGAAGGGCCGTGCCCCAGGCCAGCGCCAGCAACAGGGCCGTGGCCCCGAATACCAGCGGCACCGCAAACCAGGCCATCCCGCCCGATCCCCCAAGCCCTGGCAGCGCCCAGAGCTGGCGCTGCAGCACAAAACCCAGCTCGGAGAGCGCCTGAAGGGGCCACTCCACCAGGCCGATCAACAGGCCCAGGGGCACCAGCCACAGCAGGGCCTGGATTGGCAAGCGTCAGCCGATGCCGGTGCGGGCGATGTCGAGCACGTCGGCCATCGACCCGATCTGGTTCAGGGTGTTGGCCAGTTGGCCGGCGCTTTCGAGCTCCACCCGCAGATCGATGCGGGCGGGCTTGCCGGGATTGGTGCGCACGCGGGCGTCGCTCACGTTGATGCGGTGATCGGAGAGGCGCGTGAGGATGTCCTTGAGCACACCCACCCGATCGAGCACCTCGATCCGCAGCTGCACCGGGTAGCGGCGCTGGTGCACCACAGCCGGATTCCATTGCACCGGCAGGCGGCGCTCAGCTGGCACCTGGGCCACGTTGGCGCAGTCCTGGCGGTGGATCGTGATGCCGTGGTTGCCGAGGGCCACAGCACCGAGGATCGCCTCACCGGGCAGGGGACTGCAGCAGCCACCGAGGCGGTAGTCGAGCCCCTCCAGGCCCAGGATCGGGCTGGCGGCGCCATGGCCGGACGCCGCAGGGGCAGCGGACTGGGCGGCGGCGGCCACCCCGGCCGCCACCTGCTCGTTGGTGAGCACGGGCGCCGCCGTGGCCGTGGCGAGGCGAATCTCCTCGCGCAGCCGGTTGAGCACCTGGTGCAGGGTGACGCCGCCGAAGCCCAGGGCCGCCAGCAGGTCTTCGGTGCCGGTGAGGTTGCAGCGGCGGGCCACCCGCGCCATCGCCTCCCCATGGAGCAGCGCGTCGAAGCCATCGCGGCCGAGCTCCCGCTCGAGCATCTCCGTACCGCGCTGGATGTTCTCCTCGCGATGGCTCTTCTTGTACCACTGGCGGATGCGATTGCGCGCCGTGGGGGTGGCCACGAAGTTGAGCCAGTCGAGGCTCGGATGGGCCGATTTCGAGGTGATCACCTGCACGAAATCACCGTTCTGCAGGGGCGTGGCGAGCGGACAGAGCCGGTCGTTGATGCGCACGCCCTGGCAGTGGTTACCCACCTCGGAGTGGATGCGAAAGGCGAAATCCACCGCTGTGGAGCCCTTGCGCAGTCCCACCACATCGCCCTTGGGGGTGAACACAAACACCTCCTCATCGAAGAGGTCTTCCTTGATCGAGCGCAGGTAATCGCTGCTGTCTTCTGCGCCGCCATCTTTCTGCCAATCCACCAGCTGCCGCAGCCAGTTGAAGCGCTCGGCATCGGCACCGGAGGCGGCGGGCGAGCCCCCTTCCTTGTACTTCCAGTGGGCCGCAATGCCGTACTCGGCCACCTGGTGCATATCGGCCGTGCGGATCTGCACCTCGATCGGCCGGTGGCGACCAATCACCGCCGTGTGCAACGACTGGTAGCCATTGGGCTTGGGCAGCCCGATGTAGTCCTTGAACCGGCCGGGAATGGGGCGGAAGGTGTCATGCACCACCGCCAGGGCGCGGTAGCAGCCCTCGAGATTGGGGCAGAGGATCCGCAGGGCCGCCACGTCGTAGATCTCGTGGAAGGCCTTCTGCTGGCGCTGCATCTTGCTCCAGATGCCATAGAGGTGCTTCGGCCTGCCGCTCACCTCGCAGTTGGCCAACCCCACGGCGGCCAGCCGATCCCGCAGCAGCTGCACCGTCACGCCGAGGCGCTCCTCACGCTCGCTGCGCTTGGTGGCCACCTGCTGCTGCACGTCGCGGTAGGCGTCGGGCTCGAGAATCTTGAAGGCCAAATCCTCCAGCTCCCACTTGAACCGGCCGATACCGAGGCGGTTGGCCAGGGGCGCGTAGATCTCGCGGGTTTCGCGGGCAATGCGCTGCTGCTTCTCAGCCTTGAGGGCACCGAGGGTGCGCATGTTGTGGAGCCGGTCGGCCAGCTTCACCAGCACCACGCGGATGTCGCTGGCCATCGCCAGAAACATGCGGCGCAGGTTTTCGGCCTGGGCTTCGGTTTTGTTGGTGAAGTGGATGCCTCCGAGCTTGGTGACGCCCTCCACCAGGGCCCGCACCTCGGCGCCGAAATGCTCCTCGATCTCCTCGGGCGTCACATCGGTGTCTTCCACCACGTCGTGGAGGAAGCCAGCCGCAATCACGCCGGCGCTGGCACCGATGTCGCGCAGCAGGTCGGCAACGGCAATCGGATGAATGATGTAGGGCTCACCGCTGGCGCGGTACTGGCCCTCATGCAGCTGGTACGCAAAGTCGAACGCCGAGGCCAGCAGGGCCTCGGCGTCGGTGGGGCAGCTCTCGCCGGCACCCGGGGGAACGTGCTCGATGCAGCGCTGCAGCCACTCGGGCAAGGGCACGCCGTAATCGGCAGGGGCCACGGCGGGGCGGCGCAGGGACGCCGCCATGGGCTCGGGGGGCGCCATCACAGCAGCCGTGGCCGCGGGGGCCTCGCTGGCGCTGATGGGATCGGCGGCCGCTTCGAGCATTCCACCCTGCGGGGTTCACCAATCGTATGCACTCGCGGACACATGCCCACGCTTGTGGGCGTCCGCCCACCCAAGCTGGACCGATGACGACGCGCACGCCCGCCCAACCGCAGGCCGACCCGCTGCTGCGGATCCACAACCTGGTGGTGCGCTACCCCGGCGCCGAGCACGCCACGCTGGACGGGCTGAACCTGAGCCTGCGGCCCGGGGAGACGCTGGCGTTGGTGGGTCCATCCGGCTGCGGCAAGAGCACGGTGGCCCGGGCCGTGCTGCAACTGTTGCCGGCCGGCAGCCAGTGCAGTGGCGCCCTGGAACTGGCGGGCCGCGATCCCCGCGGGATGGGGCGCGGCTCTTTGCGAAAACTGCGGGGAGAGGCCGTGGGCCTGGTGTTCCAGGACCCGATGACCCGGCTCAATCCACTGCTGAGCATCGGCGCCCACCTGGCCGACACCATCGCGGCCCACAGGCCCGCCTGGCAGCACAAGGCCGTGCGGGAGCGGGCGGAAGAGTTGCTGCAGCGGGTGGGCATCAACCCCGAGCGCTACGGCAGCTATCCCCATGAGTTCAGCGGCGGCATGCGCCAGCGGGTGGCCATCGCCCTGGCCATGGCCCTGCAGCCGCCCCTGGTGATCGCCGACGAACCCACCACCAGCCTCGATGTGGCCGTGGCGGCCCAGGTGATGGCCGAGCTCACGGGCCTGTGCCGCGAGGCCGGCAGCGCCCTGCTGCTGATCAGCCACGACCTGGCCATGGCCGGGCGCTGGTGCGACCGGATCGCCGTGCTGGATCAGGGCCGGTTGATCGAAGAGGCTCCCTCCCACCAACTGCTCTCCACTCCCGAGAGCCCCCTGGCCCAGCGACTGGTGAGCCGGGCCCGGGCCCGCGAGGGCCAGCAGCAGCAACCGCCCAGCGATCCGCCGGTGCTGCTGGAGATCGGGGAGCTGCGCTGCTGGCACCCCCTGCCCTCTACTCCGTGGAGCCCGCGCTGGCTCAAGGCGGTGGATGGGGTGAGCCTCACCCTGCATCGGGGCGAAACCATTGGCCTCGTGGGGGCCTCAGGCTGCGGCAAGAGCACCCTCTGCCGGGCACTGATGGGGCTGGCGCCGGTGCGCGGGGGCAGCGTGCGGCTGGAGGGCCGCGAGCTGCTCAGCCTGCGGGGCGGTGAACTGCAACGGGCCCGCCGCGCCATCCAGATGGTGTTTCAAGACCCCCTGGCCTGCCTGAACCCCCAGATGCCGGTGGGCGATGCGGTGGCCGACCCGCTGCTGATTCATGGGCTGGCCAGCCGCAGCGCGGCCCGGCAACAGGCGCGGGAGCTGCTGGCGGCGGTGGGCCTGGAGCCCCCCGAAGCCTTCGAGAACCGCCTGCCGCGCCAGCTCTCGGGAGGCCAGCAGCAGCGGGTGGCCATCGCCCGCGCCCTGATCCTCAAGCCCCAGGTGCTGCTCTGCGACGAGAGCGTGAGCATGCTCGACGCCGAAGTGCAGGCCGACGTGCTGGCCCTGCTGCGGGATCTCCAGAAGCGGCTGGGGCTGGGGATGCTGTTCGTGACCCACGACCTGGCGGTGGCCAGCGGCTTCTGCCACCGGGTGATCGTGCTCGAGGGCGGCCGGATCGTGGAGGAAGGCCCGGGGGCGGCGCTGCTGCGCCATCCCCAGGCCCCGATCACCCGCACCCTGGTAGAGGCCTGCCCGCGGCTGCCGGCTGCCGTCTCGTCAGCGGGCTGATCAGGCCAGGGTCCACCAGGCGGTCTTGAGGAAATAGTCCTCGTCCTCGTACTCCACCAGGGCACCCTCGCCGAAATCGACAAAGTCGCGGCTCGCCACGTCAAAGCCCGCCTCCCGGGCCCAGAGCGCCACCGCATCCACGTCGGCGGCTGCAGTGGAGGAGAGCTTCTGCTGCAGGGCGGCATCCGTGCGCACCGCGTCGATGAGGGCCTGCAGGGCTTGCTGGGACATGGCTGGGGCGCATCCGCCGTTGACAGGCCTCAGTCTGGGGCGCCGACGCGACGGCGCAGGGCCTGCAGCAACTTCTCGAACACCGGCGGCAGGGGCGCCTCACACACCAGCCGCTCCCGCGTGATCGGATGATCCAAGCCCAGCTGCACGGCGTGCAGGGCCTGGCCAGGGAGCTCCACCGGCAGCTTGCGGCAGCGGGAATACACCGGGTCGCCCACGATCGGATGGCCCGTGTGGGCGCAATGCACCCGGATCTGGTGGGTGCGGCCGGTGTCGAGCTTGAAGCGCAGCAGGGCGTAATCCCCCAACCGCTCCACCACGCTCCAGTGGGTGCAGGCATGGCGGCCGGAGCCGTCGTGCACCACCGCGTATTTCTTGCGATCCACCGGGTGGCGGCCGATGGCGCCGATGATCGTGCCCCTGTCGGCGGCAGGCTGACCATGCACCACCGCCAGGTATTCGCGCGAGGCGATCCGCTTCTGGATCTGCACCTGGAGCTTCACCAGGGCTTCCTGGCTCTTGGCCACCACGATGCAGCCGGTGGTGTCCTTGTCGAGCCGGTGCACGATGCCGGGCCGCATTTCACCGCCGATGCCGGGGAGGTCGGGGCAGTGGTGCAGCAGGCCGTTCACCAGGGTGCCGTCCTTGTTGCCCGGCGCCGGATGCACGGTGAGGCCCGCGGGCTTGTTGAGCACGATCAGGTGCTCGTCTTCAAACAGCACATCCAGCGGCATCTCCTGGGCCAGCAGGTAGGGCAGGGGCTCGGGCGGCGGCATCCACAGCTCCACCGTGTCGCCCTGGCGCAGGGGGGTTTTGGCCCGGCCGGTGACGCCATTCACGCGCACATAGCCGGCGTCGATGAACTTCTGGATCCGGGCGCGGCTCTGCTCCGGCCGCTGGGCCACGAGCCAGCGATCCAGTCGCATCGGCAGGGGCTTGGGGTAGCTGAGCGTGAGCAGCTCGCCTTCTCCCACCCCGAACTCCGGCCCGCTCATGGCTGGGGCGGCAGCTCAAGGGCGATGGCACCGAGGCGGCTGCAGCGGAAGTCGTCGAGCAGCTTGGTGGCCATGCGCAGGCTGTCACCGCTGGTGTGGCGCTCCGCCGCCGCCGCCAGCCAGCTCTCCACATCGGGGGCACCGCTCGGCAACGCCCCGAGCTGGATGCCGTAGCGCTGCTCCAACAGCCCATCCGGCACCCCCGCTGCGGCATGGGCCCGCAGCAGCTCCAGCAGCTGGATGAAGGCCAGGGCGGCCGCCTCGTTGTCGTAGGCGGCCTGGCCGATGTCGTCGCAGAGGGCGAGCTGCAGGGCGGCCTGCTGGTTGTCGAGCCGGGGCGGCAGCACCCCGGGGGCATCGAGCAGGTCGAGATCCTGCCCCAGCCGCACCCAGCGCAGGCTGCGGGTGACGCCGGCGCGGCGGGCGCTCTCCACCACCTTTTGACGCACCAACCGGTTGATCAGGGCCGATTTGCCCACATTGGGGAAACCCAGCATCAGGGCTCGCACCGGCCGGGGCTTCATCCCCCGCCCCCGGCGCCGCTCGTTGAGGGCACCGCCGGCGCGGATGGCGGCCTGCTGCAGCTGCTTCACACCGGTGCCGGCCTTGGCATCACACCACCACACCTGCTGCCCCTGCCCGCGGAACCAGTCGCTCCAGAGCTGCTGAGCGACGGGGGGCACCATGTCGCGGCGGTTGAGCACCAGCAGGTGCTGCTTGCCGGAGATCCAGCGCTGCAGCCGCGGATGGCCGGTGGCCAGGGGAATGCGGGCATCCCGCACCTCGATCACCAAATCCACCTTGGCCAGGGCCTCGGTCAGGGCCTTCTCAGCCTTGGCGATGTGGCCGGGATACCACTGGATCGCCGGGGCATTGACGCTCAGCTGCGTCGCCGGAGCAGCCATCAGGGCACCACCAGCACCGGGCACGGCGCCAGCTGGATCACCCGCGCCGCCGTGCTCTGCTGATCGCTCTCGATCGCGATGCCACGGGTGCCCATCACGATCACGTCGGCATTGATTTCATCGGCCACATCGCCGATCACAAAGGCCGGCTTGCCCTCCCGCTCCAGCACCTCACAGGCGATGCCCTGGGCCTGGAACCGGTCGCGGGCCTCCTCCAGCAACCGGGCCACGGCAGCGGGGTCGTCCTGGCCGGGCTCCACCACCGAGAGCAGCACCAGACGGCTGCCGTGCTGGCGGGCCAGCTCGAGGGCCATGGCAGCCGTCTCCGCCGCCTGACGGCTCTGATCGATCGGGAAGAGAACGGTGTTGAACATCGGGAAGGCCGTCGTTCTGGCGCAGGGAACTGGCTCAGGTGTCTTTCTTAGCGCCGGCACCGCCGCCTGCCAGCGGGGGGATCACCGGCTGCCACAGGTTCGGCCGGGGTGCAATGAGGCCAGCGGGCTATTCTCTCGCCCGTTTAACTCCCGAGCGCGTTCCATGGCGAAGCGATCCCTGGCCAGCCTCACGGCCGATGAGCTCCGCGGCAAGCGGGTGCTGGTGCGGGTCGACTTCAACGTACCCCTGGACGAGGCCGGTGCCATCACCGACGACACCCGCATCCGGGCGGCCCTGCCCACCATCAACGACCTGATCGGCAAGGGCGCCAAGGTGATCCTCTCGGCCCACTTCGGCCGTCCGAAGGGCCAGGTGAACGAGGGCATGCGCCTCACCCCGGTGGCCGCCCGCCTGAGCGAGCTGCTGGGCAAGCCCGTGGTGAAGACCGACAGCTGCGTCGGTGCTGACGCCGAGGCCAAGGTGGGCGCCATGGCCGAGGGCGACGTGGTGCTGCTCGAGAACGTGCGCTTCTTCGCCGAGGAAGAGAAGAACGACGCGGAGTTCGCCAAGCAGCTGGCAGCGCTGGCCGACGTGTACGTGAACGACGCCTTCGGCGCCGCCCACCGCGCCCACGCTTCCACCGAGGGCGTCACCAAGTACCTGAGCCCGTCGGTGGCCGGCTACCTGATGGAGAAGGAGCTGCAGTACCTGCAGGGCGCCATCGACGAGCCCAAGCGCCCCCTGGCCGCGATCGTGGGCGGCTCCAAGGTGAGCTCCAAGATCGGCGTGCTCGAAGCCCTGCTCGACAAGTGCGACAAGATCCTCGTCGGCGGCGGCATGATCTTCACCTTCTACAAGGCCCGCGGCCTGGCCGTCGGCAAGAGCCTGGTGGAAGAGGACAAGCTGGAGCTGGCCAAGGAGCTCGAAGCCAAGGCTGCTGCCAAGGGCGTTCAGTTCCTGCTGCCCACCGATGTGGTGCTGGCTGACAACTTTGCTCCCGACGCCAACACCCAGATCGCCAATGTGAACGCGATCCCCGACGGCTGGATGGGCCTCGACATCGGCCCCGATTCCGTGAAGGTGTTCCAGGACGCCCTGGCCGACTGCAAGACCGTGATCTGGAACGGCCCCATGGGCGTGTTCGAGTTCGACAAGTTCGCTGCCGGCACCAACGGCATCGCCCACACCCTGGCCGAGCTCAGCGGCAAGGGCTGCTGCACGATCATCGGCGGCGGCGACTCCGTGGCCGCCGTGGAGAAGGTGGGCGTGGCCGAGAAGATGTCCCACATCTCCACCGGCGGCGGCGCCAGCCTGGAGCTGCTGGAAGGCAAGGTGCTTCCCGGTGTGGCCGCCCTCGACGAAGCCTGAGTTGCGCGAGCGCATCGCGTTCATCGGTCTGGGGGCCCTCGGGGCTCCCATGGCCGCCAACCTGATCCGAGCCGGCTTCCCGCTCACGCTGCACAACCGCAGCCGTGGGCGGGAAGTTGTTGTTTTGGAGGCGCTCGAGGAGGCCATGGCCGTTGAGCCCCAGCGCGCCGCCAGCCCGGCGGAAGCGGTGGCCAATGCCCCCATCGTTTGCCTATGCCTCAGCGATGACGCCGCCGTGCAGGAGGTGCTGCTCGGGAAAGCCGCCGCCCCCAACCTGCACGAATCGCGGGCTTCAGCAATCCGTACGGAACTCCAATCGGGCCCCATCGCCTCACCGCCCAACGCCACACCGCCCAGCACCGAGCTGGCCGCAGCGCTGCCGCACCTCAGACCCGGCGCCCTGGTGATCGACTTCTCCACCATCGCCCCCGCCACCAGCCGCGCCCTGGCCGGCCAACTGGCCGCGCGCGGGGTGGCCTACATCGATGCCCCCGTGACCGGCGGCACCGAGGGCGCCAGGGCCGGCACCCTCTCGGTGCTGGTGGGCGGCGAGCCCGCCCATGTGGAGCGGGCCCGCCCGGTGCTGGAGGTGGTGGGTGCACGCATCACCCCCCTTGGCCCGGTGGGCGCGGGCCAGGAAGCCAAGGCGGTGAACCAGGTGCTCGTGGCCGGCAGCTACGCCGCCGTGGCCGAGGCCGTGGCGCTGGGCCAACGCCTGGGGCTGCCAATGGAGCGGGTGCTGGATGCGCTCAAGAGCGGCGCCGCCAGCTCCTGGGCCCTGGAGCACCGCAGCACCAACATGCTCAGCGGCCAGTTCCCGTTGGGCTTCAAGCTGGCGCTCCACCACAAGGATCTGGCCATCGCGCTCGATGCAGCAGCCGCGGCGAACGTGGAGCTGCCGATCACCGAACAGGTGGCCGCGATCGAGCGGGAGCTGATGGAAGCAGGCTTCGGCGACGACGACGTCTCCGCCCTGGCCCGCTTCTATCTCAAAGACTGAGCTGGCTCTTGTCGGCCACCACGCGCACGCGCTTGGTGGCGCTCACGATCCCGTCGGGATGCACGAGCAGCACGGCCCAGGTTTGCGAGCCAGGGGCCAGGGGTGCCTGCACGGTCTTGAACAGACCGCCACCACCCAGGGCCCCCAGCTGGAGATCGGGGCTCTCCAGGGCCGCCACCTGCTGGGGGGTGAGCGCCACGATGCCGCCCGCCGCCACGGCCCCGTCCAGCGGCTCCTCAAACAGCACGTCCACGTCGTAACGCTGGCCGGTGAGCACCGCATCGGGGATCTGCACCTTCACCGGCAGGGCCTCACCGCTGCGCAGGATCGACTGATCGCGGAGCACGGTTTGCCCGTTGATGCGGCCACCATTGCTCTCCAGGGTGACCAGCTGGCTGGCCTCCAGGCGGTATTGGGTGGGGCCATCGCTGCGGCTGCCGGTGACGCTCACCTGCACGGTGGGGCGCCCATCGCGCAGGGGGGAACCGGCTTTCAGCTGCCAGCGGGCATCGGGGAACTGGCGCACCAGGGCGCGGCGGCGCAGCTCCAGCAGGGTGGGATCAAAGCCCGGGCCGGCTTCCAGCAGCGGCGAGATGTCGTTACCGCTGTTCAGGGCCGCTTCCAGGGCCTGCAGCTGGGTGGCGCTGGCGGGTGCGGCCTGCAGCGGGCGGGGAAGGGCGGGCCAGACGGCGGCGGCGCCAATCGCCAAGGCAGCGAGCAGGGAACGCAGACGGGGCATTGCGCCGGGCATCGAGCCAGCCAGAACCAAGGGAGAGGCCCGAGGGGGGCCCTTAAGTTAGGCGCGCCCTGTCACCCAGGCCAGCAGCGCCACCATGCCCCGGCTTCTGATCGCCGCCAGTGGCACCGGTGGCCACCTGTTCCCGGCCCTGGCCGTGGCCGAGGCGCTCCCACCGGCGTGGGATGTGCACTGGCTCGGCGTGCCCGACCGGCTGGAGCGGCAGCTGGTGCCCAGCCGCTTCCCCCTGCACACGGTGAAGGCCGGCGGCCTGCAGGGCCGGGGCCTGCGCAAGCTGCTCAATCTGGTGCGCCTGATTGGCGCCACCCGCTCCGTGCGGAAGCTGATCCGGCGCGAGGGCGTGGACGCCGTGTTCAGCACCGGCGGCTACATCGCCGCCCCTGCGATCCTCGCCGCCCGCTGGTGCGGCGTGCCGGTGGTGCTGCACGAGAGCAATGCAATCCCGGGCCGGGTCACCCGCCTGCTGGGCCGCTTCTGCTCGCGGGTGGCGGTGGGTCTGCCCGCCGCGGCCGAGCGCCTGCCCCACTGCCGGCCCGTGGTGACCGGCACGCCGGTGCGGGCCGAGTTTCTACAGCCCGCGCCCCTACCCGCGTGGGTGCCCCAGGGCACCGGGCCGCTGCTCGTGGTGATGGGCGGCAGCCAGGGCGCCGTGGGGCTGAACCGCATGGTGCGCCCGCTCCTCCCCAAGCTCAGCGAGGCCGGCGTACGCGTGGTGCACCTCACCGGCAGCAACGACCCCGACGCCGGCCAGACAGACACCATCCCTAGCGTCGTGGAGCGGCCCTTCTCAGACGAGGTGGCCGGGCTGCTGCAGCACGCCGATCTGGCCGTGAGCCGCTCGGGCGCCGGTGCCCTCAGTGAGTTGGCGGTGTGCGGCACCCCGGCGGTGCTGGTGCCCTACCCCGCCGCCGCCGATCGTCACCAGGACGCCAACGCCAGCGCCGCCGCCAGCCTGGCGGCCGGCGTGATCGTGGAACAGCACGCTCCAGACAGCCCCGTGCTGGAGCGCACCCTCTGGCGCCTGCTGGGCCCGCGCCTGCGCCAGGGGGCCGCCGCCGCCGATCCCCTCACCCCGATGCGGGTGGGCATGCAGCACCTGGCCGTGCGCGACGCCGACCGCCAGGTGGCTCAGCTGATCACGGGGCTTGTGCGCCGCTGAGCTCTCGCCGCAACGCCTCCACAATCCGCCGATTGGCCCGGCACCCCTGCAGGCCGATGCGCAGCCAGCTGCCATCGAGGCCGTCAAAGGAGCGGCAATCGCGCAGCAGGATTCCCTGGCTCCGCTGCAGCGCTTCCCGCACCGCCACCAGATCGTGAGCGCCGCGCACCAGCAGGAAATTGGTGGCCGAGGGCCGCGGCTCCAGCCCGGGGATCGCCCCCAGCGCCCGGTGCAGCCACACCCCTTCTTCAGCCACCCAGCGCGCCACCCGCGCTTGCCAGCGCCGGGCACGCCTGGGGCTGCGTAACAGCGCCTCACCCGCGACGGCCGCGAGGCCATTGATCGGCCAGGGATCGCGCCAGCTGGCCCAGCGCCGCAAGCGGTCGGGATGGCCGAGGGCATAGCCAAGCCGCAGGCCGGCGATGGCATGCAGCTTGGTGAGGCTGCGGATCACCACCAGGTTGGGGTGGCGCTCCAGCAGCGGAATCAACGACTGGGGCTCCCCCAGACCCGGCGGCGTGAGCGGCAGGAAGGCCTCATCGCAAACCACCAGCGCGAAGCGCTCCAGCAGCGGCTCCAGGGAGGCGCGGCTCCAGAGCTGGCCCGTGGGGTTGTGGGGGTTGGTGAGCCACAACACCGCCGCGTCTGCAGGCGGCTCCGGCAGCGGAAAGGCCTGGGGGAAGGCAGCACCCCACTGCAGCGGCAGGGGCATTAGCCGCCAGGCCCCGCCCCAGCAGGCCAGGGCCCGCGGGTAGTCGGCGAAGCCAGGAGAGGGCAGCAAGCTCACGCCGGCGGCGGCGGCATCGCGCGCCGCCCAGGTGAACAGCTCGGCGGCGCCGTTACCCGGCAGCACCCAGGCCGGATCCAGGCCGTGATGGGCCGCGATCACCTGGCACAGGTTGTGCAGGTCGCGATCGGGATAGGCCCGCAGCGACCAGCCCAGGGCGGCGGCGGCCACTTCCAGCCGTAGGCGGGCACTCGGCCCGAATGGCACCAGGGAGGCGCTGGCATCCAGCAGGGCTCCGGGGCCACGCCCCAGGTCTCGAGCGGCGGCCGCGAGATTGCCGCCGTGCCGTGCGCTTGCTTCGCCGCTGGCCATGGCGGAACGCTAAGGCTCGCCCCAGGGCGGCCCAGCGCGGCCACAATCAAGCCACCCGCCGCAGCGCCGGCCCGTGGCCCACCACCCCGAGCTCAACGCCGTGGTGCAGGCGATCGGCCGGGTGCTGCTGGGCAAGGAACACACCGTTCGGCTGGCCCTGAGCTGCCTGCTGGCCGGCGGCCATCTGCTGCTGGAAGACCTGCCCGGCACGGGCAAAACCACCCTCGCCGAGGCCCTGGCCCGCAGCTTTGGCCTGGGGTTCAAGCGGGTGAGCTTCACCAGCGACCTGCTGCCAGCAGACCTCACGGGCATCAACGTGCTGGATCCGGCCACCGGCCAGTTCCGCTTCCAGCCGGGCCCCGTGTTCAGCCAGGTGCTGCTGGCCGACGAGATCAACCGGGCCAGCCCCCGCACCCAGAGCGCCCTCCTGGAGGCCATGGCCACCGGGCGGGTGAGCGTGGACGGCACCAGCCATGGGCTGCCGCGGCCGTTCATGGTGATCGCCACCCAGAACGGCCTCGACCAGGTGGGCACCTCGCCCCTGCCCGAGTCGCAGCTGGATCGCTTCTTGATGCGCCTGAGCCTGGGCTTCCCTGAACGCGACGCGGAACGGGCCCTGCTGGCGGGGGAGGGATTGGCGCTGGAGACGATGCCAGGCGCCGGCGAACCCGCCGACCTGCTGGTCCTCCAGCAACGCTGCCGCACGGTGCATTGCAGCGACGTGCTGCTCGACTACGTGCTCGATCTGGTGGCGGCCAGCCGGGGGCCGGAACAGACCGGCGCCCCCCTCTCGCCCCGGGCCTCCCAGGGGCTGCTGGCCGCCGCCCGGGCCTGGGCGCTGCTGGAGCACCGCACCTTTGTCACACCCGCCGATGTGCAGGCTGTGTTTACGGCTGTGGCGGAGCACCGCATCGATCCGGCAGGCCAGGGCCAGCGCAGTGCACAGTTGCTGCGCCAGGTGAATGCGATCCGTTGACGTGACGCGGCTGGGCCGGGCCCACAGCGGCGAGACGCTCCGGCTCGGCCTGCGCAACCTCTACATCCTTCCCACGCGCTTCGGGGCGCTGTGGCTGGCGGGCGCGGCGCTGCTGCAGGTGGTGGGCATCCAGACCCAGCGCAACGGCCCGCTGCTGCTGAGTTTCCTGCTGCTGGCGCTGATGCTGCTGGCGCTGCACCTCACCCACTTCAACCTGCAGGGGCTGGAGCTGGGCAGCGGCGCACCCAAACCCGGCTTTGCCGATGAGCCCCTGCTCTACCCACTCCAGCTCCGCAGCGACAGCCGCCGCGAAGCAATCGGCCTGCAACTGGCGGGCGGTGAGCGGCTGATGCCGCAGCGGCTCGAGGCGGGCTTCAGCACGCTGGTGCTGCCGTGGCAGTGCAACCGGCGCGGGTTGCAGCGCCCCGGCCCGGTGTTGATCCGCACCACAGCCCCACTGGGGCTGTTCGTGTGTTGGAGCCGCTGGCAGCCAGCCCAACCGCAGGCGGTGTTTCCGGCGCGGCGGCCTGGCCCCGTGGGCAGCGCCAGAGGCGATCAACCGCAACGGCCGGCCCAGGCATCGGTGATCGGCACCCGGGAAGGCAGCGAGCACTGGCAAGACCTGCGCCCCCACCGCCCGGAGGACAGCCAGGCGCGGCTGGCCTGGAAGGCCCTGGCCCAGGGCCGGGGGCGCCTGAGCAAGGTGTTCCGCGATGCCGAGGGCGTGCCGCCCGTGCTGTCTGCCGCTGCGGGGATCCCCCACGAGCAGGCGCTGGAGCACCTCAGCGCCGCTGTGTGGCAACTCAGTGAACGGGGCGAGCGCTTCGGGTTGCAGTTGGCCAACGAGGTGATCCCGGTGGGCCAGGGGCGGGACCACCGCGACCGCTGCCTGCTGGCCCTGGCGCTCTGCCGCTGATGCCGTTGATGCCGTTGCCATTGCCGTCGCGGCGGTTGCAGTGGCTGGCCGAGGCGGTGCTGGTGGCCGGCTGCGTGGGCCTGGATCCCGGCTGGCTGCTGGGCGCCTTCACCCTGGCCCTGGTGTTGGTAGCCGGCCTGAAGCTGCTGGAAGCGCGCGACCGGGCCGGGCGCCGCCTCGTGGCCCTGCTGCAGCTGGTGGGCTGCGGCCTGATCGCGGCCCAGCTCCCGGATCTATTGCCGAGCCTGGTGCAACTGGTGGCAGCCGTGTTGGCCCTGGCCGGGCTGCTGCAACTGGAGAGCGGCCAGAGCCTGGCCTGGCGCATGCTGCTGCGCCGCAGCGTGCAAGTGCTCGCAGCGGCGCTGCCGGTGGCCCTGGTGCTGTTTCTGTTGGTGCCGCGCATCGGGCCCTTCGGCACCGGCCTGGGCGGCCCGGGCGCCCGGGCCGGCACGGGGCTCAGCGAGAGCCTCGATCCCGGCTCGATCGCCACCCTGGTGAGCGATCAGGCGCCGGCCGCGCGGGTGGCCTTCAGCACTAACGAGCCGCCATCGCCGGAAGAGCGCTACTGGCGGGTGCTGGTGCATCCGCTGTTCAACGGCAGCAGCTGGGAACGCGACCCCCAGGCCGAAACCCGGAGCCCCGCGGCACCGATGCCCGCACCCCAGCCCATGCAAGGCAACGACCAGATCTGGCTGGCCGAACCCAGCCGGTTCACCGCCGTGCCCTGGGATGGCCATGCACGGCCCCTGGAAACCAACCTGCGGCCAGGCCCCAATGGCGAGCTGCGCCTGCTCAGACCGGCCCTGGAGCGGCGCAGCTACCGGCTGCTGGAGCAACGCGAGCCGCTCGGCTGGCAACGCCAACCACCCAACCGCAGCGATCTCGCCCTGCCGGCCAACCAGAACCCCCGGCTGCTGGCCCTGGGCCGCCGCTGGGCCGCGATCCCCGAGCCGGCGGCGCGGGTGGAGGCGGCTCGGGCCTGGTTCCAAACGCAGAACTTCCGCTACACCACCACGCCCGGCGCGCTGCCGGAGCGCAACGGGCTCGATGCCTTTCTGTTTGAGCGGGGTGAGGGTTTCTGCGGCCACTACGCCAGCGCCTTCAGTGCGCTGATGCGGGCAGCGGGTGTGCCCAGTCGTGTGGTGAGCGGCTACCTGGGCGGCACCTGGGTGGAACCGCTGGGCGGGGCCAGCTATCTGGAACTGCGCCAAAGCAATGCCCATGCCTGGAGCGAGGTGTGGCTACCAGGGATCGGCTGGCAGCGGGTGGATCCCACCACCTGGGTGCAGGGCGCCGATGCCCCCAGTGCCACGCGCGAGGCCAATCGTGCGGTGAACGCATGGCCCATGGCACAGGAATTGCGCTGGCTGCAGCGGCAGTGGTGGGGCCTGGATATGGCCTGGAGCCGCTGGTGGCTGGGCTTTGATCGCAGCCGCCAGGACACCCTCCTGACCTGGCTGCTGGGGGCCAACCGCTGGGCCGTGGGCTGGCTCGTGCTGGCGGGGGTGGGCGCGGGCCTGGGCGCGGGGCTGTGGCTGCTGCAGCGCCGCAACGGCAGACCGACCAAGCCAGTGGACCGCGACATGGCGGAGCTACTGCGAATCCTGAAGCGGCTCAATGTGCAACCCATGCCCGGCGAAACCCTGGAGGCGCTTACGGCCCGCGCCGCCCAGTCTTTCCCTGCCCTGGGATCAGCGTTGAACGAGCTGGCGGCCTGCCATGCCGAACGCTGCTATGGACCCGCCATGCCCCCGGCCACCCAGCGCCGGGCACGCCAGCGCTGGCAGCTGGCCCTCCAGCAGGTGAAGCGCTGGCGAATCAACGCTATAAGCCGCTCATCCGGATCTCCGCCATGAGCCGCCGCCGCTGGATCACGCTGTGGGCCGCTGGCCTGCTGGCCTGTGGCGAGGCAGCCCTGGCCGGCGATGGGCCCCTGATCCAGCTGCTGGAGAAGCGCAGCTGCCCCCGCTGCAATCTGGCCGATGCCGATCTGGTGCATGCCGACCTCCGCGACGCCAACCTCCAAGGCAGCAAATTGCAACGCGCCAACCTCAGCCAGGCCCGCCTCGATGGCGCGCGTCTGAATGGCGCCGACCTGAGTTTCACCAGCCTGCTGGGCGCCTCCCTGCGCGGCACCGATCTGCGCGGGGCCAGGCTCGAAGGCACCGATCTGCGCCAGGCCGATCTCAGTGGTGCGCTGCTGGATCCCGGCGCCCTGAGCCGCACCCACTGGCAACAGGCCAAGGGGCTACCCGCCAGCCAGCTCAGCTACACCGACCTCCACAACGCCGGCGTCGAAGCAGCCCAGGCCGGCCGCTTCCCAGAAGCCGAGCGCTGGTTCAGCGACGCCATCCGGCGGCAACCCGATTCAGCGATCAGCTGGGTGGCACGGGGCATCAGCCGCAGCGAACAAGGCAACACACAACTTGCCGCCGCTGATTTCAACTATGCCGCCTCTCTCTATCGCCAGCGCGGAGAAGAGCCCGAAGCAAAAGAGCTCGAGCTAGCAGCAAAAACAGTCACCCAACCAGACAAGAAAGCCCGCAGCGGCAATGGGATGGGAAGCCAAGCGCTGGGAGGGGCATTGGCAGCGCTCAAATTCCTCGCGCCGCTAGCTGGCAAGGCTTTATTGCCGATTGGCATCTAAAGAATCCAGGCCAACAGCCCTATCCACCAAGCGCACGCCTTGCCTCACGAGTGGACGGCTGGTATCCATATCCGTAGCCACCACCCTGGGAATCATCAAGGATTCTCGGAGTAACCATAATCACAAGCTCTCTTTTATTGCGCTGATTAGAGCTTCCCCGGAAGAACTGACCAATCAGTGGCATGTCTCCGAGAATTGGCCACTTGCGAACCTCCTGATTATCAGCGTCAGAAATGACGCCGGTCAATATCAGGGTCTGCCCATCTCGCACCCTCGAACTACCAGTATCCAGCCGCCGCACAGCCAAAATATCAATCTGCCCACATCCCTCAACCCTTTGCTCCCGGACCTTGGCCGTGATCTGAGGTGAAAGCGTAAAAGTCACAAATCCATTGTCATCAATCCTGGAAACCCTTGCGCCAAATGTCAAACCAGAGATCCCGAACTCTGGCTGACAAGAGTTGCCATTACCCTCGGTTCCAGTTGTAACCGTGTAGTTAGTTATAACCTGTTCACCAACGGTGACAAAAGCTTCATTGGCACGCTTTCTGCCAATAGTGGCGGCTGCGGTAGAGCTCGCATCCTGTGATATTTGCGCAGACACCTCAGCGCCCCCGGAAATCTCTTCCTGATTTTCAGAAAGAATGAGCGTGGGACTAGCCAAGACCTTCGTAGAACGCGACTCTACAGAGGCTCGAACCAGATCATAGAAGTTGTTATTGGCATAAAACCTGCCAGGATTCAGAGCGGCGCCCGTAGCACCAGGCCGGGCAAGCTCATTGAAGGTCGGAGGAGGCGATCCGCTTTCAACGACTGTGGGGGGCGGAGTTTGACTATTAAATGCCCCAACCAGTCGCCCCTCATCACTAACAATGAAATTATTTCCATACCTAAAGGCAAAGCTATTCGATATGTTCACGTCGTTGTCCAGGGTGACATCAAGAATCCTCACGCTCAGGGCAACCTGGCGCTGCCTGAGGTCAATCTGTCTCAGGTAATTCTCTGCCACGGCCACCAGCTGCGAATCGCCCACCAAGGTGATGGTCTGCAAGCGAGAGTCCGTGGTACCAGAAAGACCTTTGAGAGGTCCGGTCGCGGCGCCATAGGTCTCGGTTGTAGTGATGTTCTGGGATGTTGTCTGCTGACTCACCGCACCACCTGCCACCTGGCTTGCCTGCGGCGTTCCTTGGGTCACAGAGTTGGTAATCACATTCACCTTGGTAATTGCGGCACCAAGGCTGGCCAAATAGTCAGCAGCAGAACCAGCAGAAGCCTGATTGAGGCGGTATACCTTGGAGACCTGCGCGCCGAAGGATTTCCCGAGGACAGAAGGGCCCGCCATGATCATGCGCCCTTCCAGCCGGCCCTGCCATCCAGCCGCAAGTAATACTGCGTTGAAAGCCCTGGCGTAGGGCTCACCCTGGAAGGCGATGGACACAGGCCGCCCAGAGGATGACGCGGTGGCTGCAGCCGCCACCGCAGCACCTGCCGATGTTGCAGATGGCGCATCATCCACATACACGAACCCATAGCCCCCCATCTGGGCCAGGGTCATCAACACATCGCGGGCCGGCGCATTGCGGATCGTCATCGACACCGGCGGACCACTCACATTCAGGTAACTGCGGTTGCGCAGCACCATCGTGCCCACCGCCATATCGCCCAGCGGGGGGGCCACAGCTCTGGGCTGGAGCGGAGGCGCCACGCTCTGCCCGGGAATTCGACCCGGCTGGGTGACATCCAGGCGCGCTGTGGTGCTGCTCACCTGCGGAGAGGCCGGGAAACTGATGATCAGGTTGCGACCATCAGCGCTCACCACAGGCCTGCCCAAAGGCACACCCTGCATCGGGGTGACGGATAGTCGATAGGTGCTGCCCGAGCCCTCCAGGCTCACGCTTTGGAAGCCCAGCTCGGGGATGGTGAGGCGCTGGGGGCCCACCCGCAAACCGCCGGGGGTGCTGGTCACGAGCTGGCCCAGCCAGCCATTGGCGCTAGCGCTCTGCTGCAACTGGGGGCCGGCCCCCGTGCCTTCCACCACCAGCTCCACGGCATCAGCCTGGCGGCGCACCTTGAGCTGGATCGAGCCCCCACCTTGGGCACTGGGCGCGGCCGACGCCGCAGGCGGTGAGGGTGGCGGCGCCGCTTGCAGCTGGCCGGCAGCGAGGGGAGCCGCGAGCCCAAGCGTCCAAGCCAGTGCGCGCCAGGTTCCCCGCCGTGCCATCTCAATTCCACGTTCTGGCGGATGGTATCGGGCAGAACCCAGCTGGGCCAGGGCTATTCGGGCGCGCGGTAGTAAGTGGCCACACTCATCTTGAGCTGCACAGGCGGCGGGGGCTGGGGGGCCTGGGCCGGGGCGGCAGCGGCTTTCTGTTCCTGGGCCGCCAACTGGAGATTGCTCTGCACCACCAGCACGTTCAGCTTCTCCAACTGCCGCATGAACGCCAGCAGGGCGGGGTAACCACCGGCAGCACTCACCAGCACTTCCTGCTTGGCCACCCCTTTGGCCAGCAGGGGATCGGCAGGCGGCGGGGGCGGAGCGTCCTTGCCGGCAGGCTGGGCGGCCTTGGGATCGGGGGCTGGAACCGCTGCAGCCAACGGCTCAAACAGCGAGAGCTTCACCCCGCTGGCGGCGGCGAGCCGATCCACCTGGGCCAGGAAGGTGGCCAGGCTGCCGCTGCCGGCAATCAGTTGCAGCACCAGGGTCTGCTGCCCTTGTGCACGCACCACACCCTGTTGCTCGCGCCCGAGCTGCTGGGCCATCAACGGAAGCTGGGCTTCAATCTCCCTCAGCTCCACAACCCGGCTGCGGCCCACCTGCACCTGCTGCCATTGGGGCCAGAGCACCGCGGCGCCCATGGTGAGGGCGACCACGCCCCCAAGGGCTGCAGGGATGGCAAACAGAAGCTGCGGTCGCGTGATCATCGGAGCACTCCGGCCTGTTGAAGTTTTTGCAAGCGACTCGCCATCCCATCCGCACCCAGAAGACGCAAGGTGGCCTGATCACGGCCTCCGCCCTGGGATCGGAAACCTGCGGTGAGTTCGAACAGCACCGGGGCAACCACGGCAGGTGTGCCCGGCTGGGCCTGGGTCTTCGGTTCCTCCCGATTCGCCTTGATCAACTGCACCTTCTTGGGATCCAAGAGGGGCGAACGCTGCAGCTCGAGCTGGAGGGCATTGATGCGGGCGAAGGCTCCAGGATCGGCGGCCAGTCCCTTGATCCGGAGCTGGTCGCCTTCCACCCGCGTCTCGGTGAACTGCACCCCCTGGGGGGCGCGGCGACGCAGGTCTTCCATCAGGGCCGAGCCAGAGCGCACAGCCACCAGGGCCTGGGCTAGATCGGTGCTGGCTTTCTCAATACTCAGCCGCTGGCTGCGCTCGGCCTTGATCTGGGCCTGCAAGGCGTCGAAGCGCCCCTGAACCGGAGTGAGCCGCTCCACCTCCGCCGCGGTGGAGCGATTCAGCAGCACCATCAAGCCGGCGGCAATCAGCGACACCCCCACCAGCGCGCCCCCCAGCACGGCACCCTTCAGCAGGGGCACCAGCGGATCACTGGTGTCGGGTTCGGGAAGACCCAGCTGGGCCCGGCGTTCCCGCAGCAGATCGAGATCGCTGAGCGTCATTGCCAACCCATGCAGAGCTTGAGCCCGGAAAGCCGCAGGTTCAGGTTGGCGCCCAGGGCGGATGGCTGCCACCGCTGCAGCGCACCTGCAGGCAGGAGCTGGTGCAGCTCAGGCTCGGCTGCGACGAGTCGATCCTCTTCCCCATACACCAACCAGCGCTGAGCGGCCTGGCCGCCGCTGTGTTGCTGCCAGAAACGCCGGCATCGCTGCAGCTCCTCCTGCAGCTGCGGATCCAGCCCGTCGCTGCGGCGGTTGCCCGGCAGCGACCAATCCGCCAGCGGCTTGCCCTCTGCCACCACCCAAAGCCGTGAGCGAGTGCGGCCGAGTTCCAGCAGCCAGAGCACCTCACCCGGGGCGGCCTCCGGCCCCAGGCCGGCCAGCACCTCCCATTCGCAGGCCTGGGCCGGCAGGAGGCGCTGCAGCTGCACACCCGCCAGCTCAAACACCTCCACCCAGCCATCCACCACGCGCCGGGGTGAGGCCACCACCAGGGAGCGGGCGGTGCTGCCCGGCAACGGGCTCACCTCCAGATACACGTCGCTGAGGGGCCAGGGGATCCCCAGATCGGGGGCCCGCAAGCGCAGCTCGGTGCGGCCGTTCTCCGGCATCAACCCCTGGGGCCAGCGCACCACCCTCCAGCGGCTGGCCTGCAGGGGCAGGCAGGCACTCACCTTCGCCCCGGCCAACCCCAGCTCCAGAAACAGATCCCCGATCAGGTCGCCCACGGCCTCGGTCTCATGGGGCTGCCCACCCCGGCAGGTGCCGGGGGGCAAGGGCACCTCGATCGCTTCGCCCTTGCCGCCCACCACCGCGCCCCGCAGGCCGCCGTCGTGGAGATCGAGCACCACCCGCTTGGCCAGCAGCTGGGTGCGCAGATCCGCCACCCCCATCCGCAGGGAATCCAAGCCCTCCTTGAGCTTGCCGGGGATCTCCTCGACGTTCATGCCAGGCCGTTCACGCCTGCATGGTTACGCAATCCAGGGCAGACCGGAACCCACCGCCTGGCCCAGATGGGCAAGACCGTGACGATCCAGCTGGCGGCTGAGCCCCTCCAGGATCAGCGGCACCAGCTCCGGCCCCTCGTAGATCCAGCCCGTGTACAGCTGCACCAGCGACGCCCCGGCGACAATCCGCTCCCAGGCGATCTCGGCCGAATCGATGCCGCCCACGCCGATGAGTGGCAACGCCGGGCCGGCCGTGGCCCGCAACCGCCGCAGCACCTCCAGGGCCCGGCCCCGGATCGGGGCCCCACTCAGGCCGCCCGCCTCCTCCGCCAGGGTGCGACCGGTCTGGGCCAGGCGCCGGTCTTCCAGCCCCAGCCGGTTGAGGCTGGTGTTCACGGCGATCACGCCGGCCAATCCCTCCTCATAGGCGAGGCGGGCGATGGCATCGATGGCATCGTCTTCCAGATCCGGGGCGATCTTCACCAGCAGCGGCGGACAGCCCGGCAGCCGCCGCAGCCGCTCCACCAGCCGCCGCAGCTGGGCGTCTTCCTGGAGCTCGCGCAGCCCCGGAGTGTTGGGGGAGCTCACGTTCACCACGGCGTAGTCCGCCAGGGGGGCCAGCAGCTCCAGCGAGGAGGCGTAGTCGTCGGGGGCGAGATCAAGGGAGGTGATCTTCGATTTGCCCAGATTGATGCCGAGCACGGCCGGGCGCTGGCCGGCGGGGGGCAGGTTCTGACGCTCCAGGGTGCGGCGGGCCGCCTGGGCACCCCCGTTGTTGAAGCCCATGCGGTTGAGGGCCGCCCGCTCCTCGGCCAGGCGGAACAGGCGCGGCCGTGGGTTGCCGGGCTGGGCGTGCCAGGTGATCGTGCCCACCTCGGCGAAGCCGAAGCCAAACAGGTGCCAGATGCCGGCCGCCACGGCGTTCTTGTCGAAGCCGGCCGCGAGCCCCACCGGATTGGGAAAACGGCAACCAAACAGGGTTTGCTCCAGCCGCGGGTCATGGCGCTGGAGCTCGGCCCCCAGGCCGGCCAGGGCCCCGCTCACCAGGGGCCAGTCCCGCCGCAACGACGCCTGGCCCAGGGCCGTGAGCGTGAGCTGGCTCAGCTGTTCCGCATCGGCGCCCGCATCGCTGGCCAGCAGCGGGCCCACGAAGCGGCGGTAGAGCGCACCGGTGCTGTTCACCCCCTGCTGCTGCGCGCTCGCCATCGCCCCTTCAACCCTTCTGGGGCAATCCTCCCGCGTGGCGCTGCAGACGCCAGCGTCCGTCATCGATTGGCTCAACCAGCCAGTCGCGCCAGGTCCAGGCCGCGCTGCGTTGCTCCAGCTGGCGCAGGGGCTGCTCCACCAGCTGGGCGAGCTCCACCAGGGTGAGTCCATGGCCGCCCTGGGCCAGGCGATCGGCGAGCTCCAGGCGGGTGAGCAGCTGCTGCAGGGCCGGGGGGGCCAGGTCTGCTTGCGGCGGCACATCGGCCTCCAGCGCCACATGGCCCAGCACTTCGCCGGCCGCCAGCTCCGGCAGCCGCCCCTTGGAGAAGGCCACGGCGATCGCATCGCAGCGGTCGTTGTCGGGATCGCCGCTGTGACCCTTCACATAGGTGAGCGGCACATCCCGGAGCCGGGCCTGGTCGAGCTGCTCCCACAGGTCGCGGTTGAGCACAGCACCCCCGGAGGCCGTGCGCCAGCCCTTGCGCTTCCAGCCCGGCAACCACTTGCTGAAGCCATCGATCAGATATCGGCTGTCGGTGCGGATGGTGAGCGAGGGATGGCGGGGCAGCACGGCCAGGGCCTCAAGCAACGCCAGGGCGGCCGTGAGCTCCATGCGGTTGTTGGTGGTGGCGCGCTCCGCCCCACCCAACTCATGCACCGATCCGTCCTCGAAGCGGAGCAAGGCACCCCAGCCACCGGGGCCTGGATTGCCGCTGCAGGCGCCATCACAGGCCGCTGCCACAACCCGCACCGGCTCAGATGCCACTCGACAACCCCGAAAAGTCAGCTAACAAACCCTCCTGTCCTGTCAAGTGTGGAGCCGGCCAGGAATGGTGAGAGCGAAACGAACTTACCGCGCCCTCGCGGCTCTCTCCCTGGCCGGAATCGGGGCTGCGGCAGGCTCCATGGCCCATGGGCCGGTGGCCGCAGCGGCAGGAATCTTCGGCGCCGAACCCCTCGCCGACGACTCCACCGTGGCGCTGGCCCAGCCGGTGGATGGCACCCGCTGGAACCTGGTGGTGGTGGAGCGGCTCCAGCCGGGCACCAGTTGCTGGCAGCGCCAGGCCAACGACCTGGTGAGCCTGGAGCCGGAGGCCCTCAGCAACGAGTCGCTGTGCAACCGGCTGCAGTCGAGCAGCGGCTACTCGCTCCGGGCAGCGGGCCAAGACCTGGCCGTTCCCTGGCGGCTCCGCATCGAAGCCAACGGCAACCGTCTTGAGCTCCAGGCCCTCAACCCGAGCCTGCCCGGAACGATCCTGGTGGGCACCGCACCCCTGGCGAACGTGACCCCGGGCGGAGCCCTGCCGGCATTCACCCTCAGCCCGGGCTGGACGTTCCAGAAACGCAGCTACCAGGGCCGCCTGCTCAGCCACGTGTACCTCACCACGCGCGACCCCGTGGCCCTGCTGAAGGCCCGCGCGCGGGGGCAGGCCCCCACGGCGGGCGGCCTGCCCACCGCCGCCCTGCCGCCCCTCGCCACGCCGCAGCGGACCACCCCCCTGCGCACCCGTGAACCGGCCGCCGGCCAGGTGATCAGCCTGCAGGTGGTGCCCTTCCGCGACGGCGCCGACCTGACCGCGTCCAGCCAGTGATCGCCGCACGGGAACAGGGAGAACACCGCGGCAGTGCCACTTGGATCTCCGACCCCAACCCCCTCGCCACCACCCGGAACCAGCCGTTAAGGTTCTGGCGTGTGAGGAGTGGGAACGCTCTTCCGGGGTCGAAACGAGGACAGACTCCCAGAATCGTTCCAACTCAAAGCCCTGCCTTCGGCGGGGCTTTTTTATTGGTTTGGCGCCCCCCTGAGCTGGCAGCAAGCCCCCCTGGAGCGCCCAATAAAAAACCGGCCCCGAGGGACCGGCTGCTGGAATCTCCGCAGGGAGAGCGACAAACCATCGAGGAGAGCACCGGGCCGAGGCCCGGCAGCCCACTCACTTGATGGACACCTTGCCGCCGGCCTCTTCGATGGCCTTCTTGAGGGCCTCGGCATCGGCCTTGGAGATGCCTTCCTTGACGGCCTTGGGAGCGGCCTCCACCAGAGCCTTGGCTTCGCCCAGGCCCAGACCGGTGGCTTCGCGCACGGCCTTCAGCACCTTGATCTTGGCCGAATCTTCGAAACCGTCGAGGATCACGTCGAATTCGGTCTTCTCTTCGGCGGCTTCGGCAGCAGCTGCAGGAGCAGCAGCCATCACCACACCGGCGGAAGCGGCGGCGGACACACCGAAGGCCTCTTCGATCTGCTTGACGAGCTCGGAAGCTTCAAGCAGCGAAAGGGACTTCAGCTGTTCGAGAATTTGGTCGGTAGTAGCAGACATGGTTGGGAATCAGCAACAGATCTGTTTGTGGGGCCTCAGGAGGCCGAACCTTCGCCGTCGGCGTGCTGCTTGAGCGCGCGGGCGAGACCGGACGGAACTTCGTTGATGCCCACCGCAACCTTGGTGGCCACGGCATTGATCGCACCGGCGATCTGGGCCATGAGCACCTCCTTGGAGGGCAGATCCCCGATCGCCTTGATCTCGGACTGGGAGAGGACTTTGCCTTCGAAAAGGCCGCCCTTCGTTTCCGATTTCTTGGTGTCTTTCTGGAAGGCCTGAACGGCCTTCACGGCACCACCCACGTCGCCCTTGACGAGCACGAAGGCGTTGGTGCCGGTGAGCAGGGATTCGAGTTCCGACCAGGCGCTGTTGCCGTCGATGGCACGACGCATCAAGGTGTTTTTAGTCACCTTGCATACGCCGTTGCTGGCCTGCAGACGGGTCCGCAGATCAGTCATTTCCTTGACGGTGAGGCCCTTGAAATCAAGAACCAGCGCCATTTCGGCCTCGCCGAGGAGCTCCTTGAGCTCTTCGACGATCTGTTGCTTGTTCTCCAGCGTGCGGCCCATGGGAAAGGAACGGATCGGGGGAACAAGCCGGGTACGCGGCCCTGGACGCCTGAAGATCAGGCTCGAGGCCGCTGCACGTTCCGCACCCGATCGGCTCTCCGAAGGGAGCCAGGGGCCAAACCTGTCGCGTTCACCTCGGCAGGACTTATTGAGACCTCGGCGAAAGCCGGTGACGCAACCTGCTGTCTGGGGTAGGGCGCGTGCCCTTCTGGCTTTCGCCAGCCCATAAATCTACATCAACGCCTTTAGTCGCCCCCAGTGCACCAGCAGGCGCCTGCCAACAAAAAGCCCCCGCGTGGGCGGGGGCGTAGGAGCGATGGGGCTTGGATCGAAACGATCAGGCTTCCTGCTTGAGGTCCTGCAGGGCCGAGAAGTCCACCTGAACCGAGGGGCCCATGGTGGAGGTCACGTACAGGGAGCGCCAGTAGCGGCCCTTGGCACCGCTCGGCTTGTTGCGGTCGATGGTTTCCTGCAGGGCCTTGAGGTTGTCGAGCAGCTTGGCTGCATCGAAGCTGGCCTTGCCGAAACGCACGTGCACGATGCCGGTGCGGTCAGCACGGAACTCGAGTTTGCCGGCCTTGAACTCGTTGATGGCACCAGCGAGGTCGGTGGTTACGGTGCCCGCCTTGGGGTTGGGCATCAGGCCACGGGGACCGAGCACACGGCCCAGCTTGGCCACCTTCGGCATCATGTCGGGTGTGGCGATCAGGAGGTCGAACTCCATCTGGCCACCGGCGATCTCTTCCACCAGATCGTCGTCACCGGCCAGGTCCGCACCGGCGGCCTTGGCGGCAGCCACGGCTTCACCACGAGCGATCACGGCAATGCGGATGCTCTGGCCGGTGCCGTGGGGCAGGGCCACGGTGGTGCGCAGCTGCTGGTCGGTGTA
>JBBASQ010000028.1:0-28865 GCA_040399185.1 Prochlorococcaceae cyanobacterium
CCCTGCGGCTGCCGCTGGATCTGGGGCCGGGGCTGGATCCCTCCTGCTGCGGGGCGGCCCTGACGCGCCTCTGCGCTGAGCCCGATGTGCAGGCCGTGGTGGCGTTTGGTTCGCGGGGCCGGGGCGAAGCCCGCTCAGATTCCGATCTGGATCTGGCCGTGATTGTGGGCACTCCCCATCTCACGCCTCAGCAAAAGCTCGACTGCTGGCGCCGTTTTCGCCAGGCTCTGGGCCGGCTTGGTGTGGGAGTGGATCTGGTGGTGGCTGGCCGGCTCGATGCCGATCGCCTCAGCCAGTCCCGCTGGCATGTGTTTGGTGATGCGGCCCGAGAGGGTCGGGTGCTCTATGTCGCCCACTGACGACGCCCTGCTGCTGCTGGGGATCGTGAGGCGGCACCTGCGCAGCCTGCGCCTCACGCTTGATCCGGCCTACCCCGATGAAGACTGGGGGTTCACGGCCCAACAGGCCGTGGAAAAACTCCTGAAGGCCTGGATTGTGCTGGCGGATCTCACCCCGCCGCGGGTGCACGATCTGGATGATCTCGCCGCGTTGGCGGCCCTGCCAGTGGATCCCCAACTGCTGGAGCTGCAGGTGTTTGCAGTGGAGGCGCGCTACGAGGAAGGTCCCTTCCCCCTCCCCGCGGAGCGCCAGCTGTTGTTGGCAGCGCTTGAGGCCATGCAGGAGGCCTGCGCTGCTGCCATTCAGGAACGGATCGGTTGAACGTCCTCCGGGCGGTTCGCGTTGCGGATGGCCTGGGGATCGAGCAGCACCGGTTGGCACGGTTGAGACGCGATCCAGCCCTGAAGACGGCGTTCGCCCGCGGCAACGGCGGTGCCGAGGTGGGTGCGGATCTCGCTGCTGCTGGGGTAGATCCCCAGCAAGGGCTGCAGGCGCTGGCCGTCGTGGGCCGGATGCAGGGCGAATGGGTCGGTGGATGCCGCCACCAGGGTGTGCAGGGCCTTGGGTGTGAGCGCGGGCATGTCCACGGGGCACAGCAGCAGGCGTGCGTTGGGGTGCCGTTGCATCAGCCGGTGCAGGGCCAGCAGCGGGCCTTCCCAGGGCGGCGGTTCGGTCACCGTGTCGATGGGTTCTGAGTGGGCGAGGCGCTCTGCGATTGCCAGATGCCCGGGATGCCGGCTCAGCAGCGTGATCGGTGCGCCCAGCTCTGCGAGCAAGCCCAGGGTGCGCTCCAGCCAGGTGCCGCCCTCCGGATGGGGAAGCAGTGCCTTGTCGCGGCCCATCCGCCGGCTCTCGCCGCCGCTGAGCAGGCAGCAGCGCAGCGGCGCCACATCGGCTTGTAGCAATGGCTGCCGGTGTGGCTCAGGCACATCCATACGGTTTCGCCGCTCGCTTCGTGGCTCCATGGCATCCAGTTCCCACACCTCCGCGCTGCTGTCGGCCAAGCGTTCTGCCGGTCTGAGCTTTGCCGATCTCGGGGCCCGTCTCGGCCAGGACGAAGTGTGGGTGGCGGGCCTCCTGTACGGCCAGGCCACGGCGTCCCCTGAGCAGGCTGAAGCCCTGCTGGAGGCCCTGGCGATTGACGCCGCCGAGCGCCCGGCGTTGCTGGCTTCCCTCACCACCTACCCGGTGAAGGGCGCCCTCGATCCGGTGCTGCCCACTGATCCGCTGCTCTACCGCTTCTACGAAATCCTCCAGGTGTACGGCCTGCCGCTGAAGGATGTGATCCAGGAGAAGTTCGGCGACGGCATCATGTCGGCGATCGACTTCAGCCTCACGGTGGATCGCCAGGAGGATCCCAAGGGCGATCGGGTGGTGGTGACCATGAACGGCAAGTTCCTGCCGTATCGCAAGTGGTGAGTCCCAGTTGCTGAGCTTCAATCGCCTGCCTGCAGCAGGTGGAACTCGGCCAGGGCTGCGGGCAGGTTGCGGTGTTCGTGGCCTGGGTGGCTGAGCTTCACCAAAGCGAAGCGCTCCAGTTCATCGAGGCGCTGCCAGCCATCGGTCTGCAGCGCCAGCCCCAGCTGCGCGCACGACTGCTGCAGCACCTCAGGCCAGCCCTGCGCCTGCTGCCACGGTTGATCCACGGCGGGCGGCAGCTCCTTGGCGGGCCCATCCGCCATGGCGGCGGTGCGCTCCAGCAGCCAGCGGCGCATTTCACTGATGGCGGCAGCATTGTCCGCCCAGGCCAGCAGCTCCTGCCGTTCGGCTTCGTTGAGGGCGCCCCAGTGCACCAGCTTCAGCTTCACGCCGGCCAGGTCGAGTTTGCGCCGCACGGCCATCGGGATGCAGCGCAGATCGCCCGTGAAGTCGGCCTCGAAGCCAAAGCACTGGCTGGCGATGGAGTGGCTCAGGAGGGGCGGGTGGCGCTCATCCCATTTCAGCGGTGCATCGGCTGGAGCTGGGCAGCGGCTCTCGGTGGCCCGGGCTGGGTGTAGCCCACGCACGGCCCATCCGTAGTGATGCACACCATTTGTGGGTGGGCCGGCTTGGTCGAATGCAGCGGTGACAGCCGTTCCCGTCCCACCGACCGACGTCCCCCAGCCGGCCCAGGCCCAGTGCCCCTACTGCGGGGTGGGCTGCGGGCTAGAACTCAAGCCGCCTGCAGCCGGGGCTGGAGGCTGGACCGCCCGGGGCGATCGTCACCACCCTTCGTCGCTGGGCCAGGTGTGCGTGAAGGGCGCCACCGTGGGTGACACCCTGCACCACAACCGGCTCACGACCCCGCTGTGGCGGGAGCACACCGACGAGCCGTTTGAAGCGATTTCCTGGGAGCGGGCCTTCTCGATCCTCGAAGTCCAGATCCGCCGCACCCTGGCCCGCAAGGGGCCCCAGGCACTGGCGATCTACGGCTCCGGCCAGTTCCTCTGCGAGGACTACTACGTGGCCAACAAGCTGCTCAAGGGGGCCTTGGGCAGCAACAACTTCGACGCCAACTCGCGCCTGTGCATGAGCTCGGCGGTGGCGGGTTACAGCCGCAGCCTCGGCTCCGACGGCCCGCCCTGCTGCTACGACGACCTCGATCTGGCCGATCTGGTGCTGCTGATCGGCACCAACACGGCTGAGTGCCATCCGGTGCTGTTTCAGCGCCTGATCAAGCGCAAGCGCAAGGTGGGTGAGGCCCTGCGCATCGTGGTGGCCGATCCCCGGGCCACGGCCACCGCAGACGCTGCGGATCTGCATCTGCCCATCCAGCCCGGCACCGATCTGGCCCTGCTCTGCGCCGTGGGCCATCAGCTGCTGGTGAAGGGTGGGGTGGACCAGGCCTTCGTGGCGGCCCACACCGAGGGGTTCGCGGCGCTCGAGGCGCTCTGGCGTGCCTGGGATCCCGAGCGGGCCGCAGCGGTGTGCGGTGTGGAGGCCGCTTCGATTGAGCAGCTCGCCGATTGGTGGATGGCCAGTGCCGGCGTGCTGAGTCTCTGGTCGATGGGGGTGAACCAGAGCAGTGAGGGCACGGCCACAGTGGCCGGGATCTGCAATCTCCACCTGGCCAGCGGCCAGATCGGGCGGCCCGGCGCTGGTCCGTTTTCGCTCACCGGCCAGCCCAATGCCATGGGCGGCCGTGAGGTGGGAGGCCTGGCCCAGCTGCTGCCGGGCTATCGCGCCGTGGCCAATCCAGATCACCGTGCCGAGGTGGAGCGCCACTGGGGTTTTGCGCCGGGCTCCATTCACCCGAATCCGGGGCTGCCCGTGAATGCCCAGATTGAGGCGATGGAGGAGGGGGCCATCGATCTGTGGTGGGTGGCGGCCACCAACCCGCTGGTGAGCATGCCCAACCTGGATCGGGTGCGGGCAGCCGTGGCTCACTGTGAGCTGGTGGTGCTCAGCGAGGCCTACGCCAACACCGAAACCCAGGCCGCAGCCCACCTGGTGCTGCCCGCTGCCCAGTGGAGTGAGAAGGAGGGGGTGATGGTGAATTCGGAGCGGCGGGTCACCCTGTGCCGGGCGTTCCGAGAGCCGCCGGGTGAGGCCCGGCCCGATTGGGCGATCTTTGCGGAGCTGGGCCGGCGCCTGGGCTTTGCCCAGCAGTTCAACTACGGCTCCGCCGCTGAGGTGTACGCCGAATTCGTGGCGCTTACGGCCGGGCGGGTGTGTGATGCCAGTGGCCTGAGCCATGGCCTGCTGGCGGATCACGGCCCGCAGCAGTGGCCGTTCCCGGCTGGCACGGCTCCAGGGAACGGCCAGGCGCGGCTCTATCTCGATCACCGCTTCCCTACCCCTTCGGGCCGGGCGCGGTTCCATGCCGATCCGCCGCTGGGGCTGGCGGAGCCCCCCTGTGGGGCCTATCCCCTAGTGCTCACCGTGGGCCGCTACCTCGGCCACTGGCACACGATGACCCGCACACTCCATGCCGAGCGGGCCGCCAAACAGCACCCCGAGCCGCTGCTGGAGGTGCATCCCAGCGATGCCGTGAGCTTTGGCTTGGTCGATGGCGCACTGGCGCGCGTGCGCTCACGCCGCGCTGAGGTGCAGGCGAAGGTGAAAGTCACCGAGCGGATCCGCCCTGGCACGGTGTTTCTCCCCATGCACTGGGGTGCCAGCCAGCCCAATGCCTGCGAGGCCAACCGCCTGATGCATGAAGAGGGCTGTCCCCACAGCAAGCAACCCGAACTCAAGGCTGCGGCGGTGACCCTGGAGCCAGGGGGTTGATTACACCCCTTGCTCCATCAGCCGGGGGGAAAGACGCAGGCCACCGGTCGCATTCAGCTCGGTGTCGATCAATCCGTCCCGCCGCCAGTGGCCGAGGGTTTTGGTCACCGTGACGCGGCTGTGGCCCACGATCTCGGCGATGCGCTCGTGGCTGAGATGCATCGGCAGTTCGTACCAGGCGCCGCAGCGGCGGCCCAGCCGATCCACCATCAGTTGCATCAGGGCCCTCAGCCGGTGCTCGGCCTGGCCGAGGTGCTGGATCAGCAGCATGGCGGTGGTCCAGTCGTGGAGGCTGCTGCAGCCATCGGCGGGCAGCAGGCCGCCGCCATCCACAAGCGTGGTGGCATCGAGGGCTTCCAGGTGCAGCCAGGAATGGCGCAGCACCTCCAGCGAAATACTGTCGCCGCTCTGCAGAAAGCCCAGGGTGATCGGGCGGCAGTCGAGCGGTTCGGCCACGGTGCTGGAGAGGCCAACCCGCACCAGCCCACTCGTCAGCCGCAGGCTGCCGTGGGCGTCCATGTCGCGGGCATCGAGCAGCAGGGTGTGCCCCTGGGGGATCACGAACCGGGTTGTGCTGGCCTGTCCGCTGGAGCGCTCAGTCGTCAGCATGGGCATAACGGCGGTAGAGGAAGTCGAGCGCGTGGTTGCGGAGCTGGCCATAGCGGGGGTCGTCCTGAATGGATTCGTATCGGCGTGGGCGGCTGAAGGGAATGTCAAGGATTTCGCCGATGGTTGCCGATGGTCCGTTGGTCATCATCACGATCCGGTCGGCAAGGAACAGGGCCTCGTCGATGTCGTGGGTGATCATCAACACAGTGGGCTGATGTTCTTGCCAGATGGCGAGAAGTTCTTCCTGAAGCTCTTCCTTGGTGATCGCATCGAGGGCGCCGAACGGTTCGTCCAGGACCAGCACCTCGGGCTGCACCGCCAGCGCCCGTGCGATCGCCACCCGCTGCCGCATCCCGCCGGAAATCTGGCCGGGCCGCTTGTGGCGGGCATCCATCAGGCCCACCATCTCGAGGTGGTGGTTCACCACCTGGGTGCGGGTGCCAGCAGCCAATTCGGGACGGGCAGCTTTGACGGCCAGAGCCACATTCTGTTCCACCGTTTTCCAGGGGAGCAGGGAATAGTTCTGGAACACCACCATGCGATCGGGGCCTGGGCGCTCGATCGGCACGTTCCGCAGGGTGACGCTGCCGCTGGTGGGCTTGAGAAAGCCTGACACCATGTTGAGCAGGGTGGATTTGCCACAGCCGGAGTGGCCGATCACGCAGATGAACTCACCCTTGTGAACCTGCAGATTTACATCGCGCAGGGCTTCAAAGGGGCCGCGTTTGGTGTGAAACACCTGGCCCACATTGTGGAATGCCAGATATGCCGGGTTGGTGCTGGTTGGGGTTGCAATCCCCGCAGGACTGGTCATGGTGGTGCTCATCTCAGGGGGTTGCGATGGGGCGTTGGCCGGCACCCGAGGGCAAGGTCACTGTTTCAACGGCGGCGGGGCGGCCCAGCGGCAGTTGGCTGAGGTACTCCAGGGGGTTGTCCTGATCGAAGGCAACGCCATCGGCCAGTGCGATGGGGTTGCGGTCAGCGCGCAGAGCCGCGAAGCCTGCGGCTTCCAGGGCCCGCATGCAGAGGTCATGGCGATACACCTGGCTCAGCAGTTCCACCCGATTGCTGGGGAATGGGCTCCAGCCCCAGCGGCTGAACTGGGTGAGGATCCAGCTGCCTTCTGCGGCGTTGGGCAGGTGGGCCCGATCGCTGTGGAACCGGTTCAGGGGCAGTCGCGTGCCGTCGGGCTCGCCATCCCCCAGGTCGAACTGGCGCTGTAGGGCCAGGGCGGAGCCACTGCCCAGCCACTGGGGCTGTCCGAGGAGGGCCACCAGTCGCTCATGTTCGGCGCCGTCTTCACAGATTTGGCCGCCGCGCATGAGGGCGGCACACACATTCAGCAGGGTGTCGCGATGGCGGTTGGCCCAGGTCTCGTGGCAGGTGAGCACCTTTTCCGGATGGCCGCCCCAGATGTCGAGGTCGGTGGCCAGCACATAGGTGAGACCAGCCTCAACTGCTTTGGCCACGCGGTAACGCCCGGCAATGAAGCCATCGATCTCGCCGGCCAGCAGTGTGGCCTCCATGGCCATCGGGCTGAGGCTCAGCAGTTCCACGTCCCGGTCGGGATCGATGCCGCCGCTGGCCAGCCAATGGCGCAGGAGCAGTTCCTGCATGTTGCCCTTTTGGGCAACAGCGATGCGCAGGGGCCATTCCCTTCCGCGCAGACACGCTGCCAGGTCGTGGAGGCCACGGATGTTGAGATCCAGGAAACGCCGTGCCAGGCACAGGGCATTGCCGCTGCGGGTCACCGTCATCGGGGTGACGGCCGGCCAGGCGGGCTTGCCATCCAGCCCAAGGGAGAGGGCCAGCGGGGCCGTGGCGGAGGTGATCGCCACATCCAGTTCCCCTTCGCGCAGTTGGGCCTCAAGGGTCTGCCAGCGGTCGAAGGGAATGGGCTTCACCGTGACGCCCCGCTCCAGCAGCAGGCCGCGCTCCATGGCAACAGCCAGGGGAGCGATATCGAGGCCCGGCAGGAATCCGAGCCGTACGGTTTCGCCTCTGCCGCCGCTGATCGGTGCCGGCTGGATCTCGCCGGGTGCGCCGGCCTTGAGGCGGCGTTGCTTGAGACGGCGCTGCTGCTGCAGGAAGCCGATCAGTTCGCTCCGCAGCCGGTAGTAATCGGGGTGCTCCATCACCTCGAGCCGTTCCCGTGGGCGGGGCAGGTTCACCTTGAGGATCTGGCCGATGCCGGCTTCCGGACCGTTGGTGAGGCACACCACCCGGTCGGAGAGCAGCAGGGCCTCGTCCACATCGTGGGTCACCATCACCGTGGTGACGCCGGCCTTCTGGCAGATCTGCATCAGCTGCTGCTGGAGGTTGCCCCGGGTGAGGGCATCCAGGGCGCCGAACGGCTCGTCGAGGAGCAGCAACTTCGGTTCGATTGCCAGGGCGCGGGCGATCGCCACGCGCTGCTTCATGCCCCCGGAGAGTTCGCTGGGGTATTTGTCGGCCGCGTGGGTGAGACCCACCATGGCGATGTTGCTCTCCACCCGTTCGCGCCGCGCGGCCACGCTGTCGTTGCGCTTCACCGTGTTCACCGCCAGGGCAATGTTCTGGCGAACGGTTTTCCAGGGCAGCAGCGAATAGTTCTGGAACACCACCATCCGATCCGGGCCTGGATCGGTCACTTGGCGGCCATTCATCAGGATGCCGCCCGAGCTGGCCTGGGTCAGGCCAGCCAGCAGGTTCAGCAGGGTGGATTTGCCGCAGCCGGAATGGCCGATCAGCGAGATGAATTCCCCCTGGGCGATCTCCAGGTCGATGTCCTTGAGGGCCACATAGACGCCACCTCCGTCGAGGGGAAAGATCTGGGTGACGTCGTCAACGGTGAGGAAGGAGGGTGCCATGGTCAGTTACCTCCTTTAGCGACAACCTTGCCCAGATAGGCCACCAGCCGATCGAGGGCCAGGCCCACCACGCCCACATAGACAATGGCCAGGATGATCTGGCTGGAGCTGGAATCACCGCCAGCGTTGTACGCATCCCAGATGAAGTAGCCGATGCCACCGTCGGCCTTCAGCATTTCAGCCGCCACGATCGCCAGCCAGGCCAGGCCCACCGAGATGCGCAGGCCGGTGAACACGTAGGGCACCGTGGCGGGAATCACGATGTTGCGGATGTAGTCGCCTTTGCGCAGGCGCAGCACGCGGGCCACGTTGGTGTAGTCCTGTGGGATCTCGCGGATGCCAACGGCCGTGTTGATGATGATCGGCCAGATCGCCGTGATGAAGATCACGAAGATGGCCGAGGTGTTGGCGTCTTGAAACACCATCAGCGAAATCGGGAACCAGGCCAGGGGCGGCACGGTGCGCAGCACCTGGATCACCGGATCCAGGCCCTTGCCCACGAAGCGGTTCAGGCCCAGCAGGCCCCCGATGCCAATTCCCACCACGGCGGCCAGGCCGTAGCCCATGGCAACGCGCTGCAGCGAGATCAGGATCTGCCAGCCCAGGCCCTTGCTGGTGCCACCGTCATCGAAGAAGGGTTGGCTGATGTAAGGGTCCCAGGTGTCGGCGATCACGTTGATCGGGCCGGGAAGGCGGCCCACTCCCAGCAGCATGGACACGATCTGCCAGGCGATCAGGAAACCGCCGATGCACACCAGGTAGGGGGCCGCGCTGCGGAGACCAGGGTTGAGCTTCCGCAGATTTGAGCGCCGCCTGGGCTGGCTGCTGGGGGAGATCGTCGTCATCAGGATGGTTGGAAAGAAGGTTGCAGCAGATCAGGGAGCGGGGAGCCCGCAGGCTCCCCCGTCCCATCAGCTCATTGCCTTGATCTTCAGGCTGTCGAGATAGGCCTGCGGATTTTCGGGGTCGAATACCACGCCATCGAAGAAGGTTTCCTTGCCGCGAGAATCGCTGGCAGGGATGGCGCTCTCCTGGCCGATGGCCTTGGCGGCTTCCTTCCAGAGATCGGCCCGGTTCACCTTGTTCACCAGGGCATCAATGTCAGTGTTGGCCGGCAGGTAGCCCCAGCGCATGTCTTCGGTCACGAACCACTTGTCGTGGCTCTTGTAGGGGAAGGAGGCGTTGTCGCTCCAGAACAGCATTCTCAGCGGGCTGTTCTTCACTACGCGCCCATCGCCGAAGTCGATATCCCCGGCGAGACGGGGTTTGATGTCTGCCACGCTGGCCTTGAAATACTTGTCTTTTGATGTGATTTCACAAAGCTCGTTGAGGTTGGCGGGGTCTTCACACCAGATCTGGGCTTCCATGACGGCCTTGAGCAGGGCCTGGGTGGCTTTGGGGTTTTTGTCCACCCAGTCGGCGCGCATGCTGAATGCCTTTTCCGGGTGCTTGTTCCAGAGCTCACCGGTCACAGCGGCTGTGTAGCCCAGTTTCTTGTTCACCAGGCGCTGGTTCCAGGGCTCACCCACGCAGAAGGTGTCCATGGTTCCGGTTTGCATGTTCGCCACCATCTGCGGCGGTGGCACCACCACCAGGTCGGCGTCTTTGTTGGGATCAATGCCGTTGGCCGACAGCCAATAGCGCATCCAAAGGTCGTGGGTGCCGCCAGGGAAGGTGACAGCCGCCTTGAACTTCTTGCCTTTACCGCTCGCCGTCTTTACGGCATTGGCCAGGCCTGTTTTGTTGTCGATGGTGAGCTTGTCGCCCAGGTAATCCTTTGATACCGACAGGCCCTGGCCCTGGAGGTTCAGCCGCGCCAGGGTGTACATCGGCAGGGGCTGCTTGCTCTTGGTGATCTTCCCGGCCGTGAGCAGCAGCGGCATCGGCGACAGGATGTGGGCGCCGTCGATCCCACCCTTGGCGCTGCCAAGTTCCAGGTTGTCGCGGGTGACCGCCCAGGAGGTCTGCTTCACCACCTTCACGTCGGGCATGCCGTATTTGGCGAAGAAACCCTTCTCCTTGGCGATGATCAGCGGGGCGGCATCGGTGAGGGCGATGAAGCCGAGGGTGGCTTCGCTCACTTCGGGTGCATCGGCCCCAGTGGCACTGGATGCCGTTGGGGTTTTGCTGCCCTTGTTGTTGCCGCAGGCAGCCAAGAAAACGGCGCCGGCGGCGGAACCGGCGGCTGTGATCAGAAACTTGCGGCGCGAAAGATTCGACATGGGGCGCGTGGGCGTGTGGAAAGCAAACCGTCTGACTGACGGTCAACGTTCCAGACGGGCTTCAGAACGACGCGCTCCAGTCCGGCAACTTGGTTTGTACCGGTGCGCAGGCTGACCGGCCCACAAAGAACATCACGTGGGCTGGCCACGGGAAGGTGGCCATTGCTACCGAATGCGCGATTCGGGTTGTTCTCGGCCCCCCAAGTGTTTGCTGCGCTACGGCTTGGCCTGGTTCAGGCGCGTTCGGAGCCCCTCGCCGCAGCGGGCCGCCAGCAGGCCCCGGGCTTGGCTGAGGGCCGCCTCCAGCGTGTCGATGTGGCCGCTGAGCCAGAGGTAGGCCCCCGCGTTCCAGGTGAGGGCTTCAGCCAGGGGGCCCTCGCCGCGGAGCGCGGCTATGGCTTGTTCCTGCCAGGTGTCGAGATCGCTCCAGGGCACCTCGTCGGCGGTAATGCCGTGGTCACGGGGGTGCAGGAGGATTCGCTCGGTGTTGCCCCGCTGCAGCTTCGCCGTGATGCCGGCGCGGGTGGTGGGCAGGTCGGTGGAGCCCTCCAGCCCCTTCACCGTGAGCACGTCGTGCTCTCCTGCGGCGGCCAGCGCTTCCCAAGCCCGGCTTTCGGTGGGCGGGTGCACGAAGCCACTGATCAGTAGGTGGTCGCCCTGATGGGGCGTCCACAGCAGCTCCAGGCTGGCCACGGGGGGGCGTTTGCCGATGGCATCGCGCACCGGCAGCAGCCGTTCGGCGAGGGGAAAGTGCAGCGGTTGGTGGGTGAGCGCCAGGCCATAGGCGTCCAGTCGCTGCTGCACCACGGCCAGCTCAAGCCCCCGCCACTCGATGCCGAGGGACGCAAACAATTCCGCCAGCGTGACCCCGTATTTCACCGGCATCGGCGCTCCGCCGTGGAGCACCACCGGCAGGCCCTGGGCAGCGAGCACCAGGGCCACCAGGGGCAGCAGTGGTGCGGTGCGGCTGCGACCGTCGTACGGAACGTTGAAGCAGAGGGCCCTGTGGCCCGGAGTGTGCAGCGCCGGGCCGTGGGCCCGGTAGCTCTCGAGCATGCCGGTGAGTTCCAGCGGCGCTGGCCTGCGGATGCGATGGGCGATCAGGAAGGCCCCCATCTGGGCTTCGCTGGCGTGACCCTGGAGCATCAGGTCCATGGCGTCGCGAGCTTCCTCGCGCGTGAGCCCGGTGCTGGTGTGCTCGCCGCTGCCCACCTTGCCGATGAACTCCCGGAAGCGGGCCTGCCGCGGATCCAGCCCACTGCGCTCCTTGCTGGGGCGTTCGCTGGTCAACCGCGACATACCTGTTTGTAGCGGTTGCGACACGCGCGGCGACCGTACGTGCACACCATCATCCAGCTCAGGTTCGATAGGGGTGTGCATCGGCCATGACGGATTCCGCAACGCTGGCCGACCCCTCCGCCCAGCCCAAGCTCAGCAAGATCGAACTGGCCAAGGCCGAGCTGTGTGGGCTGGAGCTTGCTCCGAAGCTGGCCGACCTGGCGGCGCAAGGCTGGGAAAACCTCGATGAAGCCACCCTCACCATTCGGCTCAAGTGGCTGGGTATTTTCTTTCGCCCGGTCACCCCTGGGCGGTTCATGGTGCGGCTGCGGATGCCGAACGGTGTGATCACCGCCGAGCAGCTGGATGTGCTGGCCGATGCCGTGGATCGCTGCGGCGACCATGGCAGCGCTGATATCACCACCCGCCAGAACCTGCAGCTGCGCGGCCTGCTGCTCGACGACATGCCGGGCCTGATGGAGGCGATGGCCCGCGTCGGCCTCACCTCCCGCCAGTCGGGCCATGACAACCCGCGCAACATCACCGGCAATCCCCTGGCGGGGATCGACCCCGAGGAAATCGTCGACACCCGCCCCCTGGTGGACGCCATCCAGGCCTGCCTGCTGGGTCCGGATGGGCCGCGCAACCTGCCCCGCAAGTTCAACGTGGCAGTGGGCGGTGCCCCCGACAGCTTCCTGCTCCACAACGATCTGGCCTTTCTGCCGGCCCTGCACAACGGCGTGCTCGGTTTCACCGTGATGGTGGGCGGTTTCTTCTCGGCCCAGCGCAACGAGTTGGCGATCCCGCTGGGTCTGTGGCTACAGGCCGATCAGCTGGCTGACTTCACGCTGGCGGTGCTGCGTCATTTCGAGCAGCACGGCAACCGGGTGGCGCGCAACAAGAGCCGCCTGATGTATCTGATTGATGAGCTCGGCCTGGATGCCTACCGCCAGGCCCTGCTCGCGGAGTTCGCCGCCATCACCCCGGCAGCTGCCCTGCCCCTGCCCCACGACGGCAGCCATCTGGTGCACCAGCCTCCCCGCGATGGCCTGGGGGTGAATGCCCAGAAGCAGGAGGGCCTCTGCTGGGTGGGCCTGCATGTGCCCATGGGTCGCCTGGATGCCGAGGGCATGGAGGGCCTGGCCCGATTGGCCGCCACCTATGGCACTGGTGAGCTCCGCTTCACCGAGGCCCAGAACGCCCTGATCGTGAACGTGCCGCAGGAGCAGGTGGACGCGCTACTGGCTGAACCGCTGCTGCAGCGGTTCAGCCCCACCCCCAGCCCCCTGCAGGCTGAGGCGGTGAGCTGCACCGGCAATCGCTACTGCAGCTTTGCCCTGATCCCCACCAAAACCACCGCCCAGTCCGTGCTGGAGGAGCTGGAGCAGCGGGTGGAGCTGCCGCACGCCGTTCGCACCCACTGGACCGGCTGCCCCAATGCCTGCGGGCAGCCCTACATGGGCGAGATCGGCCTGATGGGCGCGAAGGCTCGCCAGGACGGCCAGATGGTGGAGGCCGCCAAGATCTTCCTGGGCGGCGCCATGGGCGCCGATCCGAAGCTGGCGGAGCTCCACGACAAGGGCGTGCCCCTCAGCCAACTGGCTGACGTGCTCGAAACGCTGCTGGTGGAGCGTTTCGGTGCGAGGCGCCGCCAGCCCGCCTGAACCAGGGCGCCGGCGCTTGACTCACCTCTTGCTACGCGAGCCGCACGCCCACGCCAAGGCTCGGGCCACTGCCAGTGTTGGGGGCATGGATGCAGCCCCGATGGATGCCGTGCCGGACCTGGCGGCTGCCGGCAGCGAGCAACGCTGGCGGCAACTCCAGCAGCTCCGGCGTGGGGGCGTGGCCCTGGAGCCCTGGATTGCGGCACTGCTCACCGGTGCACTCCCACCCGATCCCGATCTGCTGGCGGCCCTGTGGGCCCGGCTTGATCGGGCTGATGTGGAGCGGCTGTTGGGCTCCGCGGCGGCCGCCGATCCCCGCCCCTGGCTGGCGGCCGGGTTGCTGGAGCTGCCAGCCCTGGCACTGAACCATGCGGTGAAGTTGGCGTGGCTCGAGCCGCTGCTGCAGAAGGCTGCTGCCGCCCAGGGTGAACCTGCCGCCATCTGGCTGCAGCTGGCTGGCCAGTTCCGCCACCCCGCCGTGGCCGAGCAACTGCGTTGGCATTTGCAACGCGCCATGGCCCACTCCGGCGCACCGGTGTCCTGCTCCAGCCTGCTGCCGCTGCTGGGCCTGCAGCGCGTCCCCCAGGACGGGGCCCTGCTCCAGGGGTGGGCCCTGGCGCCCCATTCCCAGGTGCTGCGCCGTGCAGCGCTGGAGGGACTGGCCGTGGGTCTTTCCGCCTGGCCGGCTGGTCCGCTGGCCCGTTGCCTTGCGTGTCTGGCGCTGGATCTGGATCCGGCCATGGCGGCGCTGGCGGTGGATCTGCTGGCCCGCATGCCCGAAGGCGGTGGCCAGCTCCAGGCGCTTTGGGCTCAGCCTCTCGACCCTGGCGTGCGCAGCCGCCTGCAGCGGCGCTTGCGCCTCAGCCCGTTGGTGCTGGTGGTGCACGGCCGCCAGGGCGGGGTGATCCCAGAGGCCTTGATTGAGCTGGCCGCGGAGCTGGAGGAGCGGCGGGGTGTGCCGGTGCTGTTGCAGGCCCTCACCGCCGAACCGCCTGAGCAGGGCCACGCGTTTCGCCGGGCGGCCCAGCGCGCCGGTGGCGCCACCCTGGTGCCCCTGCTGCTGCTGCCGGGTAGCCATGCGCGGGTGGATGTGCCGGCCATCGCGGCCCACTGGCGTGAGAGCGGTGCGCTGCGCCGCCGGCCGTTCCTGGGGGCCTGGCCCGCCTGGCAGCAGGCCCTGGCCGAGGAGCTGGCGGCCCTGGGCGGTGAGGCCGAGCCTGTGCTGCTGCATCACCCGCTGGAGGGCTCCCTGGCCGAGCGGTATCTGCAGTGGCTGGAGCGCCGCTGCGGCAGCCGCTGTGTGGCGGCTCCATACAGTGCCACCGATCCCGCCGACCCCACCCTGCCCACGCTGCTCGCTGGTTCCACTGCGGTGCTGCCGCTGGCCCTGGCGGCCAATCGGCTGTGTGAGCGGTTGCAGTTGGCACCGCTGCTGGAGCGGCCGCGCCTGCGGCAGGTGCTGCTGCGCGAGCTGGAGTTGCTGCCGTGAGCGGCTCCTCGTTGGGCACCGTGTATCTGGTGGGGGCCGGGCCGGGGGATCCCGAGCTGCTCACGCTCAAGGCCCATCGGCTGCTCAGCAGCTGCGATGCCCTCGTGTACGACTCGCTCGTGCCCAAGGCCCTGCTCGATCTGGTGCCTGAGGCTTGTGAGCGTCACTTCGTGGGCAAGCGCCGGGGCCACCATTCGGTGCCCCAGCCCAGCACCAACGCGGTGCTGGTGGAGCTGGCCCAGCGCTGTCGCCGCATCGTGCGGCTCAAGGGCGGCGATCCCTTCCTGTTCGGGCGTGGCGGAGAAGAGGCGGCCCACCTGGTGGCCCATGGGGTGGCGGTGGAAGTGGTGCCGGGCGTGACGTCTGGCATCGCGGCACCGGCCTATTGCGGCATCCCCGTGACCCACCGCAACGCCGGCTCGAGCGTCACTTTCGTGACGGGCCATGAGGAGATCGACAAGGAGCGCCCCGGCGTCGACTGGCGCGGCCTGGCGCGCAGCAGCGACGGGCTGGTGATCTACATGGGCCTGCACAACCTGCGCCGCATCGTGGAGGAGCTCCTGGCTGGGGGGCTTGCGGCCGATACCCCCGCCGCTGTGGTGCAGCAGGGCACGGTGCAGGGCCAGCGGCTCCTGGTGGCCAGCCTGGGTGAGCTGGCCGATCGGGTGGAGGCGGAGGGGTTTGCCTCGCCCTCGATCGTGGTGGTGGGAGAGGTGGTGAACCAGCGGGTGGTGGCCTGTGCGCCGCAGCCGGCTGACGCGGAGATGCCGATCCCCTTCTGAGTGTTGTCGTCCGAACCTTTACGGCAAACCAATTAGGGAACTGCCACCTGTTTGCCGCGATTGTGTAGCGCTGCTCACGGTGGAGGGTTTTCACGATTCGGTTGATTGGGCCACCAACTCACCGTCGATCCATGGCCGCCACGCCCCTCCAGCAGGATCCCCTGCACCGCGAAAGCCAACGCCGGGCGCCGAAGTCGGCGCCGATGTTTGAGCTGATTCCCTACGAGAAGTTCCGCGATACTCCCGCTGTTCGTTTTTTCGACATCACGGTTGCCGAGTCGAATGCCCGAGATCTGGTGATCCACAGCGGCCCTGCGATTTCACCGCCGGATGAGGAGAAAACAGGCGCCTGGCAGTTCTATCTGCACCCCCATCAGGAGGACAATCTGCTGGCCCTGCACGGCGGCCGCACCTTCTACCTGGTGAATTTCGGCTGGAATTATCCCTATCACATTGTTCGCCTTGAAGCCGGCGGCGACATCCTGCGCATTCCCCCCGGCACCTTTCACCGTTCGGTGTCCGACCCCGATGGTTCGGTGGTGCTGAATCAAGCCGTGCGCGAGGAGGGCGCCAGCGTGGTGCGCGAGTTTCGCGTGTACAACAGCCGCCGCATTCCGCGGCTGTTTGCCACCACCTTCAAGACCGCGCCGCTGCCCAAGCTGCACGGTTTGAACTGGTAACGCGTTAGCGAAACCGGCGCAGGATTGGATCCGGCCGCCACAGGGTGCCGAGCGCGTGCAGCAGGGCGTCGCTGGTGCTCAGCCGCTTCGGCCGATGGAACCAGTGCTCCCCGCTGTAGATCAGGCCCAGCAGTGTGTCCTCGCTGCCGGTGTCGCCAGCGTCAAACCGAAGGGCCAGTTGGGTTCCGCTGGCCCGCTCCACCTGGGCCTTGAGCTGGAGTGGTGGCTCCACCAGTTCAAGCTGGGCAGGTCCGGGCGTGATCTCCGGATGGTCCTGTTGCAGCAGGAAGGCTGCCCCCTGTTCCGACAGGTCGGCCGTGGTGCCCCAGACCGTGTGCCCATGCCGCGTGAGCCTTCCGATGCGGCGGATCGGAAAGCGGTCGGTGGTGCGGCGGATCGGCTGATCGATGCAGGCCAGCAGGGCCACGGCCAGCACCAGGGCATTGGAGAGATTCCAGGCGAGCATCAGCGCCTCGCCCTCATAGATCGGGCGCCAGTTGCTGAGCCCGGAGGCGACTAGGGGCAGCACGTAGCGCACCGCCACGGTGAGGATCAGCACCGAGAGCATGGTGATCAAGGGCCAGCTCAGGCCGAGGTTCCAGCTCTGGCGTGCCGTGGTGGCGTCTTTGTTGGTCACGATGCCGCCGTAGATCCGGAATGGGTGGCGCAGCACCTGAACCATGCGCCGCAGCCCCGGCACGCAGAACAGGGTTTCGTACACCTCATTCCAGAACTGGAACTGGTGGTTGTTGCTCAGCCAGCTGGGCAGCGTGTGCAGCAGCAGCACGAAGGGCACCCCATAGGCGAGGTATTCGATTGGTGGGGCGGCGATCAGGGTGAACCCGAGCACCAGGCTGAGCAGGGGCAGCACCAGATAGCTGAGCCGCCACAGCGGTGTGAGCAGGCTGAGGGCCAGGTTCAGGTAGAAGCTCAGTTGCTGTCGATTGAGGGTGCTCCAGATCGGTAGCTCCCGCGGGCGGAAGAAGATCTGGATGTTCCCCTGCATCCAGCGCAGTCGCTGATCGAGGAAGTCGGCAAAGGTGCGCGGCACCTCGCCCATGCTCAGCACCTCATTGAGGTAGCGCACGGTCCAGCCGCGGGTGAGCAGCTTGGTGCTGGTCTGGTGGTCTTCGATCAGACAGCTGGTTACGTAGCCACCGATCTGCTCCAGCGCTGCCCGTCGCACCACATAGGAGGTGCCGCAGCAGATCACCGCGTTCGAGCGGTCGCGAATCACCTGCAGGTAGCGGAAGAAGTAGTCGAGGTCGCTCGGCATCACCACATCGAGGCCGAGGTTGCGGTTGTGAAATTCCGCCTGGAAGTAGTGCTGGGGTGTCTGCACCAGCGCCACCTTCGGATCGGCGAAGAAGCCCAGGGTGCGCTCCAGAAAGCCGGTGAACGGCATGAAGTCGCAGTCGAACACCGCGATGAACTCGGCGCTGGTGTGGGCCAGGGCGTGGTTGAGGTTGCCCGCTTTGCGGTGGGCGTTATCCGGGCGGCTCAGGTAGTGCACCCCCAACTCGGCGGCGAGCGCAGCGATCTCGGGCCGGTGGCCGTCGTCGAGCACGGTGATCGTGCGGTGGGGGTAGCGGAGGTTGCGGCAGGTGAGGATCGCGCGCCGCACCAGCCGCTCCGGCTCGTTGTAGGTGGGGATCCACACATCCACGCTCGGCTGCTGCTCCCGCACCCACGGCTCCAGCCGATCGGCCTGGCGGCTGCCCAGGCCCGGGTCGAAGCGCAGGGCTGGCAGCAGCTGCAGCCCGGTGGTGAGCAGGTACAGCAGCTCCGTGCCGAACAGCAGGCCGCTGCACACCAGGCTCAGGGGGTGGGCGGTGTTGAGCGTGGTGGCGCGCCAGAGGAAGTAGCGCAGGGCCACCAGCACCAGCACCACTTCCACCAGCCCGTAGCTCCAGCGCCGCCGCGGCAGCCAGAGGGTGGCGGCAGCGGCCACGCCGGCCAGCACCACCGGCGCCAGGGCATCGCGCCACAGGTCGGCCACCTGAAACTGGCGCGGCAACGCCCTCAGGGTGAGTGGATTCAGCTGCTGCGCGTCCAGCCAGCCAGTGTCGGACGTAGCCAGCACCAGGGCCCCCAGCAGCAGGGCCGCTGCCACCACCAGGAAGGCCCAGGCGCCGGGGTGCACCCGGCGGTTGTCGGTGCTCACTGGAAGATCACCCGGGCGGAGTAGCCCACAAAGCAGAGCTTGCGCGCGGGTGCCGGCACGTCGCTGTCGAGCCGCACCCGCACCTGGCTTTCGCGAGCCAGGTTGATGGGCAGCGGCGCCGCCTCGTCGTCCTTGCCGGCGAGGCGACCCACCCCCGAGCGAATCAGGTCCACCTGGCCGCGCAGATCCAGGTCTTCACCGATCAGATCGATGCGGGCGCGGCTGCCGATCCGCAGGCGCTTGAGATCACTCTCCGACACGTAGGTGTTAACCCAGCGGCTCTTGCAGTTCACCAGCCGCAGCACCGGTTGCTCGGGCCGCAGGGTGTCGCCGCTGCGGGCCTGCACCCGCCACACCACAGCGGGGATGGGTGCCTTCAGCCACACGTTGCTCTGCTGCTGGAACAGGGTGTCGGCGGAGTTCAGCTGGGCCTGAAGACCCTTGACGCGGCGCTGGGCCGCGGCCCGCTCACCCCCCAGCTGGGCCAGCTTCAACCGCGTCTCCTGCAGCCGCGGCAGGGGATCGGTGCCGCCCCGGGTGCGGTCGAGGTTGAGGTTGCGCTCGGCCGCCTGCACCCGGTTGGTCTGGGCGCGGATCCTGGCCTCGATGGCCCGCATCTGGTCGCGGTTCTGCTCCACGGCGGTGCGGGCCCGGTCCACCACCGTTTCCGACACCGCCCCCGCCCGGAACAGCTCCTCCTGCCGCTTCACGTCGCGCAGGCTGAAGGCCAGTTCCTGCCGCTCGCGGGCCAGGTCGGCCTTCAGCTGGTCGAGGTCGTTGCTGCTGCGGGCCGTTTCCAGCTGCCGCTGATTGCCCGCATCCCGCTGGAAGTCTGCCGCCAGCTGGGTCTGCAGCTGCAGTTCCTGCTCCACCTGCTCCAGCCGCGCCTCCGCGGTGGTGAGTGCCGTGCGCAGCTGGCGCACGTCGGCGTCACTGGCCCTGGGGTTCTCCACCCGAGCCAGCTGCTCGCCGCTGCGCACGGCCGAACCGGCCTCCACCTTCAGTTCCGCCAGTTGGCCGCTGATCGGGCTGGCCAGCTCGATGAAGTCGGCATCCACCACCGCATCCCGGGCCCGGGTGGTCAGCACGTGCACCACCACTCCGATGGCCGCCAGCAGCAGCGCACTGCCCAGGCCGATCACCAGGGCGTTGGCCCGCGAGCTGCGCTGCGGTGGCGGATCGCTGCTGTCTGCGTTGGGGATGGCGGCCGTGGGCCGGGTGGGGGGCTGGGGCGTGCTCATCGTGGGGGGGCAATCTGCTGCAGCCGTGCGGCAATGCTGCTGCGGGCCGGTTTCGCTTGCAATGAGGCGTTGTAGGGCAAGGGGCGCTGCGGCAGGCCATCGCTGCGGGGAAAGGCGCTGTTCAGCCAGGTGTCGCGATCACTCAGTCCCCAGGTGGTGATCTGCCGGAGGCCCGGTTCGGGCAGCACGGCCTGGAGAAAGGCGTCGTAGGTGGCGGCCACCCGGGCATCCCGCAGGGCGATGTCCGCCGGGAGCTCCCGATCGCTCACATCGAGCTCGGTGATCTCCACCGCCAGGCCGCGCCGGCGCAGCTCCTGAAGAAAGGCCGGCAATGTGGAGAAGCGCGGTTCCCCCTCCTTCGGGGCCAGCAGGTGGGCCTGCAGGCCGATGCCATCCAGCGGCACCCGCTCCCGTTGCAGGGCATCCACCAGGGCCAGCAGCGCGGCCCGTTTCCGGGCGGTCTGGGGGTCGTCGCCCTCCAGGCCGTAGTCGTTGATCAGCAGCCGGGCCTTGGGATCGGCCTGCCGGGCCCAGCGCAGGGCATCGGCGATGTAGCCGGGGCCGAGCTTCTCCAGCCAGAGGCTCTGGCGCAGGCCGCGGCCCTGCTCATCCAGCGGTTCATTCACCACATCCCAGCTGCTCACCTGCCCGCGGGTATGGCCGGCCACCCCGAGCACGTGGCGCTTCAGCGCCAGCCGCAGGGCATCGGCGTTGAGCCGCTGCAGCCAGTCGGGCAGCTGGCGGTGCCAAACAAGCGTGTGGCCGCGAACGGCCAGCCGATGGCGGCGCGCGAAGGCCAGCTGCCGGTCGGCGTCAGCGAAGTGGAAGCGCCCCGGTTCCGGTTCTGTGGCATCCCACTTCAGGGCGTTCTCCGGGGTGATGGCACCCACGTTTCCCACCAGCAAGGCCTGCAGATCTGGCTGGTTGAGGGCCTCCAGCGACAGGGCCGATCCCCAGGTGAGACCGCGCCTGGCCGCAAGCGCCTGCAGGCCGGGGGGCTGGCCAGCGCCGCAGGCCGCCAGGGCCATGCCCATGCCAACCAGCAGCAACGCGCGGCGACGCATGCATGTTGCGAGTTCTGCACGTCAGCTTGGGTGCCACAGCGGATGTGCCGCAGATCTGGAACACTTCGCACACGTGGAGGGTCCCGGCTGGATGGGGGAGCGATGGCTGAAGCTCGCCGCGGCGGCACTGCTGGCGATGGTGCCGGGGGCCTGCGGCTTTCAGCAGGAGCCGCTCAAGGTGCCTGTCTCCAACTGGCCGGGCTACGAATACTTCTATCTGGCCAGCAAGCTCGGGCTCGACCGCCAGAACGGGGTGGAGATCAATCCGGTGCAATACCCGGATCCCCAAACCATCGTGCATGCCTATCTGCGGGGTGAGCTGCCGATCGCCCAGCTCACCACCGTGGAGGCCGTGGATCTCTGCGCCCGCATCCCCCGCCATTGCCCGGTGGTGGTGCTGGTGCTCGATGAATCGCTCGGTGGCGATCAGGTGGCCGTGCGCAACGACGTGCCTTCGATTGCGGCCCTGCGCGGCAAGGCGGTGGCCGTCACCTTTTCCACCCTGGGCCCCTATGTGCTGAGCCGGGCCCTGCAGCGCCACGGCCTCAGCTTCCACGACGTGACCCTGCGCAACATGCCCCTCGGCCAGATGCCGGAAGCGCTGGCCAAGGGGGAGGTGCAGGCGGCGGCGTTCTTCCCTCCCTTCAGTGAGTACGCCGCCCGCAAGGGCCAATCGCGGCCCCTCTTTGACAGCAGCCAGATCCCGGGTGAGATCTTTGATGTGTTGGTGGTGGATCCCGTCTACCTCCGCAACCACGGCAAGCAGATCACCGGCCTGGTGCGCTCCTGGCAGGCGGCCCAGCAAGCGGCTCGGGAGGATCGGACCCGTGCCGTGGCGTTGATGGCCGGCCGGGAGCGGCTTTCGCCCAAGGAGTTTGAGGAGGCAGAGAAGGGGCTGCGTTATTTCCCCCTCAGGGAGCAGCGCGCGCTGCTCCGCCCCGGTGGTGTGATCGCCGCCAACCTGCGGGCGGTGCAGGACGTTCAGCGCCAGCTGGGCCTCAGCCAGCGGGGTGCACCTCTGCCGCCCACCTCTGAGGCGTATGTGACGCAGGCACTGCAGGCGCGCTGACCATGCCTACCTTGAAGTCGATTCCGAGCCACGCCCGCCAATTGTGATGCGAGCAGGCCTGCTGAACAGCCGAATCAATCGTCGCCTGCTCACCTTCGCGTTTGGCACGGCTGCTGCAGGTTCAGCCGTGCTGGCCCTGGTGAGCAGTGCCATTGCCCTGGTGTATTCGGTGCGCCAGGCGGAGCAGCGGGTGGTGGCCACGGAGCGTGACCTCACCACCCTGCTGACGGGCTACAACTCGGTGCAGCTGGTGCAGGACCAGCTGCAGCTGTTGGTGGCCTCCGGCGACTTCCGCCGGGCCATGGTGGTGACGGGCGGCAAGGTGATCGCCTCCAGTGACGCCAGCCAGATCGATCAGCCACTGGCGGTGGTGGCGGCGACCCCCAGCCCGGGCGATTTCCGTTTTCACCTGGCCCAGTGCCTGCCCCCGAAATCCCAGCTGGATTGCTTTGGCGACAGCCTCGCGTTCACCGACGGCCCGCTGCCGCTGGTGGGCGGCGATCACCTGCTCCGGTTCACCCAGGTGCCCCTGGCCCTGCAGAACCTGGGCGGTTACAGCACCCGCGCCACCCTGATCACCGAAACCGACCTGCTGCCCAGCATCCGCCAGGCCGGCACCCTGGGGCTCTGGGTGTTTGGCGCTGGCCTGGTGGCGCTCACCCTCAGTTCCGTGATGCTCGTGCTGGTGGTGCGGCGCCAGCTGCTGCCCGAGCTGTTTGACCTTGCCCAGACCGACAGCCTCTCCGGCGTGGCCAACCGCCGGGCGTTCCATGAGCAGGCTCGCCACCGCCTCGATCGGGCGGCGGAGCGCCATCACGTGAATGTGCTGGCGCTCGTGGATGTGGATCGCTTCAAGACGATCAACGACACCTACGGCCACGGGGTGGGGGATGAGGTGGTGCGCTACATCGCCGATTTCCTCGGGCAGGCCGTGCGCCGCACCGATGTGGTGGGCCGGATCGGTGGGGATGAGTTCGCCCTGCTGATCGATGCCACCCCTGCCCAGGCCGGCGAATTGCTGGAGCGGTTGCGGGCCGGCGTGGCGGCCAAGCCCTACAAGCTGACGGATGGCCGCAGTGTGCCGCTCTCCCTCTCGATCGGCATGGCCAGCACCCAGGGCACCTGCGGTTACCGGTTGCAGGCCCTGATGGAGCTGGCGGACGCCAGTCTCTACGTGGCCAAAGACCAGGGCCGCAACCGGGTGGTGCATCTGGAGCAGCAGGCGCCTGGAGAGTGGCAGGTGGGATTCGCCTGACCTACGTTTGAACAATGTGTTCCCGCTGGCAGGGCCCTGCCATGGCGTCGTCCCGTGTCAGCGATGAGCGGCGTCATCCGCGCCGGCCGCTGGATCCACCCCTCCCTGCGGTGTTGCAGGTGGTGAGCAGTCCGCCGCGCCACCTGGCCGTGGACGTGCTCGACATCAGTGCCGGTGGTGCCTGCCTGGTGCTGGCCTCACCACGCATCCTTGGCCGCGGCGACCGCGCAGCACTCCTGCTCGGTGATGGGGCCCAACCCGTTCAGGTGCGCTGGGTGTCGTCTGGTGGTTGCCTGGTTGTGATGGGGGTGAGTTACGCGCTGCCCCCGGCCTGAGCGGCCGGTTCGGGCGCGGGTTCGAGGATCTCGGCGCTGATGTCCCATTCGAAGGCACTCTCCACCCCCGGCGGTCCGGAAAAGGTGCCGGTGATCGCGGCGGTGAGCTCCGGTTTGGAGGAGGTGGCCAGGGTGATGTAGCGGTCGTCCACGATGCCCTTGCCGCTCGGATCAAAGCCGCGCCAGCCGGCACCGGGCAGATACACCTCGGCCCAGGCGTGCAGGTCGTAGCGCTCCGGCTTGGGCTCCACCAGGTGGTAGCCGCTCACGAAGCGGGCCGGCAGGCCCACGCAGCGGCAGGCCTCCACCATCAGCATCGCCAGGTCGCGGCAGGAGCCCACCCGTTCCTTGAGGGTGCGGCCAGCGGGCCAGGCCGGGCCCACGTGGCGCTGGGTGTACTTCACCCGGTCTTGAATGATTTCCACCAGCTGCTGCAGGAACATCAGCGCCCGCTGGTCGCTGCCCATCAGGGCCTCCTGGGCCACGTCCACCGCCGCTGGATCGTGCTGCCCGTTTGGCAGCCAGCCCTCCAGCGACCCCATCAGGTCGCCGTTGAGATGGCCCACCGGGTAGGGCAGCTGGGGCTCGTTCTCCTCCAGGCAGGCCCGCAGTAGGGGCGCCGTTTCCGTTTCCACCAGGCAGGTGGAGCGCACGAAGAAGTGGTCGGCGTCGCCGTTGAACCTGGCCCGCAGGATCTCGTCGCCGCTGGCGGCCAGCAGCGGATACAGCCGCCCCGGATCCGGGCTGATCTCCAGCTGGAAGTCGATCAGCTTCTGGAAGCCGTGCCCCCGGGGCTTGAGGCAGAAGCGGTGCGGCCCCAGCAGCACCGGCGCGCTGTAGCGGTAGCTGAAGGTGTGGGTTACGCGGGCACGCATGCGGGGGCGGGACTGGCGTCGTTGCTGTCGGAAGAGATATTGGCGGCCACGAAGTAGCGCTGCTCGATCAGGGAGTGGAGGCGGTTCAGATCGCTCTGGAAGGCATCGACCGCCTCATGCAGCCCATCGGCAATGAGGTCGTCGATGCTGGTGTAGCTCCAGCGGGCCAGGGTGAGGCCGCTGAGGCATTCCAGCTCGTCGGGTGCACCGGGCACCGACCGGCCGCGCACGATCCGCAGCGTTTCGTTGATCCGCTCCAGGCAGTAGCGCACCGAGCGGGGGAACACGGGATCCAGCAGCAGGAAGTTGGCCACGGCCTTGGGGCTGATCACCTGCTGGCGTGACTGGCGGAACATCTGATAAGCCCCGGCGCAGCGCAGCAGCGAGATCCACTGCAGTTCATCCAGCACCCCACCCACCTCCTCGGGGCTGGGCAGCAGCAGGAAGTACTTCACATCGAGGATCCGGGTGGCCTTGTCGGCCCTCTCCATCAGGCGCCCCAGCCGGCTGAACTGCCAGGAGAGGTCGCGGCTGAGGGTGGCGTCGGTGATCCCGTAGAAGAGCTGGCAGCCGCGCCGGATCTCCCGCAGCTGCTCCTGGGGAGGCTGGGTCCAGAAGCTGTCGTCTTCCTTGAGGCTCCAGTAGAGCCCGTTGATCTGCTCCCACATCTCGGTGGTGATCACATCCCGGATCTGGCGGGCGTTCTCCCGGGCGATGGCGATGCAGTTCACGATCGCGTTCGGGTTTTCGGGCTCCCGCACCAGGAAGCGCACCACGTTGTCGGGAGTGCCGGCCGGATACATCCGGTCGAACAGTTCCCGGTCGCCGTTGGCATCGATCAGGGGCAGCCAGGGCTCGGCGCTGCCGGGGGGGCAGTCGAGCGCCATCGCTTCGCTCACCTCCACGAAGCGCGACACGTTCTCCGCCCGCTCGACGTAGCGGTTGATCCAGTAGAGGGAGTCGGCTACACGGCTCAGCATGGGGAATCCTCCACGATCCAGGTGTCTTTGCAACCTCCCCCCTGGGAGGAGTTCACCACCAGGGAGCCGCGGCGCAGCGCCACGCGCGTCAGCCCCCCTGGGCTCACCCAGGCCCCCTTGCCCCGCAGCACGTAGGGCCGCAGGTCCACATGGCAGGGGTAGAGCTCGCCGTCGCTCAGCGACGGCACCGTGGAGAGCTCCAGGGTGGGCTGGGCGATGTAGTTGCGCGGATTGGCGCGGATCTTGTCCGCGAATTCCGCGATCTCCTCGGCGGAGGCATGGGGGCCGATCAGCATCCCGTAGCCGCCGGCCTCCGCCACCGCCTTCACCACCAGTTCGCCGAGGTGGGCCAGCACGTAGGCCTGGTCGTCGGGTCGCTGGCAGAGATAGGTGGGCACGTTCTCGATGATCGGCTCCTCCCCCAGGTAGTAGCGGATCATCTCGGGCACATAGGCGTAGATGAGCTTGTCGTCGGCCACGCCCGTGCCCGGCGCATTGGCGATCGCCACCCGACCCGCGCCGTACGCGTCCATCAGCCCGCGTACGCCCAGCATCGAGTCGGCCCGGAACACCGCCGGATCGAGGAAGTCATCGTCGATGCGGCGATAGATCACATCCACTGGCTCCAGCCCCGCAGTGCTGCGCATCCACACCCGCTGGTCCTGGCACACCAGGTCGCGGCCCTCCACCAGTTGGATGCCCATCTGCTGGGCCAGGTAGCTGTGCTCGAAGTAGGCGCTGTTGAACACCCCGGGCGTGAGCAGCACCACCTTGGGGTTCTCAGTCCAGGGGGCCAGCTCCCGCAGGGTCTGCAGCAAGCGCGACGGGTAATCGTCGATCGGCTGCACCGTGCGCCCGGCGAACAGGCTCGGGAACATGCGCTTCATCACGCGCCGGTTCTCGAGGAAGTAAGCCACCCCTGAGGGGCAGCGCAGGTTGTCCTCCAGCACGCGCCAGGTGCCCTGGCCATCCCGCACCAGATCCAGCCCTGAGATGTGGCACCACTTGCCCAGCGGCGGTTGGAAGCCCTGCAGCTGCGGGCGCCAACCCTGGGAGCTCTCCACGTCTTCGCGGGGAATCACGCCATCGCGAAGGATGCGCTGCTCGCCATACACATCGGCCAGGAACAGATCAATGGCCTCCAGCCGTTGCACCAGGCCCTGCTCCAGCCGCTGCCAGGAGCTGTTGCTGATCAGTCGGGGCAGGGGATCAAACGGAAGAATCCGCTCCACGCCTTCATTTCCGGAGCCATTGAGGCGGAAGGTGGCCCCCAGGCGCCGCAGCAGCATGCCGGCGGCGGCATGGTTGCGGTTGAGCTCTTCCAGGCCCAGCTGGCCCAGGGAATCCATCAGCGGCCGCAGGGCGCGGCGGGGTGCATCGGTGCCGCTGAAATATTCGTCGTAGCCCCGTTCCGGTTTGTAGGCGGTGAACATGGCGGGCCCGATTCGGGCTCCTCAGCTGAAGCGGATCATGCAGAGCAATGGGCGAGATTCGGGTTGCGATTGCTACACAAACCCGGCCGGGGTGTGGAGCGCTGGGGTGGCGTGAGCAGTGGTCTGATTGGTGGCTGCTGCCTAGCTTGAAAGTCTGGAGGTGCGCCATGGCAACCAGCTCGCCGTTCCCCCCATTTCCGCCCCTGCCCGATGGCCCGGAGCTCCCGGCTGCGGCCGAGGGGGTCACGGCGGCCACGGTGCTGGAGGCCGGGGGCACGCAGGCCGGCGATGGCAGCGAGCGGCGCGGCGCTTTCCGCAGTCCGGTGGAGGCCGTGCGTTCGGTGGGGCTGATGCTCCTCGACGACACCGGCTATCCCGCTACTCCCTGGCTGGTGGCCGACATCCTCGATGTGAGCTGCGGTGGTTTCTGCCTGCTTCTCTCCGAGCCGCCAGGCAGCCCCTTCCGGCCCCACTTCCGGGTGCGGCTGAACGTGAGCATGCATCCCGATTTCGGGCAGCCGGAACTGGCGGCCAGCCTGCGCTGGTTCGTACGCGCCGAGCTTGAGCACGTGGTGACCCTGGGGGTGCAGTTCGACCAGGAACTGCCGCGGCTGCCGTCGCTCCTGGGCTGCCGCCGCACCCAGTTGCGGGTGGTAGGGCCGTAGGGGTTACAGCAGGCATTACAGCAGGAAGTAGCGCTGCGCCATCGGCAGCACCTCCGCCGGCTCGCAGGTGAGCAGTTCGCCGTCGGCGAACACCTCGTAGGTCTGCGGGTCCACCTCCACCTTCGGCAGGGCGGTGTTGTTCTTCATCGCTGCCTTGTTAATGCCGCTGCGGGTGTTGATCACGGGCACGCAGGTGCGGCTCAGGCCGAGCTGCCGCGGCACATCGGCATCGAGGGCCGCCTGGCTCAGGAAGGTGAGGCAGCTGGGGGCCAGGGCCTTGCCGAAGGCGGCGAACATCGGACGGCCATGCACCGGGCCGGGGGTGGGGATGGAGGCGTTGGCATCACCCATCTGGGCCCACACGATCGAGCCGCCCTTGATCACCAGCTCCGGCTTCACGCCGAAGAATCCCGGCTTCCAGAGCACCAGATCCGCCAGCTTGCCCACCTCCACCGAGCCCACCTGGTGGTCGATCCCGTGCACGATCGCGGGGTTGATCGTCACCTTGGCGATGTAGCGCTTGAGGCGGGTGTTGTCGTTGCGCTCCGAGTCGCCCGGCAGGGCGCCCCGTTGCACCTTCATCTTGTGGGCGGTCTGGAAGGTGCGGGTGATCACTTCGCCCACCCGGCCCATGGCCTGGGAATCGCTGGCGATGATGGAGAAGGCGCCGATGTCGTGAAGGATGTCCTCGGCGGCGATCGTCTCGCGCCGGATCCGCGACTCGGCGAAGGCCACGTCCTCCGGGATACGGGGATCCAGGTGGTGGCACACCATCAGCATGTCGAGGTGCTCCTCGAGCGTGTTGCGGGTGTAAGGGCGCGTGGGGTTGGTGGAGCTGGGCAGCACGTTGGCTTCCCCGCAGATCCGGATGATGTCGGGCGCATGGCCACCGCCGGCCCCTTCGGTGTGGAAGGTGTGGATGGTGCGGCCGCCGATCGCGCGGATCGTGTCCTCCACGAAACCGGCCTCGTTGAGGGTGTCGGAGTGGATCGCCACCTGGATGTCGAAGCGGTCGGCCACCGTGAGGCAGCAGTCGATCGCTGCCGGGGTGGTGCCCCAGTCCTCATGGAGTTTGAGGGTGATGGCACCGGCACGGATCTGCTCCTCAAGTGCCTCGGGGGTGCTGGCGTTGCCCTTGCCGAAGAAGCCCAGGTTTACCGGCAGGCCCTCGGCCGCCTGCAGCATGCGGGCCATGTGGAAGGCGCCGGGCGTGCAGGTGGTGGCGTTGGAGCCCGTGGCCGGGCCGGTGCCGCCGCCGAGCATGGTGGTCACCCCGCTGGCCAGGGCGGTCTCCACCTGCTGCGGACAGATGAAGTGGATGTGGGTGTCGATGGCGCCGGCGGTCACGATGTGGCCCTCGCCGGCGATGGCCTCGGTGCCCGGGCCCACCACGATGTCCACCCCGTCCTGAATGTCGGGGTTGCCCGCCTTGCCGATCGCCACGATCCGGCCGTCGCGCAGACCGATGTCGGCCTTCACGATGCCCCACCAGTCGAGGATCAGGGCGTTGGTGATCACGGTGTCCACCGCCCCGTCGGCCCGGGTGGTCTGGGCCTGGCCCATGCCGTCGCGGATCACCTTGCCGCCGCCGAACTTCACCTCG
>JBBASQ010000029.1:0-27158 GCA_040399185.1 Prochlorococcaceae cyanobacterium
CTCCGACCAGGGTCACAGACCAGCCCACCCATTCCCCCGCAAGGGCTCTGAGCAACGGACCCTCAGCACCGGCTACGCCGGTGCTACTCCTCGGGATTTACACCACTCGGCGGGACGCACCCTTGCGTTGCTGGGGCTGCGGCGGCGATGCCCGTGGCAGGCGGGCTCGGATTGGCAATACGCCTCCGTTTCCACAATCACGCCCCAGAGCAACCCGCCATCCGCTTGCCGCTTCACCAGCAGGCAGCCGATCAGCTCGGGGGCAACCGCTTGGGCGGGGCGGGCGAAAAAGGAGCGGGGCAGGGAAAGTTCAGCCAGAGTGGTGGGGTGTTGCCGCTGGCCCATGGACACCCCCGCCTTCAACCTCGGCACCGTGCTGCTGTTCGGCAGTGGGCTGTTTGTGGTGGCCACACTGTTCTTCGGCACCAAGGGCGGCTACTACGACACCGACGACTACGACGGCAACGGCACCGCCCACTGAGGCGGCTGCCTGAGCCGGCCCGCTGAACCCAGTCAGTTGCTGAGGCGCTCCGCCTCAGGGCACTCGCCCGTGGTGGCCAGATCGTCGGCGCTGGTGCTGCGGCACACATAGGAGAGGCGGGTGCTCACGGCGCCGATCGAATCCATGCGCACGCTCTCTTCCCAGCTGTGGAGCTCGTCGTCGTCTTCCGCGTCGTAGCGGAGGGTTACCAGATCACCTTCGATCTCCACCACGGTGGCCTCTTCGATCCAGCGCTGCTGATCCCGCAGGAACACCCACACCGGGCGCTTCTCGGCACAGAACTGGTAAAGCTTGCGGTGCAGCATGGCCCTAGGGCTCTGCAGGCCCTTCAACCCTAGGCAGACCCACCGGGGTTGCCGCTGTTCACCATGACCCGATCCACCCTCCCCGGCCCGGCCGACTCGATCAGCGACATCCGCCTGCAGCTGCGCAGCTGGCCAGAGGTGGAGCAGTACCTGGACCAGTGCAAGGGGGTCATCGTGCCCCTGGGCTCCACCGAGCAGCACGGCCCCACCGGCGCCATCGGCACCGACGCCCTCACCGCCGAGGCCGTGGCCCTGGAGGTGGGTCGCCGCAGCGGCGTGCTGGTGACGCCCGTTCAGGCGTTCGGCATGGCGGAGCACCACCTGGGGTTCGCCGGCACGGTGAGCCTGCAGCCCGCCACCCTGCTGGCGGTGCTCCACGACGTGGTGCTGTCGCTGGCACGCCACGGCTTCGAGCGGATCTTCGTGATCAACGGCCATGGCGGCAACATCGCCACCGCCCGCGCCGCCTTCGCCCAGGCCTATGGCACAGCCGCCACACGGGGCCTGCCCAATGCCCAGGCCCTGCGCTGCCGCCTGGCCAACTGGTTTACGGCAGGGCCGGTGATGCGCGAGGCACGGGATCTCTACGGCGAGAAGGAAGGCCACCACGCCACTCCCAGCGAAATTGCGCTCACCCTGCACCTCGAGCCGAGCCTGGTGGCCAAGCAGCGTCCGCTGCCCGAACCCGCTCCGGCCGGCCCGATCCACGGCCCGGAGGATTTCCGCCGCCGCCACCCCGATGGCCGCATGGGCTCCGATCCCTACCTGGCCACGGCCGATCACGGCGCGCGCTTCCTCGACATCGCCGCCACCGCCCTGGTGGACGACCTGGCGGCATTTTTGGAGGAGCCGGCCTGAGCGCTAGCGTCCGCCCAGCCTGCACACCCCGATGAGCCGCATCTCCGCCGACGACGTGCGCAAGGTGGCCGCGCTGGCCCGCCTCGATCTGCCCGAGGACAAGATCGCCACCTACACCGGCCAGCTGGAGCGGATCCTCGACTACGTGGCCCATCTTGAAGCCGTGGACACCGAAGGGGTGCCCCCCACCACCCGCGCCGTGGAAGTGGTGAACGTGACCCGCGACGACGTGGTGATGCCCACTGAGGTGCGCGAAGAGCTGCTCAACGAAGCCCCCCAGCGCGAAGGCGACTTCTTCCGCGTGCCGAAGATCCTGGGCGACTGACCCTCAGCGCACTGGCGACACAGCCGTGCGGTGCAACAGATCGAGCACCCGCCGCCGGGCATGACGGGTGGGCATCAGGGCTGCAATGGGGCGCAACTTGCTGCGCTTCTTGCGGTGACTACGCACACCCAGAAAGATGTCGTAGAAAAAGTTCAACGCATCGGCCTTGGTCTCGAACATGCCAAGTCGCTGCGGCGAGCCCTTCGCATCAAGCAGATGGCGCGTGGCCTCGTAGGCCGGCTTGTATTCAAACCAGGGAATCGACGGCCACAGGTGGTGAATCAGGTGATAGTTCTGGCCCATGATCAGCCAGTTCATCAACCTGCCGGGATAAACGCGGGCGTTATGCCAGCGATTGCGCGACTGAAACGGCCGGTGCGGCAAGTAGTCAAAGAACAGGCCGAGGGTGACGCCCACCATCAGGGCGGGGGCAAACCAGCAGTTGAAGATGAAGGGGAGAAAGTCGTATTTGGCGGCTGCCACCACGATGGCGATAAAAATGCCACGGGCAATACCCCACTCCAGCAGCTCGTAGCGACGCCAGAGACGGCGCTGGAAGAAGAAAACCTCGTGATAGAAGAAGCGCGGCGCAATCAACCACAACGGGCCGAAGGTGCTCACGATGTGGTCGGGATCGTGCTTCGGATCATTCACATGGGCGTGGTGCTGCAGATGCACCCGCGTGAACACCGGAAAGCTGAAGCCCAGCAGCATGGCGGCGCCATGGCCCATCACCGCATTCCAGATGCGATTCGGGTGGGCGGCGTTGTGACAGGCATCGTGAATCACGGTGCCCTCCAGGTGCAGCGCCAGGAAGCCGAGCAGCAGCAGCACTGGCAGGGGCCATTGGCCCACGAACCAGCCATAAATGGTGAGGCCAGCCAGGGCGTAGCCCCCCAGGAACAGCGCCACGGTGGGATTCCAGGGGGCTGGCGGATCAAGAAACTCCTTCGGTACCGACCGCGGCAGCGCGGTGTGCACGGTGGGCTGAGCCGCCAGGCCGGTGTTGATCGCCGCCGGAGCCTGAGTCATCGGAATACCGCGGCCCCATGGGATTGCTGGGGTGCAACTTAGGCAAGGGCGGTGGACCGGCGAGACCCGCCTTGCCCACTGACCGCCTTGCCTGCATGCCCACCGGGGGACTTGAACCCCCACAGCCGAAGCCACTGGAACCTAAACCCAGCGCGTCTACCAATTCCGCCAGGTGGGCGTGGCGCCGACTGTAGGCAACTCACAATGGGGGCTCCCCGCTCCCCGGCGATGCTCGCCACCCTGGGCGGCGCCCTGGCACTGCTGCTGGGCCTCGCCGTGCTGCTGCTGCCCCTGCTGGCGCCCGAGCTGAGCCGAGCCCGCGATGCGGTGTGGGGCGCGGTGGTGCTGCTGCTGGGCCTGGTGCTGGTGACCAGCGCCGACCGGCTCACCGGCGCCCCGATGCTGGGGGTGCTCTGCGGCGGGCTGCTGATCGGCCGCCTGGCGGTGGAGGTGGGCCAGGGCCGCTGGTTCCGGCTCACCCCCGAAGAACAGCAGAAGCTGTGGAGCGCCGAGCGCTGGCAGACGGTGCTCGCCCAGCTTCGGGAATCGGTGGCCAAGTTGCTGGCGATCGCCGGTGGAGCCGGCGGCGTGGTGGGCGACGTGGTGGGCGGCTGGATCGCGGCCAGGAACGCCCCCAAGAGCACCGGCAAGCGCTGGGTGCGGCCGGAGGCCGCTCCCGCACCTGCCGCCGAGTCCACGCCTGAACGCGCAGCCACCCCTGAGATCGATCCAGCCGCCACAGCGCCAACCGCGCCGCAGATCGAGCCCCAGGCCGCAACGGTGATCAGCTCGCTGGATGAGGTGGACGCCCTGCTCGATGCCGCGTCCGACGAGCCCAGCGGCGAAGCGGGATAATCGCCCGTTGCTGCCACCGGCGACGTGACCGCCAGCCCGGCTCCCGCCTACAAGGACACGCTCAACCTGCTGCAGACGCCCTTCAACATGCGGGCGAACGCCAAGGTGCGCGAGCCGGAACTCCAGGCGTTCTGGGCCGAGAAGCGGATCTACGAGCGCCTCAGCCGCGAGAACCCCGGCGAGCCGTTCACGCTGCACGACGGCCCGCCGTACGCCAACGGGGCCCTGCATGTGGGCCACGCCCTCAACAAGATCCTCAAGGACATCATCAACAAAACGGCCCTGCTGCAGGGCCGCAAGGCGGTGTTCGTGCCGGGCTGGGATTGCCACGGCCTGCCGATCGAACTCAAGGTGCTGCAGGGGCTGAGCAGCAGCGAGCGCAAGGAGCTCACCCCCGTGAGCCTGCGGGAGAAGGCCCACGCCTATGCCCTCGAGCAGGTGGAGGGGCAGAAGGCCGGCTTCCGCCGCTGGGGCATCTGGGGCGACTGGGACACCCCCTACCTCACCCTGCAGAAGAGCTACGAGGCAGCCCAGATCGGCGTGTTCGGCCGGATGGTGCTGGCCGGCCACATCTACCGGGGCCTCAAGCCGGTGCACTGGAGCCCCAGCTCCCGCACCGCCCTGGCCGAGGCGGAACTGGAATACCCCGACGGCCACACCTCCCCGAGCATCTACGTGGCCTTCCCGGTGGTAGGCCTGCCGGAAGGGCTGGAGCAGAAGCTGGGCGCGGCGGCCAGCGAGCTGGCGGTGGCGATCTGGACCACCACCCCCTGGACGCTGCCGGCCAACCTGGCGGTGTCGGTGAACGGCAACCTCGACTACGCCGTGTGCCGCGTGGAGGGCGAAGCCGCCGCTGGGGCCCGCCATTTGGTGGTGGCGGCCGAACTGGTGGAGAGTCTGCAGGGCACCCTCGAGCGCAGCCTCACGGAGGTAGTGCGGCTCAAGGGCTCCGAATTGGAGGGCCTCACCTACCGCCACCCCCTGCTGGAGCGCACCAGCCCGGTGGTGCTGGGGGGTGACTACATCACCACCGAGAGCGGCACGGGCTTAGTGCACACCGCCCCCGGCCACGGCGTGGACGACTTCAACACCGGGCGCAAGTACGGCCTAGCGGTGCTCTGCCCCGTGGATGAGGCCGGCACCCTCACCGCTGAGGCCGGCCCCTTCGCCGGGCTCAACGTGCTCAAGGACGCCAACCCGGCGATCATCGCCGCCCTGCAGGAGGCGGGGGTGCTGCTCAAGGAGCAGCGCTACGAGCACCGCTACCCCTACGACTGGCGCACCAAGAAACCCACGATCTTCCGCGCCACCGAGCAGTGGTTCGCCTCGGTGGAGGGCTTCCGCGAGCAGGCCCTGGCAGCGATCGATCAGGTGGAGTGGCTGCCGGCCAGCGGCCGCAACCGGATCGAATCGATGGTGCGCGAACGGGGCGACTGGTGCATCTCACGCCAGCGCACCTGGGGCGTGCCGATCCCGGTTTTCTATCACCGCGAAACCGGCGAGGTGCTGCTCAACGAGGCCACCATCAGCCACATCCAGGCGCTGATCGCCGAGCACGGCGCTGATGTGTGGTGGCAGCGCGATGAGGCGGGGCTGCTGCCGCCGGAGCTGGCCGCTGAGGCGGCCCAGTGGCGCAAGGGCACGGACACGATGGACGTGTGGTTCGACTCCGGTTCGTCGTGGGCCGGCGTGCTCGGGGGCCTGCCCGATGGCGAGCCCCGCGCCGCGGAGCTGGGCTACCCCGCAGACCTCTACCTGGAGGGGAGCGATCAGCACCGGGGCTGGTTCCAGAGCAGCCTGCTCACTTCAGTGGCCGTGAACGGCCACGCCCCCTACAAGCGGGTGCTCACCCACGGCTTCACCCTCGATGAGAAGGGCCGCAAGATGAGCAAATCGCTGGGCAACGTGGTGGACCCGGCGGTGCTGGTGGAGGGCGGCAAGAACGAGAAGCAGGAGCCGCCCTACGGCGCCGATGTGCTGCGGCTGTGGGTGAGCTCAGTGGACTATTCCGCCGACGTGCCCCTGGGCCCGGGGATCGTGAAACAGCTGGCGGATGTGTACCGCAAGGTGCGCAACACGGCCCGCTATTTGCTGGGCAACCTGCACGACTTCGATCCCACCCGGGATGCGGTGCCCTACGCCGAGCTGCCGCTGCTCGATCGCTGGATGCTGCAGCGCACCGCGTCGCTGATCGATGCGGTGACGGGCGATTTCGAGCGCTTCGAGTTCTACCGGTTCTTCCAGGCCCTGCAGAACTTCTGCGTGGTGGATCTCTCGAACGTGTATCTCGACATCGCCAAGGACCGCCTCTACGTGAGCGCCGCTGGCGATGCGCGCCGCCGCAGCTGCCAGACCGTGCTGGCCCTGGTGGTGGAGCGGCTGGCGGGGCTGATCGCGCCGGTGCTCTGCCACATGGCGGAAGACATCTGGCAAAACCTGCCCTATCCGGTGCAGGAAGAGTCGGTGTTCGAGCGGGGCTGGCCCACCGCGCCGGCGGAGTGGCGCCGGCCGGAGCTGGAGGGCCCGATGGCCCAGATCCTGGAGCTGCGGGCCCTGGTGAACCGCCAGCTCGAGAGCTGCCGCAAGGACGGCGGCCTCGGCGCCTCGCTGGAGGCCCAGGTGCAGCTGGAGATCGCGGCCGATGAAGCAACTGCGGGGCTGCGCGAGGCCCTGGCCCAGCTGGAGGCCAGCGCCCATCCCCGGGTCGACAACCTGGCCGACTGGCTGCTGGTGTCGGCGCTGCAGATCGGCGGGACGGCACCGGAGGCGGTGCTGGCGGAAGCCAGCGAAGGCGGCATCACGGTGCGCATCGCCCGGGCCGAAGGCGAGAAGTGCGAGCGCTGCTGGCACTACGAAACCGACATCGGCCAGCACAGCAGCCACCCCACCCTCTGCGGCCGCTGCGTGGGGGTACTGGTGGGCTGAAGCCCGGCCGTCAGGCCCAGCCGGCGGGGCTGCGGAAGCGCTCCACCGGCTCGGGGCCGGCGATCCGCTGCTCGGCGGCGGGATTCAGCGGGCCGGCGAGCAACTCGGCCTCCTCGATCTGGGTGCCTTCGGGCAGGGCAGGCACATCGGGATCGAAGCCGGTGGGATGGCTCACGCTGCTGGAGAAACCCCGGAAGATCAGCAGCTCAAAGGGCTCACGCCGCGTGCCGGCCGCGCAGGGATGGCCCTCGCCGTCCACGGGCACCTCGCCCCGCAGCCGCAACACCCGATCGGGCCGCTCGCGGCTGATGGCCTCCAGTTCGGCCAGCAGCACAGCAATGGCCATCAGAACCCGCCCGCAAGCCGGCCCATCTTGGGCAGACGGGCCAGGGCCCACTGGAGCAGGCCCACCACATAGAACACAAGGGCCACGTAGCCCACAAAGGCGCCGATGGCCGGAGTCCAGTTGCTGCCCAGCACGAAGTCGAACACTCCATCCACCGCAGCCTGCAGCTGGGCCGGCGGCTGCACCCACAGCGAACACCGCGGCCCGGCGAGCTGGGCGCCATCCATGCACCCCAAAGCCGTGACGCTGAACAGGGCCCCGAGGACTCCCCAATAGCTGAGGCTCCAGCGCCACAGCCGCAGGGTGAGCGGCAGGGGCCGCCAGGGCGGCAGATCCTCCAGTTCCTCGTTGAGATCCACCCAGAACCACACGCCCGCCACCACGATCAACTGGGCGGGGATGGCCAGTGCAAAGGCCAGGGGGCGCCGATCGGCCATCAGCAGGGTGGTGATCAGCAGCAGGCTGGCGAGCTTCCAGTAGATGCCCATCAACCGCACCAGGGCCCCCTCGCGGCGGACCGCCGCCCACACCAGCAGCACCAGCGGCACCCCCACGGTGATCAGCACCGCCAGGCGGTAATCGAGCCACACCAGGGTGCGGTAGAGGGCTTCCGGCACAGGCCAGGTTCGGGAAGGCGCCATTATCCGCGCCTCCCCGTGGGCGATAGGGTCCGAGGCCATGGCTGGCTTCTCCCTCCCTTCCTGGTGGCCCCGCCGGCAGACCGGCGCCTGGTGTCGCACCGCCCTGGCCACCGATCCATCGCTGCAGGCGGCGGTGGAGGCGATTGCCGCCCAGCTGCGCGGCAGCGATGGGGCCGATCTGGCCGTGGTGTTCGCCTCCTCCAGCTACGCCAGCGACCTGCCGCGGCTGCTGCCGTTGCTGCGCCAGAAGCTGCGCGCCGAGCACTGGCTGGGTTGTCTGGGGGGCGGTGTGGTGGGCGCCGCCAGCGATGGCGTGCCCCACGAGCTCGAGCGGGAACCGGGCCTGAGCGTGACGCTGCTGCGGCTGCCGGGCGCCCGGCTGCAGCCCTTCGCCATTGACGGTGGCGACCTACCCGACCTCGACGGCCCCGCCGAACCCTGGCTGAAGCTGCTGGGCGCCGGCGACGGGCCGGAGGCCGCCCAGGCGATGGCCTCCGCCAGTTCGATGCTGCTGTTGGTGGATCCGGGCTGCCCGGCCATCAACGATCTGGTGAATGGCCTCGATTACGCCTGTCCCGCCGCGGCCAAGGTGGGCGGCATCGCCGGCCAGCACAGCGCCCCCCACGGCTCGCTGCTGTTCGGGGATCAGGTGCGCGGCGGGGCCGTGGGCTGCCTGATCGATGGGGCCTGGACGCTCGAGCCGGTGGTGGCCCAGGGCTGCCGGCCGATTGGCCCGGTGCTGGAGGTGGAGCAGGCCCAGCGCAACGTGGTGCTGCAGGTGAGCGAAGGCGGCAGCCGCCAGAGCAGCCCGGTGGCGGCGCTGCAGGCGATCCTCACCGAGCTCAGCCCCGAGGAGCGGGAGCTGGTGAAGCATTCCCTGTTCCTCGGCGTGGGCCGGCGCGACTTCAGCGTGGTGGACAGCGACGGCGAAGCCCCGGCGGCCTTCCTGGTGCGGAACCTGATCGGCGTGGATCCCCGCAACGGCGCGGTGGCGGTGGGCGAGCGGATGCGGGTGGGGCAGCAGGTGCAGTTCCACCTGCGCGATGGCGACACCTCCCGCCAGGAGCTGGAGCAGCTGCTGCGGGCCCAGGCCCGGCGCCAGGGCGAGCCCCTGGCCGGTTTCCTGTTCGCCTGCCTGGGGCGCGGCAAGGGCCTCTACGGCCAGCCCGATGGCGATGCCGGCCCCTGCCACGCGATCTTCCCGGAGATGCCCCTGGCGGGCGCCTTCTGCAACGGGGAGATCGGCCCAGTGGGGGGAAGCACCCACCTGCACGGCTACACCGCCAGCTTCGGGTTCCTGGTGCCGCGAACCACCGAGGCCGAGGGGGCGCGCTGATGGTGCGCCAGCACGTCAATCCACTCAGTGCCTTCTTCCAGCAGCCGCGGCCCCTGCCGCCGCCGCCGGAGCTGTTCGGCGATCCGGCCCGACCCATCCACCTCGACATTGGCTGCGCCCGGGGCCGTTTCCTGCTGGCCCTGGCCCAGGCCGAACCCCAGCGCAACTACCTGGGGGTGGAGATCCGCCGGCCCCTGGTGAGCGCCGCCGAGGCCGATCGCCAGGCCCTGGGCCTCCACCACCTCCACTACCTCTTCTGCAACGCCAACGTGAGCCTGGAGGGCTGGCTTGAGGCGCTGCCGGCGGGGCAGCTGGAGCGTGTATCGATCCAGTTTCCGGATCCCTGGTTCAAGAAGAAGCACCACAAGCGACGGGTGCTGCAGCCGGCACTGCTGCTGGCGATCGCCGGCGCCCTGGCGGAGGGGCGCGAGTTGTTCATCCAGAGCGATGTGCTGGCGGTGATCGAGCCGATGGTGGCCCTCACCGAAGCGGCCGGCTGCTTCGAGCGCCCCGCCGAGGATGCGCAGCCCTGGCGCACAGGCAACCCACTGGCGGTGCCCACCGAGCGGGAAACCTATGTGCTGAACCAGGGCTTACCGGTGTATCGGGTGCTCTACCGGCGCACCGCCGCCGCCCTGCCGCCCCTGGCCGAGCTGGAGGCGTGGTGGCACGCGTGGCTGCAACCCAGCCCATAATCCGGCCAACCCAGCGGCTGCCGCCGCACCCCTGGCCTAATGACCCCAGCCCCCACCCCCACCCCCTGGCTGCTGCGCTGGCAGGGCCTCCTGGCGGGTGGCAGCGGCGGTCCGCTGGTGGCGCGGTTGCCCCTGATTTCAGGGGTGGTGCTCTGCGCCCTGATGGCCGGCCTGCCCCTGGTAACCCGCGGCGGCCTGAGCCTGCTGATCACGGCCAGCGGCCTGCTCTGGGTGCTGTGGGCCCTGCGCACGCCGCCCGGCCGGATCGGCGCGATGGGCGGCTGGCTGCTGGCGATTCTGGCGGTGATGGTGCTGGCCACGGGCTTTTCGCCGGTGCCGGTGGCGGCGGCCAAGGGCCTGGCCAAGCTGGTGAGCTACCTGGGCGTGTACGCCCTGATGCGCCAGCTGCTGGCGCTGGCTCCGGTGTGGTGGAACCGCATTGTGGCGGCACTGCTGGCCGGTGGCCTGGCCAGCAGCGTGATGGCGATTCGTCAGCTCTACGGCGACACCACGGAGCTAGCCCGCTGGGCCGATCCCAACTCCGTGGCCGACGGCACCATTCGCGTGTACGGCCCGCTGGAGAACCCCAACCTGCTGGCGGGCTTTCTGATTCCGATCCTGCCCCTGGCGGTGGTGGCGCTGCTGCGCTGGCGCGGCCTGGCCCCGCGCCTGTTCGCCGCCGCCAGCCTGGTGCTCGGCGCCGCGGCCCTGTTCCTGAGCTATAGCCGCGGCGGCTGGCTGGGGATGGTGGGCGGCCTGGGGGTGATGGGGCTGCTGCTGGTGCTGCGCCAGACGCGCAGCTGGCCGCCCCTGTGGCGGCGCCTGTTTCCACTGCTGCTGGTGGCGGCTGGCGTGGCGGTGCTGGTGGTGGCCGTCACCCAGATCGAACCGCTGCGGATCCGGGTGATGAGCCTGGTGGCCGGCCGCGAAGACAGCTCCAACAACTTCCGCATCAACGTGTGGATGTCGGCGATCGCGATGATCCAGGACCGGCCCTGGCTGGGCATCGGCCCGGGCAACGTGGCCTTCAACCTGATCTATCCGCTGTATCAGCAGCCCAAGTTCAATGCCCTCAGCGCCTATTCGGTGCCGCTGGAGCTGCTGGTGGAGGGCGGCATCCCGGCCCTGATCGCCGGCCTGGGACTGCTGCAGTGCAGCGTGCGCAGCGGCCTGGCCCAGCTGCGGGGGGAAGCCGATTTCGCCCTGCCGGCCCTGGGGGCCCTGGCCGCGATCGCAGGGCTGTGCGTGCAGGGTGCCACCGACACGATCTTCTTCCGGCCGGAGGTGCAGCTGATCGGCTGGTTCTGCCTGGCCACCCTCAACGCGAGCCGCCCGAACGACGCCTGAGCCCACCCGAGGGGCAGAACATTCATGCCCAAATCTGCAAATTCACAGCAGATCCGTGCCAGATCGATTCGGTTTGCGCATGATGAAGCCCACGATCACGGCCTGATCCCCCGATGCCCTCCGGGCTCACACCACGAGCACGATGGCTGCGGCTTCGTCGCCTGATCCGCGAAGCCTGCCCCATTCATTGCAGCCCGGCCGCCCTGCCTCTGGTGGTGGGAAGCGGCGTGATCGGCAGCGGCCTGATCCTCTGGCAGGCCCAGGCCACCACAACCGCGATGAACGCCAAGTTCACGGCGGCCCTGATGGCCGACGTGCTCGAGGCTGGCAAGGATCTCAAGGGCACCGCCGCCGACTGGGGCGTGTGGGATCCGAGTGTGGCTTTCCTGCAGGGCCGGAACCCCTCCTACTTCCGCGACAACGTGAGCGGGGCCACGCTGCGCGACTTCAGCCTGATGGCCCTGCAGAACAACCAGGGCGAGGTGATGGGGGGCGTGCAGCCGTCTTCCGATCAACGCCAGGGCCGGGGCGGCCTGGCGCCGGTAGCGCCGCTCAGCCAGGCTGAACGCAGAGCCCTGCAGTGGACCGCCCCCAAGCCGGGCGCCAACCCGCCGCTCCTCACCACGGTGACCTGGCAAGGCGAGCTGTCCCTGCTGGCCAGCCACCCCGTAACCAATACCGACGGCCAAGGGCCGCCGGTGGGCCGGGTGATCTTTGTGCGTCCCCTGCGTAACAGCGTGGGCCGGGTGGGCAAGGCCCTCGGTGTCACGCTCTGCCACCACGACCCCAGCACCCACTCCGGCAACGACGAGCGCAGCTGGCTGCGGGCCTCGCTGCCCAGGGAACTGGGCGGCAGCGACATCAAACTGCGCTTCGAACCGATCACCGAGCGGTGGCGGGAAGCCAAGCGCGCCGTGGCCGGCCTGCTGGGGCTGGAACTGCTGCTGCTGGGCACCATCGCTGGCAACAATCTGCGCACCAGCCGCCGGCTGCGGCGCCAGCGGGTGATCAGCCGCCGGGAGGCCCACCGCAACCGCCGCGCCCTGCGGCTGCGGGTCACCCACGACCCCCTCACCAACCTGCCCAGCCTGGAGGGCCTGGTGGGGGCCCTTCCCGCCCAGTTGGAGCGCTACCCCGATTTCGAACGGGTGCTGCTGGTAGCGGATCTCGATCGGTTCTCGCTGCTGAACAACACCCTCGGCCGGGCCGCTGCCGACAAGGTGTTGCAACAGGTGGCCCATCAACTGCAGGGACTGGTGCATCGCTCGGCGCTCCTGGCCCGCGTGGGCGGCGACAAGTTCGCCATCGCCCTGGTGGGCACCAGCCGCGGGGCCCTGCTGGGCGATGTGCAGGAGCTGGCGGAGCGGCTACGCGAACTGAGCGTGCGGATGAACGGCGACGCGCTCTCGATCACCGCCAGCGTGGGAGCCCGCTGGCTGGGCCGCGACGAGTCGCCCGACCAGGCCATCAGCGAAGCCGGCTTCGCCTGCGACATGGCCAAGCTCACCCGGCGCCATGAGGTGGTGTTCTTCGGTGACGAAGGCACCACGATCTGCCGCTACCAAACCCTCCAGCAGAACCACCAGACCCTGCGCCAGGCGCTGCTCAGCGACCGGATCGTGCTGTTCAGCCAGGTGGGTCGCCGGCTCGATGGCGCTGGCCACCCGGGGGATGGCGACGTGGCCTACGTGGAACTGCTGGCACGCCTCCAGGACCCCGAGGGCCCGCATCTCTACTGGAGCGAGGCCTACCTGGAGGCGGCGGAGTTCTGGGGCACCCTGCCCCGGTTCGACCAGCACATGCTGCGGCTGGCCTGCCGCGACATCCGGGCCGTGCTCGACGCCCCCGAGGGCCGGCACCTGCCCAACGACCTGGTGTTTGCGCTCAACATCACCGAACGCTCCCTGCTCTCGGGCGATTTCAGCCTGCAGGTGGCCCGGGAGCTCGGGGAATCCGGCATCCCGCCCCAGCGACTGTGCCTGGAGATCACCGAACAGGTGGCGATGGACAACCTGGCCGATGCCCGCAGCGTGATCGAGCGGCTCAAGAGCATCGGCGTGCGGGTGGCCCTCGACGACTTCGGCGCCGGCATGACCTCCCTGAGCCAGCTGCGTGAACTGCCCCTCGACTACGTGAAGATCGACCGCACCTTCACCAGCGACCTCGCAACATCGGCCACCAACCGGGCCGTGGTGCGCTTCATCGCCGAACTCAGCAGCCAGCTGCACTTCCGCACCATCGCCGAGGGAGTCGAGCTAGCAGAAACAGCAACCTTGCTGCAGGAGCTGGGCGTATCGATCGTGCAGGGATACCTGATCGCCCGCCCCGAGCCCTTCACCGCCCTGCCCGGCCGGCCGGCCTGGCGCCCCGAGCGCTACTTCAACAATCGCGGATGATGCGGGCTTGGCGCCACCGCTGGCGGCGCTTTCGGCGCTCGGTGCAGCGCAACCCACGGCTGCAGGGCTGGGTCGCGATCAGCGCCGGCTCGTTCGTGGTGGGGGCGGCACTGATCGGGGGCACCACGGCGGGTAGCGAGCGTTCGCGCAACGCCCTGGTGGCGGCGGCCACCGCAGAACGGCTCGAAAACCGAGCCCACGCTCTGGAGCAGTTCAGCAAGGACTGGGCCACCTGGGACGAAACCCGCGCCCATGTGCTGGGGCGCAACCCCAGCTTCTATGGGCGCAACGTGTCGGCAGACACCCTGGCCGGCAAGCCCGTGATGGCCATGCTCAACCAGCAGGGACAGCTGGTGTCGGGTGTGGTGCTCTCGGCAGACGGCCAGCGGGTGCGGCCGCTCCCGTCGGCCCTGGGCCAGCAGCTGTTGGAGGTCACCACCCCGATTGCGGACATCCAGCGCCGCAGCACCCAGCTGGTGAACCTGAAGGGCCAGCCGCTGCTGGTGAACATCCAGCCGATCCGCGGCACCAACGGGCTCGGGCCGGCGGCAGGCCAGCTGCTGTTCGCCGAATCGCTGCAGGCCGTGCTCAACCGCACCAGCCGCCTCAATCAGGCGATGGCCATCGAGGATGTGGTGGTAGCCCCCCGGGGCAAGCACCCCGACCGTGGGTTTTGGGGCCCGCTGGCGATCCGCGTGCCCCTGGCGATCGAATCGGGGCGCCAGGGGCTTGAGGTGGTGCTGGAGCGAACGGCCAGCGAACGGCGCCATGGCCTGGCCGCAATCGGGATCCTGGCCGGGGCCGAGCTGGCGTTCCTGGCCACGGCGATCCTGCTCCAGAACGCCAGCCAGCGGCAGCGCCGCTACCTGGAACTCAACCAGCGGCGCGCCCAGCGCAAACGCTCGGCCCAGGAGGGCAGCAGCACCCACCGCGATCCCCTCACCGGCCTGCTGGTGAGCCGGGCGCTGGTGGAGGCCATCCCCGTGCACCTGAAGCGCTACAGCGACTTCCGCCATGTGCTGGTCCACTTCGATCTCGACCGCTTCTCCCAGGTGAACAACGGCCTGGGGCGCCAGCGGGCCGACCGGGTGCTGATCGCCGTAGGCCGCTGGCTCGAGCAGAACCTGCATCCGAGCAGCCTGATGGCGCGGGTGGGGGGCGACAAGTTCGCCGTCACCCTGATCGGGATGCGGGAGAGCAGCCTCCAGGACGAAGTGAACCGCTTGCACCAGCAGCTCAACCAACTGGAGTTCAACGTCGACAACGCCTTCTTGAACCTGTCGGTGAGCAGCGGCGCCCGCACCCTCAAGATCAGCCCCGATCTGCCCCTCGCCCAGCAGGAAGCCGAAGCCCAGCGGGCCATGGAGGAAGCGGCCCTGGCCTGCGATGTGGCCAAGCTCAGCCACCGCCAAACCTGCCAGTTCTTTGACTCCGGCGACGGCTCGATGCAGGGCTACCTGGCCCTGCAGGCCCGCAACCAACAGCTGCTGGGGGCCATCCGCGACGACCAGCTGGATCTCTTCGGCCAGCACGCCTGGGATCTGGAACAACCCGATCTGCCCGCCCACTACGTGGAACTGCTCACCCGCCTGCGGGATCCGGCCACCGGCCGCTGGAGCTGGGGGGAAGACATGGTGGAGGCCGCCAACGTGGGCGGCTCCATGGGGCGGCTCGACCGGCACGTGCTGCAGCTGGCGATCGCGCGGCTGGGGGGATACCTGCGACTGCCGGAGGCCCGCTTCATCCCGCCCGGGATGGTGTTTGCGGTGAACATCACCCCCGACACCCTGCTGGATGAGGCCTTCACCGACCAATTGCTGCAGCTCCTCAACGACCATGCCCTGCCGGTGCAGCGGCTGTGCCTGGAGATCACCGAGCAGGTGGCGCTGCGCAATCCGGTGCAGGCGGAGCGCACCATGGAGCGGCTGCGCAGCCTCGGGGTGAGCTTTGCCATGGACGACTTCGGCACGGGCATGACCTCCCTGGGCTATCTGCGGGATCTGCCGCTCGACTACGTGAAGATCGACAAGAGCTTCATCCGCCGCTGCGAGATGGAGCGCAGCAGCCGCATGGTGGTGGAGTTCATCGTGCAGCTCGGCCGCGAGCTCGGCTTCCGCACCGTGGCCGAAGGCGTGGAAACAGCCCAGATGCTCCGCTACGTGAAGGATCTGGGGATCGGCCTGGCCCAGGGGTATCTCACTACCCGGCCCATCCCCTTCTGTCGCCCCAGCGATGGCTGGATCTTCGCCGCCAACGGCGCCGCCGTGCTCGCCCAGGCCGAGGCATGAGCCGGCCCCCAGGCGCCGCCCTGATCGCCGGATTCGACGCCGGCCAAACCCACACCACCTGCCGGCTGGCCCAGCTGCAGCCCGGCGGCGGCTGGCGCACCCTGGCCGAGGGGGAAGGCAGTGGCGTGAGCCACCTGGCCGCCCCCGGCGGCGAAGCGCGCTTCACCGAGGCGTTGCGCTCCAGCCTGGAGGCCGCCCTCCAGGCGTCGCCGGCCACCGGGGCCCTAGCGGCCGCAGCAGTGGGCGCCAGCGGCATCGAACAGGGCAGTTGCGTGCAGCAGCGCGGCGTGGCCCTGGCGGCCGAGGCCCTGGCCCTGCCGCCGGCCTGCATCGCCGTGACCGGCGATGAGCGCACCGCCCTGCGCGGCGCCCTCGGGGCCCAGCCCGGCGTGCTGGTGATCAGCGGCACCGGCTGCATCGCCCTGGGCCAGAACGCTGCAGGGCTCCAGCACCGCTGCGGCGGCTGGGGCTGGCTGCTGGATGGAGCCGGCTCCGCCATGGACATCGGCCGCGATGGCCTGTCCCTGAGCGTGCGCATGGCCGATGGGCGGGTGAGCGAAACACCCCTGCGGGCCGCGCTCTGGCGGGCCCTCGGGGCCACCACGGCCCAGGAGGTGAAGGCAGCGGTGGTGGCGGCGGGTTTTGGGCCGGCCCAGTTCGCCCGGCTGGCACCCCTGGTGGCCACCGCGGCGGAAGCCGGCGACCCGGGAGCGGCCGAGATCGTGCGGCGTTCCGCCCTGGCCCTGGCAGATCTGGTGGCGGGGGTGGCGCGGGCCCTGGATCTGCAGGCGCCGCCGGTGTGCGCCGTGGGCGGGGCGGTGGAGCACCTCAAGCCCCTGCGCTCCGGCCTGGCTGCGGCCCTGGCCGCCGAGCTGCCCGGCGCCACCCTGCAGTGCCCCCGTGGCGATGCCTGCGACGGGGCCCTGGCCCTGGCCTTGGCCCTCACGCCAGCCGGCCCTCCCCCCGGCCGAAGTTCCTGAATCTTTTCCGGTTCGCCAGTGCTGCAGGGTGCAGCGCGGTTTTCACAATGAAGGGTGGCTTCTCTGCCGCGCCGAGCCCATGCTGCGCACCTGGCGGCCACCGATGCTCGCGGCCCGCTTCCGGCGCTTCCTGCGGGATGGGCAGGCCCTGGCCGAGCTGCGCGGCTGGCTGCCCACCATCGCCGCCACCGGCCTGATCAGCTCCCTGGCGGTGGTGGCCGCCGCCTCCCAGACCGAACACTTCAAAAACAACCTGCTGGCGAGTTTCGCCACCGAGAAGATCGCCCAGATCGCCAGCGACCTCACGGCGGAAGCCAACGACTGGGCGGTGTGGGACGAAACCGATCGCTATCTCCAGGGCCGCAATCCCCGCTACTTCGAGCGGCACTTCAACAGCTACAGCTTTGCCCGCAGTCCATTGGTGGCGGCCCTGGATCGCCGGGGCCAGCTGGTGGCCAGCGCCCGCTTTGATGCCGCCACCCAACGCGTGGTGCCGCTGGAGCCGGCGGCGGCCGCGGAACTGGCCGCACTGCTGCCCAAGGGCAACCCCCTGGCGCCCCTCACCTTCCTGGCCCACTTCCAGGGACGACCCTTCCTGATGTCGGCCCAGCCGGTGCGCGCCAGCAGCACCGCCAGGCCCTCCCATGGCCGCCTGCTGTTCGTGCGGCCCCTGGCCGCGCCCCACACGGCCGGGAGCCTGCAGCGCGCGCTGGGGATCGTGGCCGAGCGTTACCAGCCGCCCCACACCGCCACGCCAGGCGGTGGTGCCTGGGATCCGCTGGCCCCCCTGCAGATCCAGGTGCCCCATCCCGGCTGGCAGGGAAAGGCACCGCTCCAGCAGGTGATCGTGCGCACCCCCAGCGAACGGCTCGCCGCCCTGCAGGGCATCGGGGCGCTGATCCTCGGCGGGGTGGCCCTGGTGGGTGTCCTGGGCACCCGCTCCACCCTGCGGCACCGCGCCCATCGCTATCAGGCCCTGCGGGGGGAGCGAATCCGCCGCCACCTCGACCGCGACCTGGCCCATCGCCGCAGCCACAACCCCCTCACCGGTCTGGCGAACGAGGTGGGACTGGTGGAGGCCATGGCCCAGCAGCGCGACCGCTTCCCCACCTTCATCCAGGCCGTGCTGGTGCTCAACATCGACCACTTCGCTGTGGTGAACAGCGGTTTGGGCCGGGCCGGCGGCGATGCCCTGCTGCTCGCCTATGGCCGGCATCTGCAGGCGGTAAGCCATCCCAGCGCCTGCGTGGCCCACCTGGCCGCCGATCAGTTCGCCTGCGGGCTGGTGAGCACCGGCGAAGCCGCCCTGCGCTCGGAGGTGGCGGCCCTCACCCAGAGCCTCAACGACGTGGAACTCCACATCGACACCCACACGCTGAATGTGACGGTGAGTGTGGGGGCCTGCATGATCGGCGATGGCGACGTGGCCCAGGCCCTCCACCAGGCCTCGATCGCCTGCTCCCTGGTGAAGCTGGCGGGCGGCCGCGGCCACCAGTTCTATGGCGATGAAGGCGCCAGCACGGTGAGCTACCTCGACATGCAGCGCATGAACGAAGCGCTGGTGGCCGCCATCAAGGACAACCGCATCGCCCTGCATGGGCAGCACGCCTGGCAGCTCAGCTCCGCACCCCAGCTGCCAGCGGTGTACGTGGAACTGCTGGCCCGCATCTGCGATTCCGCCACCGGCGCTCCCTCCTGGAGTGAGCCGATGATCGAGGCGGCGCACTTCTGCGGCAGCCTCACCCTGCTGGATGGGCACATCCTGCAGCTCGCCTTGCAGCAGATCGCCTCGGTGCAGCACGATCCGGCCCTGGGGCCCCAAGCCCGCGGGCTGGTGTTCGCGATCAACATCACCGCCGACACGCTGCTGGCCCCCGATCTGCCCGCACGGCTGGCGGAGCTGCTGGATCGCCACCAGCTGGATCCAGCCAGCCTGTGTCTGGAGCTCACCGAACAGGCCGCCCTGCGGGATCCCAAGGCGGCGATCGTGCGGATGCACCAACTGCGGCGGCTGGGGATCAAGCTCTCGCTCGACGACTTCGGCACCGGCACCACATCCCTGGGCTATCTGCGCGACCTCCCGCTCGACTACGTGAAGATCGACAAGACCTTCATCTGGAAGCTGCAGGAGGAAACCACCAGCCGCCTGATCGTGCAGTTCGTGGTGGAACTGGGCAAGGAAATCGGCTTCCAGACCGTGGCCGAAGGCGTGGAAGACATCGAGCTGCTGCAGCAACTCCAGCAGCTGGGCATCTCCATCGCCCAGGGATACATCACCACACGGCCGCGGCCCTTCCTGGAGCGCGACCCCCACTGGGTGTTCGCCGATCCGGGCGACGCGCTGCTGGCAGACGCGCGGAGAGTGCCGCTTACACCGCGTTGAGGTGCCGATCGGCCAGGCCGGCCAGCTCGGTGCACCAGCGATCCACATCGGCCTGCTCGGCCGCCTCCACCATCACCCGCAGCAGGGGCTCGGTGCCGCTGGCGCGCACCAGCACCCGGCCGCTGCCCGCCATCGCCAGCTCGGCGTCGGCCACCGCCGCCGCCAGGGGTTCACAGGCCTGCCACCCGGTGCGGCGCTCCCGATCCGGCACGGTGATATTCACCAGCTTCTGGGGATAGGGCTGGAAACTGTCCTCCATCCACTCGGTGAGGGTGGTGCCCTGGCCGTGCACCAGGGTGGCCACCTGCAGGGCCGTGAGCAGGCCGTCGCCGCTCATGCCGTGGTGGGCCGAAAGGATGTGCCCCGACTGCTCGCCGCCCAGGGCCGCCCCCAGCTGCTCCATGGCGGCGTGCACGTATTGATCGCCCACGGCGGTGCGCTCCAGCACCCCGCCCCGGGCTTGCCACGCCCGCTCGAAGCCCAGGTTGCTCATCACCGTGGCCACGATTCGGTTGGCCGGCAGTCGCTGCTCGCCCATCAGGGCCTGACCCCACAGGTAGAGGATCTGGTCGCCGTCCACCATCCGGCCGCGGCCATCCACCGCGAGCATGCGATCGGCGTCGCCATCGAAGGCAAAGCCCATCTCAGCGCCCTGCTCCAGCACCGCAGCCCGCAGCGCCTCCAGGTGGGTGCTGCCGCAGCCCTGGTTGATGCGGGTGCCATCGGGCTTCCCGTGCAGCACGGTGAGATCGGCCCCCAGCTCCTGGAACACCGCCTCGCCGCAGCTGGTGGCCGAGCCCCAGCACAGATCCAGCACCACCTTCACCCCATCGAGGCGGGCTGAGCCCACACTGGCCAGCAGCGCCTCGCGGTAGCCCTCCAGCAGGTCGCCGCGCTGGTGCACCACCCCATCGGCGGCAAAGCCCGCGCGCACCGGCTCCCCGCCGCCATGCAGCCCGGCCTCGATCGCCACCTGCTGCTCCTTGCCCAGCTTGGCGCCGCAGGCGCCGAACACCTTGATCCCGTTGTCGTGGGGCGGGTTGTGGCTGGCCGACACCATCAGGCCGCCGCTGGCCCCCAGCCGCCGGATCGCCCCCGGCACCGCCGGGGTGGGACACAGGCCAAGGTCGAACACGTCGCGCCCGGCCGCCGTGAGGCCCGCCGCCAGGGCGGCCACCAGCATCGGGCCGCTGCTGCGCGAGTCCCGCCCAATCACGATCGGGCCGCCGGCCGGCAGCACCCGCCCGCACCAAAAACCGAGTTGCAGCGCCAGGGCCGGGGTGATCAGCGCCCCCACCCGGCCGCGGATGCCATCGGTGCCGAAATGGGCCTGGCCCGGCTCGAGGGGTTCCCCGATCGGGAAGCGGGCCGGTTCGGCCATGGGCGTTGGGCTCAGCAGCGCATCAGGCTAAGGGCGGGCCCAGGGGGCTCCTTCACCGCCAGCGCCGCGGCCACCAGGCCCAGCGCAAGAGCTCAAACGCCGCCCAGATCAGCAGCGCCCCCACCACCCAGCCCGGCAGGAACACCAGGGGCCAGTAGGGCCGCAGCAGCATCACCAGCCCGGCGGCGGCCAGCACCTGCAGGGCGCGGCGACGCTGCTGCCAGCCCGGCAGGGTGGTGAGGCCGGGGGGGAGCGGCGGCAGGGGTGGCAGGCGCCAGGCAGGCACGGGCTCGCGGAGGCGATGGGGAGGATCTCCCCAGAATGCTGGCTTCCCCCCGGGACTTCCAGCCCGGGATCCGGCCGCCCGCTGCCCGATGCGCTTCTTCCCGCTGCTGGCCGCCACCTGCCTGGGCACCGGGGCGGCCCTGGTGGCCGGCCGGGCCGTGCTCCAACGGCTGCCCGAGCCCAACCCAGACACCAGCAGCCCCCGCCTGGAGGCGCTGCTCCGGTTTGCCCCCGACCCGCAGCTGCGGCGCGAGGCGGCCCTGCTGCTGGCGGCCCGCGCCGAGGGGGATCCGCAGCGGCAGCGCCGCCTGTTGGCCGGCCAGGGCTGGGGCGCCGATCCCCTGGCGGCCGTGGTGCTCAAGCGCGATGCCCTCGCCGTCGGGGCCCTGCAGCGCCCCAACGCCGCCCAGGAGCGCTGGCGTCTGCTGCTGCGCCGCTTCCCCGAACAGCCGGCGGCCGCCGATGCGCTCTATGCCCTGGGCCAGCAGCAACCCGCCCTGCACCGGCAACTACTGGAACGTTTTCCAGCCCATCCCGCCGCCCTGGCCGCCGCCAGCGAACGGGGCCAGGCCGAGCACCTGGCCCGCTGGGGGGTGCGCTGGCCAGGGGCTGCCGCGGCCCTGCAGAAGGCCTGCCGCGGCAAGGTGAAGGGAGGGCCGCGCGACCGGCTGGCCCGGGGACTCGCCCAACTGGGCAACACGGAGGCGGCCCTGCGCTGCCTCCAGGGCGCGCCCGCGAGCGGCGCCACCCAGCTGGCCATCGCCGAAACCGAACTCCGCGGCTCCGAGGCCCAGGTGCAGCAGGCCGAAGCGGCCCTGCTGACCCTGGCGCGCCGCCAGCCCTCCAGCCCCGAGGCCCTCGAGGCGGCCCGGCTGCTGAGCGAAGGCAGCGGGCCCAGCAACCTGGCCCTGGTGCGCCAGCTGCCAGCACCGTTGCAGGCCACCGCGCCGGTGCAGGCGCGGCTCGCCCTGGCGGCCGGCGAGGCGGGCGATCTCAAAGCGGCCCTGCTGGTGCTGCAGCGCTGGCCAAACGATCCGGCCAGCTGGGAACTCCAATGGCAACTGGCGCGGCGGGAAGCCCTGGCGGGACGCTGGGGCCGGGCCGCCCAGCTGCTGGCCCCCGGGCGCAGCCAGGGGCTGCCGGCTGGCCTCGCGGCCCGGCAGGCGTTCTGGCTGGGCCTGAGCCAGTGGGAACTGGGCCAGCGCGAGCAGGCCCGCCGCACCTGGGAGCAGCTGCTCACGCGCCATCCCGGCGGCTACTACGGCTGGCGCGCTGCGGTGCGGCTCGGCCGCGATGACGGCCGCGTGAAGCCCACCGGCCCCGGCAGCCTGCCGCGGCCCCACTGGCACCCGCTGGCCAGCGGCTCCGGGGCCCTGGATCGGCTGTGGCGCCTGGGCCAGCGGCTGGAGGCCTGGGAGAGCTGGCGCCACGCCCGCGGCGGCCAGGCACCCGCCAGTGGCAGCCAGCTGCTGGTGGAGGGGCGGCTGCGGCGCGGCATCAACGACCAGTGGCTGGGCCTGGGCCAGCTGGAGCAGGCCCAGCTGCGGCTGCCCGCGAGCCAGTGCCACCAGCTTCATCAGCTGGAAAGCAGCCTGCGGGAGGTGCCGCTGGCGCCGGTGTTCGAACAGGCCTCCGCCCAGAGCGGCGTGCCCGCCACCCTGCTGGCGGCGGTGGCACGGCAGGAATCGCGCTTCAGCCCCGGCGTGCGCTCGGTGGTGGGGGCCGTGGGGCTGTTGCAGCTGATGCCCGACACCGCCGCCGAACTGGCGGGCGGCCCCCTCAGCGACACAGAGCTGGAGGATCCCCAGCGCAATGCCGGCCTGGGCGGCCGCTACCTGGCCCAGCTCATGGAGCGCTGGGATGGCAATCCCCTGCTGGCGGTGGCCAGCTACAACGCCGGGCCCAACGCCGTGGCCCGCTGGATCAACCCGATGGTGCAGGCCCAGCCGGAACTGTGGGTGGAAGCCATCCCCTACCCAGAAACGCGCCTCTACGTGAAGAAGGTGCTGGGCAACCTCTGGAGCCTGGAGAGCGATCCCCGGCCCCGCTGCTGAGGGGGTGAACTCAGGGCACCCAGCTCAGGCGGCCACCAGGCGGCCGATGCTGGCGCTCACCAGCACCACCACCACCAGGGCCAGCGCCTGGCGGAGCGGCGGGGGATTCACCCGGATCCGCGCCAGATCGAGCCGAGCCAGCAACACCGCACTGGCCAGGATCAGCACGTTGGAGAGCACGTTGAGGTGGAGCAGGTAGAGGCCGCCCACCGTCACGATCAGCAGCGTGATCACCAGGCTCATCACCCGGCTGGCCGCCATCAGGTTCGACACCCGCTGCAGCAGCAGGTCGGGCATGGTGCACACCAGCACCACCACCACGGCGTGCAGGCAGTCGAGCGACCACACCACCGCCGGCAGGCCGAACAGGCCGGCCTCCGGCGATGGGGCTGGGCCGGCCCAGCGCAAACCCTCGTACACCGATACCGCCACCAGCACCAGCAGCATCGGAGCGCGCAGCGGCAGGGTCACCAGGCGGAGCAGGCTGGTCATGCGGCTTCCAGTTCCAGGGAGATCGCGTCCAGCGGACAGCTTGGAATGCATTGTTCGCACACCAGGCAGCGCTGCGCATCGAATTGCAGCCGCCAGGTTGGGGCACCGAAACCGAGCGCCCCGCTCGGACACACGCTGGAGCAGATGCCGCAATCCACGCAGGCACCAGGATCGATGCGGATCTGGCCCGGTGCCCGGTTGAGCTGCAGGCCCAGGCTCTCCAGCCAGCTTTCGGCGGCGGCGAGCTCATCGATGTCGCCGGAGAGCTCCACCACCATCGTGCCGCTCTGATTCGGCGCGATCTGGGCGCGCAGGATCTTGGCGGCGATGTCGAAATCCACCGCCAGGCGATAGGTGATCGGCTCGTGCACCGATTCCCGTGGGAAGTGGAGGGTGAGGCGGCGCTTCACGACGCTCCTGAGCCTGCAAAAACGCTAGCGGCCACTGCCAGAGTGCCCCCCTCTGCCGCGGCACACCCCCATGGACTCCACGCCCGACTCCAGCGCGGGATCCAGCCCAGGCACCCTGGGGGGCCGCGAGCGCCTGATCCTGGCGGCGATCGCCCTGGTGCTGGCGGCGGTGCTGCTGGTGCTGCGCGGCGGGATCCATCCCCAGGCCCCGCTGGAAAAGCTGGCGCGCCAGTCGCTGGATCTGCCCGTGGCCCTCAGCAACGGGCGGCCCACCCTGGTGGAGTTCTACGCCGATTGGTGCGAGGCCTGCCGGGCCATGGCCCCGGGCATGGAACAACTGGAGCAGCGCCAGCGCGGCCGCCTCGATGTGGTGCTGCTGAATGTGGACAACCCCCGCTGGCAGCCGGAGATCGATCGCTTCGACGTCAACGGCATCCCCCAGCTGGAGTTCTTCAACGCCGCGGGCCAGCCGGTGGGACGGGCCGTGGGTGCCCGCAGCGCCGCCGAGCTGCAGGCCCTCGGGGAGGCGGTGGTGGCCGGTGAGCCCCTGCCCCAGCTGGCGGGCGTGGGCCAAACCAGCACCCTGGAGCAACAACCCGCTGCCGCCGCCGCCAGCGCTGCCACGATGGCCTCACCCCGCAGCCACGGCTGAGTTCCCCATGGATCCCCGCTTCCGGGTCGAGCTGATCGCCGCCACCCCCAACCCGCAGCTGTGCGTGTACGCGGGGATGCACCAGGACTATTCCGAGGGCTTCGTGGCCTCAGCCCGGGCCGAGTGGCCCGATGAAACCCGCGCCGGCGAGATCTGCGTGAAGCGGCTGCTGGCCGGCGAGCGCGGCCACTACGGCCCGCTGGAGCACGCCCAGATCGTGTTGAACGTGGGCTGGTTCCCCCATTCGGTGATGCAACAGGCCCGCACCCACCGGGTGGGGGTGAGCTTCGATGTGCAGTCGATGCGCTACACGGGCGAGCGCATCTGCCGCGCCGCCAACGGCGAGCTGGAGCTGGAGGAGGTGTTCTATCTGCGCCCGGTGGGCTCCTACTCAGACCGCCAGGGCAAGAAATACGCCTACGCCGCTGAAGAGCGGGCCAAGGATCTGGAGCTGTGCCAGGCCGCGGCCGAGCGCTACCGCGATCTGCTCGCCGCCGGTTTTGCCGAGGAACATGCCCGCGGCATCCTCCCCTTCGACTACCGCCAGCACTTCGTGGTGAGCTTCTCGCTGCGGGCGTTCCTCCACTTCATGGATTTGCGGGCCAAGCTCGACGCCCAGGAGGAGATCCGCGCCCTCTGCGATCTGATGTGGCCCCACATGCAGCAGTGGGCCCCTGAAATCGCCGCCTGGTACGAGAAGAGCCGGCTGCACAAGGCTCGGCTCGCGCCCTGATCTACACCCGGGCGAGGGTGACCCGCTCGGGCTGGTGCTGGTACTTGCCGGCCCGATCCTGGTAGGTGGTGTCGCAGGGATCACCCTCGAAGAACAGCAGCTGGCAGATGCCCTCCTCGGCATAGATGCGGCAGTCGGCGCCGGAGGAATTGCTGAACTCCAGGGTGAGGTGCCCCTCCCAGCTGGCCTCGGCCGGGGTGGTGTTCACAATGATCCCCAGGCGGGCATAGGTGCTCTTGCCCAGGCAGATCACGGTGATATTGGACGGCACCCGCATCTTCTCCAGTGCCACCCCAAGGCCATAACTATGGGCCGGAAGGATGAAGTAGCGGCCGTCCTCGTCTTCATGGAGGGGGGCCGGCTCCAGATTGGCCGGATTGAACCGCTTGGGGTTCATCACCGTGCCCGGCACGTGGCGGAAGATCAGGAATTCCCGGGCGCTCAGCCGCAGGTCGTAGCCATAGGAGGAGCAGCCGTAGCTGAGCACGGGGCTGGCGGCATTCTCCGGATCGAGATGGCGTACCAGGGTGGGCTGGAACGGCTCGAGCATGCCGGCCGCGGCCTGCTCATTGATCCAGCGGTCGTTCTTGAGCATTCAGGGCACCGGCCTCACAGGCCGCGGCGGAGCTGGGTCACCTGATCCGCCATGGCCATCAGCTCGGCGGGAATGGAGGGTCCGGTCAGGATGACATCCAGATGGGCCGGCCGGCGCTCGAGCGTGTTCAGCACATCTTCCAGGCCCACATAGCCGAGCTCCACGGCCAGGCCGAGCTCATCGAGCACCATCAGATCCACCGCGCCGCTGAGCAACTGCTCACGGCTAAACGCCCACACCTCAGCCACGGCGGCCGCCACCTCGGGCGCCTCAGCTGCAGACTGCTCCACACAGGCGGGCACGGCGGGACGCAACCACTGGAGACGGCCGCACAGCCAGGTGCTGGCCTCCAGACCCTGATCCACCCCACCCTTGAGGAACTGGCTCACCAGCACCCGGCTGCCCAGGCCAGCGGTGCGGAGGGCCTGGCTGAGCACACTGCCAAAACTGCCGCGGAAGGGGGCGGTGTGCACCTGAAGCAGGCCCTCAGGCTGGGCCACCAGGCGCAGCTGGGGCACCGGCCTTGGGGTGACCGGCGCCATCGGGCGATGCAGGCCCCGACTGGCGCCGGGCAGGTTGCGGGCGGAGCCGGAGGACGCAGGGAGACTGGCGGTCATGGGCTTCCGGGCTCAAGGCTGAATGTAGCGGCAGCAGGCCCGAAAACAAGCGCACCCACACCACCGGTGGTGCAAACACCTGTACCAGCCACGCCAGCAACGGTGCCCGTCGCCACCGTTGCGCCATGAAACCGTGTGAATCGCTACAGGGGGCACCCAACCTCATCCGTAGGGTCCGCCCATTCGTCCGCACGTCATGGTCGGCGCCACCCGAGGCTTCAGCCGTACCGCGCCCACGCCCTCCAGCGGCGATCCCGGTGCCGTGGCCGCCATCGGCTCCGCCAACACCGGCGCAGCCACCCTGCTGGAGGTGATCCGTGGCCTCTCCGGCAGCACCGTGGAGACCGTGGAGCGGGGCAAGACGATCTTTTTCCCCGGCGATCCAGCCGAGAAGGTGTATCTGCTGCGCCGCGGCGCCGTGCGCCTCTCCCGGGTGTACGAGAGCGGTGAGGAAATCACGGTGGCGCTACTGCGGGAGAACAGCCTGTTCGGGGTGCTCTCGCTGCTCACCGGCCAGCGCTCGGACCGCTTTTATCACGCGATCGCCTTCACCCGCGTCGAGATGGTGACGGCCCCGGCCACCTCGGTGCGCAAGGCGATCGAACAGGACGCCAGCGTGGGGCTGCTGCTGCTGCAGGGCCTCTCCTCACGGATCCTGCAGACGGAAACCATGATCGAAACCCTCACCCACCGCGACATGAGCTCGCGGCTGGTGAGCTTCCTGC
>JBBASQ010000030.1:0-1867 GCA_040399185.1 Prochlorococcaceae cyanobacterium
TCAGGTGCCGAGCAGCAGCGAGCCCATCGCCACCACGGCATAGAGGGTGAGCAGCAGGGCGCCCTCGTACCAGCTGAGATCGTGGTTTTCGGTGATCCAGTGCACGGCCAGCACGGTGGCGCCCATGCTGAACAGGGCGTCGGCCGGGATGGCGAGGTGGAGATAGCGGCCCATGGGCACGCCGCACAGCACCAGCAGGGGCAGCACAAACAGCAGCAGTTGCACGCTGGATTCCACGGTGCTGGTCATGGCCAGGTCCATGCGGTTGGTGTTCGCCGCTTTGACGGCCACCAGGCCTTCCGAGAAGGAGCCGAAGAGGGGCAGCAGGAACAGACCCACAAACAGTGGATTGAGGTGGGCGCCATCCACCAGCAGTTCCAGGGAGTCCACCAGGTGCTCCGACACCCCCAGCAGCACCAGGCTCACCACCAGCAGCATCCCCACCAGCACGGCGAGGGGGCGCTTCTCCCCAGCGGGCGGCAGAACCTCATGCACCTCCTGGCGCACATAGAGGCTGCGGGCCGTACCCAACTGGTAGACAAACGACAGCAGATAAAACACAACAACCAGCGCTGCCACCACCACCGAATAGAGCGCGAAGCCATCGAAGCGGTTGGCGCCATCGCTCATGGTGAGGTTGAGGCGCAGATAGAAGGCAGTGGGTACGGCCAGGAAGATGGTGCTGATCAACAGCTGCTGGCTTTGCAGGCCGGAGCTGTGGGGGTGAATGTGGATGTTGGCTTTGTTTCGGCCCGCCCAACAGGTGCTGATGCCAAGGATCAGCAGGCAGTTGGTGATCACCGAACCGGCAATCGAAATCACCACCAGGTGATAGAGGCCGCTCGCCAAGGCGGAGAAGGACACCACCAGCTCCACCAGGTTGCCCAGGGCCACACTCACGAGGCCGCCGAGGCGCTCCCCCAGGCGATCCGCCAGGGCTTCCACCATCTCCGCCACCATGCGGGCCAGGGGCACCAGCCCCAGCCCGCACACCACAAACCAGCCGATCAGCTGCCCCACGGGCATGGCGTCGTTCAGTTGGGCGAACAGGGCCGCCACCGTGAAGATGAGCAGCACGCTCCAGCGGCTGGCCAGCAAGTCCCGCCCCAGGCCCGCGAATGCCCGCACCATCAGGTGGAGCCAAAGGCCACCTGGCAGGCGGCGTTGAGCACCTGGGCCTCCTGGATGGACTGGGGCTGCTGGCCGTTGATCAGGCCCTGGTTGCAGTCGCCGGTGAGCTGATACTGGTTGCCGTTGGCTTGCACCACGAAGCTCACGCTGCCGGAGCCCACGGGTTGCACCGAGCCAAAGAGCAGCTCGTAACCCGTGTCAGGCACCACGATCACGGGGCTGCTGGCCGCGATGGCGTTGTTCACGGCGTTGTTGATGATCGCCGCCGAGGCCAGCGTGCTCACCCCCCAGACGGCGGTGCGGGCCGCCCACCAGCCCCAGGGCGGGGAGCTCCAGCCGCCATACCAGCCCCAGTTCCATGGGCGCGCCACGCCCCAGCCGGGACGGGCCCAACCGGCATTCACGTTCACGTTGGTGACCCGGTTCCAGTTCCGGTTCACGTTCACCGTGTTGCCGCTCCAGCGGTTGCCGCTGTTGATGCGGTTTCCGTCCGTGACCCGGTTGCCCCCCTGAATCCGATTGCCGGTTTGCCAGTTGCCATTGCCAGGGAGCGTGGCTGGCCGGGAGGTCGGGCGATTGAGCGATGGCCCCCCACCACTGCCGATGTTGGCCCGGTCGCTCCAGCCGCCGCTGGGGCGGGCATTGCCGCGGTTGAAGCCCGGGTTGGCCTGACCGAAGCCGCTGGGCGCCCGCCCGCCGCGATCGAAGCCCCCACCCCCGGCCCGACCGCCACCGC
>JBBASQ010000030.1:1967-6508 GCA_040399185.1 Prochlorococcaceae cyanobacterium
CGCCTGGGCTGAGGCCAGCGTGGTGGCCAGGCTGGCCAGCCCTGGAGCCGCCGACCCCAGGCTGAAGGCCGCCGCTGCGAGCAGGCCCAGCCGCCGCCCGTGGCGGCTCATGACGTCACCTCCTTGCAGCCATCGTCGTAGCAGCTCAGATTCACCCGGCCGGTGTTGTCAAAACGCACCATCACCAGGTCGCGGCCGGCGGTGGCATCCGGCCGGTCTTGCCGCACGCTGTTGAGGTAGTTGGGATTCACCACGCACAGATCGCGCCCGTTGAAGCAGATCGTGTTGGTGGAGAAGCGGGCGGCGGCCTCCTCCAGGGGCTGCCAGGTTTTCTTGGCGCCGTTCCAGCGCTCCATCCGCAGGGGCGTGTCACTGATGCGCACCGTCATCGTGGAGGTGCCCACCTTGTGGCGATACAGCGTGGCCGCGCCCGCATCCACGGCCTCCACCACGCAGGCCTGGGGCGCTGCGCCATCGATGCTGCAGCGGGTGTTGAGCGTGTAGAGAACCTGATCTGCAGCTGCTGAGCCAGGGCCTGTCCAGGCCAGGGGCAGGGCGAGGGGCAAGGCCATCGCGCCGCGCCGTAGCCATAGGGGCAGCCGCCGCGCGGCAAGGGGGATCCGCTGGGCCATCAACGCTGGGACACCTGGAGAGGAGATCCCAGCCTGTTCAGGAATCAGTCACTTGTCATCGACCGGGCGCCGTTGAGGCTCGGCACCAGCGCCAGCGATGCGGCCAGGCCCAGCGCCAGAATCAACAGGGCCGGCACCAGCGCCGCCCCCACCCGCTCGTCGCTGGCGTACTGGAACACGCGCACCGACAGGGTGTCGAAATCGAAGGGCCGCAGGGCGAAGGTGAGCGGCAGCTCCTTCACCGTGTCCACGAACACCAGCAGTCCGCCCACCAGCAGCGGTCCCCGCAGCAGCGGCACATGCACGCGGCGCAGCACGGCGGTCCAGCTGCAGCCCAGGCCGGTGGCGGCCTCGTCCACGCTTGGGGCGATCCGCTCCAGGCCCGCATCCAGGCCCCCCTTGGCCACGGCCAGGAAGCGGTCGGTGTAGCCCCACACCAGCAGCAACAGCGGACTCAGTTGCCACGGGCCGCCGATCAGCATCAGGGCCAGGGCCAGCACCGTGCCGGGTACGGCATAGCCCATGCCGGCCAGAAAACTGAGGCGCTGCAGCAGCGGCTGGGCAATCCAGCGCTTGGCGATCGCCAGCACCAGGCCCACGGCCACAGCGAGGGCGGCGGCGAGCAACCCGAGGGCAAGGCTGCGGCCACCGAGCACCAGCAGCTCGCCGGTGGGTTCGCTCTGCAATTGGTCCAGGCTCAGGCCTGCCCAGAGCAGGGGCAGCCCCAGGGAGACCAGCGGCGGCAGCAGGGTGAGCAGCTGGGCTGTGGTGGCTCGCCAGCCCGAGAGGGTCCAGGGGGCCTGGCCTTCGCCGCCGCTGCCCATCAGCCAGCGCCGGCTGCGGCGACGCAACTGGCGCTCGGCCGCCACCAGCAGGCTCACGATCACCAGGGCCACCAGGGCCAGCGCCACGGCCCCCTGGGGATCGCCGTCGTTCTGCCAGCGCTGCAGGATGCCACTGGAGAGGGTGGGAACGCCGAGCAGTTCCACCGCCCCCAGCTCGTTCACCACCTCCATGCCACTGAGGGCCACGCCGGCACCGATGGCGGGCAAGGCCATCGGCAGGGCCACCCGAGCGAAGCTGCCCCACGGGCCCACCCCCAGGCTGCGGGAGGCTTCCAGTTGGCGCCGGCCGCTCACGGCAAAGCTCTCCGTGCTCAGCAGGAACACGTAGGGGTAGGTGGTGAGCGTGAGCACGGTGATGGCCCAGACCAGGCCGTGGATGCGCACACTGTTGCGGCTGCCGAGATCGATCAGGGTGGCCGCCAGCAGATAGGCGGGCGAGGCCAGGGGCAGCAGCTGGGCGATGCGCAGCCAGCGGCTGCCAGGGAACCGACAGTTGGCGGTGAGCCAGCCATTGGCGGTGCCCAGGGCGGCGCCCAGCACACCCACCGCCAGCACGAGCAGCACGGTGTTCACCAGCTGCTCCTGGCCGATGGGGCCCAGTTGGAGGGAGGCCATCACCGGCCCCATCCAGGCGAACAGGGCCAGCCCCGCCACCGGCAGCAGGGCCAGCGCCGCCAGCAGCAACACGGCCACCGCCAGCAGGGAGCGGCCGGAATCTCGGGTGGAAGCGGATGCGATCACGGACAAGGCTGGGATCACTTCCAGCCGTTGGCCTGCATCAGGGCCACGGCCTGCCGGTTGCGGGCGCCCATCTGTTCCGCCGACACGCCATCGGATTTGAACGTGCCGAACCGCTTGAGGATCGGGTTGTTGCCGTAGCCCTTCAGCGGATATTCGTTGTTGGCTTCCGCGTAGCCGCGGCCGCCGGTGGGCGAGGCCAGGAATTCGATCAACTTGGTGGCCGCTTCACGGTTTTTGGAGGCTTTGGTGACGCCGGCGCCGCTGATGTTCACGTGGGCCGGGTTGGGGAAGATCACCTGGAGGCGGCTGGCCAGGGCCTTGTCGGCGGCGCCACTGTCGCCGGCCAGCATGCGGGCCACGTAATAGGTATTCACCAGGCCGACGCCGCAATCACCCTTGGCCACGGCGCGGGCCAGGGGGGTATCGGAGGTGAACAGGGGTTGGGTCACGTTGGCCACCATCCCACGCACCCAGGCCCGGGTGGCGGATTCACCCCGCAGGATCAGCTGGTCGGCCACCAGCGACTGGTTGTACACGCTCTTGCTGTCGCGCAGGCAGAGCTTGCCCTTGAGGGCTGGTTTGGCCAGATCGGCGTAGGTGCGGATCGTGGCGGGATTCACCAGCTTGGGGTTCACCACGGCCACCCGAACGCGCCGGGTGAGGCCGAACCAGCGGCCCTTGGAATCCCGCAGGTTCAGGGGCACATCGCGCATCAGGCTGGCGGAGCGGGCCGGCTGGAACAGGCCCATGTCGGCGGCCTTGTCGAGACGGGCGGCATCTACCAGCACCAGCACGTCGGCCGGGGAGCGGCTGCCTTCGCTGCGCAGGCGCTCAATCAGGGCATCGTCCTTGCCCTCCAGCAGGTTCACCTTGATGCCGGTGCGGCGGGTGAACTCCCGGTAGAGCGCCTTGTCGGTGTTGTAGTGGCGGCCGGAGTACACGCCAATGGCTGCCTCCTGGGAGCTGGCGGGCTGCTCCAGCACGCCCACCAGGGCTGCAGCCAGGGCCGCCACGCCGGGAAGAAGCATCAGGCCGGTACCCACCAGGGACCGGGACCGGAGGTTGGCCATCACCACGAAAGACATCGCTCCGGCGACGCTACGGAGCGCAAATCAGGTGGTGGAGCGCGGTTTGCTGCAACCCCGCGTATCAAAAGTTACGCGGGGTTGGTTGGTGGGCTCAGCGCTGCCGCTGCACGCGCACGGGAACCAGGGCGGGTTGCATCAGGCCCCCGCCGCCGTTGTCGTCGTCGGAATCGGTGGCGAGCCAGTAGGCCAGGCCGAACAGGGCAAGGACCCCAGCTGCAAGCATCAATTCGGCCATGGCGTCCGATTCGGTGAGTTAACGGTAGCGGGGTTGGACCGGGTTGATGTAGCGATTACGCCAAAGCGCCCAGGGCCAGCACCCCACCCCCCAGGCTGAGCAGGGTGGCAACGATCGCGGCGACCCGCGCCGAGCTGCGGCTCAGGGCCAGGTGGGTAGCGCCCACCACCACCACCGCGGTGACGGCGGCGCCCACCCACCAGCTGGCGCTGCCGGTGGCTTCCTGGCCATGGAGCATGGCGTGAACGGCCACGGCAGCCGCCAGCACCGGCCCGGCCACCTGGCTGAGGCGTTGGCCCTGGAGCACCAGCAGCCCCACCGCCGACACCGCCAGGGCCGCGATCACCTCAGCTCCCGGCAGGGCGCCACCGAGGCTGCCGAACAGGGCGCCAGCCACGGTGCCGGCCAGGGCGAAGAGCAGCACCTGGGTGCCCAGGGTGGCGCTGGCCGTGCCCACGCCCACCAGCAGCAGCAGGTGGTCGAGGCCCAGCAGCGGGTGGGTCACCCCACTGGCCAGGTCGGCACCTGCGCCGCCATGGGCGGAGGCGGGAAGGGCGGACAGCAGGCTCAGCCCGAGGCCGGCGGCAGCGGCGGGAAGCAGCTGGTTGGAAAGGCGGCGGTTCATGGGGAACGTCACGGGCCTGAAGTATCTCGACGGGGGCATGCCGCAATTGTGGCTATTGATGCAGTTGCCGGCTAGAAGCCGCGGCGCGGCGGCCTGCCATCAGAGGAAGCCCTTGCCGGCGTCCTTGGCCACGCAGGCCTGCAGCTGGCGGCGCAGCTTGGCGTGATCGAGCCCCTTGCCGATCAGCACGATCTGGTTCTTGCGCTCGCCATTCCAGTCGGAATCGTCGATGGAGAAGCGCTTGCCGGCCAAGTGGAACACGTGGCGCCGCTCGCTCTCGTTGAACCAGAGGATTCCCTTGGCGCGGAACACCTCGGCGGGCAGTTGGTTGTCGAGGAAGTTCTGGAACTTGCGCAGGGCGAAGGGGCCTTCGGC
>JBBASQ010000030.1:6608-26121 GCA_040399185.1 Prochlorococcaceae cyanobacterium
TGCCCGTGCTCATGCACGCATTGGCCGTGGTCGTGATCGCAGTCGCTGTGGTCCTGTTGGGCCACCACCTTGTCGCTCTCGAACAGGCCCACGCTCAGCAGCAGCGGCAGCGGCACCTCCCCCTTCACCGAGCGCAGGATGCGGGCGTCGGTTTTGATCGCGCGCAGCTCCTGCTCCACCGCATCCAGGCGGCCCTCGTCCACGAGGTCGCACTTGTTGAGCAGGAGCATGTCGCTGTACACCACCTGGGCGCGCGCCACCTCACCCTCGAGGATCTCGGGGCCGAAGTTCTCGGCATCCACCAGCGTGATGATCGAGTCGAGCCGGGTGGCATCCCGCAGGTCGCTGCCCAGGAAGGTCATGGCCACCGGCAGCGGATCGGCCAGACCCGTGGTTTCCACCACCAGGTAGTCGACCGGATCGGGGCGATCGAGGATCCGATACACCGCATCGAGCAGCTCGCCGTTGATCGAGCAGCAGATGCAGCCGTTGCTCAGCTCCACCATGTCGTCGCCGGTGGCGACGACCAGGTCGTTGTCGATGCCGATCTCGCCGAACTCATTCACCAGCACGGCCGTCTTCACGCCCTGCTGGTTGCTGAGGATGTGGTTCAGGAGTGTGGTTTTACCGGCGCCGAGGAAGCCGGTGAGGATCGTCACCGGCAGGGCGGAAGGGGCCGGATCCATCACGGCCGGTTCCTTCAGGGGGGAGGTGCCCATGCACGGGTTGAGAAGCGTTCCCAGACGTTAGGCGCGGCCCTGGCGGCGCTGGCAGTCGGGGCACAGCCCGAAAAATTCCAGGGTGTGGAACAGCGGCAGGAAGCCGCCCATCTCCTCTTCGGCCAGCTCCATCGCGTGCACCGGGCAATGGGCCAGGCGCTGGGTGGTGCCGCAGTCCACGCAGGTGAGGTGGTGGTCGTCCCGCTCGGTGGGGGCGAACAGGGCTTCACCACTGGGCAGGTGGCGGCAGCGCACCAGGCCCCACTGCTGCAGCTGGCGCAGGTGCCGGTACACCGTGGCCAGCCCCATTGGGGTGTCGCTCTGGCGCAGCTGGGCGTGCAGGTCTTGGCCGGAGAGTTCCACCTCGGCCTGGCGCAGGGCCGAGAGCAGATGCTCCTGTCTGGCGCTGAGCTTGGGCTCCACCGATGCCATTGCGTCGCCGCCGTTCTAACCGGACGGCAGCCACAGGGCCTGGCCCACGGCGGGGCCGAGCACGCGCACGTCCAGCCGTTCGCCGTCGATCAGGGCCGCCCGGGCCGGCTGGCGCCTGCCGTTGGCGCTGGCCCAGGGGCGCAGCACCGCCAGCAGTTGGCCGGTGCTGGGATCCCATTGCAGCCCGGTGCCGGGCTCGGCCTCCCAGCCCGAGAGGATCCGCCGTGCCAGCTGGCGCCCCTGGTGATCGAAGGCCACCACGCTCAGCTGGGGGCGTCGGATGCCATCCAGCAGCAGGGCCCACGACCGCTGGCCCCCGCGGCTGCAGGCGCTGGCCAGCACCGCGTCCTTCCCCAGCCAAAGCTGGCGCGGGGGCTGGCCGGGTTCCACCAGCTCCAGCGAACGGCGAAAGTCGGGCCAGTGGCGCACCAGTAGCGCCCGGCCGGCCTGGGGGCAGAAGCTGCTGAGGTCGCGGCTGCCGGGCAGGGTCTGGCGGCGGGGGGCCAGCGGCGGCAGGGTGTGGAGATTGAGCCCCTCCGGGTCGGGCACCAGCACCGTGCCCCCCTCCGGTGCGAGCAGCATCGGCCCGCTCGCCTCCCAGCCGAGCAACTGTTTCCGGCCACTGCCACCGCCACTGCCACCTCTGCCTCCACTGCCACCGTGCAGCACGGTGCTGCTGCTGCCGGGTTCCAGGCCGCCGCTTTGCACCAGCAGGTCGCCGCGGCGGTTGCTGCTGAGGTGGGCAAACAGCACGGGGCCCGCCAGCAGCGGTTGGGGCTGTCCCACCGTGGGGGGCTGGCCGGGCGCGTCCTGGGGCTGGAGGTTGTGCTGGCGGATTGGAATCCGCCACAGCCGCAGGCGCCCGTCCTCCAGGCGGCTGCCGGCGGCCACCCCGGAGCCATCGCCCAGGGGCAGCACCACCGGGATGGCACGCCATACCGGGCTGATCGGCCGCCAGCGGCCGTCGTGCTCGCGCAGCTGCAGCTGTTCGCCGCCGTTCACCTGCACCACCGCCACGATCCGGGGCCTGGGATCCCAGTGCCAGCGGCTGGGCCGGAGGGCGAGGCCGCGGGGATCGCGGCCCGCCAACCCCAGCTCCATCGGGGCCGTGATCCGCCCACCCTCCCGGAGGGTGAGCAGCAGGCTGCTGCCCCGGCCGAGCCAGCGGTGGGGCAGGGGCGGCTGCAGGGTGCTGTCCTGCTCGAGGCTGGCGGTGAGGATTGGCCGGCTGAAGCGGGCCTGCAGAGCCGCGGGGCCGGAGCTGGCCGGGGCTTGCCGCAGCACCTCCAGCCGGGGCGGTTGGCGCAGCAGCAGTTGCTGCTGGATCACGGCCAGCAGGGCCGGCAGGCCGAGGGCCAGTAGGAGGTGGCGATTCATGGCTCCAGGGGCCTCGCTGGCCGCGGGATGGCCCGGATGCGCTGGGGCACCACCACCAGCTGCTGCCCCTCCACCGCCATGCGGCCCTCAATCGCCAGCCACTGATCGGCCTTGGGCCGAGGCCCGCTGGCGGGCCAGCGCACCGGCAGGCCCACCGGGGTGGCGTCGGCCAGGCAGCAGCGCACCAGTAGGCGTGCCAGCTTCGGTTGCTGCCCCGGCACCGGCAGCACGAAGCCGCTGATGCGCACCGGGTCGCCGTTGAACAGCTGGGGATCGGGCTGGCTGCGCAGCAGCCGCACCCAGTCGGTGAGGCTGCGCTGGGCCGGCGGCAGGGTGAAGCTGAGGCTGTCGTCGGCCGTGTCGTCGCTGGGGCGCTGCTGGGCCAGATCGGCGAAGGAGGGCACCGGCGGCAGGGCCAGCACCAGGCCGGCGATCAGCGCCGTGATCAGGGCAGTGCGGCCGTCGCGGCGGCCCCCGGCCCGGTCGCCCCGCTCCCGCTGGCGCCAGCCCAGCACCCCCTGGAGCACCGCGATCGCCAGGAGTCCGAGGCCGGCGATCAGCACCAGCGGGTGGAAGGTGGCGCGCAGCAGCAGATCCAGCCGGCCGTCGGCGCTGCTGCGCAGCAGCACGGCGGCCCAGAGGCCCAGGGCGAGGGCTCGGATCAGAGGCGCCACAGGTTCACCCATTGGCCGATCAGCAATACGAGCACGCAGGCGCCGGCGGTGGTGAGCAGCAGGCCCCGCGGCTTGAACAGCAGCCCCAGCAGCCCCACCAGTTTGAGGTCGATCACCGGCCCCAGCAGCAGGAAGGCCAGCACCGCTCCCGGGGTGACATGGGCCGCGAAGCCCAGGGCCAGGAAGGCATCCACGCTGGAGCACACCGACACCACCAGCGCCAGCAGCATCAGCGCCACGATCGAGAGCGTGGGGGCGCTGCCCACCGCCAGCAGCCACTGCCGCGGTAGCAGGGTTTGCACCAGGGCGGCGATGGCGCAGCCCGCCACCAGCAGCAGGGCCAGGCTCAGGAATTCGCGGCTGCCGTGGCGCAGCACCTCACTCCAGGGCGGCCGGGCGGGGCGGGCGATGGGCGGGGCGGGCGCGCTGGGCAGGCCGATCACGCCGGTGCGGCGCTCGAGCAGGCTCACGCTGGCCAGCGGTTGGTTCAGACGGCGCTCCTCCAGTAGATCGGCCCGCAGCAGCTGCCCCTCGGGGAGCAGGCGCAGCAGCAGGGCCAGACCCAGGGCCACCAGCACGGCCCCCACGGGCCGAGCTACCAGCAACCAGGGCTGATCGGGGAAGGCAGCCCAGGTGCTGGCCAGCACGATTGGATTGAGCACCGGTGCGGCGAACAGAAAGCCCAGGGCCGTGCCCACCGGCGCTCCCCCCACCAGCAACCGGCGCGCCACCGGCACGTTGCCGCACTCACAGGCCGGCAGGGCGAACCCCAGGGCCGCGCCGGTGAGGGGCCCCAGCACCGGATGGCCGGGCAGCCGCCGCAGCCAGGTGCCACCGGGGCTGAACCAGCGGGCCAGCGCGGCGATCACCACGCCGATCAGCAGAAAGGGCAGGGCCTCGATCAGGAGCCCCTGGAACAGGGCCCAGGCCGTGGCGAGTCGCTGCAGCACGGTGCCTGCCATTGCGCCCAGATTCTGGTGGCCGCACCCGAAAGCTGAGGCCTCGGCGCGGCGATTGGCCGATAATGGTTATCAATCCGTGATGGGTGGATGGTGGGGCGTTTGTGGCGTGGTGGGCGCAGGGTTGCGGCGGGCGTGGCATCCCTGGCCCTGGGGCTGGCCGGCTGCAGTGCTGCAGCGCCACCCAAGCCCGAAGCCCCCAAGCCCAAGGCGCTGCAGGTGGTGACCACCTTCGTGCCGATCACCCTGTTCACCCGGGCGGTGGCCGGAGAGTGCGCCGAGGTGCGCCCCCTGATTCCGCCCCAGATCGGGCCCCACGATTTCCAGGCGCGGCCGGCGGATCTTGCGGCCCTGAGGGATGCTCGGGTGCTGGTGAAGAACGGCCTGGGGATCGAGGCCTTCCTCGACAAGCTGATCGCTGCGGCGGGGTCGCCCCAGCTGCGGGTGATCGACAGCAGCAAGGGTGTGGCCACCATCGCCAGTGCCGATAACCACGGCCATGACCACGGCCATCACCACGGGCCGGTGAATCCCCACATCTGGCTGGATCCTCAGCGGGCTGTGCAGCAGGTGAACACCATCCGTGACGGGCTGATTGCCGCCGATCCAGGCTGTGCGTCCACCTATCGCCGCAACGCCGAGCGCACCGTGGCCGCCCTGCGCTCCCTCGATGCCGAGATCGCGGGCAAGCTGCAGCCCTACCGGGGCAAAACCTTCGTGGCCTTCCACGACTTCGCCCCCTACTTCGCCCAGCGCTACGGGCTCCGGGCCGACTATCTGGTTGATCTGCCGGAGATCAATCCCTCCCCGGCCGACCTGCAGCGGGTGGCCGGGATCGTGCGGCGCAGCCAGCTCCAGGCCCTGATGAGTGAGCCCCAGGTGGGCGCGCGCTCGTTCAACGCGTTGGCGAAGGATCTGGGGATCCGCGTCAGTGAGTTCGACGGCCTGGAAACCGCCACCCCGGCCGCTGCCGCCAACCCGGATACCTATTTCAAGGTGATGCGTGCCAACACGGCCCGCCTGCAGCAGAGCTTCAGCCGTTGAACCAGTTGGGCACGGCTTCGTAACAGGCGGCGTTCTTCTCGTTTTCGCGGGCTTCCACTTTCCAGCAGCAGGTCCGGCCACCGTCGCGGCCCACCAGCAGCGCGTTGGCCCACCCCCACACCAGCTGGGCACTGGATTCCATCCCCACGTTGTCCATCACCCGCAGGTCGAGGGCACCCTGCTCATGCAGCTGGCGCCAGGTGGGCAGCAGGGGGTCGTCGGCGTTGGCCAGGAAGGTGTGGTCGAACTGGTGCGCCAGTTGGGCCTCCAGCTCCTTGAGGCTGGAGAAATCCACCACGAAGCCGTTGGCATCGAGCTCGGTGGCCCGGAACCAGCAGGTGAAGCTGCGGCTGTAGCCATGCACAAAGCGGCAGTGGCCGGCGTGGCGCCACTGGCGATGGGTGCACGGGTAGCCACTGAACTCCTTGCTGCAGCTGTAGCCCGCGCTCATCTGGTGGTGCCCCGCTCCTGCTCCAGTTGTAGGAAAGCGCTGGTTTCGGCGTGCTGCTCGAGTTCTTCGGCGCTGGCCTGTGCTTCCAGCTGGGCGGCCTCGTCGCTCAGCTGGGCCCGCAGGGCGCTGATCTGGGCCTCCACCTCAGTGCGCCGACGCTCCAGGGCCAGCCGCTGCTGCTCGAGCGAGGTTTGCCGGCGGCTCGCCGCCAGGGCCCGCTGGGCCTGGTGGAGCCGTCGGGCGGAGCCGGTGATCACCCCGTGGTCGCCCACGGCCACATCCACCAGAGCTGCCCCCTGGTTGGTGATCAGGAACTCGCGCACCTGGTTCGAGTGCGCCATCCCCCGGCTCTTGATCACAAACAGCAGCCGGTTGCGCTCGCCATCGCTCTCCACGTTGCGCAGCAGGAGCCAGGTGTCGGTGATCGAGGTCACCCCCACGGCGCTGTTTTCCAGCTCGGTTTCCCTGCTGAGGGAGGTGAGCACGGAGGTGATGCCCCGGCCCTTCATCAGATCGATTTCGCGCTCCACGGTGGCGGTCACGGCCCGGTCGTAGCCCACCTGGCTGAGGCTGCCGATCGCATCCAGCGCCACCACATCGGGGCGGAAGTCATCGAGCCGGCGCTCCAGCCGCCCCAGGTGCTCCTCCAGGCCCATGGTGGAGGCCCGCTCTGCCCAGATCTGCAGTTGGCCGCTCTCAAGCCACTGCTGCAGCTCGATGCCCACCGAGCGCAGGTTGCGCGTGAGCTGTTCGGGCGACTCCTCAAACGACACCAGCAAGGCCCGCTCCCCCCGGCGGCAGGCCGCATCCACCAGGTGGGCCAGCACGGTGGTCTTGCCGGTGCCGGCCGTGCCCGTCACGAGCATGGTGGAGCCGCGGAAGATGCCGCCGCCGAGCATCTGGTCGAGTTCCTGGATCCCGGTGGAGATGCGCTCCTGGGAGGCGCTGTAGTTGAGGCCGATCGAGGTGATCGGCAGCACCATGAAGCCCCGCTCGGTGATCAGAAACGGGTATTCGTTGGTGCCATGCACCGAGCCGCGGTACTTCACCAGCCGCAGGCGTCGGGTGGAGATTTCGTCCTGCACGCGGTGATCGAGGCTGATCACGCAGTCGCTCACGTACTCCTCGATCCCGTAGCGGGTGAGTTCACCGCCCCGGCCGCGTTCACCGGTGATCACGGTGGTGAGGCCCCGTTCCTTGAGCCAGTCGAACAGCCGCGCCAGCTCGCCGCGCACGGTGGCTTCATCGCCGAAGGCCCCGAGCAGCACCTCCACGGTGTCGAGCACCACCCGCTTGGCGCCCACCTTGGCCACGGCGGCCTCCAGCCGCACAAACAGCGCTTCCAGGTCGAAGGGCCCGGTGGTCACGATCTCCCCGGGCAGGATCCTGCAGGAGTCCACCTTGAGCTTGCCGGCGGCGATCAGCTCCGGGAGATCGAAGCCCAGCGAGGCCATGTTGGTGGTGAGGTCGTCGAGGGATTCCTCAAACGTCACCAGCACCCCGGGTTCGTCGAACTCCAGGATTCCCCGCAGCAGAAACTCGGCGGCAAAGAGCGTTTTGCCGGCGCCGGCGGAGCCGGTCACGAGGGTGGGCCTGCCCCGGGGCAGGCCCCCATGGCTGATGGCATCAAAGCCGCGGATCCCGGTGGGGGCTTTGGCCAGACGGCGGGCAGGCCCCGTTGCGGGCCCGCCTGTGGTGGTGTTCATCCCGCTACCCCTTGGGGGGTCAAGCTAGGGAGCCCAAGGCGGTGTGGCGTTCGCTGGCGCGGCGTTCATTGCTGTGGTGCTGGAAATGCCAGCAGGCACAATTCGATCGCTGCCGCCGCACCGTCCCCATGACCGATGCCGTGGAGGGGTTCCGCCTTCCCCTCGAGCAGCTGCGCTTCAACGAGGCCGGCCTGATGCCGGCGGTGGCCCAGGACTGGCTGGACGGGGCCGTGCTGATGGTGGCCTGGATGAACCGGGAAGCGATTGGGCACACCCTCGCCACCGGTGAGGTGCATTACTGGAGCCGCTCGCGCCAGGAGCTGTGGCACAAAGGGGCCACCAGCGGCCACATCCAGAAGCTGCGCGGTCTCCGCTACGACTGCGATGCCGATGTGCTGCTGCTCACCATTGAGCAGGTGGGTGATGTGGCCTGCCACACCGGCGCCCGCAGCTGCTTCTACGACGACGGCCCGGCCCCCACGGCCGGCGGTCCGGCAGCCCTGCCGCCGCCGGCCGATGTGTGCACTGAGCTGATGCGGGTGATCGAGGGGCGCCGTGACCACCCCGAGCCCGGCAGCTACACCAACAAGCTGCTGGAGGGCGGCGACAACCGCATTCTCAAGAAGATCGGCGAGGAGAGCGCCGAGTTCGTGATGGCCTGCAAGGACGGCCACGCCGCCGAGATCGCTGGGGAAGCGGCCGACATCGTGTTCCACCTGCAGGTGGCCCTGGCCCACCACGGTGTGAGCTGGCGCGAGGTGCAGCAGGTGCTGGCCCAGCGGCGCGGCGCCCCACGCCGGGAGTAGCGACTAGCCCGGCCGCAGACCATTAGTTTGAGTTGATGGTGGAAACGGTTCTCGAAGTCAGCGGGCTCACCGTGGGGCGCTCGGGCGAGCCCGCTGTCGAGAACGTGGGCTTCAGCCTTGCCGCCGAAACCGACACGGCGCTGGTGGGTCCGAATGGTGCCGGCAAGAGCACCCTGGTGCAGGCCGTGCTCGGCATCCTCCCCCGGCAGTCCGGCGAGGTGAGGGTGCTCGGTGCGCCGCTCAGCCCCGCTGGCCGCCTGCCGGCGGCGGTGCGTGCCCAGGTGGCCTACCTGCCCCAGCACGTGGCGGTGCAGGGCCGCTTTCCGCTCACCGTGGCGGAGTTTGTGGGGTTGGGCTGGGAGCCCAGTGGGCTGCGCCTGCCGTGGAGGGGCCGGGATGCCCGCGCGGCTGCGGTGCGGCAGGCCCTGGTGCGCACGGGCTGTGCCGACCTGGCCGACCGCTTGATCAGTGCCCTCTCCACCGGCCAGTGGAAGCGGGTGCAGCTGGCGTTCTGTGTGGTGCGGCCGCGGCGCCTGCTGGTGCTGGATGAGGCCCAGGCGGGCCTCGATCCCCAGGCGGCCGAGCAGTTCCAGAGCCTGCTGTTTGATCTGCGCCGCAGCGAGGGCTGGGCGGTGTTGCAGATCTCCCACGACCTCGACATGGTGCGCCGCACCTGCGACCGGGTGATCTGCCTCAACCGCAGCCTGCGCTGCGTGGGCACGCCCGATCACGCCCTCAGCCCGGCCCAGTTGGAGCGGCTCTATGGCCGCACCTACGTGCCCTATCACCACCACCACCGTGCCCACGGCTGACTGGCTGGAGCTGCTCCAATTTCCCTTCATGCAGCGGGCCCTGCTCGCCGGGCTGTTCAGCGGCGGCCTTGGCGGGCTGCTCGGCAGCGTGGCGGTGCTGCGCCAGCTCTCGTTTTTCAGCGATGCCCTGGGCCACTCCGCCCTGCTGGGCATCAGCCTGGGCGTGCTTCTGGGGGTGGAGCCCACGGTGGTGCTGATTCCCTTCGCGGTGCTGTTCGCGCTGCTGGTGGGTCAGCTGGTGGAGCGCACCCGGCTGCCCAGCGACGCCCTGCTCAACATCATCTATTCCTCGTCGCTGGCGATCGCGGTGGTGGTGCTGCGGCTGGTGAGCTCCCGCGCCGGCAGCCTTGAGCAGCTGCTGTTCGGCGACATCCTGGGCGTGAGCTGGCGCGATGTGACCCTCCAGGGGCTGCTGCTGCTGGCCGTGCTCGCCTACATGCTGCTCACCCGCCGCAGCCAGATCCTGGTGAGCCTCGACGCCGGCCTGGCCGTGAGCCAGGGGGTGGCGGTGGCCTGGCAGCGGCTGGTGTTCGTGGTGGTGCTGGCGGTGGTGGTGGCCCTCTCGATCAAGGCCGTGGGCGTGCTGCTGATCAGCGCCTTCGTGGTGATTCCGGCCTGCGCGGCGCGGCTGCTGGCCCCCGGCTTCGGCAGCTACATGGCCGCTGCGAGCGGCCTGGGGGCTGGCTGCGGCGTGCTGGGGCTGCTGACCTCCGGGCTGCTCAACCTGCCCTCGGGCCCCTGCGTGGTGATCGTGCAGCTGCTGGTGTTCCTGGCGGCGCTGCTGCTCAACGCAAGCCCGGCTGCTGCTGCAGCCAGAGCACGGTGGCGCGGTCGCGCGGGCTGAGTTGGCGGATCGGCCGGGCTCCCGGCACGGCCGCCATGGCATCGCCCGGCTGATCGCTGTGGCCCCATAGCCCGAAGGCGTGGCCCAGCTCGTGCAGGGCGGTGGCCTCGATCGCCTCGGGCCGCTGGCCCGGGCTGATGGTCACGGTGACCCTTGGCTCCAGCTGTTGCACCACGCCCCCGGGTGCCTGTGGTGCCGCCCGCCGCACCTCCGCCAGCTCCAGCTCAGCGCGGCCGTGGCTGGCGCGGCCGTTTCGGATCGGCGGCCGGCGCCGGAACACCAGCACCTGGGCCTGATCCGGGTTGCTCACCCGGGTGATCGGCAGCAAGGCGCCCCAGGTGGTGAGAGCCCCATCCACGGCCGCCAGCCAGGCCTGATCCCAGCGGGCGGCAGCACCCTCAGCGGCGGCGGGCTCCACCCACACGCACCAGGTGTCACGGCGGGGCCAGCCGAACACGGTGGCCTGGAGCCGGTGGCGGTAGTCGCCGCCGGCGGGGTCTGGGGCCGGCGGGGCTGGCGCCGGGCGATCCTGCGGCGGCGGCACGGGGGTAACCCCCAGGCTCACCGGACAGGCCGCCGCTGCGCCAAGCCCGAGGGCTGCGGCAGCCGCCAGCAGGCTCACGCGGCGGGCAGGCCCACGCCCCGGGCCATCAGGGTGGCCAGCAGCGGAATCAGGGCAAAGCCCACCAGTTCGATGTTGAGGATCCAGGCCAGGCGGTTGGCCAGCGCCTCGCTCACCTGGGGCAGCTCACCCTTGCGCAGGGGAATGGCCCAGAGGATGTAGGTGATCGTGGGGTAGAGCGACAGGCCGCCCACCGAGAGGTAGAGGCCCACCTTCCACCAGAACAGGGGGTTCTGCGTGTAGAACTCGCTGCCCTGGCCGAAGTACATCACCCGCAGGATCCCGCTCACCAGCAGGGCGAGGGCCGCCAGGCCGTACACAATGTCGGTGATCACCATCAAGGTGGCATCGGCCTTGTTGGGGTTGGGCTTGATCAGCCGCCGCTCCAGCACCAGGGCTCCGAAGCAGAGCATGAAGCTGAGGTAGTGCACGTAGGCCACGCCGGCGCGGGGCAGCACCTCGGGGGGAATGGCGGCAAGCAGGCTCATCGTGCGGCCCTGGCAGGCATCGTTGGGCCGCAACGGTAGCGAGCGTGCCTGGGCTGAAGCGTGACCGCTGCCACCACGCCGAAGGCGACTGCGGTGAACCTGCAGCAAATCAGTAATTCCAAAATTCGTATGTAATTGGGAAGCTGATGTGAAAGTTGGAAGCTTTTCTGCTGGTTTCTTGTTGGCGCTGAATCTTCCTTAGGTTCAATTCAGTGCAAAGAGGCCCCCATGGCGAGCTCATTGAGTGCCTATCTCGGTGAAATCGGTCGCCATCAGTTGCTCACCCCCGAGCAGGAGCTCACCCTGGGCCGCAAGGTGCAGGCCATGGCGGCCCTGCAGGAGCGTTGCCGGGCGGCCGGTGGCCAGGGACCAGCCTGTGAGTTCAACGACCTGGAGCGCCGCACCATGCGGCTCGGCGAGCGGGCCAAGGCCCAGATGATCACCGCCAACCTGCGCCTGGTGGTGAATCTGGCCAAGCGCTATCAGAACAAGGGCCTCGACCTGCTCGACCTGATTCAGGAGGGCACCCTCGGCCTCACCCGCGCCGTGGAGAAATACGACCCCACCCGGGGCCATCGCTTCAGCACCTATGCCTACTGGTGGATTCGCCAGGGCCTCAACCGTGCCCTCTCCACCCAGAGCCGCACGATTCGCATTCCGGTGAATGTGAACGAGAAGCTCACCCGGTTGCGTGCCGCTAAGGCCCGCTATCTCCAGAGCCATGGGGTGCAGGCCGGCCCCCGGCAACTGGCCGAGATGCTGGATCTGCCCCTCCCTGAGGTGGAGGAACTGCTGGGCTGCGAGCTGCGCAGCGTCACCGTGAGCCTGCAAGGGGTGGTGAAGTCGAAATCCGACCCCTCCGAGCTGGTGGATGTGCTGCCCAGCCCCGAGCTGCCGCCGATGGAGCGGGCCGAGCTGGCGGAGCGCACCGCTTCGGTGTGGACCCTGCTCGACAAGGCCAGCCTCACCCCGAAGGAGCGCACCGTGGTGATGCTGCGCTTCGGCCTGGATGGCAGCAATGAGTGGCGCACCCTGGCTGAGGTGGCGCGCCAGCTCCAGTGCAGCCGGGAGTATTGCCGGCAGGTGGTGCAGCGGGCCCTGCGCAAGCTGCGCAAGTGCGGCATCGACAACGGCCTGGTGGAGGTGGCCGTCTGACCTGGGGGCTGGGGGCCGCGCCAGAATCGCCACGGCCCCCAGCCCCACCCCATGCCCCAGGTTGTGAATGCCGAGGTGCTTGAAAGCACCGTGGTGGACGAGGCCCTGCTGCTGCGGCTGTTGCGCCGGGCTGGTCGGCTGGTGGCGCGTCCTGCCCTCGAATGCCTGGAGCTGCTGCTCGATGCCGGCACCCCGGTGCCGGTGAAGCTCACCGTGCTGGCGGCCCTCACCTATCTGTTGGTGCCCCTGGATCTGGTGCCTGATTTCATTCCCGCCGCCGGCTTCTCCGACGACCTGGTGGCGATCACCACCCTGCTTACGCTGTGCGGCCGGCACCGCACCGAGGCGATCCGGCAGCGGGCCCAGCGCAAACTGGACCGGTGGTTTCCCATGGGACGCTGAGCGCCATGGCCTCCCTCACCAGCGAACAACACGACGACCTCCAGACCTTCATCAAGGACTGGTTGCGCCATGCCGGCCGCACCCAGGCGGATCTGCGCCGGGCCCTGCAGGCCAGTTCGATCCGCATGCCCGTGCTGATGGACGTGCTGGTCGCCACCTACGCCAGCCAGGGCCTCGCCGGCCTGGCGGCCCAGCTTTGCAGCATCGAAGACCTCTGGCAGGGCGAGGACGGCTGGCAGGGCTCCCATGACACGGCCCCCAGCCTGGATGACTCCCTGGGGCAGCTGGATCTGCTGCTGCAGGAAATCCGCATGGATCAGGCGGAATGATCCCCTGGGGGCACTGATTCCGGGGCAGAGTGGACCCAGTCACCTGCTCCCAATGGCCCGCCCAACCCCTGTTCTCGCCGCGATGGGGCTGCTGGTGGGGGCGCTTGCACCGCTCGGAGCTCCGCTCGGCGCCCAGGCCCAGGTGCAGCAGTTCCTCCTCGGCCCTGGCAGCAGCGTGGGCCCTGAAACCCAGGTGAAGCCCAAGGACTGCGTCACGGCGCCCGATGGGTCGATCACCTGTAACACCCAGCTGGTGAATCCGCCCGGCACCACCCAGGCCAAACCCCAATACTCCCCATGGGATAAATAGGCATCAGCCCAACCATGGGAGAGCGGCGGCCGATGGCCTCAGAACCTGATGCGCGGCTGCCCGCCCGCGGTGCAAAACGACTCGGCCCGTTCGAATTCTTCCGCGACGACGCCACCTATCTCCGCTTCATCGACCGGGGTGAGCAACAGCTCGCCAAATTGCTGGGGTTGGTGCTGCTGGTGGTGATGGCGGCGGCCACGCTTCAGCTCATCTGGGTGGTGGCCTGGAGTGTGGTCACCCCGTCTACCCCCTGGCTGGCCAGTCGCCTCACCAAGGTGCTTGGTGATCTGCTCAACCTGCTGATTGCGGTGGAGGTGCTGCAGAACATCACCTCCTATCTGCGCCGCCATGTGGTGCAGATCGAGTTGGTGCTGCTTACGGCCATGACCGCCGTGGCCCGAAAAGTGATCGTGCTCCCCCAGGGTGCCGAGAGCAAGCCGCAACTGCTGGTGGGCCTCGGGGTGGCGGTGCTGGCCCTGGCCGCCGCCTTCTGGCTGGTGCGCAGTCTCAGCCTGCGGGAACCGCCCGCCAGAACAGGGCCAGCCATACGGTCCCGGGAGCCGGATCAGTAGCCACCACCCGGTGGCGCCGATGGGGTTCGATCAGCAGGGCATCGCCGCGGCTGAGATTGCGGGGTAGCTCTTCGTCGGAGAACGCAAGCCGCGCGCTCCCCTGCAGCAGCATCACCCACTCATGCTCGGCCTGGTCATACCAGCCGTTGGCGGGGCTGGCGGCGCTGCAGGAATGGATCCGCTCCAGCCGCATGCCCGGCAGCTCCACCAGCACCGTGGTTGTTTCCTCGCCGGGGGCGGGGCAGGCCCCCGCCAGCAGGTTGGAGCCGCCGCAATCCGTTGCCCCCTCGCGGGCGGGGTCCTCTTCCCCCCAGCGCCTGCCGATCTCGAAGCCATGGCCACGGGCCAGGCCCACCACGTCGTGATGGGTGCTGCACTGGCGCAGGGCCTCCCGCACGGCGGGATTGGCCTCCGAGAGCGCCACGAAGGCGTTGAGCGCCGCCACTTTCTGCAGGAACTGCTGCAGCTGCGCTTCAGCCATCAACCATGGGTGTGAGGGCTTTGATCATCCGCCAGCGCACGAACGGCACCCCGGCGTAGAGCACGGTTTCCTCCGCTGCCACCTGCCAGTGGTGGCGCAGCAGCAGGGGCCTGGAGAGCTGGCTGGCCTCGGTGCGCAGCTGGCGGCAGCCCTCCGCGCGGGCCAGGGTTTCCACCGCCTGCAGCAAGGCGCTCGCCCGTCCCTGCCGACTCGATCGGCCGCGGCAATAGAGCAGGGAGAGGCGGTCGATTGGATCGAGCAGGGCAAAGGCTTCCACGACGGACCGATCGTTCCCATCGCAGCTCACCATTCCCCGCCCACGCAGCACGGCATCGCGCAGGTTGTTGCTGCTCCTCGCATGAGTGGCCCAGGCTTCAATCTGGCGAGGTTCGTACAACCCGGTGGCCTGGCTGAGCACGGCATCTTCATATACAGCCAGCACCTGATCCACATCCTCAGCCTGCAGTGGCCGCAGCAGCGTCATTGAGCAGATCACCTTGCCTTGTAGCAACGTGAGCCTTGCACATGACCGGGCTCTGGTTATCTTTAAAAAGTCATGTTGGGTTCTCCCCTGGGGCAATGCTCACTGGATCGGATTTGCTGGCCAAGGTGAAGGAGCTGGGCGATGTGGGTAAGTCGGAGATCGTGCGCTCCTGTGGTTATGTCTCCTCGAAGAAGGACGGCTCCGAGCGCCTGAACTTCACCGCCTTCTATGAGGCCCTGCTGGAGGCCAAGGGCGTGGAGCTGGGCAAGGCCACCAACGTGGGTAAGGGCGGCCGCAAGCTCAGCTACGTGGCCACGGTGCAGGGCAACGGCAACCTGCTGATCGGCAAGGCCTACACCGCCATGCTCGATCTGCAGCCCGGCGATGAGTTTGAGATCAAGCTCGGCCGCAAGCAGATCCGTCTGGTGCCGGTCGGTGCCGACGACGAGGAGGAGTGATTGCCCCTGCGTGATCCCGCGCGGTTGGTTCAGCCCGGTTGATTCAGCCCGCCAGACTCACCTCGCTGCCGATGCGTTCGGCCAGGTCGGTGTAGTCGCCCGGGGTGCAGGAGAGCAACAGCACCTGCACCCCCTGGGCACTGGCCCGCTCCAGCATTCGCTTGAGCCCCTCCAGTCGCCCGGGGTCGCTGTTGGTGAAGGCATCGTCGAACACCAGGGGCAGCGATCCGTCGTAGGCAGGTGCCAGCACTTCCGCCAAGGCCAGACGCACGGCGGCGGCCACCTGCTCGCGGGTGCCGCCGCTAAGCCGTTGGAAGCCGAAGCTCTCGCTGCCCTGGCGCACCTGCAGCTCGGCAAAGCCCTTGGCCGTGTCGAATTGCAGCAGGGCCGCCTCGCTGCCGGCCCCCAGGCTGGCCAGGTAGCCGCCGATGGCCTCGGCCATGGGCTGGCTGTAGCGGTCGGCCAGGGCATTGCGCGCCTCGCGGAATCGCTCCAGCAGCAGCTGCAGGGCTGTGGCCCGGGCATCGATGGCGGCGCAGCGCTCCTGGGCCGTCTCAAAGGCGGCCTCCGCCTGTTCAAGTGCGGCCTGGGGATCGCTGGCCCCCAGGCTGCGGCAGAGCTGCTCGTGCTGGCCGCGGGCGCTGAGCAGCCCTTCTTTTTCAGCCCGCAACTGCTGCAGCCGTTGGTCGAGGGCATCCGGGCCGGTGCCGGCGGCCTGCTGGCGCCGCTGGGCCAGGTTTTGCTCGAGCGCCTGCAGCTGGGCGTCGTGGCGGCGGAGGTGTTCCTGCAGGGTCTGCACCTGCTCCTCCAGCACCTCGGCACTGCCGTGCTCGGCCACCAGGCCGGTGCGGCGCTGCTCCAGGGCAGTGAGCCTGCCCTCCAGCTCCCCCAGGCGGCTCCCGCTCTGCTGGCTTTGCTGCTGGCCGTTCTGGTGTTGGGCGAGCCAGCCCTGCTGCTCCTGCTGCAGGTGCTGCCAGCGGGCCTGGCTCTGTTGCTGCTGTTGCCGCGCCTCGGGGAGCCAGGCCTCCAGATGGGCGTCGGCCGGGAGGGTGCCGGAGCGGCGGAGCTGCTCCAGGCAGGCCTGCTGCTGGGCCAGGGCGGTGTCGAGCTGGCGGGTTTTGTCGGCCTGGGCGGCGATCTGGCTGTCGAGCTTCTGCCAGGGGATGGCACTGGCGCTCTTGCGCAGCTGGGCCAGCTCGCTCTCCAGGCCGGTGCGCTGGCGCAGCACCTGGTCGGCCTGGTCGCCACTCTCCACGCCGAGTTGCTTCAGGTGCCCGGCCAGGGCCTCGCCTGCGGCCGTGCGCTCCGTTTCGGCCTGCTGCAGGGCCTCCCCACCCCCGGGCTGGATGCGCAGTCGCACCCCCTCGCCCACCTGCAGCTCGGAGCCCCGGCTGATCCGCACGCTGGCGCCGGGCCGCAGGGGGTGGCCCTCGAGCCGCAGCGCCTGATCGGCGGCCAACACCTCCACCGTGGCCGCCATCGCTTCCACCCGGGCGCTGGCCAGGGCCTGGCGCTGCTCCGCCTGCCGCAGCGCCTGCACCTGCTCGGCGCTGATGGGCGGCAGTGCCGCCAGCCGGTTTTTCACGGCGGCGGCCTGCTCCTGCAAGGCGCTGAAGTGCAACCGCTGCTCCCCGAGCTCGGCGCTGCGCTGCAGGGCCTCGGCCCTGTTGAGGAGCAGTTGGGCCAGCTCCAGGGCCTGGGCCTGCTCCGCCAGGGTGGCCTGGAGGGCGTTGAGCTCCTGCTGGCGCTGCTCCAGCCGGCGGGTCAGCTCCTGCTGGTGCTGCTGCCGTTGGGCCTGGTCGCTGCGGCAGCGGTCGCGTTCGGCGCTGGTGGTGGCGTGGTCTGCGGCCAGAGCGGTGAGTTGCTGCAGCAGGCCCTGCAGGGTGTGGAGCTGCTGGGCGAGGGGTTCGCGGCGGCTGCGCTCCAGGGCCGCTTTGGCCTCGGCATGCTCCAGCTCGCGCTGGGCCAGGGCCAGGGCACTGCGCTGGCTCTCCAGCGCCGGACGATCCACCGCATCGATGCTCTGCAGGCGGCCTTCGATGCGCTGCAGCTCCTCCAGGGCGGCGTTGAGTTGCTCCAATCGGCTGCGGGCCTCCGCCAGCGTGGTGCCGGCCTGCTCCAGCTCCTGGCGCGCCAGGGCCAGGGGGGAGCCTGCCCTCACCTTGCCGGTGGCGGTGAACAGCTGGTCGAGCTCGGCCTGGAGCAGGGCCTCCACCTTGCGGTCGAGCGGGGATTCCAGGGCGGCGCTGCTGCCGCGCTGCTGCAGTTGCTGCACCAGGCGATCGAGGTCGTAGGTGTTGCCCTTGCCCTCCAGGGGGTTGCCGCCCGCTTCCCCCTGGCGCACCCAGAGGTGGGCCCAGCGCTGGGGCAGCTGGCTGATCTGGCGCCCCTCCACCGCCGCCTCCACCCCCAGCAGGGCCGCCAGCTGGTCTTCGGCGGCGGCGCCACTGAGCTGCACACCGGCCCCATCGCCGAGCTGGATCGTGCCGCTGGAGCCGGAAAACCGTTTGCGCAGCAGCCACTGGCGCCCGCGGGCCTCAAAGCCGATCTCCACCTCGGGCTGGCCGCCGTGGCGACTGGAGCGCAGCTCCTCCACCCCCTTGCCGGTGGCGCTGGCCTTGAGGAACAGCCCCTTGTGCAGGGCCTCCACCAGGGTGCTCTTGCCGGTTTCATTGGCGCCCCCCAGCAGGGTGAGGCGCGGGTGGAAGGTCACCGCCAGCTCGCGGTGCAGGCGCACGTTGCGCAGCTGGGCATGGAGCAGGCGCATCCCGGTTAGCCCTCGGCCTGCAGCACGGCCCGGTGCAGTGCGGCCAGGGCTCGTTGCAGTGGCTCTTGGGCGTCGGCATCGTCGGCCGCCGCGCTGGCCAGCTCCTGCTGCAGGGCCGTGGCCACCTGGCTGATCAATGGATCTCCGGGCCGCTGGGTGAGGCCGTTTACCTCCGCCGTGCCGGGCGCCTCCCCGCAATGGCCGCGGCGCTTGAGCCGCAGCAGCTGGGCCTCCAGCCGCTCCAGCAGGGCGGCATAGCGGCGGTGGGCCTCCAGCGACAGGCTGCCCCGTTGCTCCAGCAGCACCAGGTCGCGCCCCACCCGATCCCCCAGCAGTGCCTCCAGCTCCCGCTCCAGCCGCTCCAGATCCTCGTTGCTGTGGAGGCTGGCCTGCACCGGATGCCAGCCCAGGGTGCCGGTGGCCAGGGGTTCCACCGCCGGCAGCTGGCCGCGCCGCAGGGTCACCTGCAGCACCACACCGGCGCGGTACTCGGCGTGGCGCGGGAAGCGGTCGGGTTCGGGGGTGCCGGCATACCAAGCCTTGGGGCCCACCGGTTTGAGGCCGTGCCAGTCGCCCAGGGCCACGTAGTCCACCTGCTCAAGCCAGGTGGGATCCAGCCGCAGCAGGTTGTTGGCGTTCGGGGGATTTTCGTCGTCGCCGTCGCTCGCTTCATCGCTGGCCCCGAAGCCCTGGATGGAGCCGTGGGCCAGCACCAGCCTGGGTTTGCCCTGCGGCAGGGCGGCCCAGTCGAGCTGCCCCAGCCAGGCGCAGGGATCGGCGCTGTCGCTGCGGCGCAGCAGCGGGCAGGGCAGCACCACCAGCTGCTCCAGCTCCAGGGGCTGGCGCTCCAGCAGCACCTGCAGATTGGGGGCGCGGCGTTCGCGCTCGGCCTGGAAGAAGGCGTCGTGCCACACGCTGCCGGCGCCGCCATGGTCGTGGTTGCCGGGGATCACGAGCACCGGACAGCCGACGGCGCCGAGGGCGGCGCACACCGCACTCACATCACTGGCGGCGGGCGTGGGGGCATCGAACAGGTCGCCGGCCACCACCAGGGCCGCCGCGCCGCTGGTGCTGCAGTGCTCGGCAATGCGGCCGATGGTCTCGATGCGGGCCTGGCGCAGGCGCGCGCGCTTGTCGGGGTCGGCCACCCGCCCGTAGGGCTTGCCGATCTGCCAGTCGGCGCTGTGGATAACGACCGGATCGCCCAGAACCGCAGCCCCCGTGCGGCCCTTATCTAGCGTCTGCACCAGGCTTAGCGTCTGCGCTTGCCGCCCGCTCCGCCATGCTGCGCCGCCTGCTCTCGTTGCTGCTCTGTTTGGCGGCGGCCCTGGTGGTGTTCTGGCCCCAGCCGGCCTGGGCGGCCCCCGATGGCGCCCAACTGTTTGAAAACCACTGCGTGGGCTGCCACATCAACGGCGGCAACATCATTCGCCGCGGCAAAACGCTCAAGCTCGCGGCCCTGCAGCGCAACGGCATCGATGGCCCGGAGGCCATCGCCGCCATCGCCGCCGGGGGCATCGGCCAGATGGGTGGCTATGCCGAGGCCCTGGGCGATGGCGGCCCGGCGGCGGTGGGGCTGTGGGTGTGGCAGCAGGCGGAAGCCGGCTGGCCCAAGGCCTGA
>JBBASQ010000031.1:0-25977 GCA_040399185.1 Prochlorococcaceae cyanobacterium
GCTATCCCCAGCCCTTGCAGGCCTACCTCGACATGATCGAGGGCCAGCGTATGGACCTTCACCAGCATCGCTACAGCACCTTCGCGGAGCTGGAGCTCTATTGCTATCGAGTGGCCGGAACGGTTGGGCTGATGACGCAGGAAGTGATGGGCCTCGATCCTTCTTACACTTCTGCTCCATGGAGCTCTGTACCCGATACCTCAGATGCGGCAGTTGCTCTGGGTATTGCCAACCAGCTCACTAACATCTTGCGCGATGTGGGTGAAGATCGAGCCCGGGGTCGTATTTATCTACCTTTGGAAGATCTGCGTCGGTTTGACTACAGCGAAGATGAGTTGATGGCCGGCGTCCTGAATGACAACTGGAGATCGCTCATGCGGTTCCAAGTGGATCGTGCACGCGACTGGTTCAAGCGTTCTGAGGCTGGGATTCGATGGCTGGCTCCTGACGCACGTTGGCCTGTCTGGGCTTCGCTACGTCTTTACCGCGCGATCCTTGATGTGATCGAATATCGCCACTATGATGTTTTTAACTACCGTGCCTATGTCCCTAGGGTTGGAAAACTTGCCGACCTTCCCTGGTCTTACGTGATTTCTTGCGTTCGATGATCCGGAATTTCAATTGGCTATTAGGATTTTGTATGCCAGCCTTCCTTGTGCTGGATTCCTGTTTCTCTGCTGGTTTTGCGGAAAATAAGTCCGGTTCAGATCAGTCCCCCATAGAGCTTCCTGCTGGGCGTGATGTTGAGAATGTTGGGGCTGGCTGGCCTGCTAATCAGGCATTGCCTTTAAACCGGCTCGCGCCTATCCCGCCAGCACAGTTAAAGCAGCTTGAGTTGCGTGATGCTGTGCTTCTTTCTGATCAACGTAATCCGGTTGTCCGTCAAAGCTATGAGCAGTTAGTTGCAACCCAGAATAGTTTGGGAGCTGCCTATGCCACCTGGTGGCCGGTCGTTAATGCCAGTATTAATGGTGGCATGTATGGCCAGACCGCATACTATAACTATATCGGCGCCTTAAGCGGAGTTGGTTCTCCGGCTACAGGCCCTTTTGCCAATACCACCGCATTTAATAGTAGTTATTTTCAGAGTCTATCTCAGTTTGATATAGCGTGGAACCTCATAGATCCTGCGCGTGCTCCGCTGATCTGGCAAAATAAGTATAAAGTTCGCCAGGCGGCTGACGCATATATTATCTCCCGGCGTGATAATAGGCTACGGACAGAGCAAGCATATGTAAATCTTCAGACCGCGGTTGCCCAGATTGTAACCAGCCAAAAGTTAGTTGAAAATGATAGATTGCTTTATTCTCTTGCCGAGTCGCGCGTAAGACTTGGGGTTTCTTCGCGGCTTGACTTATACAAGCAGCAGACAGTTCTCAAGGCAGATCAGGTTAATCTGGTTAATGCTCAGCAGTCTGCACAGGTAGCCCAGGCGGATTTGGCGGAGCTTTTGAATGAAGCATCATATTCTCAGATTTGGCCCTCAACCTCGCTGGCACCTTTTGGCTCGTGGTCGCATTCGCTTGACAGCACGCTTGCTTCTGCATTCAGTTACCGCAAGGTTATTGAGCAGAAGCTCATGGATGTCAAAATTAATGAAGCACAGGCCAAGATCGACCTCTCTGTTTATAGGCCAACCATCTCTCTGGTTAATACGCTCTATTGGACCAAGGGAGTTGGTTATACAGGATTGGGGCCTGCCTACGTTGGAGACGCGCGCAGTGATCTTTGGGATGGCTCTGCGTTGCTCCAGATAACATTCACTGGGTTTGATGGTGGCCAAGCTCGCATGAGTGCGGCTTCAGCAATGCGACGTGCTAAGGCCGCTGAAGCTGACTCTCAATCCGCGGTTAACCAGGTTCGCCGCGAGGTTCAAACGTATTTCTCCCAGGTAAGTCAAGGCAAAGATGCCACAGTCTTAGCATCTCAACGAGTCACTTCGGCAACTCAGGCCCTGCGCTTGCAAACACTTCGATTTAAGGCGGGTTACGGTAACATCACTGATGTTGTGCAGGCTCAGCAAGATCTTACCCAGGCTGTTACGCTATATGTTCAGCAGTTGTCAAGTTACAACGTAGCATTGGTTAGCCTAGCGCGTGCCAGTGGACTTGCCTACTCGGCGGATCCTGCTTTTCTGAAGTTGGTGGGAGATCCTCTTTCGAAAATTAGCTTGCTTCGGGAAGAAGTAAAAGTCAAATAAGCCTAGTTACCTTGCCCCGTTGGCACAAACCGGCTCGATGTTGCGATCAATTCCTCATTTCAAGTCTCGCTTGGTGCGAGGGAGGCCCCTTTTGTGCTAAATCTGTTTAAACAGTCGCTTAGGCTCTGATCCCATGCAGTTGCTCAATACTTGGCATGTGGTGGCCTTGGCCAGCGAGGTTAGGGGATCCTCAATCCGTGTCATGCTTCACGGCCATCCCTTGGTGCTGTGGCGTGATTCAGCCGGCCAAGCGGCGGCAGCACTGGATCGATGCCCGCATAAAGGTGCCTCGTTGGCTGGCAGCTGTGTGGAAGACGGCCATCTGCGCTGTGGTTATCACGGATGGCGTTTCGATTCTGAAGGAACGTGCACAGCGATTCCTGGCAACCGAGAGGGAATGGCGATTCCCCTGAGGTCCCATCTGCAGACCTATCCCTGTCAGGAAGCCCATGGTTTTATTTGGGTTTGGTGGCATCATCAAGCAAACCTGGATTGGAACAGTGTTCCATCGCTTCCTGATATTCAACATATCCCATCTCAAGATGACGCCTCATGGCGATCCATGGAGGGTGAGGCTGTCTGGTCGGCGCATTGGGTTCGAATCCTAGAAGGATTTCTTGATCTCACCCATGTTCCATTTGTGCACAAAGCTACCTTTGGCGGGGCTGCTGCCGATCAGCTTTATCCTGCAAAAGAAGAGCATGGGAAAGACAGCCTTTATGCACTAATTAATACGCCCAGAGATCGTCACTATCGTTCAGAGCAGGGTGGCAACTTGTTGAGTCGTGTCAGTCGACGTTTCCGATCAACGGGGCAAGAGCAGACTCAATCGCTGCCCGATGAGCAGCCAGTCGATGGAACACAACAAGTCAATCTCTGGCTAGCCAATCTATTATTTATCCGAGTAATATTTAAAGACTTCTCCATTTACTTGTGTCTTGTGCCTGTTCCAATGGGGAATGGTCAGACAAGGCTGTTATGGCGCCATTTCCGATCTTTTTTGCGCAGTCCATTGGCCGACAAGGCAGCACTCAAGAGGATCCACAAGTTCTTGGCTGAAGATAGGCTAATTGTTGAGTCCGTGAGTCCTTTCCAGCCCGACTTGGATTGCCGTACAGATCTGCTGCTGGCGAGTGACTCTCTTTCTTTGGCATTAAGAAAAGCCCTTCGAGAGCGCCGTGAAGCCGGAACTCTTGTTGAATAAGGCTCTATGCTTTGCATTCATTTATCGAAGCATCTTTTAATCCCTGGCGATCTTTAATGGCTAATCTCGGACTCTCTCTGCAGCCTTCGTATTACGCTCTGACTTGTGTACAAGAGAATTGCCCCTGATAGGACGACCAAAGACTGTGTGCCAAACGTTGTCTGCGGCCCCAGCCTTGAATAGAGTTGGCCGGCAAGCAAGGGGCCTATCAGGCTGGTTAGACTTACACACGATTGTGTAAGGCCACCTAGAGCGCCTTGTTGTTGGTTATTCACAGCTAGTGAGAGGAGCGTCCGCAGACCTGGAGTGCTCAAGCCGACGCCAACTGCGAAGACTAACTGTGTGATGTATAGATACTGACCTTGTGGAATCGATGTAATAGCAAGCAGTGCGGCTGCCACAAGAAACATGCCAATCTCGGCAAGTTTTTCGGCTCGGTAACGCCTTAGCAATCTTGGAAGCAGTCCACCTTGTACGCCTGCCGCGACGACACCAACGAAGCAAAGCAGTAAGCCGGCTGCTTCAGAGCCCCAGCCAAACCGCTTGCTGATGTCCACAACAAAAATTCCAGTAAAGCTTGAAAATCCCAAGTAAAACAAGAAATATATGCCCAACATTCGCTGTAGGTCCCTATTTTTGGCACTCCACCAGCGCAACTGTGGACGCTGGGTGTGCTGCAGCGTAGCCCTAATTGATGGCGATAATGTTTCCGGGAGTAGCTTGATAACAAGGATTAGATTAATGAGCGATAGAAGTGCGGCGAGGAAGAAGGGGGCGCGTGGATCGATTGATCCCAAGATTCCCCCCACTGCTGGACCAAACACGAAACCGAGTCCCAGTGCAGCTCCAAGAGCACCAAAACTAATTGTGCGCTCTTTTGCTTGTTGTTCTCCATCAGCAACCATGGCTTGTGCCAAGGCGAATAATGAAGCACTGCCACCAGCGATTGCTTGGAACAGCATGAGCAGTGAGATTGTCGGGGCAACTGCAGAGCCTAGAAAAGCCACAATGCCTACGGAAATGCAGACTGCCATCACGCGCTTGCGGCCGACTTGGTCAGAGATCTGCCCAATGATTGGAGACATGACAAGTTGTGCGCCGGCATATAGAGCACTTACTTGTGTCACTGCAATGGCACTCATGCTGCCAGTCAACTTTGCGATCAAAAAGGGCAACACTGGAGCCAATTGACTAAAGGAACCCGTATTGACTCCAACGACAAGGCAGAGGATTAAAAGCGAGCGTTTGCTCATGGTTGCTGCCCTTCGATGATTGCCAAAATCATCTTGTTGACAAGATCAGGCGCTTCGTCGTGAGGGCAGTGCCCTAAATCTTTGAGCTGTTGAAAGTCTTGGACGCACGCATAGTCTTGCCAGGCTTTAGCTTTTGCCACGGGCTCCCATGGATCGTCCTCCCCCCAAATGATGCTTACGGGAGTATTTAAGTGCGCAAGCACTTCTGGAGCAGTCTTGTCATTGAATAGATTGATGAAGCCTCGGAATGATTCGTCTGCTCCGGGTTGCAGCGCTGGCTTTAGCAGGATTTCGATAAGTTCATCGTCTACGTTCTTGCCGCTTGGATAAGCCTGTTTAAGTATTGCTCGGATAATATTTGGCTTTGCTACTGCTCGGAAAAGGCTAGATGTAAGCCAGCGTTGTCGTACAAGTGATTTTAGCAATGGCCTCCCCCATTTGCGCAATGGTGGCTGTTCGGCTAGGAACTTATCGTCTAGAGCGCGCTGGGCGCAATCGATCAAAATCACTCTATTTGCTGGGGTTGAAGCCTGCTCAAGTCGTTTGGCGGCTTCTAATGCAACGACCCCTCCGATTGAATTGCCTACTAGGATAACTGAGCATCCTATCGAATCGATAATAAAGTCTGAAACCTGCTCGGCCCATAAATCAATGCTGTAACAAATACTTGATTCATCAAGCTGCTCTCCCTTTAGCGATGAGCGGGGCTTGTCACTCTGGCCAAATCCAATGAGGTCAAGTGCGTAGACATGACGATGGGCTCGAAGTGGCTCAATGTTGTGCCTCCAGTGCTCTTTGCAGGCACCGAATCCATGAATGAGCACCAAGGGAATGGCCTGGCTTTCATTGCATTCATCGAACGATGCTGTCTCGCTGGAAACGGCAGCGATTGGTGGAGCATTCAGCGTGCTCACGCTGAGGCCTTTCCAGGTCCAGGAATGGATCCAAGTATCAGGGAATGGATAGGAACTCATGTGCTTTTCGTGTCTAAGTGTGATACGTCTCTTAGTGATGCTGATTCAAGGCTGCCGGATCACCCTCCCACGGATTTACGCGACCGTCTTCAATCTGCCAAATTCGATCTGCATCTTTGAGAAGCCGCAAGTCATGGGTGACCAGTAAAACGGCACTCTGGCGACGCCGGCAAAGTGCACTGAGGAGCTCAACCACATCCTGACCTGTCTTACTATCAAGGGAAGCAGTGGGTTCGTCGGCAAGGATTAAGTCTGGTTCAGGTGCAAGTGCCCGTGCGATAGCGACACGCTGTCGTTGACCTCCTGAAAGTTGGTCTGGATAATGATTTAAGCGATGTTCAAGCCCCACGGCCGTCAATAATTCCTTGGCTCTGCTTATTCGTTCTTGTTTGTCCGGAAGTGTGAGCTGGAGTAAAAGCTCAACATTTTGTAGGACTGACAGGGAAGATACCAGGTTATGGCTTTGGAAGATAAAGCCAATGCGTCTTCGTGTTGCGACACGCTCTTGCTCGCTGGCGCCGGAAAGTTCTTGGCCGAGTACCGTTAATGAGCCTTCTTCCACGGAGCGTAATGCACCAATCAATGTGAGAAGCGTGCTCTTGCCGCTTCCCGAAGGGCCTACAAGAAGCGTAATCTCTCCTGCATTAACCTCAAAGTTCAGCCCATGAAGGATTTGAGTGCGTAGCTCCCCTTCCCCATAGCTATGGCGCAAATCTTTTGTGATAATGACTGATTTGGATTCCTGGGTATTCATAATTCCTAGAACACCGATGCGGGATCTGCATCTGCAAGCTTGCGGATTGCCACTGCCGCCGATGCGGCGCATGCGCCTAGAACTAATGAGCCCACAAGCAATGTCTTGTCGCTAGACATTTCGATGCGAATTCCGGATGCTGCCGTCAGGAATGAGTACATGAAAGCGCTTGCAATCGTGGCCGGTATGAATGCGGATATGGCAAGTATGATTGCTTCTTGAACAACGATCATTAGCAAAAAAGCGTCGTCAAACCCCATCGCCTTCAGGGTCGCATATTCTTTGAGGTGGTCGGCTACGTCAGTGTAGAGAACTTGGTAGACAACCACGCCGCCTACAAGGATTCCCATGATGGTGCCGAATCCAAAAATGATTCCGAATGACGAGCCCGTATTCCAATAAGCACGTTCTTGGTCAATAAGCTGTTGCTTTGTAAGGACTTGGAGTTCTTTGCCGTATTGGCTTTGTAAGTATTTCTGAATTCTAGGGAGAGTCTTCACCGGGTCGTCCAATCGCAAAACTCCGAGTGAAATCTCGCCGGTGTTGATCTGCTTATAGGCAAGGGATATTGCTGTTGCGTCGCTGGTAATTAAATTGCTATCCGCGGCAAAGGTTGAGCCAAGTTTGAATAGGCCTACGATGCGAAAGGTGCGCGTTAGGTCTGAAGAGATCATCTCTTGGCTGCCATTCTGCATGACCGCCGGAGTGATTGGACCAGTATTCCGATTGCCGCGTGTATCAAATAGGGCGTAATCGGGAGTCTGTATCTTGTCAAGCTGCTCGTTCACCTCTGGCAGGTTAAGGAGGCGGGCTGCTGGGTCAAAACCAATTACCCGAAGGCTTGTCGGTTTGATTCCCTTGAGCCTTTGAGCACTGATGTTAATCACATAGAGAGGGGCTCCTTCTTTGACGCCTTCAACGCCTAGGGCGTTGTAGAGAAGGGATTGGGGGAACTGCTGAAAATTTCCACTATTTAACGTTCCTGGGCTGATGAGGATTAAATCGCCATCAATCGCCTCGTAAAATGTGGTGGCGCTGTTGAGAAGCCCTGATTGAAAGCCCAGCTGCATGTACATCAGAAGGGCTGCGAAGCCGATGCCTGCTACGGCAACGAGGTACCGAATGGGCTGTCGTTTGAGTTGGAGCCACGCAAGGGGGAGCTTATTGAGGTCAAAGCCAAAGTTTTGCCTTGCTGTCATAGAGGGAGAAATCTGACGATTACATTCAGTCCGCTTAATCTTTCAAGTTGAGGTTGCTCGCGTGGTTCCAGGTCGAGCTTGACGAGTATGACTCGTGCATTCACGTCATTGTTGCCGCTTGTGGCGAAGATGTCTCGCGCAGAAACCTGGCCAATGATTGACGTAAGCCTGGCTCTGAGTGGGCGAATGAAGCTCCCGGTTTCTGGGGTTACCTCGGCTGTTTGTCCGATCCTGAGCCGGTTGATATCCGTTTGGAAAACCTGCGCCCACACTTGCATGCGATTGGTTCGGCCAATGATCGCCAGCCCTTGATCCGTTTCTTTCATCCCAGGCCAGCTGTAGATGCGAATCAGGCGCCCGTCCAATGGAGAGCGCACCTCTGCGGCGGCCAAGGCCGTGCGTGCCCTGTCGAGACTGGCTCTTGACGACTTGATATCAAAACTCTTACTGGTGACGTTTGCCTGCAATGCGCCGAGTTCCTGCTCAGAAATCCCGCCCTCTTGAAACAGTTCACGTGCGCGGTTCTGGCTGAACTTCAGGCTCGGCAGCAAAGCTTCGGTTGCATTGAGCTGAGTCTGGGCTTCGCGTACAGAGGCCTCTAGCTGATCCCAGCTGCTGAGGCGAGCCAGGACTTGCCCTTTCTTAATCGGAGCCCCTTCGGACACCAGCCACTTCGAGACAACTTCGCTGCCCCCAACGCTGCCAGCGGGGACCGAGAGCTCGACAACGCCCCCCTCGGGGGTCAGGCGTCCAAGGGCTGTGATCCGGTTAACCAGAGGGGCTTGGGGCTTGGCAGCCGGTTTTGGCCTGCTGACAATCCACACTCCAGCGACTCCGCTGGCCAAGAGCGCGGCAATCAGCCAGGTGCGCTTCTGCGACAGCATCCGTAGTCCTCCTTGCAGTTGCGGGGGGGGCATGGAGGTCTGCGAGTGTGTGCGATTTTAATCAGCTGCGCGCCGTCCATTCACCTACGATCCCAAGCACCTCCCTTTTCGGCCTATGCAGCGCATTTCCCTTCAGGCAGGAGAATACCTCTATAGGGTTGATGATCTGAGTGATCGCATTTTTGTGGTTCGCTCTGGCAAGGTTGAATTGACCACTCCTTATCCAGAGACAGGAGAGGGAGTTGATGAGGTTTGTGGTCCCGGTCACGTTTTTGGTGAGATCGAGCTGATTGACGGCCGCAGTCGCACTTCTAATGCCCGTGCGGCTTCGGATGCGGATGTGTTTGAGATCCGCCGAGATGAGCTGATGGATATCTTGTATGAGCATCCAGAGCGGAGTCTCGTGCTGGGTAAAAGCACCTTTGAAAGACTTCGTGAGCTCTTCAGTGAAGAGTCGCTCGATTCAGAGCTTGCTCGTCTCAAGGCCGAGATGGAAATCAGTATTCGTGATGCAGTCGTGGCCCACGAATCCCGTGTTGTTAAAAGTCATAATGGGATGGCTGCCATTGGTGTGCCCATCGTCCTGATGGTGGCTCTTGCGGTTGGTGCTTACTGGTTTTTCCACCGTGGCTGATCCAGAGGCTTGCTCATCGTTCATTCCCTGATCTTTTCTAGACCCATCCCTGCAATGCGAAACAAGCCAACGCCCGAGCAAAAAGACGCTGCTTTTGAGGCTTTTCGGGAAGACCTCGACAAGGCTGTGGACAAGGGCATGGAGGATCACGAATCCAAGATGACCAAGATGGGGTTTCTCTTTCTCGGCATCTTTGTGGGTGTGATCGCGATTGCCGCCCTGCTGCCCTGATCAGCGCAACAAAAAGCCCCGCACCCGGATCGCCGGGGGCGGGGCAAAGGGGGTTAAAAGTGATTCCCCGAGAGGGCTGATCAGACGGGGGCCTTCTGGTTGGCCAGCAGTGCCTTGAGTTTCGAGAGTTCGCCGGCCCAGCGGGGATCGGGAGCTTCCGCGTCGACGGTGTCGGCGTGCACCACCTTGTTCACAGCTTTGCGGGCCACGGCGGGGGCGCCGGCAGGGCCGCGACGCTCGGTGCCACCGCTGCGGGCATCACGCCGCTCGGAGATCTCGATGCGCAGGGTGTTGCCGTTGAACTCGCGGCCGTTCAGCTGCTCGATCACGGTTTCGGCCAGCTTCTGGTCGTCCACGTTGGCGAAGCCGAAACCGCGGCAGGCTCCGGTTTCGCGGTCGTTGACCGCCTTGAAGCGCACGCCTTCGCCCACGCCGGCAAAGAGAGCCTCCAGCTCTTTCGCATCAAAGGACTGCGGCAGGTTGCCGACGTAGAGACGAACGCTCATGGAAGGGAAGGGAGAGAAAAACTCAGCAGGCGAGGAGAAACCTCTTCATCACGCCTTTGCATTCAGCAGTTAATCACGCCGCCGGTTGGCGGTGCTCCAGCCATTGGCGGGCGCAGTCCAGCGCGGCCGCTTCGGCACTGGTGCTGTTCGACGCATCCAGGCGCCCGAAAGCCCGCTCCCGTTTCAGATGCTGCAGCAGCTTTCCCAGCTCCGGGCCGGGGTTGAGGGCCAGGGCCTGCTGCAATTGCCGGCCATCCAGGGGTGAGCGGGGATGGAAGAGGGGGTCGCTTGGATCGCGCCACCGCGCCAGCGCCTGCCGTGCCCTCTCCACTGGCTGGCCGAGCAGCAGGGCCGGCAGGTCGTGATCCAGGTGTTCGTGCAGGCTCAGGCGTTCCGGCTCGGTCAGAGCCCCCAGCGGTGTGTGCTCCAGCACGCTCCACCATTGCCGCAGCGCCGAGCAGCGCTGCTGCAGCCGCCGGCTGCCCTTCAGGCGCCCTGCAGCCGCTCCGTCCATCAGCCAGGCCAGCCGGGCCAGTGGCAGGGCCTCGGCCAGCTCCGGCTGGGTCAGGCCGCAGGCCTGGGCAGCTCCCAGGCTGAGCTGCTGCGGCCCCAGCCCCGCGGCCGGGCGGACACCCCAGGGCTCCAGTAGCCCCAGCCGCCAGGCCCCATGCAGCCCTTCGTGGCCCTCCGGTGCGGCGGCGAGCTTCTCCAGCTCTGCCAGGGCCCGTTCGCCGGCTACAGCCGCCAGCGTTGGGGCGTGCATTCCGATCCAGTGGCGGGTCTGTTCTTCCAGCGCGAACCCCAGCTCCGCCGAGAGCCGCACCCCCCGCAGCAGCCGCAACGGATCGTCGAGCAGGTTGGCTTCGGCGATCGCCACCAATTGCCGTTGCAGCAGGTGCTCCAGCCCCCCGGTGGGATCCACGGGCCGGCTCCCGGGCGCCAGGGGCAGGGCGATGGCATTCACCGTGTAGTCACGCCGCCGCAGATCGCTGGCCAGATCGGGCCCCTCCCGCCGCGCCAGGTCGAGGGTCCAGCCCCTGAGCACCAGCCGCGCCATGTCGCGCTCCTGATCCAGCACCACGCAGGTGCCGCCATGGCGGCGGGCCAGCTCCCGGCCGAGGTGGATCGCATCCGTGCTCACCACCAGGTCGAGATCGGGCCGTTCCTCCAGCCGCCCCAGGGCCGCATCGCGCACCGCACCTCCCACCAGGGCCGCATCCGCGGGCAGGCTCGCGAGCGGCAGCGGCCATCGCTCCGGAGCCAGCCGTTCCCGCAGGCTCTCTGCGAACGCTTCCGGGGTGAGGCCGGCATCCACAATGGGCGCCTGGCTTGGCCGCGGCCGCATGTGCATCTGCGTGGATTGCCACTGGGTGGAGCGGTGTCAGGCCTACCACGCGGTGGAGCGTCAACACGGCGTGCCCCATCTCACTGACCAACCCGATTTCGAGCCCCAGGAGCCCCGCATTCACGTGCAGGTGATTGATCTGCCCGCTGGAGATGGGGCTCTGCCTGAGGGGGCGGTGGGCGTGGAGTGGGATGTGCGGGCCTGCGGCAGCTTCCAGGCTGATCCCGGCCGCTGGCAGCGCCTCCGCCCCGATGCGGTGGTGCCCACATGAGCTGGCTGTTGGCCCTGCACAGCTCCAGTGAGGTGCTGGGCGTTGGTGTCCAGCACGGCGTTGAGCCCGCCATGGGCCGCAGTGCCGCCTTCCCACTGGGCCGGAGGCTTGCCAACGAGCTGCTGCCCTGCGTGGAGCAGGTGTTGCCGGCGGCGGAGTGGACCGCGCTGGGGCGCCTGATGGTGGCCACCGGCCCAGGGGGCTTCACCGGCACCCGGCTCACGGTGGTGTTGGCCCGCACCCTGGCCCAGCAGCTCGCGATCCCCCTGCATGGGGTGAGCAGTTTTCTGCTGGTGGCAGCCCGGCATGGCATCCAGGAGCCCACCTGGGTGGTGCAGGAGCTGCCGCGTCGCGGCCATGTGGCCGGCCGCTATGGCCCCGACTCCAGCGCACTGGGGGGCGTGCGCGAACTCGACCCGCCCCGGCTGTTTGCCACGGGGATTCCCCTGCCCCCGGGCCCCCAGCTGGGGGCCCAGGCCCTGATCCCCGCCGATGTGGACATCCTGCTGGCCATGGGCATGGAGGCAGAGCGCCAGCAGTGGCCGGGCCCCTGGCAGTCGGTGTTGCCGGTGTATCCCACCTCACCGGTGGGGGCGGTATGACGCGGCGGCCTCCTGCCGAGCGCCCGCGTTCCCGTCCCCAGCCAGGGCCCCCCAGGCGCCGCCGCAGGCGTTCCCGCTTCCGGGGGCGTGGTGTGTTGCTGGTGGTGGCAGCCTCCGGCCTGGTGTGGCTTTCCCGGGGCTGGTGGTGGCCCCAGCCGCCGCCGCCCCAGATGATCCTGGTGCTGGGCGGCGATGTGGATCGCGAGCGCACGGCGGCGGAGCTCGCTCGCCAGCGGGGGCTGCCCGTGGTGGTGAGCGGCGGCAGCAATCCCGAATATGCCCATTGGCTGTTTGCCCAGAGCGGCCTCGGGGGTGGCCGGGTGCTGCTCGACTACCGCGCCCACGACACCCTGAGCAACTTCACCTCGGTGGTGGCCGACCTGCGCCGCGCCCGGGTGCGCCATGTGCTGCTGGTGACCAGCAGTGATCACATGCGGCGTGCCCTGCTGGTGGGGAGGATCGTGGCCGGCAGCCGCGGCATCACCCTCACGCCGGTGTCGGTGCCCTGCGCGGATCGTTGCAAGCCGGAACCCCGCAGCAAGGTGTGGGGTGATGGCGCCCGGGCGGTGCTGTGGGTGATCACCGGCCGCGATCTCAGGACCTGGGCGGCAGAGCGGTTTGGTCCTTGGCTGGAGCGAGCTGGGGCCCGTTGATCAGGCCCTGATCCAGCATTGCGTTGATCTGTTCCCGGCAGGCCTCGGTGGCCAGGTCCAGGTCGGCGCGGCGCCGGGACGCCGGTGGGGGGATCGGCGTCCCGATCCGGATGTGCACCGGCACCAGTCGCATCCGCTGGGAGCCGGTGCCCAGGGCGCGATGGCTGTTGATGATGGCCACCGGCAGCAGCGGCACCCCCGCCCGGGCCGCCAGCAGGGCAGCGCCGGGTTGGGGGTTGTTCACCCGGCCATCGGCCTGCCGGGTGCCGTCGATGAATACCCCGGTGGCCCAGCCCTCCTCCAGCCGGTCGGTGGCGGTGCGGATCGCCTCGCGGTCGCTGGCGCCGCGGGCCACGGGGTAGGCCCCGCAGGCACGGATGATCGGGCCCAGCAGCGGCACCCTGAAGAGTTCGGCCTTGGCCATGAACGCCACCGGCCGGCCCAGGGCATGGCCCAGCAGGGGCGGATCGAGGTGGGAACCGTGGTTGGCCACCACCACCAGGGCCCCATCCAGGGGCACGTTGGCATTGCCGGCCGTGCGGCCCCGAAACAGCAGCCGATACACCGGAAACACCAGCAGGTAGCTGATCAGCCGGTAGGTGAGGCTCGGCCGAGGCGTGCTCAGCAGCGCCGGTGGCTCGGCCCGGCGGCGCCGGCGGCGCAGCATCCGCTTCACGGGGCCGGTCACAGCCCCAGGTCGGCGGCGCCGGCGATCTGGGCGGTGGTGATGCCCGCGCAGCTGCGCTTGATCAGGCCGCTGAGCACGTTGCCCGGGCCGATTTCCACGCTGGTGTCGATGCCGTCGGCTGAAAAACGCTCCATCGTTTCGCGCCAGCGCACGCCGGTGGTCATCTGGCTGCGCAGCCGGGCCTTGAGGGCGGCGCCGGAGGTTTCCGGGGTGGGGTCGGTGTTGCTGAGCACCGGGATCACCGCATCGGCAAAGGGCACCGCCTCCAGCTCGGCGGCAAAGGCCTCGGCGGCCTGGGCCATGAACGGCGAGTGGAAGGCTCCGCTCACCGCCAGGGGGATGGCGCGCTTGCAGGTGAGCTGGCCGCTCACGGCAGCCACGGCTTCGGGGCTGCCGGAGAGCACCACCTGGGCGCTGCTGTTGTCGTTGGCGATCACCACACCGTCGGTGGCCCCCACGAGCTCATCGAGCTGGGCCCGGTCAAACCCCATCACGGCGGTCATGGCGCCACCACCGGCGGCGGCCATCAGTTCGCTGCGGGTTTTCATCAGCCGCAGACCGGTTTCGGCATCAAAGACGCCGGCGGCGTAGAGGGCCACCAGTTCGCCAAGGCTGTGGCCGGCCACCAGCTGGGCGCTGCGGCCCTGGGCCTTGAGCCCATCCACCAGCAGGCTCTCAATCACGAACAGGCCCGGCTGGGTGTTGCGGGTGTCATTCAGGTCGCCCTCGCCGGCGCAGATGGCCAGCAGGTCACGCCCCAGGAGCTCGGAGGCGGCCGCAAAGCGCTCACGGGCGCCGGGCAGGTCCAGCACGCCATCGGCCATGCCCACCTTCTGTGAGCCCTGGCCAGGAAACACCCAGGCAATGCCCATGGGCCACCGTCTGTCGAGGTCGGCTGGAGGTTAGGTGGCGGCTTGGTTCAGGCCTGAGCTCAGGCTCTGGGGCCGCTCCAGCGCAGCAGGGCTCCGCCCCAGCTGAGCCCTGCTCCGAAGCCGCTGCTGGCCAGCAGGTGGCCGGGCTGCACGCGGCCATCCTTCACGGCCTCATCGAGCATCAGCGGGATCGTGGCCGCCGAGGTGTTGCCGTAGTGGGCCAGGTTGCTGAGCACGCGTTCGTGGGGCACCTGGAAGCGGTCGGCCACGGCATCCAGAATCCGCTGGTTGGCCTGGTGCAACAGCAGCCAGTCGAGCTGATCCGCCCGGGTACCCGTGGCCTCCAGCAGCTCCGCCAGGATCGCCGGCACCTCACGCACGGCGAACTTGTACACCTCCTGGCCATTCATCTGAATCGGCGCGAAGCCCCCACGCTGGGCCGTGAGGTCGGCAAGGAGGGGGGCATGGTCGCTGGTCTGGGCCAGGGTGAGGCAGGCGTTGCGGCTGCCGTCGGAACGCATCCGGAAGCCCACCAGTCCGGTTTCCGCTGCCGGGCAGGCCTCCACGGCCACGGCGGCGGCCGCATCGCCGAAGAGCACGCAGGTGCGGCGGTCGTCCCAGTCGACCCAGCGGCTGAGCTGGTCGGCGCCGATCACCAGGGCGCGGGTCATGGCGCCGGTGGCCAGGTACTGCCCGGCCGTGATCAGCGCAAACAAAAAGCCGCTGCAGGCGGCGGTGAGATCAAAGGCCACGGCCTGGCTGGCGCCGATGGCGGCCTGCACCCGGGGGGCAGTGCCGAACAGGTCGTCCGGGCTGGAGGTGGCCAGCAGGATCAGATCCAGATCCTCGGCCTTCCAGCCGGCATGGGCCAGGGCCGCTTCCGCGGCACGGGCGGCCAGCACGGTGAGCGGTTCCTCGGGGCCGCTTACCCGCCGGGCACCAATGCCGGTTCGGCTGCGGATCCATTCGTCGTTGGTGTCCACCCGCTCGCCCAGCTGGGCATTGCTCACGCTGGCAGCGGGAACGGCGCTGCCGCAGCCAACGAGAGCGATGCCGTTCACCACGCCATGCGACACAGCAACCGGGCCACAGTGGGCCTCAGTCAACCACAGGCGGCCGGAGCGGCGGCGGCATTGGAGCTGGTGCCCGCCAGCGCGTGCAGATCGTCCATCACGCCATGGCTGGCGGCGGAGTGGGCCAGGCGCAGGGCGCTCAGCACCGACAGGGCCTTGCTGCTGCCGTGGCCGATCACGCAGATGCCATCCACCCCCAGCAGCAGGGCTCCGCCGTGCTCGGCGTGGTCGAGGCGCTTCTTGATGCGCCGCAGGTTGCCGATCAGGAAGGCGGAGCCCACCTTGCCGCGGCGGCCGCGGGGCAATTCGGCCTTGATCACATCCAGCAGCACGCCACCCACGCTCTCCAGGAACTTGAGCAGCACGTTGCCGGTGTAGCCGTCGCACACCACCACGTCGAACTCACCGGAGAGGATGTCGCGCCCCTCGCAGTTGCCGGCGAAGTGGAAGCGGCCGTCGCCGGCCAGCAGGGGATAGGTGCGCAGGCAGAGGTCGTTGCCCTTGCACTCCTCCTCGCCAATGTTCACCAGGCCCACATTCGGGCTGGGCACCTGGAGCACATCACGGCTGTAGATATTGCCCAGCAGGGCGAACTGCAGCAGCCACTCGGGTTTGCAGTCCATGTTGGCGCCCACATCGAGCACCAGCGCCTGCTTCTCCGGATCCTTGGTGGGGAACAGGGCGCCGATGGCGGGGCGATCGATGCCGGGCAGGCGGCCCAGCCGGAAGATCGCCGAGGCCATCACCGCGCCGGAGTTGCCGGCGGAGTACACGGCGGTGGCCTGGCCCTGCTTCACCAGGTCCATGGCCATGTTGATGCTGGCGTCCCGCTTGCGGCGCACGGCGGTGGCCTCGTCATCCATGGTCACGGACGGGCCGCTGGGCACCAGGTCGATCAGGCCCCGGGCAACGGCACCATCGAGTTGCTCCTGCAGGCCCATCTCCGCAACGGCCCGTTGCAGCAGGGGGGGTTCGGCCACGAAGCGCACCCGGATCGGCAGCAGCTCCACCGCCTGCAGGCAGCCTTCGAGGATGGGCCCCGGGGCGTAATCGCCGCCCATGCCATCCACCGCCACCCAGAGCCGATCGGCGTCGCGGATCTCCAGCGGGCCGTTGCCGCCCCCCTGGAGCCGGCGCAGGGGGTCGAACACCAGGGGTTGGAGCACGGTGTTCGCCATCGAGCCTGCCGCGCTCGTGGCTGCCCCTGCCACGGTTCCGGCGGTATTCACCGCGGAGGTGGCCGTTCCCACCAGGGAGGTGACGGCGGCATTGCGCCGATACCAGATCACCAGCCGCCGGATCGGCCGGCCGGGCTTGGTGCGCCGCGGGCTGCGGCCAGTGGCGTCAGGCTCCTTCGGAGGCAACGGGTTCAACGATGCGTTGGAACAGGTAACCGGTGCCGCGGGCCGTGAGGATCAGCTCGGGGTTTGCCGGATCGTCCTCCAGTTTGGAGCGCAGCCGGGAGATATGGACATCCACCACCCGGGTGTCCACGTGGCGTTCGGGCGTGTATCCCCACACGTCCTTGAGAATCTCGCCGCGGCTGAAGGGCTCGCCGCTGCGGCTCACCAGCAGTTCCAGCAGGCTGAACTCCATGCCGGTGAGGCGGATGCGCTCATCACCCCGATACACCTGACGCTTGTTGGTGTCGATCCGCAGGGTGCCCACCGTGATCACCCCGGAGTTGGGGATGCCGGCTCCGCCGCTCTCCTTCTCCACCCGGCGCAGCACGCAGCGGATCCGGGCCTCCAGCTCCTTGGGGCTGAAGGGCTTCACCACGTAGTCGTCGGCGCCGAGCTCCAGGCCGGTGATGCGGTCGGCCACATCGCCCAGGGCCGTGAGCATCACGATCGGCACGTCCGATTCCTTGCGCAGCTCCTGGCAAACCCCGTAGCCATCGAGCTTCGGCATCATCACGTCGAGCACCACCAGGTCGGGGTTGGTGCGGTGGAACACCTCCAGGGCCTCGGTGCCGTCGCAGGCGGTCACCACCTGGTAACCGATCATCGACAGTCGGGTTTCGAGGATTCGGCGGATGCTCGCCTCGTCATCGACCACCAGGATTGTTTCTTTTGCAGGGGCGGAGGCCGTCATCGGAGCGTCACCAACCGCAGCGGAGCTGCTACTTCAGATGCGCTCTACTGAAAAGGCCTGAGGGCGCCTTCGTTCACGCAACGCCACCATTCTTCATAGAGGCCTTGGCCAAGTCGAGCTCGGTTTACGTCTGCAGCAGCTGCGGCGCCCAGTCGCGCCAGTTCTTTGGCCGCTGCGCGAGCTGCGGCAGCTGGAACACCCTGGTGGAGCAGACGGCCGCTCCGGCCCCCGACAGCCGGCGCCGGCGGGCCGTGCCGGCCACGGGTGAGGCCCTGGCTCCGGCCCAGCCCCGGCGTTCCGAGCCGATCGCTGCGGTGGGCGAGCGCCCCCTGCAACGGCTCGGCAGCGGCTACGGCGAGCTCGATCGGGTGCTGGGGGGTGGGCTGGTGCCCGGTTCGCTGGTGCTGCTCGGCGGCGATCCCGGCATCGGCAAGAGCACACTGCTGCTGCAGAGCGCCCGCTCGATGGCCACCCGCGCCTCCGTGCTCTACGTGAGCGCCGAGGAGTCGGCCCAGCAGGTGAAGTTGCGCTGGCGCCGCCTGGCGGAGGGGGCTGGTGGTGCTGAAGGCTCAACTGCGGGGGACTTTCAGCTGCTCTCCGAAACCGACCTGGAGCTGGTGCTGCAGGAGCTCGAGAGCCTGCGGCCGGCTGTGGCGATCATCGACAGCATCCAGGCCCTGCACGACGCCGAGCTCGGCAGTGCCCCGGGGTCGGTGGCCCAGGTGCGGGAGTGCGCCGCCGCCCTGGCCCGGATTGCCAAGCGCCAGGACACGGCCCTGCTGCTGGTGGGCCATGTCACCAAGGAGGGGATGCTGGCGGGCCCGAAGGTGCTCGAGCACCTGGTGGATGCGGTGCTCACCTTCGAGGGCGATCGCTTCGCCAGCCACCGGCTGCTGCGGGCCGTGAAGAACCGCTTTGGCGCCACCCATGAGCTGGGGGTGTTTGAGATGCGCGATCGGGGGCTGGCGGAGGTCACCAACCCCAGCGAGCTGTTTCTTGGGGGTGATGAGCCCAGCAGTGGCACCGCCACGATCGTGGCCTGCGAGGGCACCCGGCCCCTGGTGGTGGAGCTGCAGGCCCTGGTGAGCACCACCAGCTATGCCAGCCCGCGGCGCAGTGCCACGGGCATCGCCGTGAACCGCCTGCACCAGATCCTGGCGGTGCTGGAGAAGCACCTCGGCCTGCCCCTCTCGCGCTTCGACTGCTACCTCGCAGTGGCCGGCGGCCTCGAGGTGGAGGAGCCCGCAGCGGATCTGGGGGTGGCCGCCGCCGTGGTGGCCAGCTACCGCGACCTCACCCTGCCGCCCGGCACCGTGCTGGTGGGCGAGCTGGGGCTGGGGGGGCAGCTGCGCCCGGTGGGGCAGCTGGAGCTGCGGCTGCAGGAGGCTGCTCGGCTGGGCTTCACCCGCGCGGTGGTGCCCAAGGGCAGTGGCCTGGGCAAGGCCGCCGCCGGCCTGGGACTGCAGCTGCTGGAGGCCGGCACCGTGGCCGAAGCCCTGGTGAAGGCCCTCGGGGTGAACCCGGCCGACGACCGGGCCTGAGCCCGCTCAGAAGTACACGTCGACGTTGCCGCGGCCGCTGGTTTTGAGCCAGTTCTGGGCCTCGATGTAGTTGTTCGGTGCCAGGCGGATGGCCTTGCTCCAGAAATCCGCCGCCAGGTCGAACTGACGATCGGCCTCATCGCTCTGGCCCTGCTCCTCGGCCAGGGACCCCAGGTGGTGGTGGATCACCGCCATGTTGTTGAGGGCCTGGGGCATCTTGTTGTTGAGATCCAGCGCCTGGCCGTAGTAGTCGAGGGCCTTCTGGTGTTCGCCGTTGCTCGCGAACACCAGCGCCATGTTGTAGAGGATGAAGGCCTTGTCGTTCGGATCGTCCTCCAGGGTGAGGGCTTCCTGGTAGTTCTCCAGGGCTTCGGCGTATTCGCCATCGGCCTGGGCGCTCATGCCATCGCGGTAGTAAGCGAAGGCCTCCTTGGCCCGCCGGTTCGTGGGCAGCACCTTGAGGATCAGGTCTGCCATCACCGTGAAGCTCTTGTCGATGAAGTTGTCGTTGCGCTGGGAGCGGGGCACGGGCGACGGCAGGGCTGGCTGAGAGGCCATCCTGGCGGATCTGCCTAGCCTTGAAACCGTTTCGGGCCAGAGTTCCGGTGCCTGCTGCCACCGCGTCGCCCAGCACCGAGCCCGCAGCCACGCCGGCGGTGCTGCTGCTCGATATCGAAGGGATGAAGTGCGGTGGCTGCGTGAGGGCGGTGGAGCAGAAGCTCCTGGCCCAGCCCGGGGTGCGCCAGGCCTCGGTGAACCTGCTCAGCCGCACGGCCTGGCTCGAGCTCGACCCCTCCGCCAGCACTGGCAGTTCGCTGGAGCCGCTGCAGGCGGCCGTGGCCGCGCTGGGTTTCAGCGCCCGTCCCCGCTACGACGCCAGTGCCCCAGGCAGCCTGCGCGAGCGGCGCCAGCAGCGGGGCTGGTGGCAGCAGTGGCGCCAGCTTCTCGTGGCCCTGGTGCTGCTCGTGGTGTCAGGCCTTGGACACCTGGCCCTGGCGGGCCAGCTCCCGCCTTCGCCCGCCTCCGAGCTGCTGGCTGCCCAGGGGCTCCACGCGCTGGTGGCCACCCTGGCGCTGGCCTTGCCGGGTCGGCCGATCCTGGTGCGCGGCGCCATCGGTGCCCTGCGCGGGCTGCCCAGCATGGACACCCTGGTGGGGCTGGGTGTGGTGAGTGCCTACCTGGCCAGCTGGGTGGGCCTGCTCTGGCCCCAGGGCGGTTGGCCCTGTTTTTTCAATGAGCCCGTGATGCTGCTGGGCTTCGTGCTGCTCGGCCGCTTTCTCGAAGACCGGGCCCGCTACCGCACCGGGCGCGCCCTGGAGCAGCTGGCGGCTCTCCAGCCCGACACCGCCCTGCTGGTGCTGGGGGATGGCCCCCCCCGGCCCGTGCGGGTGGGGGGGCTGCGGCCCGGCGATCGGGTGCGGTTGCTGCCTGGGGATCGCGTGCCGGTGGATGGGGTCGTGCTCGAGGGGCGCTCGGCGGTGGATGTGTCAGCCCTCACCGGTGAGCCCCTGCCCCTGCAGGCCGAGCCGGGCCAGGAGCTGGCCGCCGGCAGCCTCAATCTCGAGGCCCAGCTGGATCTGGAGGTGCGGCGCAGCGGTGCCGAGAGCGCCATCGCGCGGATCATCCATCTGGTGGAGCGGGCCCAGGCCCGCAAGGCTCCGATCCAGGGCCTGGCGGACCGCATCGCTGGCCGCTTCACCGTGGTGGTGCTGCTGCTGGCCCTTGCCACGTTCCTGTTCTGGTGGCTCTGGGGTGCGGTCCAATGGCCGGAGGTGCTCGGGTCTGCGGACCTTGGCCATGGCGGGCACGGGGGCCATGGGGGCCATGGGGCCCACGGTGTGTTCGGTGCCGGCGCCACCACGGCCTTTGGTTTGGGCTTGCAGTTGGCGATCGCGGTGCTGGTGGTGGCCTGCCCCTGTGCCCTCGGGCTGGCCACACCCACCGCGATCGCCGTGGGCATTGGCCAGGGGGCGCGGGCCGGGGTGCTGTTCCGCGGCGGTGATGCGATCGAAACCGCCGCCCATCTACGCACCGTGATCTTTGACAAGACCGGCACCCTCACCCTGGGGCGCCCCTTGGTGACCGCCGTGCATCCGCAGCCCGGGGTGAGCGAGGAGCGGCTGCTGCAGGTGGCCGCCAGCCTGGAAACGGGCAGTCGCCATCCCCTGGCCCATGCCCTGCTTCAGGAGGCCGAGGCCCGGGAGCTGGAGCTGCTGCCGGTGGAAGACAGCCGCAGTGCAGTGGGGGCTGGGGTGGAGGCGCGGCTGGAGGGCCTTCAGGCCCGGGTGGGCCGGCCCGACTGGCTCGGGATTGATCCCGAGGCGTTGCCGCTGGAGCAGGAGGGCGCCACCTGGCTGGCCGTGAGCCTCGATGGCGAGCTCTTGGGGCTGGTGGCCGCGGCGGATCAGCCCCGCGACGACGCAGCCGTCACCCTGGCTGCCCTGCGGGCCGATGGGTTGCAGCTCGGATTGCTGAGCGGCGACCGGGAGGGTGCCGTGCGCAGCCTCGGGGCCGCCCTGGGCCTGGAGCCTGCGGAGTTGGCCTGGAGCCTCACGCCGGAGCAGAAGTTGGAGCACCTGGGCCAAGCCGCGGGTGGCCCGTCCCTGCCCCGGCCCCTGGCGATGGTGGGCGATGGCATCAACGACGCCCCCGCCCTGGCCGCGGCGGATCTGGGCATCGCCGTGGGCACGGGCACCCAGATCGCCCAGGACACGGCCGATCTGGTGGTGCTGGGCGATCGGCTGGAGGGCCTGCTGCGCGCCCGGGCCATTGCCCGCCGCACGATGGCCAAGGTGCGCCAGAACCTGGCCTGGGCCTTTGGCTACAACCTGGTGGTGCTGCCGATTGCCGCCGGGGTGCTTCTGCCCGGTTTCGGCATCCTGCTCACCCCGCCCCTGGCGGCCCTGCTGATGGCGATGAGCTCGATCACCGTGGTGGTGAATGCCCTGTTGCTGCAGGATGGCCACCACCGCCTGGCCCCCCATTCGTGAGCGCCACGCCGGCTGACTCTTCCGCTAGCTCGATCCAGTCCCGCGGCCGCTTGGTGGTGCTGGAGGGCATTGACGGCTGCGGCAAGACCAGCCAGATCCAGGCCCTCGCCGCCTGGCTCCCCGGCAGCGGCCTGTTGCCCCCGGGAGCAAAGGTGATCACCACCCGCGAGCCGGGGGGGACCCCCCTCGGTCTCGCCCTGCGCCAGCTTCTGCTCCATCCTCCCGGCGACGCGGCACCGGGCACCACGGCCGAGCTGCTGCTCTATGCCGCCGACCGGGCCCAGCACGTGCAGCAGTGCATCCAGCCCGCCCTGGAGGCTGGCCACTGGGTGCTCAGTGATCGCTTCACCGGCTCCACTGCGGCCTATCAGGGCCATGGCCGGGGCCTGAGCCTGCCCCTGATCCGCCAGCTCGAAACCATCGCCACCGGAGGCCTGGCGGCAGACCTCACCCTCTGGCTCGATCTGCCCCTGGCCGACTCGCTGCGGCGCCGGGGCGACCGGCCGGCCGACCGGATTGAGAGCGCCGGCAGTGCCTTTCTGCAGCGGGTGGCGGATGGCTTTGCGGCTGAAGCCGCTCAACGGGGCTGGTGGCGCATTGATGCCCAGCAGTCCCTGGAGCTGGTGGCTGCCGGCTGCCAGGCCGCCCTGCTCGAGGCGTTTGGCGGCTGATGACAGCGCCCCTGTTTGCCGATCTGCTGGGCCAGGCTCAGGCGGTGCAACTGCTGCAGGCAGCCCTGGAACAACAGCGGCTCGCCCCCGCCTATCTCTTTGCCGGGCCCGATGGGGTGGGCCGCCGGCTGGCGGCCCGTCGCTTTCTGGAGGGGGTGCTCGCCGGCACCGCGGGCAGTGCGGCGATCCGGCGGCGACTGGAGGATGGCAACCATCCCGACCTGCTCTGGGTGGAACCCACCTACAGCGATAAGGGCCAGCTGATCCCGGCCTCCAAGGCGGAGGAGGCCGGCGTGAGCCGGCGCACGCCCCCCCAGTTGCGATTGGAGCAAATCCGTGAGGTGTCGCGATTCCTGGCACGCCGGCCCGTGGAGGCGCCGGGCTGCCTGGTGGTGCTCGAGGGCGTGGAGGCGATGGCGGAGGGGGCTGCCAATGCCCTGCTCAAAACCCTGGAGGAGCCTGGTGACGGCCTGCTGCTGCTGATTGCGGCCGCCCCGGAGCGCCTCCTGGGCACGATCCGCTCGCGCTGCCAGCAGATCCCCTTCGCCCGCCTGGCGCCGGAGCTGGTGGCGCAGGTGCTGGCTGGCCTCCCTGCCCACGATCCTGCGGAGCAGGCCACAAGCCAGGCGTCCAGGCCTGATCCGCCGGAGCTGGCCGAGCTGGCTGCCGGTTCTCCGGGGGCCCTGCTGCACCATCGCCGCCAGTGGCAACAGTTGCCCGAAGGACTGGCGGAGCGCCTGCTGCAGTTGTCGTCTGATCCGCTTTCAGCCCTGGAGCTGGCCCGCGACCTCACGGAAGCCCTCGACGGAGAGCAGCAGCTCTGGCTGATCGACTGGTGGCAGATCGCCCTCTGGCGCCGCCAGGCCGATCCCGTTCCGCTGAAGCGGCTGGAGCGGTTGCGGCTGCAGCTGCGGTCGTTTGTGCAGCCACGCTTGGCCTGGGAGGTGGCCCTGCTGGAGCTGGCCACCCGTTAGGGGGCGCGTCAGCTGGCCTGGGCTTCGCGGGCCTCGCGCACCAGGGGGATCAAATCGGCCACCTGCTCGGCGCTGGGGAGTTCCAGGCAGTAGCCGGCGCCGTACACCGTCTTGATGAAGCGCGGCTTGCGCGGATCGGGCTCGAGCTTGGTGCGCAGGTGCCGCACGTGCACCCGGATGGTCTCGATGTCGTCGTCGGGTTCGTAGCCCCACACCTCCTTGAGGATCAGGGAGGGCGACACCGTCTGGCCGTGGCGCTGCAGCAGGCAGTGCAGGAGTTCGAATTCCAGGTGGGTGAGGCGCACCGCTTGGTCGAACCAGATCGCCTCAAAGCGCTCGGGCACCAGCGTGAGCGGCCCGTAGCTGAGGATTTCGTTGTGCTTGGTAGAGAGGGGCGCCCGATCGCTGCGCCGCAGCAGCGCCTTCACCCGGGCCATCAGCTCCTCCAGGTCGAAGGGCTTGGTCAGGTAGTCGTCGGCACCGGAGTTAAAGCCGCTCACCTTGTCTTTGGTGTCGCCCAGGGCCGTGAGCATCAGGATTGGAATCCGGCCGGTGCGCTCATCCCGCCGCAAGCGCTGGCACAGGGTGAGGCCATCCACCTTGGGGAGCATCAGATCCAGCAGGATCACGTCCGGCACCACCTGGATGGCGAGGGCTTGGCCCTTGATGCCGTCATCGGCGGCATGCACGTCGAAGCCGCCATGGCGGAGGTGGTTGGCCACCAACTCGCGCATGTCGCTGTCGTCCTCAATCAGAAGGATGCAGGGCTTCATGGATGCCGATGAATCAACCGCTACCGCTCCGGTGCTCGTTCGGGCATTGTCTCCGCTCCAGACGGCGTTGAAATCGGCCCGAAAAGCCCGTTGGGTGCCGCCCATGGCCTCCATGCGTTCCGCAGGCCGCGCAGCTCAGGCGGCGGCGGCGGTGCTGCGATGGCCAGATCCCAGTGGCGAAGCGGCGGATGGCGGGAGGAGCAACCTGCCGTGCAGCCAAGGGATTACTGGGGATTCTTCAGCTTTTCTTCCGGGTTGATTGTTGTAATTGGCGGCCCGGGCGGGGCAATAAAAAAGCCGCAGCGTTGAAGCTGCGGCCCTTTGAAAACTCCCCGGGCGGGATTCGAACCTGCGACCAATCGGTTAACAGCCGATCGCTCTACCGCTGAGCTACCGAGGAATGCGGTGAGAGGAAATTACCCCTTGGCCCTGCCGCCCGGCAAGGGGGTGAGCCGTTGTCGCAGCAGGCTGCCGCGCTGCCAGCGTCCTGCCTGTCCCCGTTCCATCAGGGCAGCGCCATCGCAGCGCTCCAGTTCTTCAAGGCGGTGGGTGATCCACAGGGCCGTGAGCGGCTGCTCCCGCCGGTGGGTGAGCCCGTGGATCAGCTCGAGCACGTCGGCCTGGCTCGTGGGGTCGAGCAGGGCTGTGGGCTCATCGAGCAGCAGCAGGCGGCTGCCGCTGGCCACAGCGGCAGCGATGGCAAGCCGCTGCTTCTGGCCGCCGCTGAGGGTGTGGATTGGCCTGGCCTCCATCCCGGCAAGGCCCACCAGCGCGAGCACCTCTGCGATCCGACTGGCGATGGCCCCGGCGCTGAGCCCGTTTGGCAGGGCCAGCCGCAGCTCGCTGCCGCAGCTGGGCAGGAGCAGCTGGTGATCGGGGTTCTGGAACACCAGGGCTGCCGGGCCCTGGGTGTCAATTCGGCCCTCCTGGGGCTCCAGCAGGCCGGAGATCAGGCGCAGCAGAGTGCTTTTGCCGCTGCCATTGCCCCCCACCAGCATCCACAGCCCCGGGCCGGGAAGGGTCAGGGAGCACCGCCGCAGGGCGTCGGTGCCGTTGGGCCAGCGAAAGCTCAGCTGCTCCACCCGCAGGGGCGGGGCGTTGCCGCCGGCCTCAGTCATCGAAGCTGAAGCCGGGGCGCTTGCCGCCGCTGCCCGTGGCCGACTTTTCGTAGAGCTGAACGGCCACCAGCTCGCTGCTCAGCAGGCTGATGCGCTTGTCTTCCTCTTTTTCGCAGTGCAGCTCCAGAACTCGGGGGCTGCCGGTTTCCAGGGCCCCCTTCACCTGGCTGTAGAGGGCTTCGGCATCGGCCAGCTCCTTGCGCTGTACGGCCACGGGCATGGGGCTGAGCCGGATCGAGAGCTCGACGACGTACATGGAGACGGGCTTGGGCGGCCACCACTCTGGCGAATGCCCCGGGTTGTCAGGGTTTGCCGTAGGCACTTCTGCTCAAAGCTCCGGGCGGGCAGGAGGCGGATGCCCGCACAGGGCGCCCGGGCCCCTTACGATCGGCACGTAACGCTTCATGAAGCCCGCTCTCATGACGATCGCTGTAGGGCGCGCGCCACAACGGGGATGGTTTGACGTCCTCGAT
>JBBASQ010000032.1:0-25618 GCA_040399185.1 Prochlorococcaceae cyanobacterium
TGTTGCGTTTCGGTTGAGCGAGGACCCGGCAGCCATGACCCGCACGATCACGATCGATCCGGTGACCCGCATCGAGGGTCACGCCAAGATCACGCTCCACCTCGATGCATGCGGCCGCCTCGCCGACGCCCGCTTCCACGTGGTGGAGTACCGCGGCTTCGAGACATTCTGCGAGGGCCGGCCGTTCACCGAGATGGCTGGCATCACCGCCCGCATCTGCGGCATCTGTCCGGTGAGCCACCTGCTGGCGGCGGCCAAAACCGGCGACAAGCTGCTGGCCGTGCAGGTGCCCCCGGCGGCGCGCCAGCTGCGGCGCCTGCTCAACCTGGCCCAGATCTGCCAGAGCCACGCGCTCTCGTTCTTCCACCTCAGCAGCCCCGATTTCCTGTTGGGCTGGGAGAGCGATCCGGCCCGCCGCAACGTGTTCGGCCTGATGGCGGCCGATCCCGAGCTGGCCCGCGCCGGCATCCGCCTGCGCCAGTTCGGCCAACAGGTGTTGGAGCTGCTGGGGGGCCGCAAGATCCACGCGGCTTGGGCCGTGCCGGGCGGTGTGCGCACGCCCTTGAGCGAGGAGGCCAGGGCCTGGATCCTGGAGCGGCTGCCGGAGGCCAAGGCCACCGTGCAGCTGGCACTCGATCTCTACAAGCGGCTGCTGGATGGGCCGCTGCAGCGGGAGCAGGCCACCTTCGGTGACTTCCCCTCGCTGTTCATGGGCCTGGTGGGCCCGGGTGGCCGTTGGGAGTGCATTGAGGGGGCGATCCGCTTCGTGGACAGCACCGGCCGGATCGTGGCCGACGGACTTTCGGAAGACGACTACGCCAGCTTCCTGGGGGAGGCGGTGGAGAGCTGGAGCTACCTCAAGTTCCCCTACTACAAACCGCTCGGCTATCCCGACGGGATCTATCGGGTGGGGCCCCTGGCCCGCTTGAACGTGTGCGACACGATTGGCACCCCCTGGGCCGATGCGGAGCTGGCCGACTTCCGTGCCCGTAACGGCCGCATCGCCACCTCGTCGTTTGCGTACCACCACGCCCGGCTCGTGGAGATCGTGGCCTGCCTGGAAGGCATCGAGCAGCTGGTGAACGATCCGCAGCTGCAGAGCGGCCGCATCCGCTCCCGCGCCAGCCTCAATGCCAACGAGGCGGTGGGGGTGAGTGAGGCACCGCGCGGCACCCTGTTCCATCACTACCGGGTGGACGACAACGGCCTGATCACCCGCGTGAACCTGATCATTGCCACGGGCCAGAACAACCTGGCGATGAACCGCACCGTGGCCCAGATCGCCCGGGAGTTCATCCCCGATCCGGTGGCCGCCGATGCCGAGATTCCCGAGCCGTTGCTGAACCGGGTGGAGGCGGGCATCCGCTGCTTCGATCCCTGCCTGAGCTGCAGCACCCACGCCGCCGGCCAGATGCCCTTGCAGCTGCAGCTGGTGGATGCGGCGGGCCAGGTGCTGGCCGAGCGCCGGCGCTGATGGCCGGTGCCTGCCTGGTGATCGGCATCGGCAACCCCCTGCGGGGCGACGACGGCGTGGGGGCGTGGCTGGCCGAACAGGTGGGCGGCCGCAGCGTGCAGCAGCTCACCCCCGAACTAGCCGAGGAGCTGGCCCAGCGCGATGCCGTGCTGTTCATCGATGCCTGGTGCGCTCCGCCTGGCGCGGCGCCCCACCTGAGAGACCTGAACCCTGCGGGCACCGGCGCCGATAGCCATCGCCTTGAGCCGGAGGGTCTGCTGGCGGTGAGTCAGGCCCTCTATGGGCGCGTTCCCGCAGCCCAGTTGCTGCTGGTGCCGGCCTATGCCTTCGCGCACGGCTCCGCCCTGAGCGCCTCGGTGCAGGCCCGGCTGCCCGAGGCGCAGGCCCTGCTGCAGGGCTGGCTGGAGGCAGCGGGATGCATGAACTGAGCCTGATGGACAACGTGCGCGACCTGGCGTTGGAGCAGGCCCGGCTCCATGGTGCGCGCCGCATTGACGGGATCACCCTGCGCATCGGCGCGCTGGCGGGGGTGGAGCCCGATGCCCTGCGCTTCGCGTTTGAGGTGGTGATGGCGGGCAGCATCGCGGCCAATGCCGTACTGCATGTGGAGGCCGTGGCGGCGGAAGCTTTTTGCGAGCCCTGCAGCAAACCTTTTGCAGTGCGCGATGGGCTCTGCGAATGCCCCCGCTGTGGGGCGATCAGCCGCCGTTTGCTCCGCGGCCGGGAGCTGGAACTGGCGTCGTTGGAGCTGGCCTGACTCCCCTAACCAGGCTGACGGCTTTGGGTGCGCTGCCTAGCGTGAAACCCCGGCGCCGGCGCCATGTGCACCACCTGCAACTGCGCTCAGCCCGAGCCCCATCGGGTTCACGTGGCGGCGGGATTGCTCTCCCGCAATGACGCCCTGGCGGCAGGACTGCGCCAGCGCTTTGAAGCGGCCGGCGTGCGCGCCATCAACCTGCTGTCCTCGCCGGGCTCGGGCAAAACGGCGCTGCTCGAATGGCTTGGGCGCCACTGGGCGACCCATCACGCCATGGCGGTGGTGGTGGGGGATCTGGCCACCGACAACGACGCCCGGCGCCTCCAGGCCGCCGGCGTGCGGGCCGTGCAGATCACCACGGGCCAGGCGTGCCATCTGGAGGCGGCGATGGTGGAGCGGGCCCTGGAGCCCATCCCCCTGGCGGGGCTGGAGTTGTTGGTGATCGAGAACGTTGGCAACTTGGTGTGCCCCGCCGCCTACGACCTGGGCGAAGCCCAGCGGGTGGTGCTGCTCTCGGTGACCGAGGGGGAAGACAAGCCGCTCAAATACCCCGCCACCTTCCACTCGGCCGACGTGGTGGTGATCAGCAAGGGCGACATCGCCGAGGTGGTGGGCTTTGATCTGGCCCATGCCCGGCGCCACATCGAACGGGTGGCCCCGCGTGCCCGGATCGTGGAGGTGTCGGCCCGTACGGGTGCGGGGATGGCCGAGTTGCTGGAGGCCCTGGAGCTGGAGCGGCTGCCGGTTTCGGCATGACGGCCAGCCCTGCAACGGAGGCATGGCGGCTGTCGCTGCTCTGCCGCGGTGTGGTGCAGGGGGTGGGATTCCGCCCGGCTGTGCATCGCCTGGCGACTGCCCTGGAGCTTTCGGGTTCGGCCTGCAACGTGGCCGGTGGCGTGCAGCTGGAGCTTTCAGGCCCCCGCGAACGGCTTGAGCAATTCCTGGCGCTGTTGGCCGCGTCGTTGCCCAAGGGGGCGCGGCTGGAGCCATTGCAGCCTCGATGGCTACCGGGCGGAGCCGTGACCGCCCCACCGGGTCTGCAGATCACGGCTGCGCCTCCCAGACCCCTGGGCATCGGCTTGGTTGCCCCTGCCCTCAGTGCTGATCGGGCCCCTTGCCCGCACTGCCGCGCTGAGCTGGCCGATGCCTCCAGCCGCCGCTTCCGCGATCCGTTCATCAGCTGCAGCCAGTGCGGCCCGCGCTATTCGATCGCTACGGCCGAGCCTTACGCCCGCGCCCACACCACCCTCACCGGTTTTCCGCTCTGCCCGGAGTGCCAGCGCGAATTCAAGGATCCGGCGGATCGCCGCTTCCATGCCGAAACCACCGGCTGCCCGGCCTGCGGGCCGCGCTTGCAGCTTCTCGATGGGGCCGGTGTGCCCCTGCTGGAGGGATCCTCGGAGGCGCTGATCAGCCGGGCCTGCCAGCTGCTGGCGGCGGGCCAAGTGCTGGCGCTGCAGGGGGTGGGCGGTTTCCAGTTGCTGGTGGATGCCACCAATCCCGCAGCGGTGGCCCGGCTGCGGCAGCGCAAGGGCCGGCCGTTCAAGCCGTTCGCGTTGCTGGTGGCCGACGTTGATGCCGCTGAACTCTGGGCGCAGATCAGCGCTTCTGAGCGGCAGCTGTTGGAGAGCCCGGCCGCCCCGATTGTGTTGCTGCGCCGCCACCGTGATGCCTGGGACGCGCTGCCGGGTGTGGCGCCGGCCAGTCCGTCACTGGGGGTGATGCTGCCGGCTTCGGGCTTGCACCTGCTGCTGGCCCAGGCCTTTGGCCGGCCCCTGGTGGCCACCAGCGGCAACCGCAGCGGCGAGCAACTCTGCACCGATCCGGCCGAGGCGATGGAGCGCCTGGGGGGCGCCGCCGGCGAGGGAATCGCCGATGGGTTTCTGCTGCATAACCGGCCGATCGCCCGCCCCCTGGACGACGCGGTGGCCCAGGTGGTGGACGGCCAGCCGATGCTGCTGCGCCGCGCCCGGGGCTACGCGCCCGAGGCCATCGCGCTGCCGGTTTCGCAGCCACCCGGCACCACGCTGCTGGCGGCGGGTGCGGATCTCAAGAGTGCCCCGGCGCTGCTGGCGGAGGGCAAGGTCTGGTTGGCTCCCTATGGCGGCGATCTGGTCGGCCTGGCGCAGCAGCAGCGTCTGGCAGCTGGGCTCGCGGAGTTGGGCCACCGCCATGGCGACCAACTGGAGGCGATCGCCATGGATCGCCACCCCGGCTACGTGAGTCAGCATTTGGCCTCGGCGCAGGCGGCCCAGGTTCGGGTGCCGGCAAGGGGCGTGCAACACCACGCCGCCCACGGGCTGGCGGTGGCCGCCGAGCATGGGCTGCCGCTGCCCCTGCTGGCCCTCTGCTGCGATGGGCTTGGCTACGGCGACGATCCCCGCCAACCCCTCTGGGGCGGGGAGCTGTTGCTCCTGAAGCCCTCCGGCCACGGCCCTGGGGCCTGGGCCGCGGAGCGCCTGGCGGCCCTGCGCCCCTTCCCCCTGATCGGCGGGGAGCTGGCGATGCGCGAACCACGCCGCGCTGCCCTGGGCCTGCTGGCCGCGGCGGGTGATCCCTGGTTGTCCCATCCGGCTGCGGCGCCTTGCCTTGAGGCCTTTGCCACCGGTGAGCTGGCCCTGCTGCGTCAGGCCCTGGCCAGTGGCTGCAACGCTCCGCTCACCAGCAGCGTGGGCCGCCTGATCGATGCCGCCGCTTCCCTGCTGGGTTGCTGCCAGATCCTCAGCACCGAGGCGGAAGGCGGCCTGCGGCTGGAGGGCCTGGCTGCCCTGGCGCAGGGCGGTGGCGGGGCTTATCCCTTGCCGCTCCAGCCCCCATCCAGCCCTCAATCCCCCCGGCTGGGATGGCTCGATTGGCAACCGCTGGTGGAGGCGCTGCTGGCGGATGGTGCGGCCGGGGTTTCAGCGGCTGAGCGCGCCATCCGGCTGCACCGCGGCATGGTGGATGGATTGGTGGCCGCGGCGGCCCAGGCGGCCCAGCGCTTCGGCATCCAGACCGTGGCCCTGGGCGGGGGGTGCTTCCAGAACCGCCTGCTGCTGGAGGGGTGCATTGCCGGTTTGCGCCAGCGCGGGCTGCGTCCGTACTGGGGGCAGCAGGTGCCCTGCAACGACGGAGGTATCGCTGTGGGACAGCTTTGGGCAGCCCTGCCGAACGTCCCTATAACGAAACCGGAGCCGCCGGCGCCCATCCATGTGTCTGGCCCTGCCCGGCCGCATCGTGTCGATCCAGGTGGCGCCGCCACCCGGTGTGGCGGCTGATGCCCCCGATGCCGGCGCCCTCTGGCGCATGGCTGCGGTGGACTTCGGCGGGGTGCAGCAGCCCGTGAGCCTGGCCTGCCTGCCGGAGGCGCAGATCGGCGATCAGGTGCTGGTGCACGTGGGCATCGCGCTGAGCATCGTGCAGGAGGAGGAGCCGTGAGCAGCCCAATCACGATTGATGCCAACGAGGCGGTGGCCCGTGTGGCCTATCGCCTCAACGAGGTGATCGCCATCTACCCGATCACACCGGCCTCTCCCATGGGCGAGTGGGCGGATGCCTGGGCCTCGGAGGGCAAGCCGAATCTCTGGGGCAGCGTGCCCGCGGTGGTGGAGCTGCAGAGCGAAGCCGGGGCGGCCGGCACCGTGCACGGCGCCCTGCAGGCCGGCGCCCTCACCACCACCTTCACGGCCAGCCAGGGGCTGCTGCTGATGATCCCCAACCTCTACAAGTTGGCGGGGGAGCTCACACCGGCGGTGCTGCATGTGGCCGCCCGTTCCCTGGCGGCCCAGGGGCTCTCGATCTTCGGCGACCACAGCGATGTGATGGCCACCCGCGGCACGGGCTGCGCGGTGCTGTGTTCGGCGTCGGTGCAGGAGGCGGGCGACTTCGCCGCGATCGCCACCCGGGCGAGCCTCCAGGCGCGGCTGCCGTTCCTGCACATGTTCGACGGCTTCCGCACCTCCCACGAGATCCAGAAGCTGGTGCCGCTCTCGGATGAGCTGCTGCGCGCCTTCATCCCGGAGGAGCCGATCCGCGCCCACCGCGCCCGGGCCCTCACGCCCGATCGACCCGTGCTGCGGGGCACGGCCCAGAACCCGGATGTGTACTTCCAGGCGCGGGAGTCGGTGAACCGCTTCTATGACGCGGCCGCCGGCCACGTGCTGGAGGCGATGGAGGCCTTTGCGGCCCTCACCGGCCGCCGTTACCAGCCGTTCAACTACGTGGGCCCCGCCGATGCGGAGCGGGTGCTGGTGCTGATGGGCTCCGGCTGCGAGACCGCCGAGGAAACCGCCGAGGCCCTCAACGCCGCTGGCTCCGCGAAAGTGGGGGTGCTGAAGGTGCGGCTATTTCGGCCCTTTGCTCCTGAGCTCTTCGCAGCGGCGTTGCCGGCCAGCACCCGCGCCATCGCCGTGCTCGATCGCTGCAAAGACCCCGGTGCTCCCGGCGAGCCCCTGTATCTGGATGTGGTGGCGGCACTGGAGGAAGCGTGGGAGTCCGTGCATGGAGCGGCGCCCAGGCCCCTGGTGCTGGGCGGCCGCTACGGGCTCTCCTCCAAGGAGTTCACCCCGGCGATGGTGAAGGCGGTGGTGGATCACCTGGGTGCGGCTCTCGCTGGCCTGCCGGCGATCAATCACTTCAGTGTCGGCATCGACGATGACCTCACCCACCGATCGCTGCCGGTGGAGGAGAGCTTCGTGACCGAAGCGCCGTTGGCCGCTGCCACCGGCGAGGTGCGCGCCGTGTTCTATGGCCTGGGCTCCGACGGCACGGTGGGCGCCAACAAGAGTGCCATCAAGATCATTGGTGAGAGCACCAAACTCTGCGCCCAGGGCTACTTCGTTTACGACTCCAAAAAATCGGGTTCGGTCACGGTGTCGCACCTGCGCTTCGGCCCCCGGCCGATCCGCTCCACCTACCTGATCCAGCGCCCCACGTTCGTGGCCTGCCATCAGTGGGATTTTCTGCAGCGGTTCAACCTGCTGGCGGGCATCGAGCCTGGCGGCGTGTTCCTGCTCAACAGCCCCTTCGAGGCGGCGGAAACCTGGGCGCGGCTGCCGGAGTCGATGCGGGCCACCATTCGCGACAAGCAGCTCGCCGTGTGGGTGATCAACGCTTACCGGGTGGCGCGGGAAGCGGGCATGGGGCCCCACATCAACACGGTGATGCAGGCCTGCTTCTTTGCGGTGAGCGGGGTGCTGCCGCGGCAGGAGGCAATCGAGAAGATCCGCGCGTCGATCCGCAAGAGCTACGGCCGTAAGGGCGAGGCGGTGGTGGCGCGCAACCTGCAGGCCCTCGACACCAGCCTGGATCAGTTACGGCCGCTGGATTGGCGCGCCCTGGATCAGGCCTCCGCCGTGGTGCTGCCGGATGAGGTGGCCGACCCCACGGTGGAGGAGCGCCTGGCGGAAGCCCCCGCATTTGTGCGGGAGGTGATTGCGCCGCTGCTGGAGCGCCGCGGCGATCAGCTGCCGGTGAGCGCCCTGCCCTGCGACGGCACCTGGCCCACCGGCACCGCGCGCTGGGAGAAGCGCAACATCGCCGCCGAGGTGCCGGTGTGGGAGAGCGATCTGTGCGTGCAGTGCGGCAAGTGCGTGATGGTGTGCCCCCACGCGGTGATCCGCGCCAAGGTGGCGGAGCCCTCCGCGATGGCCGCGGCGCCCGAGGGATTCCGCAGCGCCCCGGCACGGGATCACGCCTTCAGCGGCAGCAGCTTCACGATCCAGGTGGCCGCAGAAGACTGCACCGGTTGCAGCCTGTGCGTGGAGGTGTGTCCGGCGCGGGACCGCACCGAGCCCCGCCGCAAGGCGATCAACATGGCGCCGCAGCGGCCGCTGCGGGAGCAGGCCCGCGGCCACTGGGACTTCTTCCTGCAGCTTCCTGAAGCACCCCGCGCCGGACTGAACCTGCACAAGATCGGCCAGCAGCAGCTGCAGCAGCCGTTGTTTGAGTTTTCAGGGGCCTGCGCTGGCTGCGGCGAAACGCCCTACCTGAAGCTCGCCAGCCAGCTGTTCGGTGATCGGATGCTGATCGCCAACGCCACCGGTTGCAGTTCGATCTACGGCGGCAACCTGCCCACCACCCCCTGGAGCACCAACGCCGAAGGGAGAGGCCCGGCCTGGAGCAATTCCCTCTTTGAAGACAACGCCGAGTTTGGCTACGGCATGCGGGTGGCGCTGGATCAGCAGCGGCTGATGGCGCTGGAGTTGCTGCAGCTGCTGGCAGCAGCCGGCGTGCTGCCGGCCGTGCTGGTGGAAGCGATCCGCACGGCCGACCAGATCAACGAGCCCGGCATTGCCGAGCAGCGACAACGGGTGGCTGAGCTCAAGGCTCTGCTCCATCACCGGCTTGATCAACCCGAGAGCTCGGCCAACGGCGATCAGATCCGCCGGCTGCTGGATCTGGCCGATGCGCTGGTGAAGAAGAGCGTGTGGCTTGTGGGCGGCGACGGCTGGGCCTACGACATCGGCTTCGGCGGCCTCGATCACGTGCTCGCCAGTGGCCGCGATGTGAATGCCCTGGTGCTCGACACCGAGGTGTACTCCAACACCGGCGGCCAGAGCTCCAAGGCCACGCCGCGTGGGGCCGTTGCCAAGTTCGCGGCGGGCGGGAAGGCGGCCCCCAAAAAAGACCTGGGCCTGATGGCGATGACCTACGGCACCGTGTACGTGGCGAGCGTGGCGATGGGCGCCCGCGACGAGCACACGATTCGCGCCTTCCTGGAGGCCGAGAGCTACCCGGGGCCGTCGCTGCTCATTGCCTATTCCCACTGCATCGCCCACGGCATCGATATGGCGAAGGGGATGGAGCACCAGAAGGCGGCGGTGGATTCCGGCCGCTGGCTGCTCTACCGCTACGACCCGCGCCGGGCCGAGCGCGGCGAGAACCCGCTGCAGCTCGACAGCCCCGGCCAGCGCCGGCCCCTGGAGGAAGCCCTGGAGCAGGAAAACCGCTTCCGGATGCTGCGCTACAGCCAGCCGGATCGGGCGCGGGAGCTGGCGCGCCAGGCCCAGGCCGAGCTGGAGCGCCGCTGGGCCACCTACAAAGCCCTCGCCGGCCAGGGCCGCGGCGAAGGAGGTGCGTCATGAGTGTGGATCTCTCCACCACCTACCTCGGCCTCCAGCTGCGCAGCCCCCTGGTGGTGGGCGCCGCCGCACCGCTCACCGAAGACCTCGATCAGCTCAAGGCGTTTGAGGATGCGGGCGCCGCGGCGGTGGTGCTGCATTCGCTGTTTGAGGAGCAGATCGAGCAGGAGCAGCTCGACCTGCACCACTGCGCCATGGCCGGCGCCGAGAGCTATGGCGAGGCCCTCAGCTACCTACCGGAGCCGTCGCTGTTTCATGTGGGCCACGAGCTCTACCTGCGCCACATCGAGCAGGCCCGCGGGCGGGTGCAGGTGCCGATCATCGCCAGCCTCAACGGCACCTCCCCGGGCCAGTGGGTGCGCTTCGCCCGGCAGATCGAGGCGGCCGGGGCCGACGCCCTGGAGCTCAACATCTACGCCCTGCCCCTTGATCCCGAGCTCAGCAGCGCGGCGATCGAAGCCCAGGTGGAGGAGATCGTGCGGGAGGTGCGCGCCGAGGTGCGGCTCCCCCTGGCGGTGAAGCTCAGCCCGTTCTTCACCAACCTCAGTGCGATGGCGCGCCGCCTCGACGCAGCCGGCGCCGATGGCCTGGTGCTGTTCAACCGCTTCTACCAGCCCGATATCGACATCGAAGACCTGGCGGTGCGGCCCAACCTGCTGCTCTCCACCCCCCACGACCTGCGCCTGCCGCTGCGCTGGATTGCGTTGCTGCACGGCCGCCTGGAGGCGGATCTGGCGGCGAGCGGCGGCGTGCACCGCGGCACCGACGTGGTGCGGCTGCTGATGGCCGGTGCGGCCATCACCCAGGTGGTGGGTGCCCTGCTGCGCCATGGCCCCTCCCGGTTGGCCAGCCTGGAGCAGGAGCTGGCGCTGTGGCTGCAGGAGCACGACCACACCACCATCCAGGAGTTGGTGGGCTGCATGAGCCAGCGCCGCTGCCCCAATCCGGCCGAATACGAACGGGCCCAATACATGCGGGCGATCCAGAGCTACCGGGCCGTGGATGCGGCCGCCGCCCCCGGACCGTGGTGAGTGCTGCTCAGAACTGGCCGGCGGCCCTCGCGGTGGCCGAGCAGTTGGCGCGTACCGCCACCCGCCCCTGGACGCTGATGGAGGTGTGCGGCGGCCAGACCCACGCCATCGTGCGCTGGGGGCTCGACCAGCTGCTGCCGCCTGGCCTGCGCCTGATCCATGGGCCGGGCTGTCCGGTGTGCGTCACGCCCGCTGAAACCCTCGATGCCGCCCAGCGACTGGCCCAGCGCCCCGAGGTGATCCTTTGCTCCTATGGCGACATGCTGCGGGTGCCGGGCAGTCGGGGCGACGACCTGCTCGGGGTGCGCGCTGCCGGCGGTGACGTGCGCCTGCTCACCTCCCCGCTGCAAGCTTTGGAGCTGGCGCGGCGCCATCCCGATCGGCAGGTGGTGTTCCTGGCGGTGGGCTTTGAAACCACCGCCCCGGCCACGGCCCTGCTGGCGAGGCAAACCCTGGCGGCGGGCGTGGGCAACCTCACGCTGCTGGTGGCCCACGTGCGGGTGCCCCCGGCGATGGCGGCAATCCTGGCGGCGGAGGGCAACCAGGTGCAGGGGTTCCTGGCGGCGGGCCATGTGGGCGCCGTGATGGGCCTGGCCGAACTGGAGCAGCTGGTGGCCCGCACCCGGGTGCCGGTGGTGGTGACGGGCTTTGAGCCGCTCGACATCCTCACCGGGGTGCTGCGCTGCGTGGAGCAACTGGAGGCGGGCCAGGCATGGGTGCAGAACGCCTACGGCCGGGTGGTGAGGCAGCGGGGCAATGACGAAGCCCAGGCCCTGCTGGGGGAGGTGTTCGCGGTGGTGGACCAGCCCTGGCGCGGGCTCGGTGTGTTGCCCGAGGGCGGTCTGGCGTTGCGGGGCCCCTATCAGCAGCTCGACGCGCGCGTGCGTTTTCCCGAGATCCACCGGCCGCTCCATGGGGCTCCGCTGGAGCCCAATCCCTGCATCGCGGGCGTGATCCTGCAGGGGCGGGCCACCCCGGCCGACTGCCCCGCCTTCGGCCGCCGTTGCACCCCGGAACACCCCCTGGGGGCGCCGATGGTGTCGAGCGAGGGGGCCTGCGCGGCCTATTACCGCTACCGCGCGCCTGTGGCTCCCCCAGCCCTGGCTCCAGCCCCATGAGTGAGCGGATCCAGCTGGCCCATGGGGGCGGCGGCACCCTGATGCAGCAGCTGATCGAGCGGGAGCTCAAGCAGCTCTATCCCGATCCCGCCGCGGTGCTGCACGACGCCGCAGCGTTTGATGTGCCGGCTGGGCGGTTGGCGTTCACCACCGACGGCTATGTGGTGCAGCCCCTTGAATTTCCCGGCGGCACGATCGGCAGCCTGGCTGTTACCGGCACCGCCAACGACCTGGCGATGGCAGGTGCCCGGCCCCTGCGGCTGAGTGTGGGCCTGATCCTCGAGGAGGGCCTGGAGCTGGAGCTGCTGCGCCGGGTGGTGAGCTCGATGCGGGAGGCCGCCGAGCAGTGCGGTGTGCAGGTGGTAACCGGTGACACCAAGGTGGTGGAGCGGGGCAAAGGCGATGGGGTGTTCATCACCACCAGTGGCATTGGCCTGGTGGAGGCTGCGGTGGATCCCCATCCCACCGCGATCCGCCCGGGGGATCAGCTGTTGGTGAGCGGTGATCTGGGCCGCCATGGTGTGGCGATTCTGGCGGCACGGCATGGGTTGGCGTTGCAGCCGCCGGTGCTGAGCGATTGCGCCCCGCTCTGGCCGGTGGTGCAGCAGTTGCTTGCGGCGGGAGTGCAGCCCCACTGCCTGCGCGACCTCACCCGCGGGGGCCTGGCCAGTGCGCTGCAGGAGCTGGCCGCGGCGGCTGGCGTGGTGCTGCGCATCGAGGAGGAGCGGCTGCCGGTGATCGAGCCGGTGGGGCGCACCTGCGCGCTGCTGGGCTTCGACCCACTCCATCTGGCCAACGAGGGCCGGTTTCTCGCCGTGGTGGCGCCGGATCAGGCGGCCGCGGCCCTTGCGGCGTTGGAGCCGTATGGCGGCGCCTCGATCGGCGAGGTGCTGGAGCTGCAGGCTGGGCCGGCCGCGCGCGTGCGGCTGCGCACGCCCCTGGGCACGGAGCGGGTGTTGCTGCCGCTCAGCGGTGAGTTGTTGCCCCGCATCTGTTAACGCCAACCCGCATGGCGTGTCCCCAAATGGGGGTAATCCATGGCCTGGGCAGGGCGGATCCCTAGCTTTGGCATTGGCGTCCTGGGGGCCATGGATCTCACCCCCTTTCTCGGCAGCCTGGAGGGCACCACCCTCGACCAGGTGCTGCTCTCGGTGGCGATCAGCGGCAAGGTGGCGATCGCCATGAAGGGCCGTTTCCTGCTGCGCGCGGTGTGCGAGTCGTTCCAGGACCGCAACCGCATCGGCTGCGCGGTCACCGACGAGCCCACCTGCCTGCACTACCTGGCCCAGGAGCCCTACGAGCTGCTGATCTGCACCGACTACCTGGAAAGCGGCAGCGGCTTCGAGCTGGCCCGCAAGGCCCGCGAAGCCCAGCCCTCCCTGAAGGTGGTGGTGCTCGCCCTGGGGGATGTGATCCCCACCCAGTACGTGGATGCCCCCTGGCTGGAGGCGGTGGTGGCCGAGGCCGACTTCATCGGCGACCAGCGGCCGTTGCAGGCCGCCGTGATGGCCGTGATGGGGCACCACTCCTACCGGAGTCCGTCGCTGCGTTCGGGCAACCTGCCCTACCTGAGTTGTCCCCGGCTCACCAAGCGGGAATACCAGGTGCTGGATCTGCTGGCCAGCGGCCTCACCGACAAGGAGATCGCCGAGCAGTTGGTGGTGAGTGAGGAAACGGCACGCACTTACACCAAGCGCCTGCTGCGCACCCTGGATGTGAACAACCGGCTGCAGGCGGTGCTCAAGGGGATGCGCTGCGGCATGGTGCAGCTCTGAGGCACAGCGCTGGGATTGTCCCCACATGGGGGGCTCGCTGCACCGCTCACCCGGCGCACAGTGGGCCCGCCGCCCGAAGCGCCATGTCCCAAGCCCCGGCCCTCACCATCGGCGAACTGGAAGCCAACTACCCCACCTACTGCAAGGCCCTGCGCCTGCTGATCCGCGAAGGCAAGAGCCTGGCCAAGGTGCGCCGCACCGTGTGCTGGGAGCGGCTGGAAACCCTGCACAACTGTCTGCCCAGCCGCTACCGCGAGCCGGGCTACCTCTACGCCCTGCTCAGCCGCGAACTCCAGACGGCCTGAGCCTCCACGCCGCCAGCCCGCCGCCACGGCCGCGGGCTGCCAGCCAGCCCTGATCCCCCGAGCGCTCACTGGCAATCAGGGCAAAGAACGGCATGTGCTGCTCGGTCGGTTCCGGCAGCACGCCATGCCAGAGCTCGCGCTCGCCCCACAGCAGGGCCATGCGCTCGAAGCGGAAGCGCAGCAGCGGCCGCTTGCCCTGCAGCCAGCCCGGCCCGCTGAACTGCAGGGTGAGCGCACCGAGCTGCACGCTGTTGCGCAGCAGCAGGGCTGGATCGTTTGGCCCTTGGGTCTGGGGATTCGCCGTGATCGCCAGGCATGCCCCGATCCCCCGCAGCAGCAAGGCCGTGGTGTCCTGCTGTGCTCCCTGGCGGCTCCACAGCTGATCCAGCCACCAGGTGCCGATCAGGCTCTCCGCTGGGAGCCCGCTGCCCCGGCGGCGGGCCGCTGCTTCCAGGGCCAGCAGCTCGCTGCCGCCCGGCGGGTTCAACACGCTCATGGGTGGGCGGATTCCGGCGCCGTCAGAAACGGTTCGAGGAACTGCAGGGGGTGATCCATCGTGGCGGAGAAGCCGAGGATGCCGCGGTCGCGGTGCCCATAGGCCAACCCGTTGTCGGCCTCCAGCAGGAACGTGCCGCCGCGCTGGGTGAGGTAGGTGTCGCTGGGCACATAGGTGCGCCAGCGGCCCAGCACCTCCACCATGTTCTGCAGGCGCACCGTGGCGAGCTCGAACGGCCGCAGCCCCGCTTCGCTCCCCGCCAGCCGGAACAGGGGCCAGGCCAGCCGCGCCTTGGCGCCCCGATCACCGGTGTAGCCGCGCACCACCTCGGCGAGGGTGCCGGGGGAGCCGATACCCGCACACATCAACAGCAGATCGGGCCACGGGCCGGCTCCACTGGCGAGGCCCTCGTACAGCCCCAATGCCCGATGCAGGCTGTTGTCGCCCACCATCGTGAGCCGTTCGCGCGGGAAGCCGGTGTAGTGGCAGAAGCGCTCAGCCCCGCTGGCCTTGCCGATCGCGAAGGCGTGCAGTGCGATCCCGGCCCGCTCCAGTTGCGGCAGCACCGGCACCAGGGCCTGGGCGTATTCCAGGCTGTCGAAGTCTCCGAGCTGGCCCCACACCACCACGAGGCGGCGGCCGCTCTCCAGGCCGTTGATGCCCTGTAGGGCTTCGAGCAGGGCGTTGATCACGAGTGTTTCGGCAGCTTGAGGCCATCGCCGGTCACCACATAGCCGCTCAGGGCCAGCAGGAACACGCTCAGGCAGAAGAACGCCAGCGAGGCCCCATCGGTGATCGGGATCGTGAGCATGGCTTTGAACGCGGTCACGATGAGGGCCACCACCAGCACCTTCACCAGCTTCTCCTTGAGTTGGTCCAGGTTGCGGATGTCCAGCAGGCCGGTGCCCCCCTGGCCCGTTTCCCGTGCCGCCTCAATCGGAGAGATCAGCAATTCATAGATGCCGTAGCCAAAGATCAGCAGCGCGATTCCAATCAGATAGAGGTCTACGCCCGTCACCACATCAGAGAGGACGGCAATGAAGGCCTTGCCGCGCATGCCGTAGAGCGCAAGTTTGAACAGGGCTCGCCCCACCTCCAAGGTGCCCAGCACAAATGTGGCCAGGCTGCTCAGCAGGCTCATCACCACGGGCAGCAGGGCGATCAGCCGCACCCGCCACATCGCGTGTTCCAGCCGGTGCTCCAGTCGCTTGAGGGCTGGCCTGCGGGTCATGGGAGGAATACAGCTGGCAGGCATCATCCCCGTATGACTGTCCCTATCGGGGAACTGGTTGATTCGCGCCGGTTTCTCTACGGTGCCGTCAGCGGAGGCAGATGGTGGCCGAGGGCCCACGCTTCATCAAGTTTCTGCGGGGCGATCGGCGCTCCGAGGAGCGGCGTGGCGATGGGGCCGGGCCGAATGGGTCTGGTGAACGGCGCCAGCAGGAGCGCCGCAGCAACCCCGCCGGCCGCCGCCGCTCGGAGCGCCGCCCCGTGCCCTTCGGCCCTGGATCCCCGTCGGGCGCCCTGATCAACCCCGCGGGAGCGCCGCTCCACGTGAATCTCTGGGATGTGAGCGAGGGCGGCCTGTGCCTGGTGGCGCGTGGGGAGATTGCGGACCGTCCGGGAACCGTGATGGTGCTCGAACTCCACTCCGGGGTGGGAGTGGAGAACGTGCGCCTGGAGATGCAGCTGGTGTGGGCAGCCGAGGAGGAAGGGCGTTTCGGTACTTTCGTGGGGCTGCAGTTCCGCGAAGGCCAAACCCTGCCGAACGGCACCTTCCTCGATCGCTACCTCACCATGGAGTTGCCGAACTGAACCGGCTTCAGGCGGCCTGCAGTTCCGGTTCGCGGTAAGGGATGAAGTTGGCCTTGCGGGTGCCGCAGATCGGGCAGGTCCAGTCGTCGGGAATGGCCTCGAACGGCGTACCGGCCGCAATGCCGGATTCGGGGTCGCCCACGGCGGGGTCGTAGATCATCGAGCACACCTTGCAGATCCACTGGCCGGGCACGGGCTCGGCCGCTTCCCCTGCAGACCCCTTGCCCTGAAGGGCTTCCAGCGCCACGCCATAGCGCTCGGCATGGTGCTGCTCGATTGGGGCGAGGAAGCCGAAGTTGCTCGCGGCCCGCTTGAAGATCGCGGCGTGTTCCTTGGATTCGCTCACCTGCTCCTCAAACTCCGCGGCGGCCTCCCCATCGCGGTCGGCGCGGGCCTGGGCGGCGAACTCGGGGTACATCGTTGTGTACTCGTAGGTTTCGCCTTCGATCGCCAGCTCCAGGCAGCGGGCCAGCATCTGCTGCTTCTGCTCCTCGCTGAGGGCCTCGGGGTTGTCGATCACCAGCTCGGGGTGCAGCAGCCGGAAGTGGGCGAAGGCGTGCTCGGTTTCCTGGTTGGCGGTGTCGCGGAACAGGCGGGCCAGATCGCCGTTGCCCAGCTGCTTGGCCACATCCGCAAAGAAGAGGTATTTGCGGTTGGCCATGCTCTCGCCCCCGAAGGCGGCTTCGAGGTTGGCGTGGGTGCTGGGTTTGGAGAGATCCATCACGGCGGAACGCTGGTCGCCGCCAAGTCTGTCCGGCTTTGCCCACAGCTCGCGTGAACCGATGTGTGCAGCGCTTCCTCCCGCCTGTTGCCCTGGCTAGTCCGGAGTCACGTCCTTCGGCGGGAGAGCCGGCATGGCGGCTTCATTGGTGTCTGATCCGCCCCCCCAGGCGGAGCCCGTGCTGCGGGAGAGCGGTCAGCGGGAGGTGTTCTGCGGCCTCACCTCGATCGTGTGGCTGCATCGGCGCATGCCCGATGCCTTCTTTCTGGTGGTGGGGTCGCGCACCTGCGCCCACCTGATCCAGAGCGCCGCCGGCGTGATGATTTTCGCCGAACCACGCTTTGGCACCGCGATTCTTGGCGAGCGCGATCTGGCCGGTCTTGCGGATGCCAACGCCGAGCTCGACCGGCTGGTGGCCCAGCTGCTGGAGCGCCGCCCCGAGATCCGCACCCTGTTTCTGGTGGGCAGTTGCCCCAGTGAGGTGATCAAGCTCGATCTCGCCAAGGCGGCCGAGCGGCTCAACCAGAGCCACCGGGGCCAGGTGCGGGTGCTGAATTACAGCGGCAGTGGCATCGAAACCACCTTCACCCAGGGGGAAGACGGTGCGCTCCAGGCCCTGGTGCCGCTGCTGCCGGACACCGATGAGCACCAGCTGCTGATCGTGGGCACCCTCGCCGATGCCGTGGAAGACCGGCTGGTGGGCCTGTTCCAGCGCCTGGGCATTCGCCAGGTGCGCAGCCTGCCGCCGCGCCGCTCCACCGATTTGCCGCCGGTGGGTTCGGGCACTCGGGTGCTGCTGGCCCAGCCGTTCCTCTCCGGCACGGCCCGCGCCCTTGGGGCCCGCGGCGCCCAGTTGATCGCGGCGCCCTTTCCCCTGGGGGTGGAGGGCAGCTGCGCCTGGATGGCGGCCGCGGCTGGGGCCTTTGGCTTGTCACCGGTGCAGGTGGCTGCGGTGCTGGATCCGCTCGCGCAGCGGGGCCGGCAGGCGCTGGCGCCCCATCGGGAGCGGCTGGCGGGCAAGCGGCTGTTTCTGCTGCCCGATTCCCAGTTGGAACTTCCCCTGGCCCGCTTTCTGGCCCGCGAGTGCGGCATGGAGCTGGTGGAGGTGGGCACCCCCTATCTCGATCGCCAGCTGATGGCCTCCGAACTGGCGTTGCTGCCGCCCGGCACCCGGTTGAGTGAGGGGCAGCACCTGGAAAATCAGCTGGATCGGGTGCGGGCTGCCCGGCCGGATCTGGTGGTGTGCGGCATGGGCCTGGCCAACCCGCTGGAGGCCGAGGGCATCGCCACCAAGTGGTCGATCGAGCTGGTGTTCAGCCCCATCCACGGCTGCGACCAGGCCGCGGATCTAGCGGCGCTGTTTGCCCGTTCGCTGCGTCGCCGCAGCCTTCTGCAATTCACCTGATGGAACTCACGCTCTGGACCTACGAAGGCCCCCCGCACGTGGGGGCGCTGCGGGTGGCCGCCTCGATGGAGGGGGTGCATCTGGTGTTGCACGCCCCCCAGGGCGACACCTACGCCGACCTGCTGTTCACGATGATCGAGCGGCAAGACCGGCGCCCGCCGGTCACCTACACCACCTTCCAGGCGCGCGACCTGGGAGGTGACACCGCGGAACTGGTGAAGCGTTCGATCGCGGATGCTGCGGAGCGCTTCCGGCCGGAGGCGCTGCTGGTGGGGGAGAGCTGCACTGCCGAACTCATCCAAGACCAACCCGGCGCCCTGGCGGCGGGCATGGATCTGGGCGGCATTCCGGTGGTGAGCCTGGAGCTGCCCGCCTACTCCAAGAAGGAGAACTGGGGGGCGGCCGAAACCTTCTACCAATTGGTGCGGGGGCTGCTCAAGGGTGTGGTGCCGCCCCCCGGCGCCCCCAAGCCCGATCCGGGCCGCTGGCGGCACCAGGGGCGCCGGCCCCGGGTGAACCTGCTGGGCCCCAGCCTGCTGGGGTTCCGCTGCCGCGACAACGTGGCCGAGATCACGCGGTTGCTGGAGAGCTACGGCATTGAGGTGGCCGTGGTGGCGCCGCTCACCGCTCGGCCCGCGGATCTGCTCCGCATCCCCAGTGCCGACGCCAACGTGTGTCTCTACCCGGAGCTGGCGGCTTCGGCCTGCAGCTGGCTGGAGCGTCAGTTCGGGATGCCGGTGGTGGGCACCGTGCCCATCGGCATCGGTGCCACCGTTGCCTTTCTGCGGGAACTCCATGGGGTGCTGCAACTGGAGTTACCCAGCGAACTCTTGGCGGAAGCAGACAGGCCCGCATCGATCGAGCAGCACTCGCGGCTGCCCTGGTATTCGCGCTCGGTGGATTCCACCTATCTCACCGGCAAGCGCGTGTTCATCTTTGGCGATGCCACCCACGCCATTGCCGCCGCCCGCATCGCCGCCAAGGAGCTCGGCTTCGAGGTGGTGGGTTTGGGTAGTTACAGCCGCGAGCTGGCGCGGGAGCTGCGCGCCGCCGCCCGGGAGCTGGGGCTCGAGGCGTTGATCACCGACGACTACCTGGCCGTGGAGGCCGCCATGGCCGAGGCCGCGCCGGAACTGGTGCTGGGCACCCAGATGGAGCGCCACAGCGCCAAGCGGCTCGGCATTCCCTGCGCCGTGATCAGTGCGCCACTGCACGTGCAGGACGTGCCAGCCCGCTATTCACCGGTGATGGGTTGGGAGGGAGCGAACGTGATCTTCGACAGCTGGGTGCATCCATTGATGATGGGCCTGGAGGAACACCTGATCGGGATGTTCCGCCACGACTTTGAATTCGTGGACGGTCACCTCAGCCATCTGGAGGGGGCCTCGGCCCCGCCCCGGCCGGATCCTGTGGAGGTGGGTGCCGCTCGGCTCCCCGATCCTGTGCTCGAGCTCGCAAGCGAGGGGCTGCGTTGGAGTGCCGAGGGTGAGGCGGAACTCTCCAAAATCCCGTTCTTCGTGCGGGGCAAGGTGCGGCGTAACACCGAGGCCTACGCCAGGGAGCAGGGGCTGGGTGAGATCGACAGTGAGGCGCTGTATGCGGCTAAAGCTCACTTCAGTCGTTGATGCCTACACAGCACCTGGGGGTTCGTCCATGAATTGGGTATTTGCACCCATTGGTTGATGGCTCGATGTCCCCATTTGCTGGCAAAAATCCAGTGGATGTTGCGCTTTCCATGGGAATCCATGGTTGGGACACATACAGGCGTTGGATGGATGATCAGCCGTGTTCCACAGCGATGACCACCACACTTCGCCGCCCCGATGGTGAGGGCAGCGTGCAGGTGCATCAAGACACCGCCCTGCAGATTCAGGAGGGCGCACTGGTGATTGCCGTGTATGGCAAAGGTGGCATTGGCAAGAGCACCACGAGCTCCAATCTCTCCGCGGCATTCTCGAAGCTTGGTAAGCGAGTGCTGCAGATCGGCTGCGACCCCAAGCACGACAGCACCTTCACCCTCACCAAGCAGATGGTGCCCACAGTGATCGACATCCTTGAGAGCGTGGATTTCCACACGGAGGAACTGCGGCCGGAAGACTTCGTCTTTGAAGGCTTCAATGGGGTGCAGTGTGTGGAATCGGGTGGCCCGCCCGCAGGCACGGGGTGTGGTGGGTATGTCACCGGCCAGACGGTGAAGCTGCTCAAGGAGCACCACCTGCTCGATGACACCGATGTGGTGATCTTCGATGTGCTGGGTGATGTGGTGTGTGGTGGCTTCGCGGCACCGCTGCAGCATGCCCACTACTGCCTGATCGTGACGGCAAATGATTTCGACTCCATCTTCGCGATGAACCGGATCATTGCGGCGATCCAGGCCAAGGCCAAGAACTACAAAGTGCGCCTGGGCGGGGTGGTGGCCAACCGCAGCAAGGACACCGACCAGATCGATCGCTTCAACGAACGGGTGGGCATGCGCACCATGGCCCACTTTCCAGATCTTGATGCCATCCGCCGTTCCCGCCTGAAGAAGTGCACGATCTTCGAGATGGAGCCCACGCCTGAGGTGGAAGCGGTGCAGAATGAATATCTGCGCCTGGCCCAGGCCATGCTCGAGAGCGTGAAGCCCCTGGAGGCTGAGTCACTCAAGGATCGCGAGATCTTCGATCTGTTGGGCTTTGATTGATGGCGACGGTGGAAGGCGTTAGCTCGCAGGTTCGAATGCGAATTGCAGTGGTTCGGGTAGTGCGATCTCTGTGAAGTCGTGGCTGTTGGTATTAGCCAGTTCCAGGTTGAAAAAGTTGGCCTGCGGTTCGCGGAAGTAAGGCCCGGCATGCCAGGTGCCCACGTGCAGCTTGAGGATCACCCCCGGTTCGATCCGAAACAGCCGGATCCGGGCGGGATCGGGCGGTGCGAGTTCTGGTTGCGGTGGGGCCAGCACGACCCACCACGGCTTTCCATCGGCAGAAGCCAGACACTGGCTGCAGAGGCTGTGGCGCGCCAGCACCGTCACCACGGGTGCGCGGTGCTCCAGTGCCATCACCCAAAACCGGGGCTTGCCCCCATCGAGCTTCAGTTCGACATCTCCAGGCCCAAAATCCGCCCCGTTCGGTAGCGGGCTCACCAGCTGGCCGTAGGGCGCCAGGTTCCCTGGGGTGGGATCGGTGGGCAGAAGCTGGTGCATCGGCACAGGCTGGGGATTGTTCAACGCTTCCCGTTGGAGCGGACCCAACGACCGGTTGCTCACACGGCAGCCATTTTTAGCCAAAGACCCTTCGTCGTGATGCGCCGTGCGTCACGACGAAGCCAATCCAGAGGGCATTGGTTTCAGGATTTGCTCGATGCATAATCACAACGCGTTGCTGCCTTAAGGCCGCGGTCCTGCCGTGTTGCTCACCTGCTGTCCTGCTGGTGGGTACGACTTGAGGGTCCGGTATTGGAGCGAATCATGTCCAATCTTCAGGACTTCATCTTCACCAATCAATCGGATGTGGCAGCAGCCACCGATGGATGGATCAACACGGCTGGTGTTGTTGATGCGAGGGCAGGACAGGATCAGATCAGTGCAACGGGGGCGGATCGCGCCATTGTTAACAGCAACGCCACGCTGAACACCGGCAGTGGCAACGACGCCGTCTCAGGGTTGGGCCGAATTTACGGGATTGTGAACGAACAAGGCGGCTTGATTTCGACTGGAGCAGGCAATGACGTGATCCGGGGTGAGGCCGCCACCACCTATGACGGCATTCTGAATACTGGCTACTCAACCATCGATACCGGCGCGGGGCATGACACCATCATCGGTATCGGCTCGGACTCCGGCGATGGCATTTACAACGGTGGTTACGGCGGGCTGATCACAACGGGCAGTGGCAACGATGCAATCATCGGCAGGGGTGGCATCTGGGGGATCTTGAACTACTTCGATGCCCAGATTGAAACCGGCGATGGCAATGACAGCATCACTGGGAGTAGTGCGCGCTACGACGGCATCGTTAACGGCCCGGATTGTGAGATCAATACTGGCAAGGGCAATGACGTCATCACGGCGCGCGGAGGTGGATTGAGCCATGACATTTGGAACCAAGGCCTAATCAGCACTGGCCATGGCAATGACATTGTGGATGCCCTGCCCTTGGGCTTTGCGGGAGAGGGCACGGTGGACCTGGGTCATGGCAACGACCAGCTCAAAGGATTTGGAACTGGATTCTTTGTTGGCGGTGCTGGGATTGATGTGCTGACTTTTAATCCCGGTTCCTATGCCATTGAGGCCAATGGTGATGGATCTTTTTTGATTGGGGGAATGATGACGGTGAGCGGGTTTGAGCGGTTTGGCCCTGGGGCGGATGTCTCCAGTTTCATCGCGGCAGCATCTGCCGGCTCCGTCACCTTTTCCTGATGGCATCGTGGAGATCATTCCGCTCGCAATAGGCCCGCCGCTCGCAACAGGCCCGAATTTCCATGGGTCATCGTTCCTGTCATCTGGGTGGGCCTTTCTCCCAAATCCCCGTTTTGACCGGCTGAAAGCCGCTGCGGCGCGGCTTTCCTGGAACGCCCCCTGTTGGACTCGAACCAACGACCGGCTGCTTAGAAGGCAGCTGCTCTATCCAGCTGAGCTAAGGGAGCAGGGCCCTGAGGGGCACTGGAGCATTGTGCCAGCGCCGAGGGGAAAGCCCCGTACAGTGGTTTGCTGCGCAGACTTCGCCCTATGGCGGCCACCCGGCTCACCGACAGCCAGAAGAGCGAGCTGGTGGCTCGCTACAGCGCCGGCGAGGGCAGTGGTGAGCTGGCGGCCGCGTTCGGCTGCAGCGTGAACACGGTGAGCCGGGTGGTGAAGGCTGCCCTCCCGCCCGAGGTCTACGAGCGCCTGAAGCAGGAGCGGGCCCGTGCCGCCCGTGGCGGTGTCGCTGCCGTCGTCGTTGCCGAGCCGGTGGTCCAACCGGTTCCCGAGTCTGTCGTTGAAGCTGAGCCTGCAGCGCCGGCCGCCGACAACCAGTTCACCGACAACCAGCTCGAGGTCACCGAGCTCACGGACACCCAGGACGACGAGGAGCAGGACGACGATTCCGACGGCACCCTGGCCATCGATGACGCTGATGACTTCGGCGATGACGGCGCCGATGACGAGGGTGACGATGCCGATGGCTCCGACGACGTTCTGGAGATCCCTGCCGCGGCTGCGTCTCAGGAGCCGGTGAGCTGCATTCCCATTGCTGAGGCGGAGCTGCCCGCCAGCGTTTACATGCTGGTGGACAAGACCGTGGAGCTCGACGCCCGCCCCCTCAGTGAGTTCACCGAGCTGGGCCTGCTGCCCCCCGGCGAGGACCAGCTCCAGGCCCTGCAGGTGTTCGTGAACCCCCGCAATGCCAAGCGCCTCTGCGGCCGCAGCCAGCGGGTGATCAAGATCCCCGATACCCGCATTTTTGAGCGCACCGCCCGCTATCTGGTGGCCCAGGGCATCAGCCGGCTGGTGATCGAAAACGGCGTCTATTCCCTCCCCGGGGCCTGATCGCCACCGGGGGCCAGCAGGGCCGCTGCACTGCCGCCGCCGATCACGCCGATCACCAACGCCACCCCCACCAGGAAGCCCGCCGGCAGGGCAGGTGTGCGGCCGAAGCCCAGGTTGAGGGTGGGACGCTGCTCCAGGTTCTGGGCGCCCAAGCACAGAATCAGCAGCAGCATGGCGCCGCCGAGCACGCTGCCCAGCAGCAATCGCAGTCGCAGCAGCATCGGCTGAAGCTTGGTAGGCGTTCAGTCTGCCGGGCTTTGGGCCACCGGGTTGTCGTGGAGCAGGGCATAGAGCTCCCGGCGGCTGTGGCCGGTGCGCTCCGCCAGCTCCCGCGCCGCATCCTTACGGCTGAGTCCCTTGCCGATCAGGGCCTCCAGTTCGCCCCGCAAGCTGGCGTCATCCCATGCGGGAGGTGCGGCGGGTTCCGCACCTCCCAGCACCAGCGTGCACTCCCCCAGGGGCGGGGTGCGCCGGAAGTGCTCCAGGCAGGCCTGCACGCTCGGCCCCACCTGCTCTTCGTGGCGCTTGGTGAGCTCGCGCGCCACCCGCAGCGGCCGATCCCCCAGCACCGCCAGCAGATCTTCCAGCAGATCGAGGAGCCGGTGGGGGGCTTCGAACAGCACCATCGTGCGCTCTTCCCCGGCGAGTTCCTGGAGCCGCGCGCGGCGTTGGTTGCCCTTGGGCGGGAGGAAGCCCTCAAAGCAGAAACGGCCGCTCGGCAGCCCGCTGCTCACCAAGGCCGTGGTGACGGCGCTGGGCCCGGGCACGCAGATCACAGGTCGCCCGGCCTGGCGGGCAGCGGCCACCAGGGCTTCGCCGGGGTCGGAGATGCCGGGTAGGCCCGCATCACTGATCACCGCGATCGCTTCGCCGGCCTCCAGCGCGGCGAGCAGTTCTGGAACGCGGCTGGTTTGGTTGTGCTGGTGAAAGCTCAGCAGGCGGGGCGCACCCTCGCCGCGGCGCAGTCCCAGCTGATGGAGCAGCAGGCCGCTGCGGCGGGTGTCTTCGCAGGCGATCCGCTGCACCCCGGTGAGCACCTGCCGGGCCCGCGGGGTGAGATCGCCCAGGTTGCCAATCGGCGTGCCCACCAGATAGAGCACCCCTGGTGCCGGTTCCCTGGAGGCTTCACGCCCGTCGCCCACAATGCTCATCCGCGGTGCCCGGGCGCCGGTGCGTTGCTGAATCCATGATGGCGGTCACCCCGAACCTTTCCACGGCCTCCGGGCTGCCCTTTGCCGTGCCCCTGCCCGGGGGCCTGGACATTGGTCACCTGCTGGTGGAGCTGCGTCGCCTGAGCTGGGGGGCTGCCGACATCCTGCTGGCCTACGGCCGCGGCGAGCAGCCCCCCTACGGCTTCCCCAGGGCCCTCAGCGTGGATGAGGGCGGAGAGGGGCCTGTCACGGCGGCAGACCTGGCGGTGAACCAGTGGTTGCTGGAGGGGCTTCAGGCGTCGTTCCCAGCCGCCGGTTGGACCCTGCTCAGTGAGGAAACCGCCAAGGAGCAACTGCGCGACGGCGAGCCGCTGGATGCGGAGTGGCTGTGGATCCTGGATCCGCTGGATGGCACCAAAGACTTCCTCCAGGGCACCGGCGAATATGCGGTGCATCTGGCGTTGGTGCGCGGCAAGGCGCCGGTGCTGGGTGTGGTGTTGCTGCCCGAGAAAGGCGAGCTGTGGATCGGTGTGATCAATCCGGAGGGCGAAAACCCTGGTGCGGCCTGGTGCGAAAACCGAGCCGGAGAGGTGTTCCCCGTGGCCTTCAGTGGGCGGCGTGAGCGCAGCGATCTTGTGCTGGTGGCCAGCCGTAATCACCGCGACCAGCGCCTCGAGCAATTGCTGGAAGCGATGGCCCTGGGCGACACCAAGGCGATCGGCAGTGTGGGCGGCAAGGTGGCCACGATCCTGCGCGGCGACACCGACCTCTACATCTCCCTCTCTGGCAAGAGTGCTCCGAAAGACTGGGATATGGCCGCCCCCCATGCGGTGCTCCAGGCCGCAGGCGGCGCCTTCACCCATGCCGATGGCCGCGACCTCACCTACAACACCGGCGATGTGCGCCAGGCCGGCTGTCTGATCGCCAGCCACGGCCCCGCCCACAACGAGCTCTGCCGGATTGCGGCCGAGGCGATGGCGGTGATTGACCCGGGATTTGCTGT